>JBEKRE010000019.1:0-88487 GCA_049519055.1 Candidatus Sulfotelmatobacter sp. | reverse complement strand
CAGGTCGCATACACCAGCACAGCGAGAATGATCGCCACTGCCGCTCCTGCGTAGCCTCTGTAACTGCGGGATCGAGGTGCAGGTTGATATTGCGAAAGCGAAGCGAATTCCGTTGGCCTTTCTGCCGCCGGCGCGGGCGAAGGTATTTCCGAGGCGAAGAAGTCCTCTCTGTGGTAGAGAAAACGAGGAGCGGAATCTGAATCGCTAGCACTGGGTTCGCCAGCTAGGATTTGTTCCGGCGCATCCCAGCGCAGCGCCGCCGGCGCTGCTTCCCCAATTTGCTGTCGATCGGATTCGGGAGCGAGCACAAGGTGCGCGCCACACATTCCACAAAATCTTTGGAGAGCTGAATTTCTCTGTCCACAGTTTCCGCATAACACGGTCGCTCGTTCGACTGGTAGTTCGCTGGCTGCAGCTTGCTCCGGCAAGTCTTCGAATGTGTCATCTACCGTTTCATCTACTACCGTTTCGTCTACGCTTTCATGCGGCGTTTCATGCGTTCGCTCCTCTGGCATGGGTCGGGCAGCGATTTTGGCCGGTGTGGGATTGTTGGCTAGCTCTCGAACCAACTCAGACACGGCTTCCGCCCGCTTCTCGGGTGGGGTAGTGAAATACACCTCTGCCCATCGCCCCATATGTGTCGCCAGAAGCGGATTCAGCAGAGGATTCAGCTCTGGATCGGGCAAGATTCTTACATTCGGTTCGTTTGTTGGTTGCGGCACGATTGTTCTCCAGAACAAGGGCAGACAGTATGATTGCACTCCCGGCAAGCAAGGTTGTCAATTCCGGCCGGTGAAATGGACCTGAAGGCTGGCTCAGTCACACGCTTTTCTGGAAGCCGGTTCGAACTGATCCATTTGAGCGTCACGCTGGCTGGCGAACCTGCCTTTGGTAGTCTTGCCGTAAAGGTCGGAGTCCGGGCAATAATAAAGTGCTGTGTGCGGGTCGATCCAGACCTGGGTGTTGGGATTCCCTTTATACTCCGGCGGGGCATCAGGAGGGTCGGCGAGTCCGAGACTGATCAGGAACTTATCAAACAGCGAAAGATCCGCATTCGGGTTCGGTGGCTTACGCCGGTTCGCGGCTGCGGAAATCGCCGTTCCTTTGCCGGTCGCTCCCACTGAATTGCCGGAGAGCATTCCCCAACGAATCACGAAAAACATCAGAATGACTGCCACCGCGAGATAGAAGTCGCCTCGCCGGGCGCGCCACAGACGGCCAAAGGAGGCAAAGGACCGCGGTTCCGTCAGGGCTTCCAGAAAATTCCGCGCCTTCGAGGCAGAGCTCCAATTGACATCTTGGGGCTTTGATTCTATGGCTGAGACCGAACCAACTTCCAGATTGTCACCACGATGCGACGCAGCGGAAGACTGTAACCTTATCCCCCCCTCCTTCGCACCTGAGCCGTTTGATTGTTCCTCCTGCGGAACTTCTTCCTGTAGGCCCGATGAAGCGAGCAATTGAGCCAGACGATCCTCAGCTTCCGCGGCGAACGCAGCTGCGCTCTGCGGTGGCGCTTCGCTTCCGCTGGCAGAGGAGTGCTCATGAACGGAATGCATGCGCATGGCCGAGGCAAGCTTGCTCTGGATGCTGGATTGCACGCTCGCTGCCGCACGAGAAGCCCCGCAGTTGCCGCAAAACTGCTCTTGCTCGACGAGCGCGTCGCCACACTTCCAGCAGACCTCGTTTTCTACTGCGCTCGCTTCCACTACACTGGCTTCCACCACATCGTTCTCGGTGGCGATCTCCGGAGTCTGATCTTCCGCGAGGGCAGAAAGATTTGGCTTGAGCCTCTCGATTGCGGTCAGCATCGCTGAGCGCTCAGCGGCCATGGATTTCTTTAATTCCCATTCGGCCCCGCGACCAATAGCCTCGCTCACCAGTCCCGCCATTAGTTGGCAGCTTTGAATATCTTGGTCGTCGAAGCCTTGCATGCGGTCGAAGAAGAGTTCCAGAGCCCCTACAATATTTCCGTCGTGATAGATCGGCACCGCGATCAGCGACAATATCTGCCGCTTGCGGCACAAGCAAGGATCAAATGACGTTTCCGTGTTTACATTGGGCGTGCGCAGTACCTGGCCGGTGCGTACGGTGATCGCAGAAATGGCAGTCTCCAGGGAGACTTCGGTTCCCAGGGGCAGTGCCGCGGCCCCGGCTCCGGCACGGTACCGCATCGTGTTTCCTTCTACGATTCCAATCGCAGCCCCGCTGGCAGATGTGATTCGAGCAATTCTTTCCGCCACCATCGCCATCGCCTGGTCGCATTCCAGGTCTCCCAGCTGAATCTCGTGCTGCGCTTCCACAATCTCAGCCAAAATGAGTGCATAGTCGCCGTTGGGAGGCGAATGATCGTCCGCTGGCACTTTTCCGCTCTGCAGCTTCGCACTCGCTTCTCCCCGCCTGATCTCGCGGTTGTGCTCCTGCATCACGTAGGCAGCCTCCAGCAGCTTGGCAAAGGTCGGCTCGTCAAGGCGCGGTTTGTTTTTGTCGTCCGTCACAATCCCTTTTGCAGCTCTGCAGCCTTCCAGCGCGCACACAAATGCCAAGCTTATTCTAGTGCAATTCCTTCAGCAAAGAACCTGTTTCGTGAGTCCTCGCCTTGCTGCTCTATGGGACCCACGCTACACGTTTTGCGGGGTTGGGGAGAAGCTCCCGGCGCTTCAACTAGTCTTAGCTCAATGGGTTACGCAGACTGAAATGGGAGAGCCTGCAACCCGGCATTACGGCGTACCGAGAGCGTCGATATTACTTCCGTAAGCCGTGTGCTGCGTCCGCAATTATGGCAAGGATGAGGTCGGAGAATCGTTTTCCGGTCGATCGGCTTTGTAGGACCTGGGAGGCAGCAAGAATTGAATGCCGAAATAACCGAGAAAATAAGACTGATTGCTCCGCGTTGGTTCCAGGCTACGTCCAGCCATGAAGAGAAGGATGATCGGACTATGGATTTTGTAGCGGCCACCAATGTCCAAGGTAGGCTGGACCTCGGAGGGATGGAACGTTCCTTGATTGTAGAACTCGATGTCGCCTTCGAGTCTGGGAGTGAAATCGTGGCCGATGACGAGTCCCGTCAGCCAGCCGTTCGGTCCTTTATGGACGAACTGATAACCGATTTCGTAATCCACGTCGACGGGGCCGAATTTCTTGGAAAACTCGAAAGGGAGAAGGAACGCCTCGCTCGCGGGAGTGATGCCACGCCGGACGGCATCATTTGGGTTGTTGAGGAAGAGCTGCGGAAAAACCGAAACGGCTAGACCTGACTCCCCGGCATCGTAAAAGCGCCACTTGACTCCGGGATTGGATTGACCCAGGCCAAACTTAGTCGCGGAAGAGGGATTTTGGACTCGCAGCCAGGCGTTCTCATAAGTCAGTTGGATGCGATCGCCGATGCCGAAATTGATATCGAGGTCGGGAGTATGGGAGACGGATTGATCGCTATAGAAGAAGGGCATGTAGCCAACGTTGATTTCCCAATTGAGATGGCCGGGAGTGCCCGGATCATTGGTGTAATAGGGCGGTCCGCCTTGGGCATGTGCGGAAAAGACGGAAACCAACAAGAAAAGAAGTACGCCGATCAGACTCGGCACTCCGATCACGCGCGAGACTTTCACTAACCCCGACAACGGCTGTGCAAAAGGCATAGTGCGAATCACTGTCAACCCCAGATCGGAAAAAGGCACGACTGCACTCGTGTTCCTTTTGGCACAGCAGTGTGCTCTTGTTGACAGAAATGAAATCTTGCGTTTCACCCCTTACCTCGAGGTGGAATCAGAGCAACCGCAAATGTGTTCAGGACTTTCAAAACCGGAGTCTTATCTTGAATCACTAAGCCCCGGAGCTGCTCTGGGGTTAGACTGGATGGGCTTGATCGGAGATCGGGAAGACACCATTCAAGTTCTGGATGAGCCATTCTAGCTGCGTGTCCTTGGGCCAATGCGGGATAAACCAGCCTAGCACGGCCATTCTGAATTCTTTCTGAAAGCCTTACTCCTTGCCCTTAAGCACAGGTTCACGTTGGTCTTGGAACGTCACAACCCTTCAGCGCAGCTTTGCGAAGGATGCGCAATGAATAAAAGGGTCGAAGGCACTTTTTGACAGGTTTGGCGTCCGGACCCGCCTTGAATTGGCGATCTATGTTGCCAGCCACGATGGTAAGAATTGGCCTGGGGAAACTGATCACTCCGCTGAGGCCCTGGGACGATCAAAAGCTAGTTAATGATGCGGAGCCGCCAATGGGGCCGATTTTCAAGCAGCTTCCGTGATGGTTGGCCGGGAAGCCAATGCGATCAAAGCACTTTCACCTGCGCTACTTCTGCAAAAGGTTTCCGTTAGGCCACTTCTTCTGCGCCCAGCGGCCAAACTAACCCGCTGATATTAAATGACTTACAAAGATAGGATCTCGGCCTAAGAATTGCACGAACAGATCCGATCTGAGAGAGCGGGCTCATCAGCGACTTAGAGCCAGCTCCGCAAACCCTAAGGCGGGGCGAACGTGGCTTACAAAGAGACTTTCTGGATGGCCTGTGATTCCACCGAGCAGTTGCGGGCGGAGTATGGGCCATTTCATACCCGCGCCGAAGCGGAAGCCGAGGCCCGCAAGCTGGGATTCAGTTACCTCCTGCGTTACGAACACTTGCTTGACGAAAACGAGGAGATCCAGGAGGTTCGCTGCATTTTCCTGGAGTTGCCCGGCGCTATTGTGACAGAAGCCTCGGTCGTCAGCCTGCATACTCGTTGCGCCACCTGCGGAGCATCTGCCACCCACGACAGGGCGTGGCGGGCTGAGGTATGGGCGGACATCCACGAGTTCGAGCACTCCCGCCATCGCGTGCGCCTTTTCCAACACGGGCGCGGTAAGGGTCTAAAGGAAATTGGAGACTGGCGCGGATAGCTCCGCGCCCGGGACAGGCTCCTAAGCAGCTACCGAGAGCTGGCTTGCTGCTCCCCGATCCACGAACCAGATCAGTTTGCCATCGCTGGGCCGCACCAGTTTGGAGGGATATTTCTCGCCCGGGGCGTTGCCTTCCAGAACTTCATGGAGAACTGCCGCCTTGTCCGATCCGCTGACCAGAAAAGCGACTCGCCGCGCTGCATTCAGGACGGGCAGCGTCAGCGTGATTCGGTTGGTATGCAGCTTCTCCACCCAGTTCGCGACCACCAGTCGCGACTTCTCCTGCAACGCCTCAGTTTCGGGAAACAAGGATGCGCAGTGTCCGTCGGGTCCCATACCTAGAAGAATCAGATCGAAGCGCGGGAATTCGCCGGGCTGCAGGGCAAAAAACTTCCGTAAAGTCTTCTCGTACGCTTCTGCCACCGCCGAAGCGTCAGGATTTTCCGTAGGGATGGGGAAGACATTGGCCGGCGGAACCGGAACCTTGGACAATAAGGTCTCGTTCGCCATGCGGTAATTGCTTTCCGTGTCGGTCGCAGGGACGTGCCGTTCGTCCCCAAAGAAGAAAAATACTTGACTCCAAGGCAGGCTAGCGCTCGCATTGGCAGCGATGAGAGTGTACAGATTTTTTGGAGTGGAACCGCCGGAGAGCGCAATCGTGAAACGTCCGCGCCGGCTGATTGCGTCGGTCGCCGAATGCAAGACCTCCTCTCCGGCCGCCTGAAAAAGTTCCTGCGGCGTGCTCAGCCTCCGAACTTCGGCCGTAGCGCTCACGAGGCGCCTGCCAAAACCGTGCTGCTCTTGGCGGCAGCACAACGAGCTGCTCCCAGCAAACCTGCTTTGTCGTTGGTGATCACTTGCACCGGGATGCTTGCGAGCAGCGGACGCAACCGGCCCTTCTGCAGAAAAGCGTCCATGAACACTCGCCCGGTAAGCTTCGGAAGAATCTTCGGTGAGATTCCGCCCCCGAGAAAGATTCCACCCGTGGCCATCGCCTTGAGCGCGAGATTGCCCGCCTCCGCACCGTACACCGAGATCCACAGATCGAGCGTCTCTTCCGCCAAACGATTGGTGCCATTCAGGGCGGCTTGCGAAATGGCCGCTGCCGGATCCCCCTGGCTGCGCTGCGCGGCGAATCCCGCAGGTTCCTCGCCGCCCCTTTTCTGCAGAAATTCGTACACATTCACCAAACCGGGCCCAGAGAGGACGCGTTCGTAACTGACGTGCCCGAACCGGCCCGCGAGAAATTTCAGCAGTTCGATCTGTAAATCTCCTTGGGGCGCGAAGTCCGCGTGTCCACCCTCGCAAGCAAAAACCTGATACTGGTTTCCATCCCAGAACAATCCGGCTTCGCCCAACCCGGTTCCGGGTGCGATGACCGCCTGATTCCCAACCGACTTCGCGACGGAATTGAGAGCAGTCAGGTCCTTCGAGGTGAGCCCACCAATGCCCCATGCATTGGCCTCGAGGTCATTGATCAGCAGCGTGGTGGGAATTTGAATCTGCCTCGCCAGCCGGGATTGCTCGATGATCCAAGGCAGATTGGAAGTCTCAACCCGTCCATCACGTACCGGTCCAGCAATGCCAAAACAGGCAACTTCCGGCCGCAAGGCAGAGTCCTTCAGGAAGCGGGAGACAATGTCGCCGAACTCCTTGTATTGACGGCTGGGAAAGACCCGCTCGGTGACTAAATGGAGATCGCCATTCTGCGGTTGAAAATAGGCCAGTCGCGCGTTGGTCCCTCCAATATCGCCGGCCAGAATCATTTCTCGAAGTTCCTCCAGCGCCGGCCGTCGCGCTCCAGAAGTTCATCGGCATCTTTCGGTCCCCAGGTGCCGGACGCATAATTCGGAAAATTACGCGGTGGGAGCGCCTTCCAGAGATCCAGCACTGGATTGACCACGTTCCAACCCGCCTCCACCATGTCCGCCCGCTGAAACAACGTCTGATCTCCGATCATGCAATCATGCAGCAGCCGCTCGTACCCTGTGCTAGGCTGCTTTCCGAAGTATTCCTGATATTCGAAGTTCATGTCCACCGTTCCCAGCCGCATCACCGGGCCGGGTACCTTCGCGGCGAATTGCAGCGAAATGCCTTCTTCCGGTTGGATATGCAAAACCAGCTGGTTTGGCATGAGGTGCTCCACCGACGTATCGCGAAACAGAACAAAGGGAGCTTGACGAAACTGGATCACGATATGGGTGTTGCGCGCCGGCATCCGTTTTCCGGTGCGCAGATAGAAGGGCACGTCAGCCCAGCGCCAATTGTCAATCAGCAGTTTCATGGCAGCGAAAGTTTCCGTGCGCGAGTCGGGCGCAACATCGCTTTCGGAGCGGTATGCGGGAACATGCTGGCCTCCCAACGTGCCCTCACCATATTGCCCGCGCACGGAGCGGCTCAGGACTTCCTCGTCGCTGATGGGCTGGATGGCATGCAAAATCTTGGCTTGCTCGTCGCGCACCGCATTGGCGTCGAAGGAAATGGGAGGCTCCATCGCCGTCAGGCTGATGAGTTGCATGATGTGGTTGGGCACCATATCGCGCAGCGAGCCCGCGTGATCAAAATAACTGCCGCGCCCTTCCACCCCGACCGTCTCGGCCACAGAAATCTGTACGTGATCAATGTAGCGGCGGTTCCAGATGGGCTCAAAGATTCCGTTGGCAAAGCGGAATGCCATGATGTTTTGGACGGTCTCTTTTCCCAAGTAGTGGTCGATGCGATAGATTTGCTTTTCGTCGGCGACCTTGAGAATTTGCTGATTCAGCGCTTTCGCCGATTCCAGATCGTGGCCGAACGGCTTCTCGATGATCACTCGGCGCCAGTGATCATTGCTTTGTTCCATCAATCCATTGGCGGCGAGCTTTTCAACAATGGTGCCGAAGAAACTCGGAGCGGTCGCCATGTAATAGAAAAAGTTTTGATGCGTGGAGTGATCGCCATCGATCTGCGCCAGGCGGTCCTTAATTTGAGGATAAAGTTTGTCGTCTTTGAAATCGCCGGCAAAATAATAAAAGCGGCGCGAGAAGCTGTCCCACGTGGAGTCTTCAATGCAGTCGCCGCAGTATTCTTTCACATCGTCGAAAACCCTCTTGCGAAAATCTTCGTCCGACATCTTAGCTCGGGCTACGCCGAGCACCGCGAACTCCTTCGAAAGGAGATTGGCGCGGGCTAAGTTGTAGAGCGCGGGAATCAACATGCGCGCCGTGAGATCGCCGGCTGCGCCAAAAATGACCATTACACAAGGATCCCCTTGCTTCCCGATACGTGGCAGCGCCGCCGTGGGTTGTTCCGCCAATTGCGCCATCATAAAGTCCTTCAAGATTCGCCCAGGATGTTACGCGGTTTTCTTTTTCCCCGCACCGGCTTCCACGTGCCCGCCGAATTTCTGCCGCATGGCAGAGAGCATCTTTTCCGCAAACGTGTGTTGCTGCCGCGATCGGAAACGCACGTACAACGCCGCCGTCAGCACTTCCGCGGGTACGGCTTCTTCGATTGCCGCCTGGATTGTCCACCGCCCCTCTCCGGAATCCTGCACATAACCCTCGTACTCGGAGAGCGTCGGATTTTCGGTCAAGGCCATGGCGGTTAGATCCAGAAGCCACGAACTTACCACACTGCCCCGGCGCCAAACTTCGGCAATATCCGGCAGATTCAAGTCGTAACGAATATCTTCCGGCAGCTCTTTACTGGTAGCGTTTTTGAAGATGTCGAAGCCTTCGGCATAAGCCTGCATGATGCCGTATTCAATTCCGTTGTGCACCATCTTGACGAAATGGCCGGAACCCGAAGGACCGCAATGGATGTAGCCGTCTTCAGCCGTGCCGCCAAGTTTCTCCCGCCCGGGAGTGCGAGGAATGTCGCCCTTCCCCGGGGCCAGCGTCTTGAAGATAGGATCGAGCCGGCGGACCGCTTGGTCAGGCCCGCCAATCATCATGCAGTAACCGCGTTCGAGTCCCCAAACGCCGCCGCTGGTTCCCACGTCCACGTAGTGAATGCCTTTGGTTTTGAATTCACCCCCACGGCGCACATCGTCTTTGAAATAAGAATTACCGCCGTCGATAATCGTGTCGCCGGCTTGCATGTACTGTGCCAGCTTCTGTACGGTTTGTTCGGTAGCAGTCCCCGCCGGAACCATAACCCACACCGCGCGGGGTGTCTTTAGCTTCCCTAACAGATCTTCCAGAGACGAAGCACTGCCGGCACCCTCCCCCGCAAGCTGCTTGACCGCATCTGCGCTTAGATCCGAGACCACGAGCTGATGTCCACCGCGCATCAGTCGCCGCGTCATGTTCGAGCCCATGCGGCCCAGACCCACCATTCCCAGTTGCATCCCTTGCTCCTTAATCGCAAACTAGCGCCGGCGCGCCGCCGGCACCTCGAAATATATAACCGAAGCTAGGCAAGCGCTTCTTGAACCGCCGCTGCCAGCGCCCGCAAACCCGCTTCAACATCGCTGCCGAGATGCGCACGAAGCGCCCGCCGTCCGCGCTGCGCCAGCACTTGGAAATCGCCGCGGGCTTGCGCCGCTTTAACCACGCCAAACGTGTATTTTTGACCAGGCACCGGCAGTTCAATCGCATCGTCACAAGTCACTTGCAGGAAGACTCCGGAATTCGGGCCGCCCTTGTACGCCTGTCCGGTCGAGTGCAGAAAACGAGGTCCAAAGCCGAGGCAAGTTGCCACATGCTTGCGGTCGCGCACCGCCTGTCGGATAGCCTCGAAGCTTTTCTCGTGATCTTCATTCATCTGGATATATCCCAGCAGGGCGAAATAATCGCCTGTGCCCAGGCGTCCCAGGTGGGCCTTCAAATATGCCGCGAGAGATTTGTTGCCGCCCGCGATCCGAGCCAGATCAGCGACATTCTTCTCGTCGGTAAACAGCTTGATGCCATTGTCTTCGACGACAGGTTTTTCCGCCGGAAGGGAACCAGTCTTCTCGTACGCGGACGTCAGATCCTTCGTAACAATCTTGCTGGCCTCTACGTCGGGCTGATTGAAAGCGTTAATGCCGATAATCGAGCCGGCAACCGCGGTGGCAATCTCCCACCGGAAGAATTCCGCTCCCAGGTCGTAAATGTCACCCATCGAAATCCGCACCACCGGCTGCCCGGCTTTTTCGAGCGCAGCCAGCTTGGCCTCGGTGCCCGCATCTGTGGCGTGTTCGGTATGGACGTAGGCGAACACGCGATCCTTACCGTAGACTTCCGGAGCGGCCAACGCCTCGCGGTCGACTGGAATGATGCCCTTGCCAACTTTACCTGTGGACTCGGCTAACAGTTGCTCAAGCCATGCTCCCAGGTCAGAGATATCCGGGGAAGTGACGATCGTGACCTTATCCCTTCCATTCACCGCCGCCGTGCCCAGGATGATTCCCAGCACTGCACCCGGATTTTGCTCGACTGCCGCGGAAGGTCCGCATGCTTCCACCATTTCTTGCGCCCGATCGAGAAACTTCTTCGTGTCGATTCCTATCACGGCGGCCGGCACCATGCCAAAGTTGGAAAGCGCCGAATAGCGACCGCCGATGGAAGGCCGGCCAAAGAAGATATGCCGGAAATGATCCCCCTCAGCCACCTTCTGCATTTTTGATCCGGGATCAGTGATCGCCATGAAGTGACTGCCGGCTTTTTCCGCGCCCACAGCCTGCTGGGTACGTTCAAAAAAGTATTGCTTGAAAATGTTGGGCTCGAGCGTGCTGCCGGACTTGCTGGAAACGATGAAGATGGTTCGCGCCATGTCTATTTTGTTTTCGAACGCCTTCACCTGCGCGGGGTCAGTGGAGTCGAGCACGTGCAAATCGGGGTATCCGGCAACCTTGCCAAAGGTCTTGCGGAGAACTTCCGGACAAAGGCTAGAGCCTCCCATGCCCAGCAGAAGAGCGTCTTTAAATCCCGCACTCCCGATTTCCTTGGCTAGGCCTTGCAGTTCCACTAAATGCGCTTTTTGCTCTTCGACAATGTCCAGCCAACCCAGCCAACTGGCTTCATCGCTTCCGGTCCACAGAGTGGCATCGCGCGCCCATAGACGCTGCACTTTGCCACCCGACTGCCAACTGCTGACGGCCGTCTTTACCGAAGCAGCAAGACTTTCCGGCAGCGACGATTTGAAGCGGCTCACGCTTTCTTTCCTTTTTGTGCAACGCTTTTTTCTACGACGGCCAACAGTTTGTGGAATGCGTCGGCGAACAGTTTCACCCCGTCCGCTGTCAGCTTGGTGGTCACTTCTTTGATCGAGATGCCGCCTTTTGCCAGATCGTCCATCACCTTCTGCGCCCTTGCGACATCCTCGGTGAGGCTGTTGCGCAGTCGCCCGTGATCGCGAAATGCATCAACCGTGGCCGGTGGCATCGTGTTCACCGTGTCCGGCCCGATCAATTCTTCCACATACATGACATCTCGATAGGCGGGATTCTTCGTGCTGGTGCTGGCCCACAGCACGCGCTGGGTTTGGGCGCCCTTGGAAGCCAGGGCCTCCCATCGCGGCCCGCTGAAAATGCGCTGGTAGCGCTGGTAGGTGAGCTTTCCGTTGGCGATTGCCACTTTGCCCTGCAAGCTCTTCAACAGCTCTTGTTGCTGCGAGTCGTGGGTAGCCTTGAGCTTATCGTCGATGATGGAATCCACCAGCGTGTCGATGCGGCTGATAAAAAAGCTGGCGACTCCCGCCATCTTCTTGAGATTCCCCCCTCGCTTTGCCAGGTCTTCGAGTCCCGCGAGGTAAGCTTCCGCCACCTGCTCGTAAACCTCCTGCGCAAAGAGCAGGGTCACATTGATGTTGATGCCTTCACCAATCAACTGGCGAATCGCTGGCAGGCCTTCCGGCGTGCCCGGAACCTTGATCATCACATTCTCGCGACCGACGGCCTTCCGCAAACGCCGCCCTTCGTCGATCGTCTCCTGCGTCTTCAAAGCGAGCAGGGGCGAAACTTCCAGGCTGACAAAACCATCGTGAAACTTGGAACTCTCATACACCGGCTCAAGGATATCGGCGGCGTCCTGAATGTCTCGAATGGCAATCTGCTCATAACGCGCCGTAGCGTTAAGATCAGGCCGCGAAGCCAGAGACTTCAACAGATCGTCGTACAACGAACTTTCACCGATAGCTTTCTCAAAAATCGACGGATTCGAGGTCATTCCCCGGAGGCCGTCATCATTGATCATCGCCTTGAGCTTTCCGCTCGTGAGCAAGTCCCGCCGGATGTAATCGAGCCACATGGATTGCCCATAGCTCAACAAGGCCTTGAGAGGATTCGTAGCTTTCGCGGTTTCCAAAACTCCAGTCGGTTGCATAATAGTTTCTCCTGATAAGACTGACGGCGCACGTCGTTGGTTACAAAGCTTTGGTTCGTCGAGCTATCTACTGAGAGAGTGAATCGTTACGCGGTGAAGCGCCGACAAGCGGCGCTTATTTCTCCGCTATGGCTTTGCGGGCTTCTTCCACTACCGCATCCGCAGTGAAACCAAAAAACTTGAGCAAGTCTTTCAAGGGCGCCGAAGCGCCGAAGCGATGCATGCCAACTTTTCGCCCCTTCAGTCCGACATAGCGCTCCCATCCAAACGTGGCAGCCATTTCCACGGAAACGCGCGCCGTGACCGAAGCAGGTAAAACGCTTTCTTTATAAGACTTGTCTTGCCGTTCAAAGATTTCCTGCGAGGGCATGCTCACCACACGAGCGGAAATGCCTTCCGCCTTAAGTTTTTCATAAGCCTCCACGCAAAGCGAAACCTCGCTCCCCGTGCCTATCAGAATCACGTCAGGTTTGCCGCCGGGCGCGTCTGCCAGCACATAAGCACCCTTTGCCGTACCCGACGCTGCGGCATACTTCGTGCGGTCAAAGGTCGGAAGATTCTGCCGAGTCAGCACCAGCGCTGCAGGTTGGTGCTGCAACTGCGCAATGATCCTCCACGCCTCCACCACTTCATTGGCATCGCCCGGACGCAGCACGATCAAATTTGGCATCGCGCGCAATGACGCCAATTGCTCGATCGGCTGATGCGTAGGTCCATCCTCTCCCACTCCGATCGAATCGTGAGTGAAGATGAAGATCGAGGGAATTTCCATCAGCGCCGAGAGCCGGATGCTGGGCCGCATGTAATCGCTGAAGTTAAAGAACGTCGCACCGAACGCCCGGATTCCAGAAACAATGAGTCCGTTCACGCTCGCAGCCATGGCATGTTCGCGGACGCCGAAATGCAAATTGCGTCCGCCATAGTTGCCGGCCTCGAAATCTCCCGCGCCTGCAAACTTCAACGTGGTCTTGTTTGAGGTGGCCAAGTCAGCCGAGCCGCCGATCAGCCACGGAATATTTTGCGCCAGCGCGTTCAGCACTTTCCCTGAGCTCTCGCGTGTCGCCACGCCCTTCGCGTCCGCTGGGAACGTCGGCAGATTCTTGTCCCAGCCGTCAGGAAGTTCGCGGCGTTGCATGCGATGCAAGCGGTCCGCCAGCTCGGGGTACTTTTGTGAGTAGCCGGCAAACATCTTCGACCACTGCGCGCGCGCTTCACGCCCGCGCTTGCCAATTCCATCCCGGAAATGTTCGCGAACGCCTTCCGGAACCAGAAACTTGGCATCTTCCGGCCAGCCATAAAATTTCTTCACCAGCCGCACTTCTTCCTCTCCCAGCGGCTCTCCATGAGCCGCGTTCGTATCCTGCTTGTGCGGCGATCCATAACCGATATGGCTGTCCACGACAATCAGCGTCGGACGATCTGTTGTTTTCGCGAACACTTCAAACGCCCGCGCCAGCATCTCCAGATCGTTCGCGTCGTGGACCCGCGTTACGTTCCATTGGTAGCCAATAAAGCGCGTAGCCACATCTTCGCTGAATGACCAACTCGCGGGCCCATCCAGGGTGACATTGTTGTGGTCATAGATCCAGCAGAGGTTCGAAAGTTTCAAATGCCCGGCCAGAGACGCGGCCTCGCCGCCGATACCCTCCATCAGGTCGCCGTCCGAACACATCGCGTAGACGTTGAAATCGAATACTTTGTGGTCTGGCCGGTTGAAGCTCGCAGCCAGCCATCGGCTCGCGATCGCCATTCCTACGCTATTTCCTACGCCTTGGCCTAGCGGCCCGGTCGTGGTCTCTATGCCGGAGGTGATGTGCGATTCCGGATGTCCCGGAGTGCGGCTGCCCAGCTGCCGGAAGCGTTTGATCTCTTCCAGGGGGACCGCGAGTTCTTTGAGCACTTGATGGTTCTCATCAACTTCGCGGACCCCTGCCAGATAAAGCATGGCGTAAAGCAGCATCGAGGCATGGCCGTTCGACAGCACGAAACGGTCGCGATTCAGCCATGTCGGATCTTCGGGGTCGTAGCGGAGAAATTCTTGCCATAAGCAGTAGGTTACGGGCGCCAGCCCCATGGGTGCGCCAGGATGCCCGCTGTTGGCTTGCTGTACCGCGTCGATCGCCAAGGTGCGAATCGTATTGACGCACAGCGTGTCCAGTTGCTGGCCGGTTATCAACGGTTGTTCAGTGGCTACCATGGGGCGCGCTCTCCTCTCGGGACAATATCGCGTTTATTGGTGTTATTCCACAGTTAGCTTTATTAGAGTTCCGGGGATAGAAAAGGGTTTCAGATACGCACCTGAGTGTATCAATTTCCGGACGACAGCGTCGTTACGGTGTCGTAAGAGAATGGAAAGGAGCTGTGAAAATCTGCAGGAACTTCAGGAATGGCAAGGCGGTCAAAAACAAATGCAGGAGATTACTTTAACAGTTGCAGATAGCTGCTTTCGCTGCTCGAGGCTCGCGTGGTTTCCTGGATATACTTCAAAAATTGCCGGAGATTTTCTTTCTCGGTCCGCTCCATTCCAGCGAAACGAATGCGTAATCCAGCCGCAGGCGCGCTGCGGGTCACCACTCCGTTCAGGGCCAAACCCTTTACCCATATCTTGCCGCTCGCGACCCACAGGCCGATTTCGACCTTGGCGCCTCCGCGAATGTGAGACGCTGTCTCCACCTGACATCCCCCCATGCTGGTATTGGAAAGATTGCCCCAGATCGGAACATCGCCCTCATCCACGCGCAACTCGACTGCCACGAAACACTTGATCCTGGGATGTCGCCGCCTATCCTGTCCCCAGTTCGAGCTGAAAATATCGGGTTCGAATGGAGGTATGGCCGAAGTTTGGGTGGGCAACGGAGGGGATGAAGTCTCGGTGACTTTGGCCGAGGCCGGCGGGGCGCTGGAACCCTGTTTGATCTCGCGCATGGCCGCAAGTAATGCCTGTTCTCTGCGGTCGGGAGGTGCATCGCGATAGATTTGCAGCAGCTTTCCGAGGTTCCGGGCCAGGTCCGGATCCGCCAACAATCCCGTCCAATCCGTTCCAGTTGGCAGGTTCGCCTTTGAGTCTGTCATCGAGGTGAGCGCTATGATCGGTAGCATAAGCGCGCTTCTAGGTTGAACTACCAGTCACCTATCCACAAGATGACCTAAGTAATTTCTTCTGCAAGCCTTAGTCAGCAGGTTGGAGGCCCTGGAAAAACCTCTCCAGCAGGTCCCGCTGTTCTGGGGAGAGCGATAGGAACTCAAAGCCGTATTGATAGCCTCGGCGATGGCGGACCACTGCCCTCACATCGAACCCGACGGCTTCTCCCGGTAGCAAGAAACCCAAGCCCATCACCTCTCCGCTGTTTAGTTCGGCCGCCAGAATAATGCCGATTCCAGCTTCTGACAGATCCCTGCAATGTCCTTCGATGGTTTGGTACTCGTCTCCGAGGAGATGGCTGACAGAAACTCGAAAGTCTCCGCGATAGCGGGGATGTCGCCGTCGACGACGGTCGACCGACTTCGTAGCTCGCTTCGCGTCTGCAGATGGCATGGGCAGGGTGGAGTTTGTTACCGACGGTGAGGTGCTTCTTCTTTACTCTACCCCTATCGCTAAGCGGCGTGAAGTCCCGAAGGTCACATTACCCCATAGGGTCAAAGCGCGCTTTTAATCGGAGCGGCGAAGCTTCGTAGGAAGTGCTGGCGCGGCTTTTTGCATCTCTTAGTGCCATAAGTGAATCAAAAACAACGCGTTATAGTTCTATGCGATGAGAAAGGCCTTCCTAAAAGATTTATAATGGGATTCTTTCAGAACCGAAATGCACGGCCCTTTAACCTGCCCAAATCGTAGGCTTCTCGCCTGGACTCTACTATTGCCGTTCGCCGTTACAGGCCTCGTGGCGCAAAACTCCGCGCCCGTGCCCTCCATCTCTCTACCCGGCTCACAGAGCCCCTTCACCGGAAGCGAGCCCGAAGGCAAGGCTACCCCAGAACTGCTGCAGTTGAACTTCCAGGAAGCCATCGATCGCGGATTGCGCAACAATCTCGGACTTCTCATTTCTGGCGATCAGGCGATTACGGCGAGAGGCGAAAGATGGAAAGAGCTCAGCAATCTGCTGCCGAACCTTCAGGCTCAACTGCAGGAAAATGTGCAGACCGAAAGCCTGACCGCCTTGGGCTTGAAGAGTAATGTTTTCCCGTTCCCAATTCCCCGGGTGATCGGTCCCTTCAATTATTTCGACGCGCGCGCTTCCGTGAGTCAATCGGTTTTCAACTTCAGGGATCTGGAGCAGGAGCGGGCCTCGTCCGAGCGCTTGAAGTCGGCGCAGTACAGCTATAAAGATGCAAGGGAACTGGTGGTGCTCGCGGTAGGAAACGCGTACCTGCTGGCCATCGCCAATGCCGCCCGGATCGAGACGACGCAGGCTCAGGTGACCAACGCCCAGGCTCTATACGATAAAGCTGTCGACCAGCAAAGGGCCGGACTCAATCCCGCCATTGACACCTTGCGCTCCCAAGTGGAGTTACAAACGCGGGAGCAACAATTAATCGCCGCTCGCAACGACTTCGCCAAGCAAAAGCTGTCACTCGCTCGCATCATCGGCCTGCCGCCCGGTCAGGAATTCATCTTGACCGAGAAAGCTCCTTATCAAGCGCTGACTCCATTGCCTGTCGAGGTTTACTTGCAGCGCGCCTACACTTCCCGCTCCGACTATCAGGCCGCGCAAGCGCAAGTCCGAGCCGCCGAGCTGTCCCGGCGTGCTGCTACTGCGGGTCATTATCCTACTCTGGGTTTCAACGCGAACTATGGCGACATCGGTATCAATCCGAGCCAGTCCAACGGAACCTGGCAAGTGGATGGGGGCCTTACCATCCCCATTTTTGCGGGCGGAAAGGTTCACAGTGACGTTCTGGAAGCCGACTCCCAATTGAAGCAGGCGCGTTCTCAGCTGGGTGATCTTCGCGGACGCATTGATTATGAAGTCCGCAGCGCGTTGCTCGATTTGAACTCCGCCGCCGATCAGGTCGAGGTCGCCCGTAGTACCGTTGAACTCGCGGAGGAGGCGCTCACGCAATCACGAGATCGCTTCAGCGCCGGGGTGACCGACAACTTGGAGGTAGTGCAGGCCCAAGAGTCTGTCGCCAGCGCTCACGAAAGTTATATCCAGAGTCTTTACGCGCACAACCTGGCCAAAGTGGAACTGGGGCGCGCCATTGGCGATGCTGAACAGGGAGTCAAACGCTATTTGAAAGGCGAACAGAAATAATAACCATGGAACCAACGACGCAAAGCCCGCCCGCCGCTCCGCCGGAGCAAGCCGAAAGCCGCAATAAGCCGTTGCCGGCCACGGAACGAGATTTCCGAACGCGTCCTTTGCGTACTGCTAGTCCCGGCTTTCGCATTGCGGTGATCATTGGCGTGGTGGTGTTGCTGGTCGTAGGATTTTTCGTCTACCGCTATATCTCCAGTTACGAAGACACCGACGATGCCGAAATCGACGGCCACATCAATTCCATCAGCGCTCGCGTTTCCGGCCACGTCATAAAGTTGGACATCGTAGATAACCAGTACGTACAGGGCGGTGCCCTTCTCGTGGAAATCGATCCCACCGACTATCAGGTCGCCTTCGACCGCGCCAAAGCCGATTACGAAGATGCCCAGGCCGCCGCTTCCGCCGCTGGCGTCAATGTCCCAATTACGGACGTCAATACCACCAGCCAGGTTTCGGCAACCGAGGCGGACGTTGCCAGCGCTCGTGCGGGCATCGCGGCTGCCCGGCAACAGTTCGACGCAGCCAAAGCCCAGCGCGACGAAGCCGAGGCGAACAACGTCAAGGCGCAGAATGATCTGCTTCGCTACAAGCAACTGGTGGACAAACAGGAGATTTCGCAGCAGCAATACGATCAAGCTGTGGCCGCCGCTAGAGCTGACGCAGCCGCCGTCGCCTCGGCACATGCCATGGCGGACGCCGCTCAGTCGCAGGTGATTCAAGCCCAGGGAAAATTGGTGCAGGCGGAAGCCAATTTGCGCTACGCCCAGACGGCCCCAAGACAAATGCAGATCAGTCGCTCTCGGGCAGCGTCGGCGGAAGCACAAGTCAAGCAAAAGAAAGCAGCACTTGATCAGGCTCAACTGAATTTGCAATACACAAAAGTGATTGCTCCGGTTGCCGGCGTGGTCAGCGATCGCACCGTCGAGGTGGGACAGAATGTCGCACCTGGCCAGGAATTGATGAAGGTCATTCCGCTCAGCGACATTTGGATCACTGCCGATTTCAAGGAAACCCAGCTTCGATACATGAAAGTTGGACAACCCGTCACCATCGAAGTGGACGCCAACGGCAGGAAATACAAGGGCAAGGTCAACAGCATCGCCGGCGCCAGTGGCGCTCGTTTCAGCCTGCTTCCTCCGGAGAATGCCACGGGCAACTACGTGAAGGTCGTGCAACGGATTCCGGTGAAGATCGTGCTCGATCCCGGCGAGAATAACGATCAGTCGCTGCGTCCTGGCATGTCGGTTGAACCCAAGGTCTGGATTCGGCAATGAGCGCTGCCGCGCCCCCGCTGGAGAACGCCGACGTCTGGCGTCCGGCGGTCAATCCTTGGATCATCGCCATCACCGTCACGCTGGCAACTTTCATGGAGGTACTCGACACCTCCATTGCCAATGTCGCCCTGCCTCACATTGCGGGCAGCCTATCTGCTGGGCAGGACGAAAGCACTTGGGTCCTCACCTCCTATCTTGTCTCTAACGCCATCGTGCTTCCCCTGAGCGGCTGGCTCTCCTCCATCATGGGGCGCAAGAATTTTTACATGAGCTGCGTGGCCCTTTTCACTATCAGTTCGTTCATGTGTGGATTGGCCCCTAACCTGGCCACGCTCATCATTTGCCGCGTGCTGCAAGGGGCAGGCGGAGGCGGCTTGCAGCCCAGCGAACAGGCCATACTCGCCGACACCTTTGTACCCGCCAAGCGCGGGATGGCTTTTGCCGTCTACGGCATTGCCGTCGTCACGGCTCCCGCGATCGGACCTACCCTCGGCGGTTGGATCACCGACAACTTCACCTGGCGCTGGATTTTTTTCATCAACATACCGGTCGGGATCATTTCCATCCTCCTGACCTCGCGGCTGATTCAGGACCCACCCTACTTGAGGCGCCGCAAACTGAGTGAAACCAAGATTGATTACATCGGCCTCGGCTTTGTAGCGCTCGGATTGGGAACCCTGCAGGTTGTCCTCGACAAGGGCCAGCGCGACGACTGGTTCGAATCACACTTTATCGTGATCCTTTCCATCATCGCAGCCGTGTCCTTGATCTTTGTAATTTTTTGGGAATGGAAGCACAAAGATCCCATCATTGATCTGCATTTGTTCCGCGATCGCACCTTTGGCATCTCGAACCTGTTGATGTTCATGCTGGGATTCGCTCTGCTAGGCAGCACGCTGTTACTGCCGCTGTTCATGCAGACTTTGCTGGGCTATACCGCAGAGCGATCGGGCTTGGCGCTCATGCCGGGCGGATTCACCATCATGCTGTTGTTGCCTCTGGTGGGGTTCTTGCTCTCGCGCTATAGTCCACGCTGGCTGCTGGTTTTTGGCTTGGTCATGCTTTCTGCCTCTCTCTTCAACATGACCCGTTTTGACCTCCAAATCGACTTCCGAACTGCGGCCATGGCTCGCATACTTCAGGCCGCAGGGATGGCATTCCTTTTCGTTCCCATCAATACGGCGGCTTACGCCTTTCTTCCGCGGGACAAGAACAACGCAGCCTCTGGCCTCATGAACCTGGCACGCAATATTGGCGGCAGCGTTGGCATTTCACTGGTCACCACCATGCTCGATCGCCGCACCCAGGTTCATTTGAACGATTTGTCCCGGCACCTGAGCGCCAGCAACCCGGCCTTTCAGTCGATGCTGCAAGGCACCGCCCAAGCGATGCGGGCTCACGGTGCGAACGCGGCATTCTCTACCCAGCAGGCCTACGCCCTGATTGAAGGAACAGTTCAACGGCAAGCCACTATGCTTGCCTATATCGACGACTTCCGGTTTCTCGGCTGGGCCATCCTGGCCATGGTTCCCCTGGTATTCCTCATGAAAAAAAGCAAGCCTGGCGGAGGAATCGCGGTACACTAATGGGCGCTATACTGAAAAGCGCCATGTTTCGCCTTATCACCATCGAGCGAGAATACGGCTGTGGTGGCGGCGCCATTGCCGCACAACTAGCCCAGCATCTCGGATGGACCCTGTGGGATCGCCGCCTTACCGAAGAAATCGCCCGCATGGCCAACGTTGACCCGGAAGCAGTCAAACGCTGTGACGAGCGCATGGACAGCCGCTTCTACCGCCTGGCCAAAACCTTCTGGCGCGGCAGTTACGAGCCCAGTTCCCATCTCAGCAATGTTGCCTTCGACACCGATTGCATGATGTGGATGATGGAACAGATCACCGCAAGAATTGCTAAGGAAGGGAACTCCGTTGTCGTGGGCCGAGGCGCGCCTTACTTCCTGCGCGAGCATCCCGACGCTTTTCACGTTTTTCTTTACGCTCCGCGCGCCGAGAAAATTCGACGCCTGGTGCAGGACGGATCTACCGAGTCGGAAGCCGAAGCAAACGTCGATTCGATTGATCGTCAGCGCATCGCTTTTGTGAAGCACTACTTTAACGCCGACTGGCCTACGCGCTCCCTCTACCACGTGATGCTCAACACGGCGATTGGAAACGAGGCCGTGATCCAGACAATTCTTGACACCAGGCATCTGGTCGAGGGCCAGCCCAGAGCGACCGAGTACGATCCTCCCAAAGTTCCGAGTTCCGTCTAGTTCGCCGGCCGCCCTGGCCGCTGCGGCCCCGGACAGCAGTTTTCAGCACAGACATCCGGTCGCGGCCCCAGCACTCCCAGCGCCCGCCGCTCCGCCGTCGGATTCATTCGTTCCAGAATCAACTCCTGAATCATGGCGATGAACTTGGGATGGATTCCAACCGTCTTTGCCCGAGCCATGGGCAAACTTAGCGAATCGCAAAGCTGCTGGGCTTCAATGTCCAAGTCATAGAGCACTTCCATGTGATCGGAGATGAAACTGATCGGCGCCAGCACCACAGCCGAGGCCAGATTCTCTGCCTTCACTTGTCGTAAATACTCGAGAATGTCCGGTCCCAGCCACGGCTGCCCCGGAGAGCCGCTCCGGCTCTGGTAAACCAAGACATCGTTCTTGTGTCCGATCGCCTCAGAGACCAGCCGCCGCACTTGTTGCAATTGCATCACATAATCAGAAGTGTTTGCCATGGATTCTGGAATGCTATGCGCCGTGTAAACAATCTGCACGTTGCCCAACGCGTCCGCCGGGATCGCTTGCAGCGCGTCGCGAACTCGTTCCACCGTAGGCTCGATAAAGCCCGGATGGTTAAAGAATGCCCGCAGTTTGTCCACTTCCGGGGCGCCCGGCCCCACTTCGCGTTGCGCCCGCGCAACGTCCTCGCGATACTGCCGGCAGCCCGAGTACGAACTGTATGCCGAAGTCACAAAACCCACGGCCCGCCGGATGCCATCCTGTTTCATTTTTTCCAGAGTCTCGCGTAGCAGCGGATGCCAGTTCCGGTTTCCCCAATAGACCGGCAGCTTAAGGCCATCTCGCTCCATCTCCTCCTGCAGAGCGGCAACGAGCTCCCGCGTCTGTTCGTTGATCGGGCTCTTGCCCTCGAAGTGGTAGTAGTGCTCGGCCACGGTCAGCATGCGCTCTCGGGGAATATTCCGTCCGCGCAGCACGTTTTCGAGGAAGGGCATCACGTCCCCCTTAGACTCCGGTCCTCCGAAGGAAACAACTAAGATCGCGTCGTAGATCATATTGAAATACTTAGGTGAAATCTCAATCACAAATCGAACCGGCAATATACCCCGGTACTTAGGCCGTTGACATTCGACAATCTACAACGTCTCACGAACTGCTCCTCGTTGCCAAATGTTGGCCTTCGCGAACACAGCAAGCCGCATGGTAGGCTTTGGCGGGGGCCTTCGAGGATGCCTTTTTGATTCGCCGGGTCTTTAAAGCATTCCAATATCGCGATTTCCGCCTGATGTGGATCGGCGCCTGCACCTCCAGCATCGGCACCTGGATGCAAATTGTCGCGCAGGGATGGCTGATCTACCGCCTCAGCCACTCCGCATTCTTGCTTGCGCTCGATCAATTTCTGGGCGGCATTCCCATCTTTTTGTTCTCCCTGATCGGCGGCGTGGTTGCCGATCGGGTCGAGCGCCGTCGAATTCTGCTGGGCTCCCAGTATGTGCAAATGGCGACCGCGACCCTGCTCACCATTCTGGTAGCGACCGATCAGGTCCACGTTTGGCACATCCTGTGCCTCTCCTTTATCTCCGGCTTGGCCCAGTCGTTTGGCGGACCGGCTTATCAGGCGCTCATTCCAACTCTTGTCGACAAGGATGACATGCCCAACGCCATCGCGCTGAATTCGATTCAGTTCAACGTGGCGGTCATGGTGGGGCCGGCGTTGGCCGGACAGGCCTTGGCCAAGCTCGGTGAGAAGTGGTGCTTTGGACTGAACGCGCTTTCTTTCCTGGCGCCCATTGTCTCTCTGTCGCTCATCAGCGCTCGCTTCCTGCCGGCCAAGACCACAGTGTCGATGTTCGCCAGCCTCAAGCAGGGAATTCAGTTCGCCCGCAAACAAACTTCCATGGAAGCGCTGATCCTGCTCGCCTTCTGCATGACCGCTCTAGGCATGCCGATGCGCACCTACATCCCGGTATTCGTGAAAGACATTTTCCATCGCGGTCCTGAAACTTACGGCAACCTTCTGGCGCTCATGGGACTGGGCTCGATCTTCGGTTCGTTGACGATCGCGAGCGCCGGGAACTTCAAGCGCAAGGGTCGCGTGGCGCTTTTTGCCCTCATCGGCCTGGGAGCGGGTATCTCTGGTTTTGCTCTTTCGAAGTCGGTGCCGCTAAGCGGAGTTCTGCTGGTGATCGTAGGCGCCTCCATGATGGCGGTCTTTGCCACCGTCAGTTCCCTGGTGCAATTGATCACCACAAACGAAATGCGCGGCCGCGTAATGAGCGTCTACAACGTCGCTTTCCGCGGCGGCATGCCCATGGGCAATTTGTTGTCAGGATGGCTGGTTCCCATCTTTACCGCGCCTGTGGTTCTGGGCGTGAATGGGTTCTTGCTCATCCTCCTCGCTCTCTATTTCCTGCTGCTGCAACGGCGTCTGGCAGCGCTCTAAGACCGACAACATCTCCTGCCCAGGAAGACAGAATTATGTTGAATAGCACCGGACGGCCCTTGCCAGGTCTGAAGATCGATGCCAGATCCGTTCGCTCGGGCGACAAGATTGTGCTCTCCAGCCCAATCGGCGATCACGGAATTACTATCCTGCTGGCGCGCGGAGAGCTGGATTTGGAAGCCGACCTGAATTCCGATACTCGCTCCGTTCTTCCGCTGGTTGAGGCTCTGGCGCATGAAGCTGGACCGGGTGTTCGCTGGATGCGCGACCCCACTCGTGGAGGCGTCGCCACTTCTCTGAACGAACTGGCCCGCGACTGCGGGAAAGGCATACTCCTCATGGAAGAAACGATTCCGGTGCATGATGCGGTGCGCGGCGCTTGCGAGTTGTTAGGTCTCGACCCTTTGCACATTGCGAATGAGGGCCAATTTCTTGCAGTCGTGGCGCCGGAGTATGCGAACGCCGCGCTCAACGCGTTAAACTTGGCGCCCGGAGGTGAGGATGCCCGAATCATCGGAGAGGTCCGCGAACAGCCCTCCGGCGCGGTTCTCGTTACCACACGCTACGGCGGCAGTAGAATTGTGGATATGCTGGTCGGCGATCCCCTCCCGCGTATTTGTTAAGATTTGACAGGGATTGTGCCATGGCCACTGTTTGCGGGCTCGCGACACAGGTAGAAGAGCGCCTGCTTACGCGAAACCGGATCGTCGAGGATTTCTTTTCCCGAGAAGCACCGCGCCCGGCGGAAGCCTGCCGCTCCATGTCTGAGCGCTTCCTCCAAGGAGGCCGGTTACTGGCATTCGGCCGCGGTCCCTACGCCACCGATGCCCAGCACGTTTCCGTTGAATTTGTTCATCCTGTAATCGTCGGAAAACGCGCGCTCCCGGCGCTCGACCTTTCGATGCTTTTCCGCCCGTGCTTGGAGTCGATTCTTCACCCTGAAGACATCGTGATGGGATTCGGGCCACCCCAGAGCGACGACGAGATCCGCTCTGCTCCGAAGTTGGCCCTCGATCGAAAAGCCTTGACCCTCGCTCTTCCCGGCGTTGAAGGCTCCTATGCGGTGGAACCACTCACTGCGGATCCTTTCATTCATCAGGAAATGATCGAGATCCTCTATCACACGCTGTGGGAGAGTGTGCACGTGTTTCTCGAACATCGCGAACTGGGCCACGATGTGGGTAACGCCGGATTTCTCTATCCATTTCTGGGCCAGGAAAAACAGGAGACAAACGATTTGCTCTCTGAAGTCGCAGCCTCGATCGGGATGAAGGTTCAGGACGATTCGAAACTGCGCGCGCAAGTGGCTCGGGAACAAGCGGAACAGATCGGTGGAGCGGCAATCGCGATTCATGAGCGCCTTGCGAAAGGCGGCAAGCTTATCCTCTTCGGAAATGGCGGATCAGCAACGGACGCAAATGACTGGGCGATCGACTGCGTGTTGCCGCCGCCCGGCTATCGTCCTATTCCAGCCGTATCGCTTTCCTTGGAGCCGGCGAACATCACGGCGGTGGCTAACGACGTGGGCCCAGAAGTTATCTTCTTGCGGCAACTCATCGCGCAGGCCCGCCCAGAAGATGTCGCCATCGGTTTCTCTACCAGCGGTGGCTCCCGCAACATCATCGTCGCGCTGGAGGAAGCTCGCAAACGGAATATGCTTACTGTTGCGTTGCTGGGTTACGCTGGCGGCGAAATTCGCCGTCGCCAACTGGCCGACTTTCCTTTGATTGTGCAATGCGACTACATCCCCCGCATCCAGGAAGTGCAAGCCTCGATCTACCACATCATCCGCGAAATTCTGGAGGTACTACAACGTGGCCAAGCTTGAACTTTTTGGCACAGCGCGGTGCCCCCATACCCAGGAGATGCGAGAATGGTTGGAGTGGAAGCGGTGCGAATTCGTGGAGTATGACGTTGAGTTCGACCGAGTCGCCCTGCGCCGCATGCGCGACCTGGCAAACGGACAACGCAGCGTGCCGCTGCTGGTGGAAGATGGCAAAGTGGTTCAAACCGGCTGGCAAGGTCGCAGTTGCTTCGTGGATGTGGAGTAAGAATGCCCAGCGCTTGTTCCATTCGAGTTCGCGGAGTGGTCCAAGGCGTTGGCTTTCGTCCGTTCGTCTATCGCCTGGCCCGTGCCAACACTCTTGCCGGATGGGTACTGAACGGTGAGGAAGGGGTTGAGATTTTTCTGGAGGGGGCCGAGAAAGGGTTGCTGGCGTTTGTCCAGGATCTGAAAACGCAGCCTCCTCCAGCGTCTTGCATCACGGACATCGAGGTCCGCCGCGCCGATCCTCTCGGGCTGAATGAATTTACCATCCGCGAAAGCCACCGTCGCGAGCGGCCGACGGTGCGTATCTCACCCGACCTCCCCGTCTGCGACGAATGTCAGCGGGAACTATTCGATCCTCGTGACCATCGTTATTGGTATCCCTACATCAACTGCACAAATTGCGGCCCGCGCTACACGGTCGTTTTGTCGCTGCCTTATGACCGGCCTAACACCACGATGCAGCGTTGGCCTCTGGACCAGTACTGCGCCTCAGAGTACCGTGACCCGGGCAACCGCCGCTTTCATGCGCAACCCGTAGCATGTCCCGCTTGTGGTCCACGCTATCAACTGCGGCAAGGCGATGACATCGTACATGGAAGCGAGCAGAGCATTCGCCGAGCCGCCCTCCTTCTCAACGCGGGCAGCATCCTTGCTGTGAAAGGACTCGGCGGATACCATCTGGTCTGCGATGCGTCAAACCACGTGTCGGTCGCGGCTTTGCGCGAGCGTAAATACCGCAAAGAAAAACCGTTTGCCATCATGGCCAGAGACTTGCAGGTGGCTCGGCAGCTGGTCGAGCTTTCACCGGAAGCGGAAAGACTCCTCTCGTCCAGTGCTCGACCGATTGTCCTGGCACCCTCGAAGGCTGAACCCAACCGAGTTGATCCCGGAGTGTCGCCGGAAAATAACGAACTCGGCTTGATGCTGCCCTACACCCCGCTACATTATTTGCTTTTCGCGGCAGGCACTCCGGAAGTGTTGGTGATGACCAGCGCGAATCGATCGAGTGAACCGATCGCCTACGAAGATGACGAAGCACTGGACCGTCTTTCTGGAATCGCAGATGCGTTCCTGATCGGGGAACGTCCCATTGCCCGCCGAGTGGATGACTCCGTTGCCCGCGACGGCGTGTTTGGACCAGTCATCGTTCGGCGTGCACGAGGCTATGCTCCGGGAGCAGTAGCAACGTTGCCGACTGCGCGTCCGATCTTAGCGGTCGGTGCCGACCTGAAAAACACGATCACACTGGTTGTCGATGGGCAAGGGTTCATGAGCCAGCACATCGGAGATCTAGGCCACTATGACTCACTCCGCGCGTTCAAAGAAACGATTCAAGATCTGATCTCAATGTATGAGGTTCGTCCGGAAGAACTGCTGGTCGCCTACGATTCCCATCCCCAATACGCCAGCAGCTCTCATGCCTTGGCGTTGGGAATTCCGCAGAGACTGGCCGTGCAGCATCACCGCGCTCATGTTGCTTCCGTGTTGGCGGAACGAGGTGACTGGGAGAAGCGCGTGATTGGAGTCAGTTTCGACGGCACCGGCTATGGAGACGATGGAAGCATCTGGGGCGGCGAGATCTTTGTAGGAAGCATTAAAGACAGCTTTGATCGGGTCGGACATTTACGTAGCGCTTCGTTGCCCGGTGGCGACGCAGCTGCGCAATACCCGGTGCAGGCTGCGGCTGGTTTCCTGGCGCAAGCAGAAGGCTTGCCCGATCTGACTGCGCCGCCCTTCAACTTTCCCCAACGCTACCGGCAGGTCGTGGACCTGGTCAAGAAAAACGTCAGGACTTTTCCCACCACTTCCGTCGGACGGCTCTTCGACACGGCCGCCGCGCTCCTCGGCTTTACGCGTGAGATTACATTCGAAGGCCAGGCAGCAATGTGGTTGGAACAACTTGCCTACGCCGTGGATTTGACGGAACCCTATCCGTTTCCATGGTCGGAGCAGGAACTGGATTTCCGCCCTTTGCTGGAGGCCGTTGTCCGTGACCGCCTCCGCGGACGGCCGCTAGCAGAAATTGCGCGTGCCTTCCAGCGCGGACTGGCTCAAGGCCTATGCGACGCCGTAGTAAGCGTCGGCGAATCCCATCGTCTGGATGTCGCGGTTCTTTCGGGTGGTGTTTTCCAGAATGAGTTACTGTTGAAAGATGTGAAGTCGCTATTTGAGGCCGCAGGTATCGTGGTTTGGGCGAATCACGCCGTTCCGCCTAACGATGGTGGCATCAGCCTGGGGCAGGCGGCCCTGGCCGCATTTGCTTGACTCGCTTGAAGCGAAAAGTCTCGAGCGCGCACTGATTGAACAACCATGCACGAACTTTCTATCGCGATGAGCATCATTGAACTGGCGCAGGAAGAATCGGAACGCCATGGCAGCGCTCAAGTGACTGCCGTGCATCTCAAGCTTGGCGCCCTCTCCGGCGTGGTGAAAGAGGCTCTGCTGGGCTCTTTTGAGATGGCATGCGAAGACACTCCGCTGAAAGGTGCGCGGCTGTTGATAGAGGATGTTCCCGTCCTCATCTATTGTCAGAGCTGCCAGGCGCAGCGTCCTATCAATTCCGTGCAATTATTTTGTTGTGCGGAATGTGGCACTCCATCGGCTGAAGTGGTGCAGGGAAAGGAACTCGAAGTGGTTGCTTTGGAGATTGAAGAATGGGATCACAGCCCCGTCTAATCGAAGTCCGGAAAAATGTTCTCAAGCAGAATGATCTGAACGCGCGTGTGTTGCGCGAACAGTTCCACGCGGCGGGAGTGTTTGTGGTAAGCCTGGTGTCCAGTCCCGGCTCAGGCAAAACCATGTTTTTGGAGAAGACACTCACTGTGCT
Source organism: Candidatus Sulfotelmatobacter sp. (assembly GCA_049519055.1). Classification (GTDB taxonomy): domain Bacteria; phylum Acidobacteriota; class Terriglobia; order Terriglobales; family Acidobacteriaceae; genus Sulfotelmatobacter. Next base: position 60,225 of record JBEKRE010000019.1, on the reverse strand, counting down.
CCGTCAGAGTTATCGAGTTGCCGCGCTGGTGGGCGATCTCGCCACGGAAAACGATGCGGTAAGGCTGGCCCGCAGCCGGGCTCCCGTCAAACAAATCACCACCGGTACACTTTGCCATTTGGAAGCGGCCATGGTCCAGAATGCTCTTCAACAGTGGGATCTCAACCAACTTGATTTCCTTTTCATCGAGAATGTGGGAAATCTGGTATGTCCTTCGTCCTATGATCTGGGCGAGAATCTCCGCCTGGTACTGATCTCGGTGACGGAAGGTGAGGATAAACCTCTCAAGTACCCCACAATTTTTAACAGCGCCGACGTTGCGGTCGTCACGAAAATGGATCTGGCTTCGGCGGTCGAGTTCGACTGGCTGTCGGCATACGGTAACATCCAGGCGGTACGACCCGGCATGCAGGTTTTTAAGCTCTCCGCAAAGAACGGCGAGGGAGTGGAAGAGTTCCTCAGTTTTCTCAGAAAGCGTTTGGAAGAATCGCGCGCGGGCGCGGTAATCTAACATGGTTCGTAGGTCATGATCAATTTTCTGTCGATTATCGCAGTGGGATTTTTTCTCGGGATGCGCCATGCCACCGATCCCGACCACGTCGTCGCCGTAACGACAATTGTCAGCCGACAGCGCAACCTGCTGAAGGCCGCGCTCACCGGCATTTTCTGGGGCATCGGCCACACGCTCACCATCTTCGTCGTGGGTTCCGCCATCATCCTGTTCGACGTCGTGATTCCGGCGCGAATCGGGCTCTCCATGGAGCTTTCCGTCGGGCTTATGCTCATTGTTTTGGGGGCGATGAATATTGTCAGCTTTATGCGGACGGCACGCACTGTCGTTCCCGCTAGTGAAGAATCTCGCGTGGTTCATTCTCATGCTCATGTTCATGGTGACTACGTGCACAGCCATGCGCACGGACACGCGCCCGAGGCGCACGCCCACAGTCACCAAACTCCTCTCACCTGGCTCGATCGGATACTCGGCAGGATCGGCCTCTATCAGCAGCTGCGTCCTTTAGTCGTGGGCGTTGTCCACGGATTGGCAGGTTCAGCCGCGGTTGCGCTGCTCATTCTCACAACCATTCGAAACCCTCGCTGGGCGATGGTTTATCTGCTCGTCTTCGGAGCCGGTACCGTGGGCGGCATGATGCTCATCACCCTGAGCATTGCCTCGGCCTTCAACTTCTTCGGAAGAAGGCATGAGAATTTTTCCCATTGGCTCGGCCTCGCTTCCGGGTTGGTGAGTTTGGCCTTTGGTCTCTTCCTTGCCTATCAGATGGGTTTTGCCAACGGACTCTTCTCCGGCCACCCGCAATGGACGCCCCGATAGCGGCCGAACTTTCTGGTGTCCAGCTCAATCGTATCCGCTACTCTCAGCGGCGGCCCGCTGCAATCTTCCTCATCCTATTTTTGCTGCTCGCGCCGCGCACACTGATTGCGCAAGAGATTATGCTGACCGGCCGTGTGCTCGATCCTGAGGGAAACGCTCTGCCAAACGCTGCCGTCGAAATTGTGGGACAAGATCAAGTTCTAGCTCGCGCAATCTCGGGACCGGACGGCCAGTTCGTTCTGAAGCTCAGTTCCAGCGGAGAATTTGTCGTGAAAGCCGAGGCTTCCGGATTTCGTAAAGTCATCCACCCAATCAGGGTTCGGCAAAGTGGAAATTCTGCGATCGAGATTCGAATAGGTCAGCTTTCGGCTCCAGTCGAAAAGGTCGCCGTCACTGCGGACGTGAACGAGACCGACGTTCTCAGTCCCGATCCCGGCGAAAAAGTTTTTGTGCGCCAGGATCTTCTCGACGCAAATCCCGGACGTCCGGGGGCTCCCGTATCGATTCCCGGATACCCCATCGAAACTGCCTCCAGCGGCATCAAAGCGCCGCAATATTTTGCGCCGGGAGTGGCGGGAGATCACGGCGAGCCTATAGCACAGTACATCGCGGTCGGCAGCTACTTGGTGCCCAACAATCTCTCGGCCAATGCCCATGGCAACGGCTATTCCGACCCCAACATATTCATTCCTGAGACCCTCGAAAGCGTTCAGATCGATGGTGGCGCGTTCAATGTTCGCGAGGGGAATCATTCGGTCAATCTCGCTGCAACCTATGGAGTTCGATCTCGCCTAGCTCCCTTCATCACCCTAACCGCAGATTATCGAGATCTCGATGTGGTCGCGGGAGTAAGCCCGAGTCCCGGTTCCTGGTTGGCGTTCGAAGGCGCCTATGGCAATGGATTCCTCGACCGACTGGAGCATCGACAGCAGTACAAATTCAATGGTGAGCGATTGTTCCATGTTGGCCCGCACCGGCTCACTCTGTTCGGCATCGGGTACTACGGTTTTTCCTATGTTCCGGGACTCGTGCCCATCTTTCCCTTGAACTCCGCAGACACCAATTTCCCCAACTATGGCGATTCCATCGATCCCCGGCAGAAAGACCAGACCCACACTGTGCTCGTAGCTCTGAACGATATTTGGCAACTCGGCGAAAACCAGCAGCTGCAGCTCTCCGGCTTTTTTCGCACTTACAACCTTTCCTTGTTCTCGGATTTTGGACAAGGTCTGATCCGGCAAAGCGAGTTTCGTACTGTGGCTGGCGGCAGCGCGAACTACGTGAACAGGATTGCGGAGTATTTGTCTTTGTTGGCTGGTTTTGACTACGACCGCGAAGCGCCTCGCCGCGATGATCTCGACCACTATAGCTTGTTCAATCCCAGTGCCCCAACCTATTACGGCCCCTTCACTCCTGTCGACGGAAATAACATCACTATCTCATCGCTAACGCCCTACCTCGCTGCGGAAGGCGCTCTCGCCAGTCGCTTGCGCTATTATCTCGGCTGGCGCCGCGACCAAATTGATATCGATAACGACGATCTGCTGCATGCGCAGAATTCGTTTCAGAAATGGGTGGGCGTGAACTCGCCCAAAGCTACGGTTTCTTTTCTGCCGAAAGAATCGTGGTACGCTCCCCTCATTTCTCTCAGCTTTGGCCAGGCCTTTTTTACAGAAGATCCCCGCATCGGGACTGGATCTTCCGTCGGCACCCCGGTGGCCACATCCCACTCATATCAGGCCGTCGCCAGTAAAACATTTCACAAAACCGATGTGAAGCTCACCTTAGGCCACGTGACCAGCAGTGCAGAGCTGGCCAAGATCGATCCGGACACCGGACTGCAATTCAACGAAGGGCCAAGCCGACTGCGCTTCCTGACGGTGGCGGTGCGTCGAGACTTCAGCCAGGGTTCGCTGTTGGCGACTTTTTCCAAAGCCGATGCCCGCGACCTTGATACCGGAGAACCCACGCCGGAAGCTCCGCGGACTCTCTTCGATTTATTGGGAACAATTCAGAAGCTACCCTTGCATCTGCAAGCCCGAGGGGAATTCGAATATGTTGGCACCAAGCCTTTAGGCACGGGATGCCTGGCGAACCTGAATGCTGAATGTAGGGGAACGCCCGTGAAAGAGTTTCGCGGTGCGGTGGTTCGCCCTTTCGTGAATGGACGCTTCACAGCCGGCGTAAATTTTCTCGTGGCCAGCGGTTACACGGGACAGACAACCGAGAATTTTCGTCCGTCGGACGTCCAGGAAGTTGTGGGAGTTCGCATTCCGTCGTACGCCAGCATTAGCCTCACCTACAGGTTCGGACGGAATCCCTGACGTAAGCAGTCGACGAGCAGCGGCGAACAGGATCGTAGCTTTTAGCAGCAACCCATCTTCACTTCGCCCCCAGCGGTGACCGGAGGACCAAAGGCTTCCTGTGGCGCGGGAGCGCCGCGCAGCACCGCGATCCATCGCCGTACTGCATCGAACACGACGAGAATTACCCCCAGGATGAAGATGCTCATCAGCACCGTATCCAGGTATCCGGTAAACACTTGCCCCGGCTTTGAGGTCAGCGGCCAGAAGATATTCTTGATCGAAAGGACTCCCGCCGTGAGTGTGGTAACTCCGACAAAGCACATGGGGAGCGCCGTGATCCATGCATATTTCTGTTTGCCCATGTTGATCAGGAAAGTAGTTGCGACTGCGAGCGCGATGGTCGCCAGCAATTGATTGCCAGTTCCAAACAACGGCCAGATCGTGGAAATGTTACCCGTATAAATCAAGTATCCCCAGCCCATTACCACAACCAAGCTGGTCAGCAAATTTCCCGGCAGCCACGAACTGTTTCCAAACGGCTTGTGCACCTTGCCCATGAGTTCCTGGAGAACATAGCGCGCCACGCGTGTTCCCGTGTCTACCGTAGTCAGAATGAAAAGGGCTTCAAACATGATGGCATAGTGATACCAGTAGCCCATGAGTTGTTTCATTCCCGGCAACCCGCGGAAGATCTGTGCCATGCCGAGCGCCAGCGAAACCGCGCCTCCTGTGCGCCCGGCCAAATGTTCTCCAACCTCGCGCGAGAACATGTCCAGATTCACCGTGCTCAATCCCAGATGGCTGAACACTGCCGGCGTGGTATTGACGGCAAAATAGTCGCCTGGCGCCAGCGAGCAGGCCGCAATTAGCGCCAGCACGCCCACCAGCGACTCGGCAATCATCGCTCCATATCCGATGAAACGGGCATCACTTTCCTTATCCAGCATCTTCGGAGTCGTGCCTGAAGATATGAGCGAGTGAAATCCAGAAATCGCACCGCAGGCAATCGTCACAAAAAGAAATGGAAACAGATTTCCCTTGATGATCGGGCCGCCCCCATGCACGAACGGGGTGAAGTTGGGGAATTGAATATTGGGATGAACCACGAAGACGCCGACGATTAGAACTGCGATGGTGCCCAGCTTGACGTAGGTCGAGAGATAATCCCGAGGTTCCAGCACCAGCCAGACTGGAAGGACCGATGCCACCAGCCCGTAGATGCCCATAAGAATCGTGATCTGGTGCGGGGTAAAGGTAAGTGCGCTCGCCCAACTCGTCTGCGCGACCCAGTGCCCGGCGACCACTCCCGCGATCAAGAAGACGACGCCAAAAATACTGGGACCCGTGATGGTGACCTTTCCCCTATGGCTCTTGAACATCCACCACCCCATGATGACCGCGATCGGGATGGTCATACCAATAGTGAACACTCCCCACGGACTGTTCGAAAGGGCATTCACCACTACGATGCCTAGCCCCGCCAGTGTGACCAGCAGAATAAAGAGCACCGCAATCATCGCCACCAGGCCGGCAAACGGACTGATCTCGGTGCGCGCCACATCCGCCACCGAGCGCCCACGATGACGCACCGAAGCGATCAGCACCGTGAAATCCTGCACGCACCCGCACAGCACGGCCCCGATCAGCAGCCAAAGAAAGCCCGGCGCAAATCCGAACTGTGCTGCCAAAGTCGGCCCAATCAGCGGCCCCGCTCCGGCAATGGCTGCGAAGTGATGGCCGAAGAGCACCCAGCGCGGAGAAGCCACATAATTGTGCCCATCCGCAAAGGCGTGCGCAGGAGTCGTGCGGCGATCGTCAAGCGAGAGAGCCTTTGCTGCAATGAACGCGCTGTAGTAACGGTAGGCCAGAGCATAGACACACAACGCACCCAACAATACCGGGAAGGTATTCATCAATCACTCCAAAACCACCAGGAAGCGGCATCCTGTTGGTTTCCAGCAGGGCAAAACGCGAGGCTCGGCACGGTCAGCTCAATGCCAGGCGGCCAGTTCGACTAACTTGCTAACATCACCCCGGCCTTTGCTTCCTGCGCCGCCTCGAATGCGCGCTCTTTCTCTCCCACCTCGTCAAGTTGAAGATGTCTCGTCTCCGGAGAGAACAGCAAGCTGACAAACGTCATCACCGCACCGACAGTCAGGACCACCGCCGGAGATAACCACATGTCCTGCTTCTCGATCGCGGAGATAAACGGAATCTTGTGAGCCCACCACACGTAGGCGCTGAACCACGCGCCCAGCAGCGCTCCGGAAGAGTACCCAAAGCCCACACCGGCGGCACGCCGTCTCGTCGGAAATCGCTCACACAGGTAGGCTGGAACAACCCCCCATGCCAGCTTGAGCATGGCCGCCATCACTGTCCCGAGCACAGCCATCCAGAGATTGTGTGCAATCGCGGCGTGGTACAGCACGTAGAAGACGGGAATTCCAAACACCACCAGAAACCCGCAATACCACTGCGTCAGTATCTTCCGCCCTGTCTTATCGGAGAGCCAGCCATAGAAGTTGTAGCCTAGGAACGCCATAAACAGCGCAAATCCGTAAATCAGACTATAGGTGGTGGTGTCGAAGCCACGTCCTTTAAGTGTCAGGATATTGGGAAGAAATCCGTAGACCGAGTAGTCCGTCAGGAACAGGCCAGTCATAAAAAAGAAGACTTGGAGAAAATCGAAGAGCTGAGGTGGTTTGAACAAGCTCAGGAAAGGAGATTTCTCGATCTTGCCTAGCGCTTTGGTCTTTTCGAATTCGGGCGACTCATGCAGACTGCTTCGAATATAAAGTGCCAGGAAGACCGGAATGACACCGGTCATGAAGACGATTCGCCACCCATAAGCGATCATTGTTTCTTTGGTGGTCAGAAAAGAAACCAGGGCAAAGACGAGCGAACCAAGCACATAGCCGAGCGGGAATCCCGACTGGATAAAGCCGCCGATCATACCGCGCTTTTTTTGCGGAGCGTATTCAATGGCAAAGGTGTGCCCCACCGCATATTCTCCGCCGAAGAAGATTCCCATGAACAGTCGGAGGGAACAGAAGACGACATAGGACCAGACGCCGATCTGCGCGTAGGTTGGCAGGAAGCCCCCCAGGAGCGACATCAGACCCACGCCCCCGATCGTTAAGACAAGGAGGAACTGGCGGCCAATTTTGTCAGCATAGCGTCCGAAAATCGCCGAGCCGATTGGCCTTGCCGCCATCGTAATGGAGTAGGTAAATACAATTACGATGTACTGCCAGGCCGCGCTGCCCTTGGGTGAAATGAAAACCTTGACCAGAATTGGCGCCATGACCAGTACCAGCGCCATGTCGTAAGCATCCAGCATGAAGCCCAAGAACTGGGATACCATGGCCATCCGTGCATCTTTTGATAGTCGTTGTTGATCGGGCATAGAAACTCCTGGGTGGGAGAGATGGGCCGCCCTGAACGGGCCCGCGGGCGAGATATAAGTACATCGGGGCGAACAGTTTTCCTGTGATGCAGGTCACAGTTCTGCGTGATCGGTCTCGCATGGGCCCAGCAGATTCGAGCTCCACCACACGATCGCGGCTCTGCAGAGGCCGTAATGCTTGGCAATTCCCGTCATGGGATGCGAGATAATTCGCAGGCCGGAAAATCGACCGCAAACAACCCCAAACTCCGAAATCGCGCATATCCTTGCGGGGCCTTGTGTGACTTAGTACGATGGGCGCCTGCGGGAATGCGCTATGGAAATCTGCCAGAATCATCCAAACGGCGTTGTCCACCCCTTGCACCCCAGGTCTTACCCCGCCAAATTATCGATCGTAATTCCGACATATAACGAGGAAGCCGTCCTCGGTCTTCTGCGCGCTGAACTGGAGACGTTCATGGGCGATATTTCCTGCGAAACCGAGATCGTCGTCGTGAATGACGGCAGTTCCGATCGGACCATCGTCAAACTTGCCGCCTGGGCTGAGCACGATCCGCGGGTTAAAATAATCCACTTTTCCCGGAATTTCGGTCACCAACTGGCAGCCACGGCCGGTCTTGACTACTCCTCCGGGGATGCCGTTGTTCTGATCGACGCCGATCTTCAGGATCCTCTGGCCTCGATTTACCCGATGATCGAGCGTTACTGCGAGGGTTACGACGTAGTGTACGGGCAGCGCAAGTCCCGCCCTGGCGAGACGCGATTCAAACTCGCCACAGCGTGGCTGTTCTACCGCCTGATGCGCGCCGTTGTGAGCAAGGATCTGCCTTTGGATAGCGGAGACTTTCGCCTGATGTCGCGCGAATGCCTGATTGCTTTAAAGGAGATGCGGGAAACACACCGGTTCCTGAGGGGAATGGTTGTCTGGGTGGGGTTTTCGCAGATTGCAGTGCCCTACGAACGCAAGCCGCGGGCGGCTGGTGCAACCAAGTACTCCTTAGTGAAGATGCTAGTATTTGCGTGGACGGCGGCCACCTCTTTCTCGATCTTGCCGCTTCGATTCAGCCTCGGTCTCGGTGCTCTGGCCGGGCTGTTGGCGGTGGAGGAAGGGGTTCGGGCTCTGGTAGAGAAGTTTCGCGGCCACACGGTCGCAGGCTGGACGTCGCTGATGGTTGTCGTTGCCGCGATTGGCAGTGCTTTACTGATCAGCGTCGGCATTATCGGTGAGTATCTGGGCAGGGTTTTCGAAGAGGCGAAGGGCCGGCCGCTGTATGTGGTAGCGGGAACCATGAACGTCGGCGAGAGCCGCGGGCGGTTGCGCAACGCGCCGCCCGAGCCGACGGCTTCCGCGAGCGCACAGAAAGATTCATGAGAAGTAATTCGCAAGATCTTGCTGGCGATTACGCCCGCCAAGAAATCTTTTGCCGCGGGGCCGTGATCGCCCTACTTGCCCTCACAGCAGTGTTCGTTCTCGCAGCCGCGCCAGTGTTTCCCACTCAAGATGGACCCGTCCATCTATATTATGTGGATATCCTCAGAGACCTGCTGAGGCATGCAGGGCCGTATGCGGCGCACTTTGAGCTTAAGAGTTTCTTTACGCCGTACGCGCTCGAGTATTTCACCCTTCTTGCGCTCGAAGCAGTATTTCCTCCTGCGCTGAGTGAAAAGCTGCTTATTTGCGGCTACATTTTCGCCTTCGGCTTTGGTTTTCGGTATTTGTTGGCTTCGGTAGCGGAACGAAACAGTCCGTGGACGCTCGTTGGAATCCCTTTTTGCATGAACGCCCTCGTGTATAAAGGCTTCCTCAATTACTCCATCTGCGTCGCGCTGCTGCTGTTTTTGTCGGGATTCTGGATTCGTCACGGGCGACAACTTCGCGCGCGCCGCATCACAATTCTGCTCGTCCTCCTCATTTTCATGATGTTCACCCACCCGGTCCCAGTTGCCATTTTCTTACTGTTTATTGGCTTGCACTTCAGCGCGGATCTTGCCCTCGCGACCGCTGCCGGTCCAGAACTTTGGCTGCCGAGCCTTCGCGAACGCCGAGGTCCCCTGGCAATGATCGCCGTCATGGCCGTCACGTCCGCTGTTTGGGTAAGCATGTTTATGAATCACTCGCAGCATGCTTCTCCCGCGGCAAGCAACGCCGCGCAACATGGTTGGGTCTACACCGTAACCTCGGCGCTAAAACTGTGGGGATTATCGCCGTTCAACTCGCCAGCGTACCGCGGGGGCCTCTTGATCTTGCTTGCCATCACAGGACTTGCCGGTCTTGCCGGTGTATGGAGGCACAAGGGACGCCCATCTTCTTCGGTGATCGCGATGAGTGCAACCAGTGCAATCTGTTTCGCGCTTTTTTGCTTTGCGCCCTTCTTCGTCAACGGCAGTGGTTTCTTTAACTCTCGTTTTGGAATGCCCTGGATCGTTTTTTTCGTCGCCGCCATTGCCGCGCTGCACCCCCCACCCCGGTGGAGTTTCGCAGCCGGCGTGATCGCCTTATGCGTCACCATAGCGCTACTATCCTCGCAGTGTCGGAACGTTTCGAGAATCGCCCGCGAAATAACGCCGGCGCTGAGCGCCCCGGTGGCGAAGTCTGGATCGGTCGGCTTGATCGTTGGCGAAAAGAACAGTCATCCGGATTGGGCGTTTGATCCCTTCCTTTGGAGCGGAGTCCACTATTTTCGAAGATCCAAGGCTATTCTGGCAAACATGCCGTGGACGAATCTTCCCATCATCATGATCCGCCCGGTGCCTCCGGACCGGTGGAGTTATCTGGATCCATCTCCCGCTGGATCGTCGTTTTGGGCTGCGTTGAATGAACGAGACCCGGTCCCGGAACTGAGTTTCTTGGTGGTGGATGGGTCATCCGACCTCGTGATGGAGGACGTCATGACCGGTGCTCACTGGGTTCCTCTGCCGCAGAGTAGCAGCGAGATTAGAATCTTCGCCCGTCGTCAGTAGAAGGTAAGGATTTCGCTGGCCCGTGTGAGCAACCAAACAATCGAGAAAAGTGATTATCGTGTGGATGGCAAACGGCACCAGTACCCCCCGGACGAGTCCTTAACAGGATAGGCTGAAACTTAGCTAAACTGTTGATTTTCCACGAGGCCGGGTGCAGGGCAAGAAAATTACGAATCGGCTGCCCTACTGCCGGAAGATCATGCCGAAGCTTTTCCGAGTATGCTGCGAACCATCGCCAATAGCTGCTCGCTATCGAATGGTTTCAAGAGAAAGCCGTCAGCACCGTTTCGCATCACTTCCTGCTCTACGGCAGCATCGCGTACAGCGGCCACAAAAACGAACGGAATGTGGGGATAGTTCCGCTTGACGTGCAGCAGCAGGGTACTCGTTCACCTGGGAGACCGGATTAGGAAACTTCGCAAGAAGCGGATTGCCGACCTTAGGTGAATCTTGTACCCACTCAGATACGGTAGGGCATCGTCGACACTAGTCAAGCATGCCTGCAATGGCAGTTTGTTACCCAGTTGTCTACTTGGGCGATTCGACCTGACCGTCTGTCGGTTCACTGGACGATTACGGTTAGCGTCATTTTGTGGTTCAGGCTGCCAGAACTCGCGGTAATTGTCGCGGTGTAGGTTCCAGCGGGTGTCCCGGGCGTGGTGTGCGGGGACGAAGAACTGCCCCCACCACAACCCACCCATGACGCTAATACCAGCACGATCAGCGGCGAAGCCAGACTTGGCAGCCGCTTTCGATTCCTCAGGAATATCCACGCGGAGCCCAGCAGTATCGCGGTCCAAGGCAGTCGGTATCGCGCCCGGCGGGAAGTCGATGGGAGACACTGCGCCCGTAGTCACCGGTGCTGTCGTCCCGACCATTACCGTCACTGGCTGTGCTCCGCTGCTGCTAATCTGCACAGAAGAACTGGATAAGTTGCAGGTGGGCGCTACAGTCACCATAGGAGTAAGGCTACAGCAGCCTTGCTTCCTCCGCCGAAACCGGGATCCACACGTCCCAGGCGCTTGGACGCTGGCGCGGATCGCGGGCCACAGTTCAATCGCAATTTCTAACCGTTATGTCCACCCCTCCGAGGACGCTGTTCTTACCGCCAGGGCCGACCTGGGTGGGTATCTGGGCACAAGCCCGAAGTCCCGAAAATACCGCCGAGGTCTGAAAGCGCAGAAGTGATTGAGGGAAAAGAGGAAACCTGGTGCGCCCGGAGAGATTCGAACTCCCGACCTATTGCTCCGGAGGCAATCGCTCTATCCATCTGAGCTACGGGCGCACACCGATAGCCTCAGTTTACATGGATGGACTCAGAAGCATCAATGAAGCTTTGCGTGTCGATACAATCTGCCACCGACCGCGGTGATTCGAGCACTTTCGAGAATAATCCTACCAGCGGCCCCGGCCGCCGCCACCACCGCCGCGCCCGCCACGGTCACCGCCTCGATCTCCGCCACGGCCTCCGCGGTCGCGTCCGCCGCCGCCAGCATGCTCGGTTTTCGGGCGCGCCTCGTTTACGTTGAGGGTGCGCCCCCCCACTTGCGTGCCGTTCAATGCGGTGATGGCTTTTTCTCCATCTTCGTTGCTGGCCATTTCCACAAAGCCGAACCCGCGCGAACGTCCGGTATCGCGATCCGTCATGATGCTCACTCGGTCCACTTGTCCGAACGGTTCAAACATCTGGCGCAGTTCGTCTTCCGATGTGTTAAAGCTCAAGTTCCCCACAAAGATATTCTTCAAGCGTCGCCCCTCTGCATTGAGCTGTCGAAGTGCGAGCTCAATGGCAGACTGGCAGGTCGGGGACACCTTCCTGAAAATCGAGACCGGAGCTAGCGAACAGTCGAATGCGGCCAGAAGTATAGCAGGTTTGTCAAGCGAGGCATCTTAAATCGCGAGGAGAGCCTCAGGTGGCGATTAGGCTAGCACTTATCGACCCGCCAATAACCTTCCGGTTGATATCCAACCTGTAATAACCGGTTCTTGGGGTCGTGCCGCTTGCCGCAGTTCGGACAGATCAGATATCGGCTCCAGGCTGTTCCGCCGCGATCGTAATTTCCCGGAGCCGCGAACGTCGTTCCACAACTACACGGGACGAGAAACATTCGAAGCGGAACATCTTTCTTGGACTTTAAGATCTGCCCGCGAGTTTTCAAGCTTCTTCCAGGGCTTCTTTAGCCCGCTTCTTGCGGCTGTTCGATTGCAAGAATTTCTTCCGCAGCCGCAGCGACTTCGGAGTGATCTCCACGAATTCGTCATCCGCGATGAACTCAATCGCCTGCTCCAGATTCAATTGTCGGAAGGGAACCAGTCGGATGGCTTCATCTGCCGTCGATGCTCGCATATTCGTGAGTTTCTTCTCTCGCACCGCGTTGACGTCCAGATCATCATCCTTCGCGTTCTCGCCGATGATCATTCCTTCATAGAGTTCAACGCCCGGGCCGACGAAGAGTTCGCCGCGCTCCTGCAGTCCCCATAGCGCATAGGCCGTCGAAGAGCCAGCCCGGTCGGCGATCAGTGCCCCCGTCAGCCGGTGCGGAATATCCCCTTGCCATTCGGTATATCCGTCAAACAGCGAGTTCATCACGATGGTCCCACGCGTGTCGGTAAGCAACTGGCTCCGCAGCCCAATCAGACCGCGACTGGGAACTCGGAACTCAATCCGCACGCGTCCGTAGCCGTGATTGTGCATGTTCAGAACCTCGCCCTTGCGCGATCCCAGTTGCTCCATGACCACGCCCACAAATCCTTCCGGGACGTCCACCGTAAGATGCTCCACCGGTTCCATCAGCTTCCCATCAATACGCTTGGTAACAATTTCCGGCTTGCCCACCATGAGCTCATAACCTTCCCGTCGCATCATCTCGATGGTAATGGAGAGTTGCAATTCGCCGCGGCCGAGCACTTTGAATGAATCGGTGGTTTCCATTTCTTCCACCCGCAAAGAAACATTGGTGAGCAGTTCCTTCGCCAGTCGCTCCCGCAGGTTGCGTGAAGTAACGTAGGTACCCTCGCGTCCCGCGAACGGAGAGGTGTTCACCGTAAACGTCATCGCGATGGTCGGCTCGTCGATCACGATGGGCGGCAGCGGCGCCGGGTTCACCGGGTCCGTAATCGTCTCCCCGATCGTGATTCCTTCCACCCCAGCCACGGCGATGATGTCGCCCAGCGCCGTTTCCGTAATGTCCGTGCGCTTCAATCCGGAAAAAGAAAACAGTTTCGTGATCTTGGTCTTGTGCATCGATCCATCGCGCTTGGCGATGACCACATCTTCCCCTGTGTACATCGTTCCGTTGAACACACGCGCGATCGCCAGGCGCCCCAGAAAATCGCTGTAATCAAGATTCGCAACCAGAATCTGCAACGGACCCGCCGGATCGCCCTGTGGCAGCGGAATCGTTGTCAAGATCGCGTCAAACAGCGGTCGCAGATTCTCACCTCCGGTAACTTCCGTTGACGCCGTCCCCTCCTTGGCGTTCGTATACAAAACCGGAAAATCAAGCTGATCTTCCTTCGCGTCCAGATCGATAAACAGATCGTAGATCTCGTTCAGCACTTCCTGCGGACGCGCATCGGGCCGGTCAATCTTGTTGATCACCACAATCGGCGGCAGCTTTGCCTCCAGTGCTTTGCTCAGCACATAGCGCGTCTGCGGCAGCGGTCCCTCGCTCGCATCCACCAGCAGCATCACTCCGTCCACCATCTTCAGCGCGCGCTCCACTTCGCCGCCAAAATCGCTGTGGCCGGGAGTATCCACAATGTTGATCTTCACATCGTGGTAGAAGATAGCTGTGTTTTTCGCGAGAATCGTGATGCCGCGCTCGCGCTCCAGTTCATTCGAATCCATTACGCGTTCCACGTGGTGCTCGTTCGAGCGAAACGTGCCGCTTTGTTGCAGCATGGCGTCGACCAGCGTGGTTTTGCCGTGGTCCACGTGCGCGATGATGGCGATATTGCGAATACTCAAACTCAAAATATGGTTGTCCTTTATTGTTGAATCGGTCGGCGAGAGCAGATAGTAATCCACTCGCCAAATGCTCTACCTATAACTTTACTATGGGTTGCAGCTTCGCAGGAGATTAGATCGCCTTGGTACAAGATGGCGGGAACGCAAAATCCTGAGAGAGTTTCAAAAAGGGAAGAGCTAAGCCAGGGGCGTCAGCCTGCCACTGCCTCCTGCTTCCTTGCCGGCCTTCCCGATAGACGCGCTTCCACTTCCTTCACGGCGCGCTGGGCCGCGAGAATCCCCCCGTTGGTCGTGGATTCAGGACCTTCCGAATCCGTGTTGGCGAAAAACACGCGATCCATGGGATGCCGCGCCAGCGGCTGAATCTGCGTGTACAGGCCCGGCGTGGACATATATAAAGGATGCCCTCGCCGGTAAATGTGCACCTCCACTGGATCCACGTTCGATGTCGGCATCAGCTTCTGGAAATCGCTCAACACGCTAGCGGCGATTTTGCGCGCACCGCGCTCGTTCAGGAGATAGCCGCGTTCCTCTTCCTTCATCGGCGTGTAGCAGCTAAGAATATTGAATCTCTGCCGGTAACCCGGTTGCTTCTGGATGACCCAATCGGCAACCACGAAATCGGTGAAGGTATTGCCGGGACACCACGTGTCATAGCCATGACTGAACACAGGCTTGTCGAAAATAAGATTCACCACTGGGTAGGGAATATAGCGAATGCGGTGCATCGCCTCACTTTGTTTTTCGGACAACCCTTCCACAATGCGCCGGGTAATGAACTTGGGCGTGGCCATGATGACGGCCTTTGCCGCAACCGTCTTTAACTCACCGCCAATCATGTAAGTTACCTGCACCTCTTCTTTTTCGGAGACCACCGCAACAATTGTGGCGCCCGCTCGCATCCGGTCCTTGTATTTCGGCTGCAGAATGTCCGCCAATTTTTTCGTCAGCGCGCCCAATCCTCCGGGCCAAGTATAACGGTCGTCCACCCGGCTCTCTTCGACCATCTCCTGCAACGCATCAATGGCCAGTCCTGCAGCTGTCTCGTCGCTCATCGCTCCCCAGTTGGAAGGCCCAAAGCTA
Source organism: Candidatus Sulfotelmatobacter sp. (assembly GCA_049519055.1). Classification (GTDB taxonomy): domain Bacteria; phylum Acidobacteriota; class Terriglobia; order Terriglobales; family Acidobacteriaceae; genus Sulfotelmatobacter. The sequence continues at coordinate 45,169 of JBEKRE010000019.1, read as the reverse complement.
TCCCACCACTGCTTGAGCTCAACTGGATATCCCTTCAGGAACTGGGAAAAAGGCTGATCAAAGAGCTCTTTTCCGCGCTTCTCCACGTCAATCGCGAGCATCTCTTTTTTGAACTTCTTGAAGCTCTCGCGTACGGGAGCAGCATAAGGCAGTTTATTGACGCCATCGCCCCAAGTGTCGAGAACCAACTCACCGCGAATGATGCTTGCATCCGGACTATTGACGGGCAACGGCTCAAGCCCAATTTCTTTCGCAAAGTGGTAAGCGTATTCATCTTTCGCCAGAAACGCCGAACCCGTCGCATAAGTCGCACCTTCATATTCCATTTCGTACGCGTTGCCGCCCCAGTGCGGTTCTTTCTCCAGCAGCAAGAAGTCGCGGTGCTGCAAACGATAAGCCGCGGCCAATCCGCTCACGCCGCCACCGACAATCACCACATCATGTCGCGCCAAAGCCGGAGGCCGGGTGAACACTTTGCCGTCGCGCACCTGGTGGCAGATTCGATTGTCTTCTCCATCCACATCCGCGGCATGACCTTTTTCCGACGCGTCGGTTTGAGCCACCAGCGAAAGATCAATCGGACATCCCGCCGTCATTGCCCCCGCGACGACAAACTTGATAAAGTCCCTGCGATTCGCGCTCATGCCGTACGACCCTCCACCGCTTCCACAATCTCGGTGCCCACATCCGCCGCTCCATCCGCACGCATGCGCAGGCGGTACCACAGAACGATGGCCACCAGCGAAAACACAAAGATGATACTGGAGACCGCATTGATCTCCGGTGTGATGCCGCGCCGCAGCCGTCCCCAAATCTCCAGCGGCAGCGTGTTATCGCGTCCGATCAGAAAGAAACTCACCGCGATCTCGTCCATGGAAAGCGTAAAGATCAGCAGCCCCGCCCCAATAATCGGCAGCTTCAAATTCGGCACCGTGATGCGCCAAAATGTCTGCCAATAATTCGCTCCCAGATCGACAGACGCTTCTTCTTGGGCCCGGTCCAATTTCTGCAGGCCCGCGAACACTTCGGTCGTAGCCACGGAGATCAACGCAGTTCCGTGCCCCAACATGATCGTCATCAGACTCAGCTTGGTTCCCATCAGGTTGAACAGCATGAGCAACGAAAGACCGGTAATAATGCCGGGAAGAATCAACGGCAAAAGCACCAAACGGCGGAACACAGCCTTGCCCGGAAACTGTGCCCGATCCAGCGCCAGCGCCGCCGGTATACCAAATGCCAGCGCGATCACCATTGCCGCTAGGGCAACTTGCAGGCTATTGAGCACCGAATCCCAGATCGGCCCGTCCGCAAAAAGTGTGCTATACCAGTCCAGGGTCAGATGATGCGGCGGGAATCCGCCCACGCCCTCGCCGTTGAACGAATAGAGAATAAGGATCGCAATCGGCAAGTACAGGAAGGCGAACACGGCTACAGCGTGGAAGAGCAGCCATCGCGATCCCGAGACAAGTCTCGCGTCGCTCACGAGAAGCTCCACTTCTTCTCCAGTCGCTCGGAGAGAATCAGCAGGCTCACGACCAGCAGCAGCATGCAAAGCGAAATCGCCGCCCCCAGCGGCCAGTTGTACGCCGCGCCAAATAGGCTCACCACAATGTTCGAAATCATGATGCCGCTCGGCCCGCCCAGTAGCAGGGGCGCAAGAAAATCACCCAGGCTCAACACCAAAGCAAACGTCGCTCCCGCCAGCACTCCCGGAATCGAGAGCGGAAAGATCACTTTCCAAAACGTCTGCCCCGGGCTCGCGCCAAGATCATACGACGCTTCCACCAGATTGCGCGGAATGTGTTCCAGCGCTGCGTAAATTGGCAGAAACGCAAACGGCGTATAGATGTGCGTCAGCGTCAACACCACCGCAAACGGACTATAGAGGAGAAACTCCAGCGGATGCTTCGTCAGGTGCACATATTGCAGAAGAGTATTCAGCACGCCGTCCGAACCCAGAATCGTCTTCCAGGCATAGGCCCGCACCAGGTAGCTAACCCACAGCGGGATGATCACCAATTGATACAGCAGATCCTTTTTCTTGGCCGCATAAAACGAAAGAAAATACGCTAGCGGATATCCCAGCAGCAAAGAGAAAATTGTCACCCGTACCGCAATCCACATGGAACGCAGCAAAGTCTGCCAGTAAACATCCACTCGCAGCAACTGCATGTAGTTCGCGAGACTCCACGAACGCACGATAGTCTGCGATGCCGATACCGACCAAAAGCTATAGCAGAACATCAGCAAGTAGGGCGTCAGCAGAAACACCGTGACCCACACCAGTGGAGGCAGAGTCACCGCCGCTTTGTAAGCCCGGGAAAACATCAGATTCTCTCCGGAGATTCGCGCACCAGAACCGCATCCGAGGAAGAAAACTCTACCTCGACGTCGTCGAGAATCCGGCCGCTGGTTGGGGTTCGCACCACCAGCACCAACCCGTTCCCGCACTCCACACGAATCAGCTCCGTAGCCCCGTGAAAGGCCTGATGGATAACTTTTCCGCCGATCTGCACGCTTGCAGCGACCGAAGCACTCGAAGTACCGAGCCGAATATTCTCCGGCCGTAGTGAAAACAACGCCGGCCCATCCGGAAGCTCCGCTGACCATGTCAAACGACCGCAGTGCACCACCCCGCCTCGCACTTCGCCCTTCAGCAAATTCGTATGCCCGATAAACTGCGCCGCGTATGCCGTCGCGGGCCGTCCATAGATTTCCCGCGGGGTGGCTACCTGCTCCAGTTCGCCCGACCGCAGCAGAGCAATTCGGTCCGACATCACCATCGCTTCTTCCTGGTCGTGGGTCACGAAGATGAAAGAAATCCCCACCTCGCGCTGCAGTGACTTCAGTTCCACCTGCATCTGGCGCCGCAAATTCGCGTCCAGCGCCGAGAGCGGCTCATCCAGGAGCAACAATCGCGGACGGTTCACCAGCGCCCGTGCCAGCGCTACGCGCTGCTGCTGCCCTCCACTGATCTTGGACGGCTTCGACTTCGCGTGCGCCGACATCTTCACCTTGCCCAGCGCCTCTGATACTCGAGATGCAATTTCCTCTTCGGGCCGCTTCGCCACCCGCAGTCCATATGCCACATTCTGTTCCACCGTAAGGTGCGGAAACAGCGCATAGGACTGGAACACTGTATTCACACGACGCCGGTAAGGCGGTTGGCGGTCCAGTCGTTCCTCGCCCATCCACACCTCACCCGCACTCGCACTCTCAAAGCCCGCGATAATCCGCAACAGTGTGGTCTTACCCGATCCACTCTCGCCTAAAATCGTGAGAAACTCTCCTTCCGCCACATCCAGAGAGATATCCCGTAGTACTGCGTTCTTGCCGAAATGCTTCGCAACCTTGCGGATGCTCAGCAGTGTGGCGGGCGCAACGGACTCGCGGAGCTTTCCGGAGACGTTCTCTTGCGTTGTGATGGAAGACATGGATCGTAGCCGTTCTTTGCTGAATGTTTACGCGCGCTTCATTGCGCCGCTTTCACTTCATTCCAGATCTCGTTGTACTTGGCGCGCCGCGTCACATTCTGCCAAAAATAAAGCCGGTTCTGATAGTTGTCGACATCGTCCAGATGCAGGTTCTTTATCTGTTCCGGCGTCATGAACTGCGCTGCCTGCGGATTGGCCGGCGTGTATCCCGTCACGTCCGTTACCTTTTTCTGAGTCTGCGCCTCAAGCATGTACTCGATAAATGCGTACGCCAGATCCTGGTTCTCGCTCCCCGCCGTGATCATCAGGTGATCGATCCAGCCGGTTGTGTTTTCTTTCGGAATCGTCTCTCCCGCCGGGAAGTTAATTTTGCGCAACTGGTTGGTCATCAGCGGCCATCCCATCGCCGCGACGACTTCGTGATTCTGAAAAAGATTCGTCAACTCCCCGCCCGTTGACCACATCTTCCGAATATTCGGCTTCAATTCCAGCAACTTCTTTTTCACGGCCTGCAGCTGTTCGTCGCTCAAGCTGTAAAGCCGTGACGGATCGGGTTTGTCATACCCCAGAACTTGTGCCGCCATATAAATCGTCGACAAATCGTCCCACACCGAAATCTTCCCACGATATTTTGGATCCCAAAGCACATTCCAACTCTCGGGAGGCTGGGCGAAAACCGTCGTATCGTAAATTAACGGATCGGGCCCCCACATGAAGGGCACCCCATAGACTTGACCTCTCAAGCGCACCAGCGGCAGCGAAGTGAGCTGCGGAGACAATTGTCCATAGCTCGGAATCTTCGACAAATCCAGGGGCGCAGCCAGCCCTCCGGCTGCGATCGAAGTCGCCACATCGCTCGAGGGCGAAATTACGTCGTAGTTTCCGGCGCTGCCGCCGCGCAGCTTGGCCACCAGTTCGTCGCTCGATCCCATATACGACGCCGAAACCTTGCAATGATGCTGTTCCTCAAAAGCCTTGACGAAGGAAGGATCGGCATAGCCCTCCCACACCAGCAAATTCAACGCTGGCGTTTTTTTCGTGCACGAAATGGTGAGCCCCATCAACGTCAGCAGGGAGAGCAGAACTGCCCAGCGTCGCATCTTCATCGTTCCTCCTCGCATCCCTTGCGATTAACTTTTGCCGCATTCAGTTCTGCCCAGCAACAACTCAAAATGTGGGCGGGGTGTTCACCCACAGCACCCAGGTTTCCGCCCGCCCAGGATTTTTCCAGTGATGCGGCGTAGCACTCTCGAAATAAAAACTGTCTCCAGCCTTGAGCTGGTACGCTTCTTTCGCCAGCGTGATGGTCAGTTCACCCTGCAATACGTATAGAAATTCTTCGCCTTCGTGCGCGTAAGAGTCGCCGCTGCCCGCTTCCGGCGCCACCCGAAACAGATGCGGCTCCATCACCGTATTTCCCCAAGCCAGCAATTCCATGCGAACACCGGGTCCAGCTTCCAGCACTTTCCTTTGTCCGGGCTGCACCTGCCGGCTGCTTGGCCCGGTCGCGTCAAAAAAATCCAGGATGTTGGTTTTATAAAATCGCGCCAGCTTGCGCAGCGTTCCCACCGACCCAGTCATCTGCGAGCGCTCCAGCGCGCTCAGAAATCCCACCGAGATGCCCACCGCCCGCGCCACTTGCGCCAAGGACAGACGCCGTTTAGCCCGCAGTCGCCGCAAGTGCGAACCGACCGCCCCTGCGCCCCCGTCCGCCGCTGGACGCGCCCGCCCTTCCCGCCGCAGCAGTTCAACGATTGCCGCTGCATTCAGCCCTCGCACTTTTCGCAGAAACCGCGCCCGCTTCAACAGCTTCACATCGTCGGCGGTATACAGTCGATACTTGCTTTCCGTGCGGCGCGGCCGCGTCAGTCCAACGCTCTCCCACGACCGGATCGCCGACGGTGATACTCCCACCCGCCTCGCGACATCTCCGATCTTCAAGTAGGGTTTTGCGCTGGATGAGCTCATCGTTCAGCGGACGGGCATTCAAGATTTCTATGGGAGAGAACGCGTTTTTATCCTTGACAGTACGCGTACCTCTTCTCTAACCTTGCGGGATTATAGCAAGGTTGTCGCCGGACACAAGCTGTCGTTTTCAATAAAAAAATCAAGTTCCCTCAAGATGCCTGGAGGTTCCATGCCGTTACTGCGAGCCCGCTGGACCATGATGTGTCTGGAAACGATGTGTCTGGAAACGATGTGTCTGGAAACGATCTGTCTCGTCGTTACGATCTCACTCCTGGTTCCGACTTTGCTTTTTGCCCAAGGCACCGGCGGCCGCGTTCTTGGCCGCGTCGCCGATCCCACTGGCGCAGTCCTGGGTGGCGTGAAGGTTACAGCCGTCAATGAAGCCACCGGAGTTACCCGAGACGCGCAGACCAGCGATAGCGGCGACTACGGTTTTCCCGATCTTCCCGTCGGAAGCTACACCGTCAATTTCGAATTGGCGGGATTCAAGAAGGGCGTTCACAAAGGTATCGCGCTCGACGTGAATCAGGTCATCACACTTAACATGACCATGCAGCTCGGTGCCGCGCAGGAAATCGTCGATGTTACTTCTGAAGCGCCGCTCGTCGATACCACCAGCACTCAGCTGGGCGCGGTTGTAAACAATCGCTCCGTTAACGAACTGCCACTGAACGCGCGCGACACTTACCAGTTCCTTCAATTGCAGCCCGGGGTGCAATCGCAGCTAGGTTCCAGCGGAAGTACCTTCTATGGTAGCGGCGACGCCGGAGCTGTCTCGGTGAATGGTGGCCGCGGCCGCGCCAATAATTTCAGCGTCAACGGGGGCGATGCTAACGATCAGTTCGCGAACCTGCCGACCATCCAGCCCACTCCTGACGCAATTGACGAATTTCGTGTCATCAGCAACACCTTCGATGCGGAGTATGGCCGCAACTCCGGTGCCGTCGTTAACGTGATTACCAAGTCAGGCACCAATCAGTGGCACGGCGATGTTTACGAGTATTTCCGCAACACAGTTTTGAATGGCCAGGGATACTTCAATACCGTCAAGCCGCAAGAAAATCAGAATCAATTCGGCGGAACCTTTGGCGGCCCGATCTTGAAAGATCGCACCTTCTTCTTTGTCTCCTATGAAGGCCGCCGCGTGCGGCAAGGAATTTCAGGGCAAACCGTAATTGTGCCCACTCCCGCCGAACGCTCAGGAGATTTCTCGGCGGGTTCCGCTTTTGCTGGCGGCATTACGGATCTGACAGTTGCCCAGGCGCTTGATGGACGTCCCGGCTGCGACACCGCTCTGGGCCTGGGAGCAAACGGCATTGCCAGCCTTCCAGTCGATCCGATCACGAGCCAAACTGACTGGTCGACGGTTTTCCCCACCAACGTTATTCCGACAGCGTGTATGGATCCCGTGGCACAGGACATGCTTCGGTTCGTTCCAGGTGCGAATCGGCCAAACAGTATTTATCAAGCCGTCCCGGTCAGCGCGGACACGCAGAATCAATTCACAGTCCGCTTGGACCATCACATCAACGCCCGGCAGAATTTCAGCTTCTACTACTACTTCACCAACGACGCGAATTTTCAGCCCTTCTATGATTTCCAGGCTTCAGGAGCGAACATCCCTGGATTTGGTGCCAATGTCGGCTCGCGCTTCCAGCAGTTCAATCCCAGCCATACTTGGACAATTTCCAATTCGCTGATCAATGAAGCGCGTTTTACTTATATGCGGGAAGGCCAATTGACCTTCCAGCATCCGCAAAGCACAAACCTTGTTCAAGACTCGTGTCTGTCTCCCGCGGCGCAGGCGGTCTGCTTCAACGGCACTTCGGACTCCAACAGTGGGCCCAACTCAATTGTTGGACAGTTTGGCGCCAGCCCGCAATATGGCATTACGACCGGCCTGCCTGCGAATCGTCAAGGCGTTCCATTTATCGGCGTTTCCGGCGGCTTCGCCATCGGCAACGGTTGGGAAGGTGAACTCCCTCAAGTTGGGAACTCATACATGGCGACGGACAGTCTTACCTGGGTCAAAGGAACCCACACCATGAAGTTTGGCGCGGATGTGCGCCGCGCCCAGTTTGACCAGACCCTTTACTATAACGTCAGCGGCGAGTACACATTCAACAGCACGACGGAAAACTCAGTTCTCTACAACGACAATTATCCCGGCTACTTATTGGGCCTGGACGACAGCTACTCGCAGGGTTCCGCCCAGCGAGAGGATATACGCAACACCGGCGTTTATGTGTTTGCCCAGGACAGCTGGAAAATCAAACCGTCTCTCACCTTAAACTACGGACTTCGTTGGGAATTGGATACGCCTCTTGCCGATGCGCTCCACCACGTTCAGACTTTTCGTCCCGGCCAGAACTCAACTGTATATCCTTGTGTCTTAACCCCAGCGGAACAAGCTAGTCTCGGGGCCAGCAACTGCACTGCGGCAGGAGTTCAGCCCACAGGCCTGGTTGTTCCAGGTGATTCCGGCGTGTCTGCCGGTCTTACGCAGACTTACTACAAAGCCTTTGCTCCGCGCATCGGTATTGCCTATAGCATTAACCCCAAAACCACCATCCGCGGCGGTTGGGGCTTGTTCTATAACCCGATGGAGCAACTCGTGCTCGAGCAGTTCGGTGCCGAGCCGCCTTTTGGCGGCAGCACGTTCCTGCCCTCTACATTTCTCAATACTCCTTTCATCTCTCAGACTGGCACGGTTAGTCCAAACCCGTTCAACGGGATACTGAGTCCTAAACCTGGCACCGCACAAGACTGGGCTTCGTTCCGCCCGATGCTGCTCTACGGGGATTTCCAGCCGCATATGCGCACACAGTATACGGCCCAGTACAATTTCAACATCCAACAGGAAATCGCCCGCAACGTTGTGTTTCAACTCGGTTATGTCGGGTCGCAAGGACACCGCCTGCTCGCTTCGCATGATATCAATCCGGCGAATCCGCAGACTTGCCTCGGCATCGCTGCACTTTCAAACACCAATCCAGCCTGGGTTACGGATGGCAGCGGCAATCAAACCACCTGTGGGCCCTTCGCGGAGGACAACCCATATCTCATAAGCCCCACGGCCGTGGCCCCGGCTGGCGGGCTGGTTTTACCCTATAGCGGCAGCGGCGGCGGAAACACGACCGTAATTCCTGCAGGCACTTCCATTGGCTCGGTCGCTCCTAACGGCATCAACCTGGTTGGACTTCGGCCCTATTCTTCTCCCAACTGCTCGCCTTTCAGCGGCGCTGGCTGCCCCATCGATGGTGTTCCCGTCTTCACCAACATCTTCGCCGAAGATACCATTGCCGCCTCCGCCTACAACTCGCTTCAGACCAGTGTAGAAAAGCGCTTCTCTCATGGACTGCAAATGCAGGCTGCCTATACCTGGAGCAAGTCCCTGGACTGGGCATCCAGCTTCGAAGAGACGGTCAATCCCTTCAATTACAAATCCAGCCGCGCTTTGTCCCTCTTCAATTCCGCCCAGCGCTTTGTCCTCAATTATTACTGGGAGTTCCCGGTACAGAGGTACAATGGATTCAAAGGAAAAGTTCTGGATGACTGGGCAATGTCCGGCATCATTCAGTTCCAGACCGGTTTCCCTATTCGCATCCAGACGCAGGACGATGCTGAACTGATCAGCAGCTTGTTCTTCTTGAGTGCCGATGCGCCCCAACTTACCGGTCCGCTCCAAACTCAGAGCGGAAAACAAGTAACCACGCAAGTGGTCAACGGCACCCCTCAGACTGGACACTTCTTCTTTAACGCCGGCAGTTTTGCGGATCCTCCTCTCGGTAGCTTTTCGACAACCCCCCGCTCGATCTGCTGCGGTCCCGGACAGAACGAGTGGGATATCACTTTCTCGAAGAGAATCCCACTCTCAGAGGCGAAATATTTCCAGTTCCGGGCGGATGTTTTCAATCTGTTCAACAAGACGCAGTTTGTGAATCCCGACGGGAACTTTAGCGACACGACCTTCGGCCAGGTCCAACAAGCTCGCGATCCGCGCGCAGTACAGTTTGCTCTGAAGTTTTACTTTTAATTGGTCCGTGTAAGATGTGAATAGTCCGCACTCCCGGGCGGTTCGCCGCCCGGCATTCTAATGGCCCGCCCACCGAAATGGCGCGGCCTGAGCTATCCCGGAGCAGTCCGATGTATCCCGATCTGCAGAAGGAGCTCGACAGGTTCGAGCGCCGCACCCCCAAATCCGCCGAGGCCCACAAAAAGAATCTCAAACGCATTCCGCTCGGCGTGGCCAGCAACTATCGCCATTACGATCCTTGGCCCATCTTCGTGAAAGAAGCCAGCGGCAGCAAGTTCCGCGATCTCGATGGCAACGAATACATCGATCACAACCTCACCTTCGGCGCGCTCATGGCCGGACACTGCCATCCCGCCGTCATGAAAGCCGTGGAGAAGCGTCTCTCCACCGGCACCATGTTCGGCATGCCACACGACATGGAATGGGAACTGGCGGAAGAAATTTGCAATCGTTTTCCGGTCGAAATGGTTCGCTTCGGTAATAGCGGCACCGAAGCCACGATGCACGCCATTCGCCTGGCCCGCGCCGCTACCGGTCGCGACAAGATCATTAAATTCGAAGGCGCCTACCATGGCCTTCATGATTCCGCCTTGGTCAGCGTCAAGCCGCACGCTCCCGAATTCGGCGACATCGACGATCCCACGTCCGTTCCCGGGGGACTGGGCGTGCCCAAGTCAGCGGTCGCCAATGTAAAGATCGCCACCTTCAACGACCTCGCCACCGTCGAGCGTCGCTTCAAAGAAAACCCCGGCGAAATCGCCGCGATCATTCTTGAACCCATTCTCATGAACGTCGGCCTCTGCATGCCGCAGCCCGGCTTCCTCAAAGGTCTCCGCGACCTCGCCACGAAACACGGCGCGCTTCTGATTTTCGACGAAGTAAAAACCGGCGCTAAACTCGGCTGGGGCGGCGCCAGCGAGTACTTCAATGTTCACCCGGACATGATCTGCCTCGCCAAGTCCATCGGCGGAGGCTTGCCCCTGGCCGCGTTCGGCGCCAGCAAGTCCGTCATGGACCTTATCTCTCAACATAAAGTCTTCCACGGCGGCACCTACAACACCAACCCGGTTTCGATGGCCGCGGGCCTCGCCACTTTCCGCGAAGTGCTCACCCGCGACAACTACGCTCACGTCGACAAACTTGGCAGAAAACTCGCCGACGGCTATCGCAAAACCATCGCCAAAGTCGGACTGCAGGCCTACATCGCGCAAGCCGGCGCCAACGGCGCGCTCATGTTTTATCCCAAGGAAATTCGCAACTACCGCGACTGGACCACGATCGACGTCGATCTGTGGCGCCACTACTGGTTCGCCATGGTCAACCGCGGCGTGATGGCTCAGCCCTACTGGTGGGATGAGCAGTGGACCATTTCCGTCCAGCACTCCGAGGCCGATATAGACAAGCATCTATCAGCCTTCGATGACATCGCCGCGTCATTGGCCAAAGCGCAGCAAGAACGCATCGGCCAGCCAGTGTTGGCCGCGCATTAGATTTGTGGATCAGAACGCTCAAGTGGGGACAGCCGTCCTCGGCTGTCCCTGCCGACGCTCAATGTATGTTTTGTCATTCCGAACCGGGCTGAAGGCCCGGTGAGGAACCTGCTGTGTTTTGCGGCCAGCTAAAGAAACTTTGTCCACCACCACCCAACCCGCCGCCCAGCCTCACCTGATCCGCGCTCTCGGACGCCGCGACCTGGTCCTCCTCTTTGTCGTTGCCGTCTTCAACCTCAACGTTGTCCCATCCATCGCCGCCAACGGCGGCGTCACCATCTGGCTCTGGATCATCTCCCTCCTTCTATTCTTCTGGCCCCAAGGCATCGCCGTCATCGAACTCGCCCACCGCTACCCCGGCGAAGGGGGAGTCTATCTCTGGGCCAAAGAAGTCTTCGGCGACTTTCACGGATTTCTCTCCGGCTGGTGCTACTGGACCAACAACATGCTGTACGTGCCGACGGTCATGCTCTACTTCGTCGGCGTCTCCGTCTACGTACTCGGTCCCGGCCATCTCGGTCTCGCCGATAACAAATTCTTCGCCTCCACTTCTTCTCTCGTTTTGCTCGCGCTGCTCACCGTCTTGAATATCGTCGGCCTCGGTGTCGGCAAGTGGATCAACAACCTCGGCGCCGTTGGCACGTTCATCGCCGCCGCGGTCTTGATCGGCCTCGGCATAGTGATGTGGTCGCGCTTTGGCACGACGATCACCGCTGCAGATTTCAAGATTCCGGCCAACCCGCGCTTCGTCCTCAATTCCTTCGGCGTGATCTGCTTCGGCCTGGTGGGGCTCGAACTCGCTTCTGTCATGGGCGACGAAATCAAAGACCCGGCTCGCACCCTCCCCGGCGCGGTGGCCTGGGGCGGAATCCTTTCCGGCGCCCTCTACGTCGGCGCTACGCTCACTCTTCTCATCGCCGTCGGCAAGAACGTCAACGTGCTTCAAGGAATCGTCCAAGCCGTTAGCCACATGGCTGTCCGTGTTGGCGCCGCCTGGATCACCGTCCCCTTCGCGCTCATGCTGAGCCTTTCCATCGCTGGCATCGGCTCCGCCTGGATGGGCGGCTCTGCCCGCATCCCATTCGTCGCCGGCCTCGATTCCTACATGCCATCTTGGCTGGGGAAAGTTCACCCGCGCTATGCCACGCCATATGCCGCACTCATCGTGCAGGCCATTGTCTCGGCAGTTTTAGTCATCATGAATTTTCTGGGCGCCGGCGTTCAGGAAACTTTCCAGAAGCTTCTCTCCCTCGCCGTGGTCCTGCAGCTGGTTCCGTTCCTTTATATGTTCGCCGCGCTCATTCGATTCGCGGTAAGAGAAACCACGCCGCAAGGCCAGTACAGCCGTACCACGATGTTTCTGGCAGGCACCAGTGGCTTGCTCACAACCATTCTCGGCATCGCGCTGGTATTTTTCCCGGCCCAGCAGATCACATCGCTGTGGTCCTATGAATTATGGATGTTCGGCGGCACCCTGTTTTTCATCGGTCTCGCCGCATTCTTTTTCTTCGTATACGGTCGTCTCAAAGCGCCGCCAAGAGTTCAAGAAGGGACAGCCGCATCAGTTGTTGCAGCGAGTGAAGCTCGTCATTGACTAAGGTTCATGTGGGAACAGCCGCCCTCGGCTGTCCGCGAGCGTAGCTCGCTAGCACAGTTTGAAGGATTCATGTCAGGCGCGGTCTCAGCACCTCGCCTGCCCTGAGCAAGCGAAGCGCCGAAGGGTGCCGCTGGCCTGCGGACGAATGATGATTTTGGCGCACCGCTTCAGCGCCGCGATAGATGTGGCAAGAATAACAGCGGCTTCAGCCGCTGAGGTAAGCAGGAGGTCGAACCAAATGCCCGGCGGAGTCACTACTGAGGTCCGCACTTATCAGATGTACATCAACGGCGAATGGGTCGCGAGCAAGTCCGCGAAGACCTTCCCCGTCTACGATCCCTCCACGGAAGAAGTCATCGCCCAGGTTCCCGACGCCAGCGTTGACGATGTCAACCGCGCCGTAGCCGCTGCTAAATCTGCATTCGAAGACGGCCCATGGTCCGGCTCCACTGCACAGGAGCGTGGCCGTGTCCTCTTCCGCCTCTCCGAAAAAATCCGCGCCAATCTTCCCGCCCTCGCCGAACTCGAGTGCCGCAACACCGGCAAGCCCATCGTCGAGGCTGAATTCGATATCAACGATGCCGCCACCTGTTTCGAGTACTACGGCGGTCTTGCCACCAAGGTTGTCGGCTACGTGAATCCAGTTCCCGACAACGCGATGTCTCTTTCCCTCAAAGAGCCAGTCGGCATCGCCGGACAAATCATTCCGTGGAACTATCCTCTGTTGATGGCCGCATGGAAGCTGGCGCCTGCGATTGCCGCAGGCTGCACCTGTGTCCTCAAGCCCGCCGAGCAAACTCCGCTCACTGCTCTCGAATTCGCCAAGTATTTCTCTGACTGCGGCTTGCCTCCGGGCGTCGTCAACATCATCACTGGTTTCGGAGAAACCTGCGGCGCTCCGCTCGTTCAGCATCCCGACGTGAATAAGATCGCCTTCACCGGCAGCGCCGCCGTGGGCAAGATCATCGTGAAACAGGCTGCCGATACGGTCAAGCGCGTCACCCTCGAACTCGGTGGCAAGTCTCCCAACATCTTTTTTGCCGACGCCGATTTTGAAGCTGCCATCGATGGCGCGCTGTTCGGCGTCTTCATCAACCAGGGAGAAGTTTGCTCCGCCGGAAGCCGCATCCTGGTGCAGAAGTCGATCTACAAGAGTTTCGTCGAGGCCATGACCGAAAAAGCGAAGAAAATTAAGCTCGGTCCACCACTCGATCGTGACACCAAGATGGGTCCGCTGGTCAGCAAAGAACAATACGATCGCGTCAACTCTTACATCGAGATTGGCAAGAAAGAAGCCAAACTCGCTTCGGGTGGCGGACGCCCCGAGAAGATAGGCAGAGGCTACTACGTCCAGCCGACGATTTTCTCCGACGTCACAAACTCTGCCCGCATTGCCCGCGAAGAAATCTTCGGCCCAGTTGCCGCCGTGATCCCGTTCGACGACGAAAAGGACGCGCTCAAAATCGCAAATGATTCGCCTTACGGTCTGGCCGCCGCCGTTTGGACACGCGATATTTTTAAAGCCATGCGTTCGGTAAAAGCCCTGCGCGCCGGCATCGTCTGGGTAAATCACATGCAACCCACATACGTGGAGGCCCCGTGGGGCGGGTACAAACAATCCGGCTTCGGCCGCGAGCTAGGCCCGTGGGGCATTGAAGAATATCTAGAAACCAAGCAGGTCTACATCAATTTGAACGAAGCTCCAATCGGCTGGTACTGAAATGAGTACAATCCAACTCCGCACCCAAATCCCCGGCCCGAAATCCCGCGCGCTCTCCGAGCGCCGCGCCCAAGCCGTGCCACGCGGCCTGTCTCACGGCACGCCCATCTACGTAGCCAAAGCCGAAGACGCCTGGCTCGAAGACGTCGACGGCAACCGCTACATCGATTTCGCCGGCGGCATCGGCTGCGCCAACGCCGGGCATCGCCAGAAAGCTGTGGTCGACGCCATCCGCGGCCAGCTCGACAAATTCCTGCACACTTGCGTTCAGGTCACGCCCTACGAAGGCTACATTCGCCTCGCCGAGCGCATGAACGAAGTTACGCCGGGCAAGTTTCCCAAGAAAACTTTGTTCGTCAACAGCGGCGCCGAAGCCATCGAGAACGCAGTCAAGATTGCCCGAGCCCATACCAAGCGTCCCGCGATCATCGCCTTTGAAGACGCTTTCCACGGCCGCACCATGATGACGCTCGCTCTCACCAGCAAGACTCATCCTTATAAGGCTGGCTTCGCGCCCTTCCCCGGCGAGGTGTATCGTATCCCGTTCGCCTACTGTTATCGCTGCTCGTATAACCTGAAATACCCTTCGTGCGATCTCTATTGCGCCCGCCATCTCGAAGATACGTTCAAGCGTGTCGTCGCCAATGAAGAAGTAGCCGCGGTGATTGCCGAACCCGTTCTGGGCGAAGGTGGATTCGTCGTGCCGCCCCCCGATTATTTCAAAGTTCTCATCGATCTCTGCCACAAGCACGGCATCCTCTTCATCGCTGACGAAGTGCAATCCGGTTTTGGGCGGACCGGAGCAATGTTCGCGAGCGAGCGCTATGGTATCGAGCCCGATCTGATCGTGACGGCGAAATCACTCGGTGGGGGCTTGCCGCTTGCGGCCGTCACCGGCCGCGCCGAAATCATGGACGCGCCCGCAGTCGGCGGCCTTGGCGGTACCTTCGCCGGCAATCCGCTTTCCTGCGCCGCCGCGCTCGCGGTGCTGGATCTGTTCGAGAAAGAAAATTTGCTAGCCCGCGCCAACGAACTCGGCGAGCGTTTCCAGCGCCGTGCCCGCGAATGGCAGCGTCGCTGGTCCATCGTCGGTGACGTGCGCGGACTCGGCGGCATGCAGGCGATCGAACTGGTCAAGTCGCAGGAAACGAAAACTCCCGCCTCCGATGAAACCAAGCAGATCACCCGATATTGCTACGAGCACGGCCTGATCACGATCACCGCCGGTTCGTACTCGAACGTAATACGCGTGCTGGTCCCGCTGGTCGCAACCAACGAACAGATGGACGAAGGCCTCGATGTACTCGAATCCGCGCTGGTTAGCGTGTGTGATAAGAAAGGCGCAGTAGCACAACTGGTTTGAGATTTGTCATCCCGAGCGGGGATTGTCCTGCGTGCCAAAGCGCCAAGGACCACCGCAGTCGAAGGATCCCTGCCAGCATTGGTATCATTGATAAACGCACGACATTCTTCGCGATAGCAGAGGCATTGTTATGACCGTCGCCGCACCTCCCGCGCTCCGACTCACCCACTACATCAACGGCTGCTGGACCGACTCCCACGCCTCCGAATGGCGCGACGTCGTCAATCCCGCGACGGGAGAAATCCTGGCCCAAGTTCCGCTCGCCGAAGCCGCCGAAGTCAATCAGGCCGTCGATGCCGCGGCCGCCGTCTTCCCCGAATGGCGCCGCACTCCGCCCGAAGACCGCATCCAGCCGCTCTTCAAGCTCAAGATGCTGCTCGAAGACCATATCGACGACATCGCCCGCATTATCACGCAGGAAAATGGCAAGACCTTCTCCGAAGCCAAAGCCGAGATGCGTCGCGCCATCGAGAACGTCGAAGTCGCCTGCGGCATCCCCATGATGATGCAAGGCTACAACCTCGAAGACGTCGCCCGCGGCATCGACGAGATGATGATCCGCCAACCTCTCGGCGTCACCGCCGCCATCGTTCCCTTCAATTTTCCCGGCATGATCGCGTTCTGGTATCTGCCCTACGCCATCGCCACCGGCAACACCTTCATCCTCAAACCGTCCGAGCGCGTCCCGCTCACCATGCGCTACGTCTACGAACTCCTCGAAAAAACCGGCTTGCCTAAGGGCGTCGTGAGCCTGGTCAATGGCGGCAAAGCTGTGGTCGACGCGCTCATCGACCATCCCAAAGTCCGCGCCATCAGCTTCGTCGGATCGACTCCCGTCGCGCGCTACATCTATGCGCGCTCGGGTGAAAAAGGCAAGCGCTGCCAGTGCCAGGGCGGAGCCAAGAACCACGTCGTCATTCTCCCCGACGCCGACATGCCCATGGCCACGCAGATCATCAGCGACAGCGCCTTCGGATGCGCCGGCCAGCGTTGCCTCGCCGTCTCCGTCGCCGTCACGATCGGCGAAGCGCAGAAGACATTCCGTGAATCGATCGCCGACGCCGCCTCCAAACTCAAAGTCGGCAATGGCCTCGACAAAGACGTACAGATGGGTCCTGTGATCACGCCACAAAGCAAAGAGCGTGTGGAATCACTCATCGGCCTCGGCGAAAAGCAGGGTGCGAAGGTTCTTCTCGACGGACGCAACTCGACGATCCCGAAATACGAATCCGGTAACTTCGTGAAGCCCACAATCCTCGACGACGTTCCCGCGACCAGCGATCTCGCCGACACCGAAATCTTCGGTCCCGTCCTCAGCCTCGTCCACGCCGATAACATGGAGGAAGCCCTGGCCTTCCTCGAACGCAGCGCTTACGGCAATCAGGCCTCTCTTTTTACGTCGAGTGGATCTGCTGCGCGCCGCTTCCGCTACGAAGCGCCCGCGGGAAATATCGGCATCAACATCGGGGTCGCCGCGCCCATGGCCTACTTCCCGTTCAGCGGATGGAAAAACAGCTTCTTCGGCGATCTTCACGGCCAGGGCCGCGATGCCATCGAGTTCTACACCGACAAGAAAGTCGTGGTCGAACGGTGGGCAAAAGAGCACAGCCGCAAGTTCTGAACAAATTGAGTGATTGCGCGATTGTGTGATCGGGCAATTGAAATTAACCACGATCCCGAGAGCTTTTCAATCGTTCAATGACAAAATCACCCAATCGCTCAATAATCTGCGATGCTGCTGATTAACAAACTGAGGATTCCATGACCACAACTCTGACCACCCCCGCCATGACCGGCCCCGAAATCGTCGCACTCTCCCGCAAGCACACGCTCTACGAATGGTCCGCCCAGTCGAAGGTCGATCCCATTCCCGTCGCCAGCGCCAAAGGAATTTACTTTTACACGCCGGAAGGCAAGCGCTTCATCGACTTCAACAGTCAACTCATGTCGGTCAACATCGGACACGGCGACCAGCGCGTCATCCAGGCCATCAGCGAGCAGGCGGCAACCCTCGCCTATGCGAATCCTTTCATGGCAACGGAAGTCCGCGCGCGCCTGGGCGCAAAGCTCGCCGAAATCACGCCCGGCGATATCGACACATTTTTCTTCACCAACGGCGGAGCCGAGGCCAACGAGAACGCCATCAAGATCGCCCGCTTCTTCACCGGACGCCACAAGATCATCGCACGTTACCGTTCCTATCATGGCGCAACTGCGGGCGCGATGAGTCTTACCGGCGATCCCCGCAGATGGGCTGCGGAGCCTGGCATTCCGGGCGTCATTCATGTGCTCGATCCTTATCATGGCATCGAGCGCGGATGGGAATCGTCGGAGACTTCGCTCGCCATGATCGAAGAGACGATTCAGCTCGAAGGCCCGCAGACGATAGCCGCGTTCATCCTCGAGCCGGTGACTGGAACCAATGGCATTCTCGTTCCGCCCGACGGATATCTCGAGGGCGTGCGCAAGCTTTGCGACAAGTACGGGATCTTGATGATCGCCGATGAAGTGATGGCTGGCTTCGGACGCACCGGCGCGTGGTTTGCGGTCGATCACTGGAAGGTGGTTCCCGATCTGCTTTGCATGGCGAAGGGATTAACGTCCAGCTATTTGCCGTTGGGCGCGGTTGGCATGCGTCATCACATCGCGCAGCATTTTCAGGACAAAGTATTTTATGGAGGGCTGACTTACAACAGCCATCCCATGGGCTGCGCGGCGGCGCTGGCGACCATTCGCGTGTATGAAGAAGATGCGCTGATCGACAACGCGAAAAAAATGGGCGCGATCCTGAAGCAGTTGGGTGCGGAGATGCAGGCCAAACATCCGTCTGTCGGCGCGGTGCGCTCGATTGGATTGTTCGGCATCTTTGAACTTATTCGCAATCGAAAAACGCGTCAGACGATGGCGCCGTTCAATGGCACGTCCGATGAAATGGCTGCGCTCGGACGCTTCTTCCGCGAGCAAGGGCTTTACACCTTCGTTCGCTGGAACACTTTCTTCACCAATCCTCCGCTGTGCATCAACGAGCAGCAGATGCGCGAAGCCTTCGCCATCATCGATCGCGGTCTCGAGATCACGGATAAAGCTGTCTGCTAGTTTCGAGTAACTAGTTGCTTGTGTGGGGCCGACACTCTTGTCCGCCTTTTTCTATCTCTGCGGCTGCCTATATCTCCTCAACCTCACTACTGCTGTTGCTGTTGTTGTTCGTGGTCGATGCGGGGGGTACGCGCCGTGGGGCGGGACTGGATGACTAGCGTGGGCGGCAATTGGATGGGCGGCGGAGCGTCGGAGGGGCTGACGGTGACGGCGACGCTGAGGGCGCTTTGGGCTTCGCCTTTGTGGACGCCGCGGGTGGGGGGGACGTCGGCGTAGTCGCGTCCGATGGCGACGCGGATGTGGCGGTCGGCGCCGATCAGGTTGTTGGTGGGGTCGAAGGCGACCCATCCCAGGTTGGGAATGACGGCTTCAATCCAGGCGTGGGACGCGCCTTCGAGCGAACGGTCTTTTTTCTCTTCGGCCTCGTCGCGATGAAACATGTATCCGCTGACGTAGCGGCAGGGGATGCGTAGGGGACGGACGAGAGCGATCATGATGTGAGCGAAATCCTGACAGACGCCCTGACGAGAGATGAGGGCGTCGTCGATGGGAGAGTCGACGCTGGTGCTGTTGGGGACGTAGGCGAAGGACTCGTAGATGGACTGGTTGAGTTCATTGAGAAGCTGGAGCGGAGTGTCGCGGCGCTCGCAGCGGAGGTCGGCGGCGAGCGCTTCGAGTTGCAGGCTGGACTTGGCGAACTGGCTGGGAAGAAGCATCTCCCAGTAATCTTCGGTCGGAGCAGGGGCGGCAAGGGCTCGGTCGAGGTCGTCCCAGGAGCCGGAGTCGGCGGAGCTGGGAGGCGCGACGGGCTGGACGTCGACGGAGGAGCGGGCGATGACTTTGACCTGGGAATGTTTTCCGGCGATATCGAAATGGTGGACCGTGTTGCCCATGAAATCGCGGTACTGCATGAGGTTGGTGGCAGGGGAAACTTCGAGTTCGAAGGTCAGGCAGTGCTGCGCGCCGTCGCTGCGAGGCTGCAGGCGGACTTCCATCACGCTCTCGCGCACGGCTGGTTGGTAGGTGAAGGTGGTGGTGTGGACGACGGAGTAGATCATGGAGGATTTCCCTCAGGGCTAAAGCCCGAATCATTCTTGCGCTTCATGCGGCGCTGATGCGCCGCGCTACCAAGGTGCTGCGTGCGTTGTTACGAGACCAGTGCCGACTCGACGGAATAGTCGAAATAAACCTGTTGGATGGCGGCGTGGGCCTGGGCGCACTGCCAGCGGATGCTGTCGACGTAGGCGATGGCGCCGGAGGCCATGATTTCATCGATCTGGCTGAAGCTGAGAGTGGCGCGCAGGCGCCCGGTGATGCGAACCGGCTGCTCGGCTTTGCGCTCGGTCAACTCGGCGATCGCGGTGAGCGCGGCGTGGACGCGGTCCACGGAAAAAGCGACCGAGTGCGGGAATCCCGGGTTGAGCAGAAGAAATTCCGCGACCCGCAGGGGGCGAAGTTCGGCGGTGTGAGCTTTGCAATAGGCCTGGAAGGCCGCGCAGGACTTCAGCAATCCCACCCATTCGAGATACTCCTCGCTTTC
Organism: Candidatus Sulfotelmatobacter sp.; assembly: GCA_049519055.1. Taxonomy (GTDB): domain Bacteria; phylum Acidobacteriota; class Terriglobia; order Terriglobales; family Acidobacteriaceae; genus Sulfotelmatobacter. The sequence continues at coordinate 24,925 of JBEKRE010000019.1, read as the reverse complement.
AACGGCCTGATCGAGAGGATGCGGCAGGCGGCTGAAGTGGGTGCCGATCAGGCGGGCGATGGCTTCGGTGCGTTCGACGAAGCGTCCGAGCTGAATGTAATGCCAGCCTTCGCCGTGCGACATGGTGGAGTCAGTGATGCCTTGAAAGAGGTGTGCGCCATCCTGCACGGCGCGGAAGAAGCCGTGAGAATCGGCCAGACCGGCGTCGCTGGACGCGGTGCTCTTGACTTGCAGAAAGAGGCGATTGAGTTGCTCCCACATTTCGGAGCTGCATTGCTCGCGTACCTGGCGAAGATTTTCGCGGGCCGCTGCGACACAGGAAATGATTGACGACGGATTCGCGCGGTCGAGAGTGAGAAGGTGAGTAAGAATTTCGGCGTCGAGAGGAACATTCTCTGGAGCCGGAACCTGCAGGGCTTCGAGCAGGCCGAGCCAGCGATCGGAGCGGGCGGCTGGAGACTGGTCGAGGCGAAGTTGGAGGTCGACGTCGATGAGGCGTGCGGTGTGCTCGGCGCGCTCGAGGTAGCGGGACATCCAATAAAGGTTGTCGGCGACGCGGGAGAGCATGGTGGTTTCGCGGTGGTCGGTCATAAGGCGATCCTCATGCGCGAAGCACCCATGTATCTTTGCTGCCACCGCCTTGCGAGGAGTTGACCACCAGCGAGCCGCGACGTAGAGCTACGCGAGTGAGGCCACCGGGGACGAGAGTTACGTTTTCACCATAAAGAATGTAGGGACGGAGATCGACGTGGCGGGCTTGGGCTTCGCCATCCAGGAAGCAGGGAGCGCGCGACAGGCTCAGCGTCGGCTGCGCGATGTAGTTGCGGGGCTCGGCCAGGATTCGACAGCGGAAGTCTTCGCGTTGCTCGGCGGTACTTTGAGGACCGATCAGCATTCCGTAGCCGCCGGATTCACCAACGGCTTTTACGACCAGTTCGTCCAAGTGTTCGAGCACGTAATTCTGTTGCGGGCGATCGGTGAGCATGTAAGTGGGAACGTTGGCGAGGATGGGATCTTCGCCGAGGTAGTAGCGGATGATGGCTGGGACGTAGGCGTAGACCGCTTTATCGTCGGCTACCCCGGTTCCGATGGCATTGGCCAGGCTCACATTGCCAGCGCGGTAGGCGTTGAATAGTCCGGGAACCCCGAGGCTGGAATCTCGCTGGAAGCAGAGCGGGTCGAGGAAGTCGTCATCGACGCGGCGGTAGATGACGTCGACGCGGCGAAGCCCGGCGGTGGTGCGCATGTAGACGACGTTGTCATGGACCAGCAGATCGCGGCCTTCAACCAGTTCGATGCCCATTTGTTGCGCGAGAAATGTGTGCTCGAAATATGCCGAGTTGAAAACTCCGGGAGTGAGCAAGACAACCGTGGGCTCATGCCGGCCTGAAAAACTTGGCGGAGTGAGCGCGCGCAGGGTTGCGAGCAAAGCCTGAGCGTAGTGTTCGACGGGGCAGACACCGTAGTCGCGGAACAGCGTAGGGAAAACTTTCTTCAGGACTTTCCGGTTGGCCAGCATGTAAGAGACGCCGCTGGGGACGCGCAAATTGTCTTCGAGCACGGCGAAGCTGCCATCGGGAAGGCGAACGAGATCGGTGCCGCAGATGCTGACGTAGATTCCGCGCGGGACGTTAAGACCGCGCATCTCGCGACGGAAGTGGCGACAAGTGTAGACCAGTTCCTTGGGGACAATTCCGTCCGCCAGAATTCTTCCGTCGTGGTAAATGTCTTCGAGAAACAGGTTCAGAGCGGCGATTCGTTGGGTGAGACCGCTCTCGATCTTGCGCCACTCGGCGAAGGGAATGATGCGCGGGAGAAGGTCGTTGGGGAAGACACGCTCGGTGCCTTCCGAATTGCCGTAGACGGTAAAGGTGATGCCTTGATGGAGAAATGATAGTTCGGCGGCTTGCTGGCTCTTGCGCAGTTCCTCGGAGGGCAGATCGAGCAAGGTCTGAAACAGGGCGCGGTAGTGCGGGCGCGGGATGCCTGGGGCCTCGAACATTTCATCGTAGGCACTGTCGAACTGATAGTTGCGGAATGGCGGGCGAAAAAGCGAATGGGTAGGCTCGGGCAAGTCAATGCGCCGGAGCACACCGCGGGTTCGAGTACGACTTGGGTGCACGCAAGGACTCTAAGTGGGGGGAGACGGCAAGTCCAATCGAATTTGCCTATGAGGTCGATTCAGATTTCAGGGCATGCTTGGAATGACAAAACTATCGTTATGGCAACGCCTTGTGCGTATGGAGAATGAGGCAGGGTAGACGCTGCGGTTGGAGGTCGGGCAAAGAGAACACGAAATTAAAATCCCATTTCTTGCGCAAGAAACACGCGAGAAATGGGAATGGAGAGCGAGGCGCTCAGCTTCATTGGCCTGCTGGCTTCTCGGCCGGTTTAGCCGAAGGCTTCTTGGTCTCGGCCATTGAAGCTTTGGGCTTCCAGAAATCCGGATCGGCTTTGATCCAGTCTTCCGAGGCGTAGCTCATGCGCGGGTTAAAGACGAACAGATTGGTCTCCGACGAATCGATCGTGAGCGCGGACAACTCGGAGAGCTTCTTCATGCCATCTTCTCCGAGAGCGTCAGAGAACGCCTTCATTTGGCCGATGTTGCGATCGATTTCCGCAGCCGACTTCAGCGGGTTGAAAACGATGTTGGTGCCCTCCTCCAGACCGTATACCGACTGATACATGGCCCAATGGCAGTCCGGGATTTTCTCGCAGCCCTTCTGGTATAGCTTGACCAGTGACTCCCAGTCTTTGTCATGTCCAGGGCGGACGTGATAGCGGGAAATCTCGAAGTAGCGCATGTGGGCAATGTCGACGCTATCGCGCAAGCTCAGGTCGGGGCGCAGCATGAGTGCGGCTTGGTCGGTGGCCGCGAGCAAGTCGCCATCGGCCAGGTTGGCGCGATCCAGTGCCGCCGAGAGCGCGGCGTTCTTTTGAGTGGCCTGAACATCTTTCTCCCAGGCTTCGAAGGAGTCATAGCCGGTGAGGAACAGGGAGCGTGGTTTGCCGGTGACCGAGTCCACCGCCAGGTAATGTGTCGGCCATTTGGCGCGGGCCATTGCCTGCACAAAAGCGCTCTCGGTTTTTTCGTGCGGCGTGCCGTTCCTGCCGGGTTTGGTGTATTCGCGAGTAACGGACAAGATCTTGGGCGGTTCCATCGCCGAAGGTTCCTGCGCAACTGCCACTGCACAACCTGCCAGCAAACATGTTCCCAACAGCCCCATTGATTTCATTGGGAATCTCCTTGGTGGATTGAAATGCGGGGCAATTCTACGCCCAATCCGATTCTTTTTCTCTTTTCGAAGGCAGTGCAGAAATCAGGCGCGCCAGATGTGCTGCCGGGAGTCGAGGGAAGAGAACATTACGGGCGCGTGGTGAACGCTGGTGGCGTGCTGGTTGATGGCGGTAGCGGCCTGGGTGCGAAGGTTGCCCTCGCGGGGGTCGAAGTCGAGTGTGCTGACATTGTGGGCGCAGTGGGTGCAGGTGAACTTCATGCCGCCTTTGATGCGTCCGATAGTGTAGAGGCGCTTCACAATTTCGAGTGTAGTCTTTTGGCGGCGAAGGGGAAGACACCGTGGTGGGGCAGCGAAGGTAATGAGGGTGGGGAAAGCGGCGTCCCAGAGTGGGAATGGGGATCGGTGGTGATCGCAGAACTTCAAAGCAAAGACCCCCACCATTGCAAAGTGCGCGGAGGGTGGGGCAACCACGAATCACTTTTCCCTAACCGTTGAAAACTTCCAGCTCAGGCATTTAATCTGCGGCAGCGGAGGGTTGCGATTCATCCCCGGGGCTTTGCGCGCTCGCTTCGGTCAGCAATTCAATCGACGATGGATCGAGTTTGAGCCTCGCGGACTGGACCAAGTCATCCAACTGCTGAAGATTGGTCGCGCTCGCGATGGGCGCGGTGATGCTGGGGCGTGCGATCACCCAAGCGAGGGCGACTTGCGTGGGAGTAGCATTGTATTGGCTCGCGACCTTATCCAGAGCGTGGAGGATACGGAAACCGCGCGCGTTCAGGTACTTCTTGACCATCTGCCCGCGCGGGCCCTTCGAGAGATCGGCCTCCGAGCGATACTTGCCGCTGAGGAAACCGCTGGCCAGCGAGAAGTAGCAAATCACACCCAGGTCGTGCTTCTGACAGACCGGCTCAAGCTGACTTTCATAGGCGAAGCGATCGTAGAGATTGTATTCGGGTTGCAGGGTCTGATAGCTTGCCAGTCCTTTTTGCTGGCTTACTTCGAGGGCTTCGGCCAGGCGCTGGCCGCTATAGTTGGAGGCTCCGATGAAGCGCACTTTGCCTTGCCGGACCAGCGTAGTGAAGGCTTCCAGCGTCTCGGCGAGCGGCGTGTCGGGATCGTCTTTATGAGCCTGGTATAGATCGATGTAGTCGGTTTGCAGGCGGCGCAGCGAGTCCTCAACCGCCTGCTGAATGTAGGAGGCGGAGAGTCCTTTTTTCCCTTCTCCCATGGGCAATCCGACTTTCGTGGCCATGATCGCCTGACTCCGCTTACCACTCTTTTTCAGCCATTTGCCGATGATGGTCTCAGACTCGCCGCCCTTATGCCCGGGAACCCATTGGGAGTACATGTCAGCCGTGTCGATCAGGCTGAATCCCTTGTCCATAAAGGCGTCGAGCAACTTGAAGGATGCCGATTCGTCGGCGGTCCAGCCAAAGACGTTTCCTCCTAAAGCCAGTGGCGCGACTTCTATGCCGGTCTTTCCTAACTCGCGTTTCTTCATTTGTTGTTCCTCCGACCAGTCTTTGGATGACCGGAATTGGTTCCGGGACGCACCGCGTGGAACGAGAGAATGTCCGGCTGGCTCCGTTACCACCAGGCGTGTTGTGCGCCCCGCTAGGCAAAAGCAAGTTTCTCCACGGCGCCGTCGCCTTCGCTCCGGCTGCCCTCGGAATGACAGGAGCGCGCGGTTGCTGGCGTTCCGACTCCAGGCGGAATGATAAAGCTTATTGAGTGCTCACTTCTCGAGCCGGTTGTATTTCTTCAACACATCGCGGAGGCGGTCGTGCGGGAGGGCTATGACTTCGTGGTCGTCGATGCCCTTCATGGTTTCGGCCGCGATCATGGCGTTGATGACGGCTTCTTCGGTGGCTTGGACTGTAGCTAGGAAAATGGGGTCGAGGGAATCGTTGGGCAGCATGGTGAGTTGGTGCAGGCCTTGGGGACTGACGGCACCGGGGTTGGCAGTGGAAAAGGCGAGGAAGATGTCGCCGGATCCGTCGCCGGAGTAGCTGCCATCGCGGCCGAGGCCGAGAGAAACTTTCTTGGCGACGCGCTTGAGTTGCGTGGGAATGAGCGGTGCGTCGGTAGCGACGACGACGATAATGGAGCCGGTATCGTCACTGTTGCCATAGGCGGGATGCTCGGGAATTTCTTTGCCCACGGGAACGCCGGCGACGCGGAGCTGATCGCGGCGTCCGTAGTTGCACTGGACCAGGACGCCGACAATATAGCCTCCGGCCTTAGCGTCCAGCACGCGCGAGGAAGTGCCGATGCCACCTTTGAACTCGTTGCAAACCATCCCTGTTCCGCCGCCGACATTGCCTTCTTCGACGGGGCCGGAGTGGGCGACGTCAAGGGCGTGGAAGGCGTCTTCGGGATGGACATGGAATCCGTTGATGTCGTTGAGCCAGCCGTCCCAGGTTTCGGCGACGACGGGGAGCGACCACCAGTAGCCTTCCATGTCAGGCGTGCCGTGTTTTACTTTCCAGGCGATGACGGCGTCGCGCACCACACCGACGCTGTGGGTGTTGGTGATCATCACTGGACCATTGAGGAAACCGGAGTCGTCGACCCAGGTGGTGCCAGTCATTTCGCCGTTGCCGTTGAGAGTGAACCAAGCGGCGAAGACGGCGTCGTTGCTGGTCTTGCCACGAGGATGAATGGCGGTGACGCCGCTGCGGACCGGGCCCTTGCCGACTACAAGTTTGCCGCTGCCGGAGATGAGTGTGGTGTGGCCAACCTCGACGCCTTTTACATCGGTAATGGCGTTGTTGGGGCCGGGAGTGCCGTCGAAGGGCACGCCAAGGTCGCGGGCGCGCGGGTTGGATTGGGCGGGGGCGGAAAGGGTTAGCGCGAGAACTGCGAGGAGAAAGAAAGGCTTCGGGCTCGGGGAACTTGAACCTTGGTGGGGAATAGTGTGTGCGATTGAGCGGCGCAACATGGAGCCTCCGAGATAACCGGAAAGTATAAAGGATGGGCCTCGTGGCGCATTGTGGCGGGAAGGGGAAACAGGTTCCCTTCGGCTTCGCTCAGGGCAGGCTGGCTCTCACCGGGCTTTCCGCCCAGCTCGGAATGACAAAGAGCGGTGAAGGGGGAACGACAAAGCAGGGGCGAGAACATGCATCGGAGAGATGTGCGTAAATCGTCAGGGAGCGGGGTACAATCGCGTGGAGAAAAGGTTTCGCGGGGGAAACATGGACAGCTGGAAGAAAGCGGTGGTTGCGGCTTCGGTTGGGGCAGCAACAATTTTGTTTTTGAAGAGAAAAAATGCGGCGGGAGTGTTGGCAGGCGGAGTGGCACTGGCGATGCTAGCGGCGGAGTATCCGGAAAAGTTTGAGAACGTGCGGAGGCAATTGCCGGATTATTTTGATCGTGGGATGCATGTGATGGAGATGGCAGCCCGCGCCGGGAATAGAATTACTGCGGCGGCAGGGCAGAGCGCGGTGGATGCTTGGGAGGAGTTTGGCGCGTGAAAAGCGGCATCCGGCTTCCGGTAGACCGAATTACTAGGAATCCGACACAGAGTCAGATTGAATGAATTTCGGAGAGCGAATGCCGGAAGCCGAGTTATTCGATACCGAGCTGTTTCTTGGCGTCGGGACTGAGGCGCTCGGGGCTCCAGGGCGGAGTCCAGACTACATTGACGGCGGCGTTGCGAATTCCGGGTAGCTGCTCGAGGCGTGATTTTACCTGGGCGCTGATGTTGACGTGCTCCGGGCAGCCGGGCGAAGTGAGGGTCATATCGACGGTGACGTCTTGTTTGGCCTGGTCCGGTGTGTCGGAGGGAACGGGCACGAAACTAACAGTATAGATGAGGCCGAGGTCGACGATATTGACGGGGATCTCGGGATCGTAGCAACTTTTCAAGGCGCTGAGGACATCTTGTTCGGTGACTGAGGGCATAGATTTTATTCCTTATAGTCTACCTTAGGACGCATTTTCTCGGGATAGCCTCCGGAAATCTTCAACCCAGAAGAACGCACAGGGACACAGGGTAAGGAACCGCTCGCATGATGAGTGAAGAGGCGAAGAAGAGGATTCAGATTGCGCTGGCGCTGGCCATTGTGGTCGCGGGAGTACGCGCGGGATACATTCTTTATCAACGGCATGAGAATTATGTTGCGGCGCAAGAGCGGCAACAGGCCAGAAATGCCGGCTACTCGAATGCGGATTACTATGTCACGCCGAAGAAGCTGTATCCGTACGATTTGAAGTCGGCGAAGCAACTGACGCGGCAGCCGGTTTGGGTGAAGGAAGGATATCGGTATACGTATTATCCCTACGACGAAGCTCGGAAGAAAGCCGACTTCGAGCATGAGGCCGGGCTGTTATTGCCGATCGAGCGGCTGGAAATCAAGGATCTGGTGACGGATGTTGCCGGAGGGAAGCGACAGCTGATGGCGGTGTTTCAGAAAGAGGAAAAGAGCTACGCCGTGCCGATTGGATTCGAGAGCGACGGGCAATACAAGATCTATTCGGATGAGATGTTTTATATAGAAGACCCGCATGAGTTGTACAAGCACTGGCCGGCGGATGTGTGGCAGGCGATTGGACATCATGAAGTGAAGCCGGGGATGGATGAATTGCAGGCGGATTTTGCGGTGGGAATGGGCGTGCCGGATGCGGGCCAGTCGTCGGATGAGAAGACGGTGCGGTATCCGAACGGGGGGAAGCCGCTGGTGGTGAATTACAGCGGTGGGAAGGCTACTGAGATTAAGGCGGGGACTTAGGAGATAAAGTCCAGTCTCCACCCTCTCGCAAAAGGCGCGAAAGGGTGGGGCAACCGCTTCAGCAATTACTTTACTGCGGCTAAGGCCTTCGCGACTTCATCGATATCCGGGACGACCGGAATGTCGTAGTTTTTGTGCCAGGCCAGTTTGCCGTCGCGGTCAATGATGGAGATGGCGCGGCCGGTGATGCCCTTATCTTCGAGATAGACGCCGTACTTGGCGGCGACAGCGCCGCGCGGGTGGAAGTCAGCGAGCAGCGGATAGTGGATGCCCATCTTGTCGGCGTAGGCCTTGTGCGACCAGACACTGTCAACGCTGATGCCAAGGACTTGCGCGTCGAGTTGATCGAATTGTTTCTTGTCGTTGACCATGCAAGCGTGCTCTTTGGTGCAGACCGGGCTCCAATCCAGGGGGTAGAAGACAAGAACGACCCGCTTCTTGCCGCGAAAGTCACTAAGCTTTACTTCTTTCTGATCCTGATCTTTCAACGTGAATTCGGGCGCGGACGCGCCGATGGTTAATGACATATTTCCTCCGTATCTTTTAATTCTAGGCGAATGATGAATGCCGAGTCGCCTCACCATTCAATCACAGATCGGCCATGAAGGAGTTGGGCAGCAAGAAATAGTCCGAGATAAATGTTGGCTACAGGCTGTCGGTAAACATGGTTTTGTAATATCTGTACCAATCACTCTGGAATCGTTCTTCCGGGTCGTATTTCTGCTTTAGGCGAAGAAATTCCGCAAACTGAGGATAGCAACTTTCGATCTGCTCCCGCCGGGCATAGCGATGGTACGTGAGGTAATAAGTGCCTCCGCGTTTGGCTGCCAGGTCGATCAGTCGGCGAAAGGCGTCGGCGGAACGGCGAAGGCCGTCGGGACTATGAACGGTGTGCAGATTAAAGATGACGCACGCATAGGGCTGCTTTGCCCATGGTAGGAAGCTCTCGTCATCGCGCTCGATCAGACGCACCGTGCCGTAGATCAGGTCGACTTTGTTGGTTCGAAAGTCGCCACGCACTTCGTCGAAGAATCCCTTCAGAGCCGATCTGGGTACATCAATCTCTGTGATGATCTCGGTCGCGGGGTAGGGAGCGTGGAGCTTCGCGTCGATTTCACGGTGGTAGTTGTCCGGGTAGATGCTTAGCTGGTGCAGATCCGACCAGTAGACTCGGCCATTGGTTGAAAGGTAGTAATTCGCGTAGGTTTGGAAGGCCTTCTTGGGGTTGGTGTGAGCGAGAAATAGCAACTGCCTCCAGTTTTCATCGGAAAGCTGTTTTTGCTCACGAATCACGGTTTCGGGCGGCACCGGCCGGTAGCAGGAGAAGACGCCTTTGTGAAGGAAATCCTCCGAATCGCGTTCGATGGAGAATTGGAAATCACCGTATTGAAATCCGTCGGAGAGGCGTTTGTCGAATGCCGGCATCAGTTCTTCGGTGGTACGAATTTCGACGACTCGTTCGACTTTGGTTCGACGAACAAGGCGCAATTTTACCGAGACCACGATTCCAAACAGTCCATAGCCGCCGTGGACTAGCTGGAACAACTCCGGGTTTTCGGTGCGGCTGCAAGAATGGGCTGTGCCGGTGCCGTCGACCAGCACGAAGGATTCAATATCGCTGACGAAGGGCTTCATTCTCAGACCGCGTCCGTGCGCATTGGCAGCGATCGTTCCAGAAAGAGAAATGCGATCGGCTCCGGTCTGCTTTTGGGCGATGCCCCACGCTTCTCCGCTACCATTCTGCAGCGCGATATAACCCCGGATCAGTTCTGGCCACTCAATCCCGGCTTCGGCGTCGACGATGCCGCGATCACTATCCAAGTGGATCACCCGGCTGAGTCTTCTTACGTCAACTAAAAGCGTGTCTTTGCCGAATTGCTGCCCGCCCATCGCGTGTCTTCCGCCCGCGATCGAGATTGCGTTTCCGCTCTTACGCGCGGAACGAACGATGGTCTGGACTTCCTCAATGGATTTGGGCTCCAAGACCCGAAGCACCCGAGTGGGATTGAGTTGAGAATGAACATCGTTGACGAGCACCGATTCTGATTGCGACGCAGCGAATCGCGGGGCACTCGCAGAAGCAGCGAGAGCCACGGAACCGGCGATGAACTCACGTCTCGAAATCATGTGTCCTTTCCGCATACCCTCGGAACGAGGGTTACGTCGACTCAGAACAGGAACGGAACGAGCCTCCTGCTTCGAGTTACCTATTGCCTGTACGGCTCTCCGAGGGCGGCGGTGAGAGCAGCCTCTTCGACGGTGATGCGATAGGCATAAGCGCAGGCCTTACAAAACAGTGCGGCGGCGAGACCGGCCCAGTTTCCGAGCGCCAAACCAAAGCCCAACAAGGTTAGCAGCGCGCCGGTGTAAGAAGGATGATGGACATAACGATAGGGGCCGACCTCAATCAATGAATGGCCGCTTTGTGCTGCGACATCGGAAGTGAAGTATTTTCCCAATACCACAATCGAGCACTGCCGAAGCGCAATGCCGGCGATCATCAAGACAATGCCGAGACCAAATGCGAGCCGTTGCCCTCCTGATAAGGAGGCCTGCGGCAGATGGAAAGACAACCGGAAATCGGCGGCGATGCCGGTCCACCAGAGGATGACGATGAGCACGAGAGGGCCTCGATCCTTCGCCCTTGAGGAATCAGAGGAACGTTTGACTCGAGAGGCGACGATTTCCAGCGTTACCCCACAGCGCAAATGAGCACCAAAAAACGAAGGCGTAAACCGGTCCCCCGGAAAATGGCAAAGGGCGCAAAGGCACTCCCCCTGCGTACTTTACAAAATCGGGGATGAATGATCCAGATAGCTTCGTCGAGGTCTCATTACTTATTTGACGATCGGCGAGTCGGCGTCGGCGGGTTTTTCTTCGTCACCGTGGATTTTGCCATCGTCTTCGGCGTAGAACGAGCGGTGTTGGGCGTCGAAGTGCTGGGGGGTCATAGTGAGGATGAAGCTGTCTTTCTTGCCTTTGAAGCCGACGGTGTAGTCGCCGCGGTTGGGGTCGACCATGCGCTTGGTGAAAGATCCGGAGTGAACGAGTTCGGTGAGTGAAGTGGCGAAGTGGTCGTACTGTTTCTCGAAGCGGTGCTGGGCGCGGAGAACCACGCGCATGTAGGCGAGCGCGGCGGCTTCGGAATCCGAGCGGGCGGGGTCGCCGGGAAACTTCGGTTGATAAGTGGCGGCGGGAGCCTGAGCGGGCAGTGCGGGAGTCGGCGTAGACAGCATGGCCACAAGGAGGGCGACGCAGCCGATTAGGGCGGCGAAATGTGTAAAACGAATCTTCATGCTGAATGTTCTCCGGAGCGGCATGGTGGAAAAACAGGCAGATTTCGCTTGGCAAGCGTTTCCAGACCTTGTTTTTCATGTTACTCCCGTAATTCGACTTCGGTCACGTTCTCTTTGCAGGGCGGGGAATTGCCGTTATGCTCTACCTAATAAACTATGCCCCACAGGGAAACCTATGAAAGCAGCTGTAGCGAGAAAACCGACCATTAGAATTGCTGTAGTAGAGAGCGACCCGCTGAGGTTTGTGGGATTTCGCGCTCTGTTCGATACCGAGCCTGAATTCGAACTGATTTCCGCCGGACTACCTGAGATTTCTACGTTGCAGAACGTGGACCTCATCCTCCTGGGAAACCGCTCCGGCCAGAACCTGTTTGATGTGATGGCGAGCCTGAAGGCAACACGTCCGGACCTGCGCATTATTGTGACCGGGTCGGGGGTGGACGAAGAGACCATTCTTAAGGCGATCGCGTCCGGTGCCAAGGGCTATGTGGACGAGGCGGCTTCGCCAGCGGAATTTGCGCAGGCGATTCGCATCGTGAGTCAAGGATCGGTTTGGGCGCCGCGGCGAGTGCTTTCCATGTTCATTGAGCGAGTGTCGTCGGCGCCGGGGAGAATTTTTCCGGCGGGCCGGGTGACATTCACCGACCGCGAAAAAGAAGTGCTGGAAATGCTGGTGGCGGGACGCTCCAACAAAGAGATTGGCTCGCAGCTGGGAATTGAAGAGCGCACCGTGAAAGCTCACGTGGCGAAGTTGATGCGCAAGGTGGGCGTGCAGAACAGGATTGCGCTGTCGGTGCATGCGATCACGCATTCGCTGGTGGCAGCCAAGTAAAGACGCTTTTAGCCGTTCGCTCCTAGCCTCTAGCTGGATTACTTTGGGACGATGACCTCCGTAATCTTGTTGAGGCAACCACTCTGACGCATACTCGCCCCACCTACCACAGAACCTGGGAGACGGGGTTGAGAGTGGCGATTAGGGTCACTGCTTTCAGCCCCGATTTTTTTGCCTCCAAGGGTTCTCCATCTCCCACCCGTTTTACCATCGATCCTTCCTGTTTAAGCGTTGCTGACACACGGCCGCACGCTTCGTTTACAATCCAAAGCATCAGATCCCAGAAAATTCTTGTGTGACGAGGAACCATGAAAAAGTTCTTGTTGCTGGCTTTAATTGTGGTGTTTGGCGCCTTCTCCTTTGCGGCGGATGAGGAAACGAAGGCTACGGAACGGGTACAGGCGGCGGCGGATGTGTTGAACGACATTCAAGGTGCGCCGGATAAGGGCATTCCCGAAGAGGTGTTGGGTTCGGCGGAGTGCTTGGCGGTGGTGCCGTCGATGCTGAAGGGTGGTTTTATCGTCGGCGCGAAGTATGGCCGCGGGCTGGCCAGTTGCCGCACGCCGAAAGGATGGAGCGCACCGGCCTTTTTTGTGGTGACGGGCGGCAGCTTTGGATTTCAGATCGGCGGTCAAGCGGTGGACCTCGTGATGCTTATCATGAACAAAGATGGGATGAAGCATCTGCTGTCAAGCGAGTTCGCGTTGGGGGCGGACGCTTCGGTGGCGGCGGGGCCGGTGGGTCGCCATGCGGAAGGGAATACGGATTGGAAGATGCGGGCCGAAGTGCTGACCTATTCGCGCGCACGCGGACTGTTTGCGGGCGTGAGTTTGAATGGCGCAGTAATCAAGCAGGACAAGGACAGCACGCGGGAGTTTTACGGACGCATGGTGCCCTTCCGGACCTCGCTTACGGGAGAGATTGATCCGCCGGCGGGGGCGAATGCGTTTCTGACATCACTGTCGAAGTGGGCTCAGGAAGCAGCGAAGTAGGGGCAGAACTCCGGGGCTGGGTATAGCAAGGACGCGATAAGGGTGCGAGCCAAAGGCGCGATTATGTGTCGCAAAAACCGCGACACACCGCACGGCTCGCCCAGATTCCTCGCTGCGCAAAGAGCACTTGCTCGGAACCACTATCCAAATTATTTGCAAATAATTTTTGACGGTGGTACCGTCACGCTTCCCCGATGCGGCAGCGACTTGAGTACGCGGCAGCCTGGCCGTTTATAAAAATCCTCGGCATTTTGCCGCGGCCTCTGGCGCGAGGCCTAGGCATCGGCTTGGCCTGGGCGGTTTATCTTCTGCACGTGCGATTGCGGCAGGTGGGCATGCGCAATCTCGCCATGGCGTTTCCGGAAAAAAGTGAGACGGAGCGGGCGCGGATTTTACGTGGGGAGTTTGCTTCGCTGGGACGTCAACTAGCCGAGGTTTGCCACTTTCCTAAATACACGCTGGAAAATATTGGGCAGGTCGTCGTGTATGACGGGCTGGAAAATTACCAGCGGGCTTATGCGCACGGCAAGGGAGTGCTTTTTCTGACCGCGCATTTTGGCGGCTGGGAGCTTTCCGCTTTTGCGCATTCGATGCACGGGTACTGGATGCACGTGGTGATGCGGGCGCTGGACAATCAGTTTCTGGACCGGCTGATCCGCGAGTATCGGACCATGCATGGCAACAAGACCGTAGACAAAGACAACTTCGTGCGCGGGCTGCTCTCGGCGATGCACGCGGGCGAAGTGGTGGGCATGTTGATGGATACAAACATGACTCCGCCGCAAGGAATCTTTGTGGATTTTTTCGGAATCCCGGCATGCACGGCGAGCGGGTTAGCGCGGATTGCGCTGCGCACCGGTGCGGCGGTGGTTCCGACCTTCACCATTTGGGATGCCAAGCTAGGCAAGTACCGGCTGCGGTTTGATCCGGCGGTGGAGTTGTTGCGCACAGGGGATTTGGAGGCGGACATCCAGGCCAGCACACAGAAATTTACGTCGATCATTGAAGAGTACGTGAGGAAATACCCGGAGCAGTGGTTGTGGGTGCACCGGAGGTGGAAGACGCGGCCGCCGGGGGAAAAAGGGTTGTACTGAACAGGTTGTCTTACTCCCTCTTAGGGAAGGTCACTTCCGAATTCGCTTCCACGGTAACATCCACTTGCGCACCCTTGTTGAGGCGCACCTCATCCCCATTTTCGGTGGTGAGTGAGTTTTTAATACGGATCTCTTTGTACAGATCGTCGGCTCCTTCGATCGCAATCTGCGCCTTTTCTGGCTGGCTGGGCTCAGAAGGCTTGATGACGTTTTCTACGGTTCCCGGCAGTGTGACACTCGGCTTCTCCGTCATAGGCTTTCCTTTCAAGACAAACAGTCAACGCCATTCTGCGAAATACCTTAGTGGAAGAAGTCTCTTCAAAGCCTCCAGATAATCGGCGGACGCTTCGCGGATGCGTTGCATGCGCTCCTTTTCGTGGAGCAAGTCTTCAGGGGTAATCCCCAAGAAAGTCTGGCTTTTCATGCTCTCAATCTGCTCCCGCATCAGGCGTTCGAGCTCAGCTCGGAGTTTCTCGACGCTGGGACCATCCATGAATCACACCGTCGGTGCGGAGCGTAGTCCTACCGGTTGGTTGCAGCAGGCCGCGGAGTTGGCTCATATACCTTCTTCAGCGTTCACCATGGTTGGCGCGAAACCATCTTCCCGAAAGACAAAAACAAAGTTAGTCGCGAGGGTCAGAATGTTCCGTTGGAGACGGACCCATGAAAGGCTCGGGGGAGATGAACCCGCGCGAATCTTTCCGTGCAAGCTAATTGGAGAATGGACTCGAGACAATACCGCGAAAGCTGTACCAAGCGGGGGAGACGGATTAACCACCCAGGGATGACATGGATTGCTTCAGAACGGCCGACGGCCCGGAAATATTATGTCAAGGGGTAGAGAGCCGTGACCACTCGTCAACCCAGAGTCCATATTCAAATTGGCCGAGCCGCAGTCCAGATCTTTGCCGCCAATGATCGCATGAACCAGATTCTTATCGCCCATCTTGACCCTACCGCCTGGACAGCCAAACCGCCGGGCAAGGTCGGCACCGTCGCAGCCATCTTCACGCACATGCACAATGTCGGCTGCAAGTGGGTCAGGCTTACGGCTCCGCACCTGAAGGTTCCACGACAGCTCAACCGCACCCACTGCACGCCGCGCCCGGCCTGTGCGGGATTGACCGAGAGCGCCGCTCGCTGCGCGGAGATGCGGGCGGAAGCGCTGGACGGTGGGGGGAGCCGGGTTGAGAAGTTTGGTAGAGACGGCTGGGCTCGGCCTTGGCCGGTTGGCGTGGAAATGCTGTGTTACATGCTATCTGATGAGGCCCACCATCGCCCGCAGGTGTCGATGCTCGCGCATCAGCTTGGATTCCCGTTGCCGATCAAGGTGAGGTACGGGCTCTGGAATTGGGAAAAGCCGTGGAAAGAGTGTGGGTTGCCTGGCGGCCCCGGCTACGATTCTTGAGGAGTCGCTCACGGGCGCAGGCCATCCGTCCGTTACAATCAAGACTTCCTATGAAAACATTCGAACAAATCGCGGAGCTGGAAAAGAAATATTTGCTGGGCACTTACAATCGCTACCCCATCGTGTTGACGCGGGGGAAAGGCGTGTTTCTTTACGACCTCGAGGACCGGCGCTATCTCGACTTTGTTTCGGGGCTGGGGGTGAATGCGCTGGGGCATGCGCATCCGCGGATCGTGAAGACGATTCGGGAGCAGGCGGCGAAATTGATTCATGTCTCCAATCTTTATTACCACGAGTATCAGGGGGCGCTGGCCGAGAAGTTGTGCATGCTTTCCGGTTTGGACCGCGCGTTTTTTCAGAACAGCGGCACCGAGGCGATTGAGGGGTCGATCAAGCTGGCGCGGCTCGCGGGACATCGCGCGGGCGGCGAGGGGAAGTCGCGGCTGGTGGCGCTCAAGGGGTCGTATCACGGGCGGACGTTTGGGGCGCTCTCGCTGACCGGGCAGGAGAAGCATCGCAGGGGATTTGAGCCGATGCTGGAAGAAGTGACATTTGTTGCGCAGAACGATGTTGAGGGATTGCGGGCGGCAGTGGATGAGAACACTTGCGCGATTGTGCTGGAGCCGATTTTTGGCGAAGGCGGAATTTATGAGTGCTCGGTGCAGTTTCTGCAAGAGTGCCGGGCGGCGGCGGACCGGCACAAGGCGGCGCTGATCTTTGACGAAATTCAGTGCGGGCTGGGGCGCACAGGGGCGATGTTTGCGTTTCAGAGCTTTGGAGTGACTCCGGACATCGTGGCGATTGCCAAGCCGATCGCGGCTGGGTTGCCGCTGGGGGCATTTATCGCGAAGGAAGAATTTGCCAACGCGATTTCGCCGGGACAGCATGGGACGACATTTGGAGGGGGTCCGCTGACTTGCCGCGTGGCGCTGGAATTCTTGGCCATTGTGGAAGAAGAGAAGTTGTTGGAGAACGTGAACAAAGTTGGGGCGTACCTGCAGCAGGAACTGAAGCTGGTGGCTGAAAAGAGTCCGGCGGCGAAGGAAGTGCGGGGACGCGGATTTATTCAGGGGATCAATTTGGAGATTCCGGCACGACCGATTGTGGATGAGGCCCTGGCGGAGGGCGTGCTGTTCAACTCCACGCACGATACGGTGGTGCGGTTTTTGCCTCCCTTTTTGTTGGAGGAGAAGCATGTGGATAAAGGGATTCGGGTGCTGAAGAAGTTGCTCAGGAAGCAGCGGAAGGCGGCGGCTTGAAGGTGGCCAGGGCGCGACAAGAAATTGCCTTGCCACGCTGAGGTCAGGTAAGCGAGTAGGGATCCATCTGCTGCGCTCAGGATGACCAAGGAAAAACGGGGAGCCGAAGCTCCCCAAGTGAAGCGAACAGAGGCGATGTTCACTTAAATAGAATCGGGCGATAGGGAAAGAGTTGTCCGCGAAAAAACAAGAATCGGCGGTGGAGACGGCGGACAGGGAAGATTCGTCCGCGAGCTTTCCCGGGTGGAGTCCTGGCGTTGAAGAATGCTGGATGGACATGGATGGAGCGCGCATGCGATATCTGCGCACGAAAACCCCGCTTCTGGCAAAACACGCGAGAAATGGAGCACCCCCGGGACCGGCACTGATTTTAGTGCACGGGTTACTGGGATATTCGTTTTCGTGGCGGTTCACCATGCCGGCTTTGGCGCCTTATGCGACGGTGTATGCGCCGGACATGATGGGGGCTGGATTTTCGGATCGTGTGCCGGGGATCGATTATTCCATGCGGGGAACGGCGCAGCGTCTTCTGCAATTTATCAGGAAGCTGGGAATTACCTCGTTTGATTTGCTGGGAACTTCGCATGGCGGGGCGGTTGCGATGTTTGCCGCAGCGGAATGCCTCGATGCGAAGGCGCCTCTGAAGCTGCGGCGGCTGATTCTGGTGGACCCGGTGAATCCTTATTCGGCGCATGGACGGAGGCTGGCGCCGTTTTTCGGTACTTTGCCGGGTGCGGTGCTGTTTCGGCTTACCATCGCGCGCCTGAGTTGCCTGTTTCCTTATTGGCATGCTCGTATGTATGGCGACCGAAGCCGCATCCCTCCGGGAACATTGGAAGGATATGTGGCTCCGCTGAAAAAGCCGGGATTGTTCGACCATGTCTTGAGCATTGTGCGGACCTGGACCGAAGACCTCCGAGAGTTGGAAACGATTCTGCCGAAGCTCGGGAGTATTTCCACGCTCTTGATGTGGGGCAGCAAGGATGGGGCGGTGTACGCGTCTTCGGCGGAGCCGCTGGCGAAATATTTTCCGGATTCCAAGCTGATTGTGTTTCCTGGGGTTGGGCACTTGCCTTACGAAGAATGTCCGGAGGAGTTCAATCAGGAGTTGATTGAATTCCTGACGCGTGAGAAGCTTCCTGCCTAAGCGCTCCGTTTTATAGCGCTTCCATCATGAGCCACCATATCCTGAGTTTGCTGCGCGGCGAACTGGTGCATCACGGGTACTGGGCCGTGGCGATCATGTTGTTGTTCGAAAGCGCTGGACTGCCTCTGCCTGGTGAGACCATCCTGCTGCTGGCCAGTTTCCTGGCGTATTCGGAACATGAGTTACGATTTCCCTGGATCATTGTGGTCGCGACCCTGGCCACGACCTTGGGCGGAGCGCTCGGCTTTGTTCTGGGGAGACACGGAGGGCGTCCGCTGATCGAACGCTACCGGCATGTGTTCTCGATTCGCACCGAGAGCGTGACGCGGGGGGAACGGCTTTTCGAGCGGTACGGGGCGGCCACGGTTTTTCTGGCGCGATTTCTCTTCGGTATGCGTGTGCTGGCCTCGCTGCTGGCGGGAGCGCTCCACATGCCGTGGCGGAAATTCATGCTGTTCAACTTCTTGGGCGCAACGGTCTGGGTAACCGCGATGTGCGGAGCGGGATATTTGTTTGGCGGACATTGGGGACGGCTGGCCGATGATCTCAGGCGCTTCGATTTGGTGGTGACCATTGTGGTAGTGGCGGCGGCGTTGTGGCTGTGGCGGAGAAGCCGCAGGGCGCGATGTGACGCCTAGAGCGCACCTTATCAGTCACCTTCCAAAGATGAGGATTCCGGCGAGGGGCAGCTTATACTGTGCGGGTGTCTCGGGCGTGCCGGTGTGCAGGCGGGGTCCGTGGGCATTGATCTTCGATGATCTTACTGGCGGCGTCCGCGCCGGAATTCGGACGAGGAGGAACGCATGAAGAAACTCGAGTTCTTAACTCTGTTGATTATGGCAATGCTCCTGTTGACCCTGGCCTTGTCGGCAGCGGCGGCTGGTCCCAAGGCACCCGCGCCGGTTGCGGCGGCGGCTCCGGCCAGTCCCTTGGCAGCGGCCCCGGCGCCAATGCCTCCGCACCCGCGGGTGCACGACGCGCTCGAGGAGTTGCACCATGCGCGAGAACATATGGAACACGCCGATGGCGAGTTCCATGGCCATCGCGCCAAAGCGATCGAGCATATCGATGCGGCGATCCACGAAGCTGAGATTTGCATGCAGGAACCGTAGGGTCTAGACCCAAGCGACATCAAGGCAGCGTCGAGAAGACGCTGCCTTTTTTAGTTCAGGGGTACGGGAGAGTCCCGAGAACGCGGAGGAGTTCAGTGCTCGCCGATGGTATAGCCGATGGACGCGCCGACGCGAAACACGTTAGGGGAGCTGAACTCGACGTTGTTCTGGATGTGATAGTAGTGCACCTCGGGCCGGACAAATATGTTGGGTAGGTGGTGCCAAACGTAATAGCGGAGACCGAAACCAAGGTCTTCCATGAAATGGTTGCTGGTGGTGTAGAAGACGCATCCGCTGGTGGGAACGCTGCAGGAAGTGGAATTGGGAAGGGAGAAGCGTGTGGTGGCTACGCCGATGCCGGCCAAGAGATCGAGAGTAAACCGCTTGTTGATCCGGGGCTGGAAAAGCGCGTTAAAGTCGGTAAAGAAAGGGCGGTAGGTCTCGCCATTGTTGGGGTAGCTCAGGGTCTTGTCCCTCCAGGCAACTTCCGCGTTAAAACCCAGGTTGTGCTTGAATCGGACGTAGTTGGCGCCGACGCTGAGGAAGGTGCCACCCTTTTCATTTGGCGGATGGAAACCCACCGAGTCGTTGACCGGAGATGGTGACATTAGGGTGCCGCCGCCGAGGAGGATGTCCCCGTGCTGGGCAGAGGCGAAGTTAGCGAACAGAAGAACTGCACACGCGGAAGCGAGCAGAGCGAATTTTCTCAATACACCCTCTTGTCAGTTCGTTGCGGGCTTCTGGAATGCGCCCACGGATCGGTGGCGCACCGGTGAAGCAGCCGCGAACGGCGGCAGGAAAAGAATTATCCCGGCTCTTGGAATTAGCTCGTCCCGATGATATCAAACCCGCGACCGGGCGGCGGAGTCAAAAGCCTAGTCGTTGCCGATGGTATATCCGATGGAAGCGCCCACACGGAATACGTTGTCGGTGCTAAAGACGTCGGTGTTGTTCTGAATGTGGTAGTAGTGAATCTCCGGGCGGACAAAGAAATGGTGCCAGACGTAGTAGCGGAGACCGGCACCGAGATCCTCCATGAAGTGGTCACTGGTGGTGTAGTTGATGCAGCCGGAAAAGTAGGAGCAAGAAGTGGCATAGGGCACGTAGAAGCGGGTGCTGGCAATGCCGATGCCGCCAAAGAGATCGAGGCCGACTTTCTTCCCGAGCTTGGGCTGGAAGAGTGCGTTAAAGTCGGTCAGGATAGGGCGGTAGGTTTCGTAGCCCAGATAACTCGCTTGACTCGCTCTCCAGGTGGTTTCCACGTTAAAGCCCAGGCGTCTCTTGAAGCCAACCACATCTCCGCTGACGCCGAGATAGGTGCCACCCTTTTCCGCGATGTTTCCGGAGAACAGCTGATTTGTGCTGGGCGCGGACGACAAGAGAGCACCCCCGAAAAACATGATGTCGCCTTGCTGGGCCGCGGCCAGATGGCAAGAGAACAGCAGAGCTAAGACCGGTGCGAGAAGAGCTAACTTTCTCAAGAGAAGCCTCCAATCAGTTCGTGGTAAGCGATAGGATGCGCCTACGAAATCGTTCGGATGCAACAAAGTTTGGTGCCACCCATCATAATTTCTGACTGCACCGGATTCAACCGCACTGACTCTTGTAAAGAAATGTCAAGAGAGCGAACGAGTTCCTAGCGTCCAGACGCTCTTTTTCAACCTGCAATCAAACCCGCAAGCCAGCAGAAAGTTGCGCGGGGAAACGCCGGTCTGTTTATTGCCGCTCGGGAATTCAGAGTTTCCCCCATTATTTCGATTTTCCTCCTCCTCCCGGAGCACGGACGTGATCGAAAGCAATTGCTCCACCCCCGAAGAAGATGAGGCCGAAAGCGAGAGTAGCGAGGGCCAGGGGAAATTCGTAGCCATGTTCGCCCATTAGTCCATTGTGGAAGTGGACTTTCGCAATGGCAACGGAAAGATCAATGCAGATAGCGAAAGCCGCGGCGCGGGTGAACAGGCCAATGAGGACGAGGAGCCCGCCGAAGAACTCGGCGAAGGCGGAAAGATAGGCGGTCCAGGCGGGAAGTCCGAGGCTGGCAACGAAGTGAGCATGCTGTTGAAGTCCGCCGAAGACCTTGTGATATCCGTGTCCGACCATGACGGCGCCAAGCGTAAGGCGCATGAGAAGAAGTGCGAGGGGTTGCAGTCGATCGAGGTAGCGCAAGCAATGCCTCCGGAAAAGGAAAACATAGATTACAGCAGGCACGTGTCGGAAGGAAATGACCGGTTTGGGATTGAGCACCAGCCGGAATTCGGAGCTTCGCGTGGAGTCTTAGCAAAGATTGGAGGCAATTCTTTAGTCCGCCATCCATGGAATCATTTGCACGAGCGGCAAAGTTCTGATAACGTTTTTTCGCCTCGGGATACGGGTTTCCGGTGGTGTTTGGTCACATCTGGGTTCGTGGATCTTGCGGGCCTTCCTTATTTGGCTTAAGAAATTTTCAATTACTCAGGGTGGAATCTGCGATCTTCGTGTTTATGGTGGAGAGGGTCCGGAGCTTACCACAACCTTGCGTAAGCGGAGTTGCCGGAAAAAGCTGCGGTAGAAGTTCAGAGATCAGGAGGCTGGAATGAATCGCACTTCGAGAAGTGAGAAGATGGTGCAGAGGTGGCTGGTGTTTTCGTTATGTCTAATGGTTCCGGCATGGGCGTGGGGCCAGCACAAGCCGAGCGGGGGTGGGAGCGCTCCCAAAGCGGCGCCCAAGGCGAGCGCACCTTCCCATCCGTCGACCGCGTCGCATGGCGCAACGCAGTCGCACACTTCGACTCCTTCGCGCGGCACAACGCAGTCGCATAGTTCGACCCCCTCGCGTGGGACGACGACGAGCCACGCAGGTTCAACCGCGGGCCACACGACGACGGGTAGCCGAGCGGGTACAACGGCGGGCCACACGACGACGGGCAGTCGACCGGGTACAACGGCGGGCCACACGACGACGGGCAGCCGACCGGGCACAACGGCGGGCCATACGACGACAGGCGGCCGCCCGGGCACAGCAGCAGGCCGTCCGGCAACGGGCGGGCGTCCGGGGGCGGCAGGGGGTCGCCCGGCGACCGCCAGTCGTAGCAACGTGGGCAGCCGTACTCCTCCCGGCAGGAATGTTTCTCTCAAGGGGGGAGGATCAGCGAGCATTCGTCCTAATGGATCGATTCGTTCCATCAATCGGGGCGGCATGCACATCGAGCACGGAGTGCGGGGTGGGCGCACGGTGGTGAGCGAGCGCAACGGAGCGCGCATCGTCACCCGAGGACATGGAGGCTATGTGCAGCGAGCCTACGTGACCCGCGGCGGTCATGCCTATTACTCACGGACATACTATGCCGGCGGACGCTACCATGTCGGGCTTTATCGCGGCTACGGCTGGGGCGGACATATGTACTACGGCTACTACCCAGGGGTTTGGTACCATCCCGGATTTTATGGATGGGGCTGGCATCCGTGGGGAGCACCGATTGCCTGGGGTATCGGGGCATGGGGTTGGGGCGGAGCGCCGTGGTGGGGATTCTACGGCGGGTGGTGGAATCCGTATCCTGTCTATGCGGCTCCGTACTACTGGCTGACGGATTACCTGATTTCAGCGCAGTTGCAGGCGGCGTACGCGGCGCGGACTGAGGCCAATGCCGATGCGATGGCGGCGGACGCAGCAGCCAGCGCAGGCGATGGCGGCGGCGGAGATGCGGCTCCGGTGGCGTCCGGCCCAGTGGCGCTGACTCCCGAGGTAAAGGAAGCCATTGCCCAGGAAGTGAAAGCCCAATTGGCGGCGCAGCAGTCGCAGGCCAGCCAGGACTCGGGTGGTGGACAAGCATCGGCAGCTCCAGCAGCTCCGGCGCCGACCAGCGATCAGCCGCCTCCGGCGCTGGATCCAGCACAACGTACCTTCGTGGTGGACTCCGATGTGACAGTGGTAGCCAACGGTCAGGAATGCGGCCTGACGTCTGGGGACGTGATTACGCGTCTCACGGACACTCCAGATGCAGACCAGTCCGTGAATGCGAGCGTCTCGGCCACCAAGAAGGGCGACTGCGCGTCGGGCCAAACCGTTGCCGTGAAAGTGGATGATTTGCAGGAGATGTACAACCACTTCCAGGAGAACATTACCAACGGCATGGGCGAAATGGCGAAGAAGCAGGGCACGGGCGGTATGCCGGCGGCGCCGGATACCGGCACCCAGGCAGGGGCCGTTCAGCCTCCGCCACCGGACACCAGCGTGGCGAAAACTCTGCAAGACCAGCAGCAGCAGGCTGACCAGACCGAGTCGGAGGTCAAGCAGGAAGCTGCATCTGGCGGAGGAAACTAGGAACCGGCGATTGCAAAGCGGCGGTTTTACGGATCGTCGATCAAAGGGGGCGTCGGAGACGACGCTCCCTTCTCCAATTGACAGCGTTGGGTTTTCCTGCTTTGCGTTTGCCGGCAGAGCACCAGTTGGACTCATCCATGGAAGAAAGCTAGGCGGAGGCTTTTATGACGTCGCGGGCATTCTACACAATGATGTTTGGGTTGCTGCTTCTGGCCGGTGCTGTCTCTCCGGTGCTGGCTGGCGCTCAAGCGGTTTCTCTGCAGGAACAGCTGGTGGCGCAATACAAAGTGGTGAAGATGGGATCGGACACGAGCGGATATTCCGTGGTGGAAGAGGGCACGTTGTTGGCGGTCCAGAAGGGCGGACTGTTGGGTGTACCGTATTCGGATACTAGCGTCCAGTCCAACAAATACGAGGGCGGGACGGTACACGCGCCCAATGCAGTGCTGTCGAAGGGCATCGGGTTCGGCATGAAGAAGTTCGGGAAGGAACAAACCACCAAGTTGTTCGCGAAGGGCGACAAGGTATATCCCGCGAAGATTGATGTGAACCTGGACAAGGACACGGTAACGCTGGGGATTGTGGCCTGCGACAAGTGCAACAAAACCGATCCTACGACTTACAACAAGGCGAATGTGGTCTTTGTGTTTCCTAAAGGCACGCTCGCTAAGGCGAGTGCGGGTCAAGTGGAAGACACGATTGGGACCCTTCTTTCCATCAGCAGCGACGACCAGCAACAAGCCAAAGGCGATCAGCAGGGCGGAGATCAGGGCGGACAACCGGCGGCCGCCGGTCAGGACCAAGCCCAGCAGCAACCAGCCGAACAACCGCCGGCGGAGCCAGCCAGCATCGAGAAGGGGATGACCACCGACCAGGTCGAGGCGGCCATGGGTAAGCCGGAGAAGAAAGTGACCCTCGGGACCAAGCAGATTTATTACTACAAGGATATGAAGGTCATTTTTCTGAGCGGGAAAGTCTCCGACGTACAGTAACCCGGCAATATCCACCCCGGGTTATTGCGCCGAAGATCCTGTATCGCTCAGGAGTACGACGTCAGATTCGGTGTGGGTGCGCATAACGCCCAGGGACTTGCCGTCGGGCGAAAACAGATAGTACTGGATCGTGTCGTCCTGAAAAGCCGTGATCTGGCGGCCGCGCGAGCCATCCAAAGGTTGCAGCCACAGGTTGTCAGCGCCCTTTTCGTGGATGACATAAACCAGCCCTTTTCCGTCGGGCGTGAATTTTGAGGACTTCGCAAAACGCGAGTCGGGATCGAGGAATGTGACCTGCGGCTTGGGCCCGGCATTTGAGCGGAACCAAAGCGAGTTTCCCTACGGTCAACCTAGGATCTTTGCTCGGCGTGAAGAAGGCCAGAAGTTTGCCATCGGATGAGTATGCTGTGTCGAGGCGTGTGGTCCAGAGGTCTTCGGCCTTACTGGCGCTTGAGAGCCCGAGGATGAGTTTGACCCGGGACGCGCTTTGGCACAACGGACTGTAGCCTCCTCGTGAGGGG
>JBEKRE010000018.1:0-79770 GCA_049519055.1 Candidatus Sulfotelmatobacter sp. | reverse complement strand
CTGAGGCGAGCTAGCGTTGGCCTTGACACAATACGGATCTTTCGACATATCAATGCCCCTCATGTGAGGGGCCGTGCCGGTGAGTTTAACGCTTCCTGTGATTTTGCCTTCTCCAGCGGCGTCGACCTTGGGATTCGAAATCAAGGCTCCACAACATATCAAAACTACCGCCGCTAGTACAGCCGCGAAATTGAATCTACTTCTCATGGGTCTTTCTCCTTGAACCTGCGTAGCTGAAAACCGTTCCTGCGATGCCTTTCTAGCCCCTACGGTTGGCCTGCCGGCGCATTGGGGTCGATTGGCTTGAGATTGAGCTGCTTCGCCATCTCTTTTTCCTTGCTGTGCTGGTGCATAAAGGTTCGCAGATAGAAAACCAAGTCCCAGGCCTCGTCGGGCTTGATGTTGTCGGCAAATGACGGCATGGGAGTACCATCCAAACCGGTCATGAAGATGCGGTAGATATCCTGATCTGTATCTCCACACTTGGGCCGCGAACCTTCGGTAAAGTCGTATGCCGCAATCGGCCGCCCGAGATCGTCGGTAAGAGTGGGAGCCGACGGGCCGTTTGCCCTGCCCTGAACGCCGTGGCATTTCCAGCACTGGACGCGGGCGAATACTTCGCGCCCAGCCTTGATGCGCTCGGGAGTGACCTCTGGCTCCGGAGGAATCTTGATGGGATCACCCGGCTTCTCATTGGCCCAGCGCGGAGAGAAGTGCTTGATCCAGGCCACGAGGTCGGCGCGCTCCTGCTTGGTGAAGGTGCTCCACTGCGGCATCGTGGAGCGGTCCATGCCGCGAGCGATGGTATCGAAAAGATCTTGATCGGTGGGCAAGGTCCCGCTTGGGGTGGAGCGGCACTTAAAAATGCCCAACTGGAAGTCGCGGGGTTTGGGGAACGAGGGTGGCTCGTACCACTTGGCGTTTTCGCCGTTCCCATCGCCCAACTCGCCATGGCAGCCGACGCAATACCTGCGGTAATCGCCGGCGGCATCTTTCGCGTGCCCAGTCAGGTTGCCGATGTGACTGACCGCGGTGGGCGCGTTTTCCCACGCGTTAAGCTGTTCGGTCGAGAGCTGAGCCGATGAAGTCCGCGGGAGCGCCAAAAATGCAGCCGCGCCCAACCAGAGCGACCATTTCCGCAATCTTGTCCGCATGTCTATCCCTCTCTAGAAATCAAAGTCAAGTCCCAGCAGTATTTCGCTGGTGTTGATGTTGGCGCTGCTCAGGCCAAGACTTGGGCCCGTGCCGTCCTGGTGCAGCCAGTTGTACTCGTTGTGCCAGGCTAAACCGGCACGGCTGGTCATGAACGGGTTGTAGCGAAAGCCGATGGTGTAGGTGGAGATATTGCCAAAGTCCGAAGGGGTTGGGCCCGTGAGTCCGTTAGCTCCGGTAAACGCAGGGTTATATCCCGATCCGTTTGCCTGTTGCGACATTTTCTCTACCTCATATCGGCCGATGAAGATCAGCTGCGGACTGTAGATGTAGTGACCCTCGAAAGTGACGCCGTTCCAGCTGGGCGCCTGCGATCCCACCGGAAGAGTTGTTCCCGGCACATTGTTCGGAGGGCAGGGAGCGGCCGTGCAGGTTGTGCCTCCATTGCCGTCTGTGGCTTCTGCATTGCCATAACCCTGTCCGAACCACGCGTTATCCGAGCCATGCTGAGTCACAACCGTAAGACCGACGTGCGAGCCGAAGTAGAATTGCCCCACGAAGCCTTCGCGGGTGAAGCCCTTGTTGCCAATTCCGGAACCAAGAATGGGAATCCCGCCAGAAGTCAGATAGTACGTTGACGCTTCTCCGGCCATGGCGTAGAACCCGATCCGTTGCACCCCCAGCCTACCCGCGTCGAAAGCCTGGCTCGCGGCAAAGAACCCGGTGTAGGCGTTGGCGGTGGTACTCAGGTTCACGTTGCCATCACTGGAGCTGACAAGGGAAGCGGAAATTCGCGTCCGATCATCAACCGAGTGTCCCAGGTACTCGATGCCGAGCTGGTTGTCCCCCATCTGCCCAAAGATGTTCCCGTCACCCTGAGGGATGAAGTGATAGGTCTGATAAATACCACCGTTACCGGTCAGCGTGAGAATGCGCTTTTCAGAAAGCAGGTTGTCGAGTTCGAATCTACCCAGCTTGAAATTGAACCAGGGGCTGTGACCGATGTTATCGAAGCGCACAAAGACCTGCTCAAAGTGAAAAGCGCCGGTAGGATCGGAGGACGGAAGCAGATAGAAGGAGATGTTTTTCTCCAGAGTTCCGCCGGTATGGAAGTCGAGACCGCTAAGGTCGAATCCGGAACTGCTGATGCGCTGGACCGCTTGGCCGACGGCGGTTCCGCCCGAGTAAGTGTCCACCAGCACTTTGCCGGTGCTCACGCGATGCCAGAAGGGCGTGATGCGGAAGACCACCGGCCAGTACCCGGGATTCTGCCAGATGGGAGCGTCACGGTCATTCATGAGCTGATAGCCGTTGTCTTTGAACTTTTGTCCAAAGTAATTCAGCATCGGCCAGGACTCATGACAAGCCGAGCAGCGCAAGCCGTACTTGCGGGCAAAAGCGGGGAGGGCGCTCGCAGGCTGGCTGCAAGTTAAAACCAGAGAGAAGAGAATCAGCGAAAGGGCGGAAACAGAGGTCGCAAACTTTGCGACATTGCGAATGCGCAAACGCCTCATAGCGTGCATGGCCGGACTCCTCGGCATTCAATCAAGATCAGTTTTTGTTGAACCGCATTCCCACAAAAGGCGATAAGCGAAGATGATGCAAAATGAATAAAGACAGGCAACGAACGAGAAACCCCTTCCTCGTTTCGCCCCGGAGTAGGTTTTAAATCAAGGTCCTACCACCGTACCGGGGGTGAATCCTACTACGGGCACGAGAAATAATTCAAGTGGCTTGCACGCTTTTTTTGACAATTTTTTTACAATGTTAATTTTTACAATTCTCTACGGAGACTTCGCCGACTGAAAAAGCGAACTGCCGATGGCAGTTGACAGCATTGCGTCGAACATACGAGACTCTGTTCAGGAAATCGACAAAACGTCTGTTGACGAATGGGCTTTAAGGGTTGCCGGGTTTTTTGGGTCATGAAGTTTGAAACTGTGAAGAACAGCGTCGCGCGACGCAGTGGGCCTGTCCTGGCAGGGCTTGGGGTATCGGCCAGAACCCTTCCGCCGCTTCCCCTGCTTCTTCTGTTTACGCTGTTGACGTTCGCCGTTCCGCTCGCCGCCCGCGACAAAGAGAAGGTTTCGTATGGGGAAGGCCTGATCGTGAATATACCTGTGCCTGCAGCCGAAGTGGAGCAAGTGGTGCAGGACGTGGCCCAAAATGGCGTCATCCGGGGAACCAAGGAATACAACAAGGACGAGTTTGTCGCGGGCGCGAAGGTCGCCGAGTCCTCAAATGCGTTTCCAGCCTGGGACCAGGGCGGTAAAGTTATCTACAAAGTGCGTACCCAGGCCATCGACCCGCGCAACTTCAAGGACAGCAGCGACGTTGGTACTCTGGCCGTGCGCTACGTAGTGCTGCCTCAGGGTGAAAACAACACCGTCTTGCGCATCGACGCGCTGTTTAAGGAAGACTTCCGCCACATCGTGCATCCATCCAACGGATCGGTCGAAAACGCCGAGTACAAGGACATTCGAGAACATCTCGACGGCATCGAATTCATGAAGGCGCAGGACATCGAGGCCCAGAGAGAGCGCCGGGAACAGTTGGCGAAGAAGCGGAATCTGGCGGTGGGAAACGATGCCGCGCCGCCGGCTACGGGTCAATCGTCCTCCCAGCCCGAGCTCCAAGCCGCCGAGAATGATCCGGTTCCCGCAGCAGCGCCGGCGACGGCGACGCAAGAACCGCCGGAAGTTTCAAGCTCGGCACCACCCGATCAACCATTGGAAGAACGCATCAAGGATCTGCGCAAGCAAGTGGTGCGGTTGGTAAAGTCTCCGGGCGCTCCGCTCAAGTCCGCTCCGTTCCATACTGCGGGCACCTTGCAATTGTTGGGTACAGGCACCGAAGTGCTGATCGTAATCAATAGTCCATACTGGTACGGCGTGGAAACGCATGAAGGTCAGCATGGATGGGTGTTGCGCGATCAATTGGAGCTGCTGCCATGACGCCGCGCACCGCAAATTTCCGGCGAATGTTGTCGCCAATGCTTCTGTGCGCAGCCGTTCTCTGCTGCACCGCCGCAAGTTACGCGCAGACGGGCGGATACGAGCGCACTTTCCCCCAGTCGAAAGCCACGGTGGAGAAAATTCTGAAGGAGATGCAACCGGCTACGGCCGGACGCCTTCCGGTGCTGGATGGGTTCGCGACTTCATCGCAAGAGCGTCCCCTGGACCACTATCGACGCGGCTATTATCAATCCAAGATACAAGTGACCGCGGCGCCTTCCGGGGGTTCGATAGTGCGCGTGAGCGTGGAGGTTACAGCCTGGTACGCCGATCCGGAAACTGCGAAATCGGGATATCAGTTGTTGACTTCGAATGGCCGTCTCGAGGCCGACTTGCTCGATCAACTGTCGGATCAGCTCGCCGCCAAAGAACCGCAGCCGGCTCCGGCGCCGCTTCCAAGTCCGCCGGTAACAGCGGCGGTCAAGCCACCGAAGTCTCCCGCCGCAACGTCTACGGGCTCAAGCGAGCCGACGATTTCCGCGCCTGTTCCGAGACTTCCCGAGGCCGGGACTTATTCGTCGTCGTTGTCGCAGGGATTGTCGGCAGAGGCAGAATCCAGTTCGAAAGCCGGAAAGAAAAAGCCTGAGGCGAGGGATGGCGGTCCGCTGCAAAACGAAGCGGACAGCCTGCAGGAGATTCTCAAGAATCAGGGTCATCCCAAGAACCTGGTGGCGGTGAAGAAATCCGGCACTCCGGTGGTGTCGAGCGCCAGCTTGACCGCCAAGACTTTGTTTCTGGCGAGCGCCCGCGATGAATTCGAAATGCTGGATTTCAATCGGGACTGGGTGCATGTGCGTATTTCCGGCTTGTCCCGAGGTTGGATCTGGCGCAATAGCCTTGAGATGCCGGACAGCGTTCCCGACAGCGACGCTGCTCCCGACCCGAAGGCGATGCCTGCCGCGGCCGAGCTGTTCCACATTTCTCGGGAAGATGTCGCACTTTTCCCGGGAGATTGGAGCCCTCTGCGGGGAAGGAATGTGAAAATTGTTTCGGTAGAAAAGAACGACGACAACGGGAAAGATTCGGATCCGCAGCTGCGGCTGGAATTTGTTAAGTCCGTGCTGGACAGAAACTATGCGGAACTCGCACAAAAGCCGCAGGAGTTGGCAGGAATTGTGGTAATCTTTGACGCCGCCGACGGTGGAATGATCGCCGCCACCTTCCCGACGCTGCAGCAATGGAAGGCCGGAAAACTGTCGGACGCCGCTTTGTGGCATCAGTGCTTTTTTGATCCGCCGGAAACCTTTACACAGTCGGGCGCATCGGCGAGTCAGTAGCAGTTGGTTTTGCGTTTTGGCGACAGATTGGAATACGTTTTGCGATGTCAGTCTGAGTTTAGACTTGACTTTCGAAAACGATAAGAGTACCTATGCAATCCTTGGGTGGTCGTGTGGGTCCACCCTACTTGCTCGTCTCAAGAAACTGAAAACTGCCGTCCTCATCCTGAGTCGCTGCGATGGAACAGCGTTGAGAGTGCACGTATAGCGGTACGACAACCACACCACGAACTGCCCATGAGCACGATGACCCAACCACTGTACTTACTTCGCAGGCAGGCGACTTCCCTCCTGCGCGACTACGCCGAATTGATGAAAGCTCGTGTGACCACACTGATCGTGATGACTGCCTGGTGTGGTTATTATTTCGGTGCACAGAAGGCTGGCGTTTCGTCGCTATCCTGGGGACTTTTTCACGCTTTGCTGGGAATTGGGCTGGTGTCCAGCGGAACGGCCGGACTGAATGAAGTGATGGAATATAAGGTTGACGGAAACATGCGCCGCACGGCACAGCGTCCACTTCCCACCGGGCGCATGAGCCTGCTTCATGCCACCATCGCCGGTCTGGTCGCCACCTTGGGAGGTTCACTCTATCTGGCAGTTTTCACCAACCCGCTGACCGGGCTGCTCACCTTCCTCACTTCGACGGTATATCTCGCGGCTTACACGCCGCTGAAGCGAGTCTCGCCGATCTGTACTTTCGTCGGAGCTTTTCCGGGGGCGATGCCTGGAGTTTTGGGTTGGACAGCGGCACGCGGCCAGCTGGAATGGGGCACGTTGATTCTGTTTGCCATCTTGTTCGTGTGGCAGTTTCCGCACTTCTTTTCGATTGCCTGGCTCTATCGTGAAGATTACGCCGCCGGCGGAATTCGCATGTTGCCGGTTGTCGAAGAAGACGGGCGATCCACCGCGCGCCGCATCGTCGCCTACTCGCTGATCTTGATCCCGCTAAGCGTTTTGCCCAGTGTTTTCGGCATGGCGGGAAAGATCTATATGGTGGGAGCCATCGTGCTCGGGATTGCGCTTTTTTATTTTGGAGCCCGCCTGGCGTTTCTGAAGTTGCCGCTGAATAGTCCGCGATCAAAGATGTTCGCGCGCCACGTTCTGCAAGCGACGGTGATCTATCTACCGCTTCTTTTTGCTCTCATGATGAGCAACTCGTTGAAACCATGAAGGGTCCCGGAATTCCTTTCGCCTGCGGAAACGGGCCTCAGACGTGCAAAAGCCCCGGTGGTCATCCGGGGCTTTTCACTTGATCCTGGAACGCTCTCCGCGAATAACTTTTTAGGATAACCGGCGGCGCTATTCTCAAGATTCAAGCGCGCAGCGCGAACGACCCATGGTTTCCGCTTACTGAATAGCGCTACCGACTTGCGAGAACACGTTGCCGGCATTCGAGCCGATCAGCCGTACGGTGCCCACCACAATCACAAGAATGACTGCAAGCATCACGGAATACTCCGCAATGTCCTCCCCTTGTTCATCCGACCAAAGCCTGCTTAGAAAGTTGCCCATAATTCCCCCTTGATTCATGCGGCCCCCGATGTTGCCGAGGATTTCGTAAGCGGCGGCGTGCTGGAGTGAACCGCGCTCAGTCCCCACGGATCGCTCTCCTGCGTGGTCAATTGCAGGCCCACCTGATACTCGCCATGCCCATCCAGCTGCTTCGTCCACACCACGCTGAACTGAACCCGGCGCTGCCGAAAAAGAACTACCAATGTGTCCAGCGCATTCAGCTGGTGATGAATTGCGCCTAGCCGTGCACCGGTGGGCGTGAGGTCGAGGGTGTGCGCCAGCGTTTCAAACACCGCGCCGGATGCGTCTTTTCCTCGTACTCGCACCGGCAGCACCCCTTGCTTGCGCTCCTGTTGCCGCCGGTTTATTTTCACTTTGGGTTGCATGTGAGGCTCAGGAATAGTGTGCCGCAAACGAAACTTCGCGGGAATGGCTCCGTTGTGGGAGGCACAATGGTAACTGGCCAGATTCTAATGAATGGCAAGTTCCGCGTTCAGGGACTGCGTGGGACATTGCGGAAGCGCGTATAGTCGGTCCGTTATGGATAGACGTCACTTCATCTCCAGCGCGTTGGGCGCGGCCGCGGCGACTTCGCTCGCCGCCAGGGCTTCGGTGGTCTCAAACCATTTCGATCTTGGCGAGATGGGGGTCGGTGACTTGCGTCTCACTACACAGGGCCGGAGTCTTGCATTAGAACGGCATCGTTTTGGCGTGAACTATAC
The DNA here is from genome assembly GCA_049519055.1 of Candidatus Sulfotelmatobacter sp. Lineage (GTDB taxonomy): Bacteria > Acidobacteriota > Terriglobia > Terriglobales > Acidobacteriaceae > Sulfotelmatobacter. The sequence goes on along the minus strand of JBEKRE010000018.1, from coordinate 72,090 downwards.
GCCGTCGAGGAATTGGTGGTTTTGCTGGAATGAATGGGATGCGGACTCGATGAGGCGAGACCTGGACGCGATCGCCGCTTTGGGCGCGGACCATCTGCGAATCCTGCTGATCTGGCCTTACTTTCAACCCAATCCGAAGTGGGTGAGTCCGCTTCACCTGGAGAGGCTGGATCAGCTGCTTACCCTGATGGGCGAGCGCAATCTGGATGCAGTGGTAACCGTGTTCACGGGACAGCTGAGTGGATGGTTCTTCCTGCCTCCGTTTAATAAGGCGGGATCGGGTTTTTATGCGGATGACGCGATCTGGAATGCACAGGAAATTTTCATCCGGCAACTGGCGGAGGTGATGAAGCAGAGAAGCAACATCATTGGCTTCGACTTTGGCAATGAGATCAACACGTGCTGGGCCGCGGAACCTAGCATTGGCGACGCTTGGATGGCAAAAATGTTTTCGCTGATGGAGAGCGTTTGTCCGGACGGCGTGCACGTGAACGGGGTGGATGAATTGCCCTGGTTTGAAGCGACCACGTTTTCTCCGCAGGCACTGGCGAGGCGGCGCATGCCGGTGATGCACTGCTATCCCTACTGGTCAGGGTCGCTGAAGTTCGGCGGGGCGATGGATCCGCCGAGCATAAAGCTAATGTCTGCTATGGCGATGCTGATTCGGTCCTATGGCGATGACCGGCGAAAGCCGGTGTGGGCGGAGGAGTTCAACACCTGCATCGAAGCGCTGAATGAAAGGCAGCAGGCGGAGTGGCTGGAGAAAGCCGGGTTGGCCGCGATTGATTCGGGAGTAAGTTGGTTCACGTATTGGGATAGTCACGACGTGGACCGGAAGTTCGAGTTCAACTCGCTCGAGTACAGCTTGGGGCTGCTCACCAATGATGGCAGGGTCAAGGAACAGGGTCGGGTTTTTAAGCGGCTTGCGGATGGGTATCGAGGGAAAGCTGTCGTCATTCCTACGCAGCCGTTGCCGCCACCACCGGCGCATCGAGACCATGAAGTTACTTGGAAATGGATGCTGGATTGGATGGGGTGGAAACCGAGCGGGAGTTAGATTGAAAAGCATCAATCTATTTTCGTAAAATATTCCGATTAGCGCGATGTCCACCGAAGGCTGGATTGTCCTGGTTCCAGCAATGACTTCACCAGCGTGCAACACGCCGCGCGGAATAAAGTATTCGTCGCCTGCGTCTAGCGGAATTCGGTTCGCATCGATGATCAGCGTATAGCGGCCCTGCACGACGAGCATGTATTCGTCGTAATCGTGGGCATGGGGTACGGATGCGATGGTTTCGCGGCAGGTCCAGAATGCCATCTGGCTTCCGTCTACGCCATCGAATACGTAACCTTCCACGCCGGGAGTTGCCTGGTTGCCGGTCGCGATTCTGTTGGCCGAGTGCTGCATAAACTCCGGGAAGTCTTTCATCGGACGCATCTCCTTCCGGCAATCTGAGCGCGGGTTGTGGCCAGCCCTGAATCCGATGCGAGCTAGTGTATAAGATAGTAAGAATGTCGCAGGCAGCGCCAGCTATTACGCGGAGCCCCGCGGATGTGGTCCGGATGACGCCGGTTTCGCAGGCGGGAAACGGGGTGTGCTACGCCGTGGCGGGCGAGACTGCCATCAGCTCGTTTGATCTGGAGCGCATGATTGCGGCGGTGCCCACCAAGGCTGCGGCGGCGCTGAAGCGCAAGGCTTATTATTTTGTGCCGCTGACGGTGACACAGGGAGAGGAGATCCTGATCGCGGATCGCTATGATGTCGCGCTCAGCGACAATGCGGTGTGCCATCGCAATCTGAATCTTGGCGACTCGCAGTGCGTGTTTATCTCCACGCGCTTGATGGACGACAAGTTTTCCGTGGCGTTTGAGTTCTATATCAATGTGGGGCATGCTCTGGTGGAGGCGGCGGGAGTTTCCGCGGAGTTCAGCGAACTCGCCTGGAAGCAGGTGGAGGCGGGAACGCGCGGGGAAACCTCGCTGGATGCGTGGGAGGCGCGGAAGCTGGCTGCAGCTGGCGGTCCGGAAGCGGAGCGCTTCAAGAATGAATACTTCGAAGCCACGTTTGCCGATACGATCTCGATCTATCTGCTGTCGCTTTATTTGGATGTGGACTATCACGATCTGCGGGAGCGGGACTATCCGCTGCTGGCGCCATCGGCGCTGGCGGAGCGGTTGCGAAAAGTGGCGGAGCTGTTTCCGGCGAATGCCGGGTTTGAGTTTGCGGTGCTGTATAAGCGGCGGGGCTAAATCACTTGCGCACCTGGCCTACGAGGGCTGCCCAAAGCGTTCGTAGGAACCCCGTGCCTCTGAGATTCGTTTGCCATTGACCGGCGTTTCTGAGAGCAAAGATATCTGGGTTTTCCGCATGTACCGGACACGGGCTGGCCCTGCAGTCCTGTTACGCAGTCCCATGCTTGCTGCTCGTCGCCGAACTGCCACGAAAAATATCCGGAGTAGCGACTTCCCTCCACAAGGTAGGAATACCCAAGCCCGCCCAGCGCTTGCTGGCCGAATGCCTTTAGGTTAACGGTTTCGATCATGCCGTTTGCGATAGGCCAACTTGCCGCCCGGATGCTTCGGATCCACCCCGGCAGGCGATTGCTGAGGAACCAAGCCGCACTTAACGTAATCCAGAACAATACAAAAGCAAGATCGCGGAACTCTGGCGAGATGAAGTTCGGAAGAGATGAGGCGAGATAATTAGACACAATCATCGCTGCCCGCGCGGCACGGCGGTGCTCGTGCGGCATTTTTCCGGGGCACTCCCTGAAGCTCTGGCTTAGCGTGGAATGATCGTGCGGACGGTCGAGCGGCAGGACTGAACGTCATGGCCTTCCCCCACTCTCTCAGCCAGCTCCTATTTATTTCCGATCACGAAGTTGACGGTGCTGGGCTGGTTGGTGTTCACCATGACCGATCGCTCCCACGTTTTGGGTTCCGTGAAGATGGGGCGCTGAACGGTTCGCTCGGTGAGGACGTCGTAGGCCTGTTCCTTGCCCGCCAGGCTCCAGCCTTCGTGCCACGCGACGATCTGATACGTACCGGGCGGGACGCTGGTGAACTCGAAGTGTCCGCTCTCGTCGGTGACGGCGTAGTAAGGATGAGGGACGACCATCATTTCGGCGTTCATCCAGACGTGGCCGCCATTGCAGCGAAGGTTGACCAGACCGGGTGTCGACATGGAGCGCGAACTGATCTGGTTGGGGAAAGGGAATGGCAGGTTATAGCTGGCGGCGCCGTCCATGTGAATAGTGTGCAGGGTTGCGTCGGAGCTTTGCATCTGGAGTTCGGCGCTCTGCGGCACCAGAAGAATATGCGGAACGTAGTGGCAATGTTTCTGGTCGAGGTGCCGTCTCTGCTCGGGCAAGTCCATCGGTTTTCCTGCGGAGATGTTCTTCAGGTAGACGATGGTATTGGCTACGCCGCCCTCGGAACCTATGATCAGGCGCTCGAGGCTGACGCTCTTCTTGCCTTCCGGGTCGCAGATTTGCGGGTCTTTAGTGACGGGGAAATCCAATTGGCGAGGGAGCGGGCCGGACCATCTTACGGTGCCCGAGATGGATCCAGCGTCGGCAACGGAAATGACTTTGTAACCGCTTTGAGCAACTACAAGTGTAGGAATGGCGAGCACAGCCGCCAGAAGACAACGAGTCACGAAACTGCGCATAGAGAAACTCCTGATAGCCTACCGTCTGTTTCCCGAAGCCCATACGGCGCTGGTCGTGGAACGCGGGCTGAAGATTTGGGTCGGTCTTAACTTTTTTGCAGGCGACGACGTTCCTCTGACTTGCTGCACAGCGCTGCACAGGGTCCCGCCGAAACGGGGCAGCGTTGGCATACGCGGTCGTGCCTTGATTCCAACCGGCCTGATTCCAACTGGGAGGACCGGCTAAAGTAACCGGTTCGTGTGATTGGAATCACATGATTAAGGTGCACGAATGTGCCGGCGGCGTCGAGATTACCAAGGTGGCAGGACTACCAGAGTCGTGTGAAGCAGCTCGATCAGCGAGGGGAAAAATATTGTGACCTGCCGAGAGCCGCCACTCTATCTCAGATGGCTTACAATTCTTGCTTCCATGACGGTACAGGTTCGATCGTTCGCGAAGATCAATCTTGGGCTGCGCATCGGCGCGGCGCGCGAGGACGGCTTTCATGAGCTGCTCACGGTTTACCAAACGATCGCGCTGCACGACCTGATTCGCGTGAGCGTGAGCCGTGGGCGCGGGATTGAGATTCATTGCACCGACCCGCGAGTTCCGAAAGATGAATCGAATACCTGCTACCGCATCGTCGAGAAGGCGATGCGGGGGCTGAAAGCCAAGGGGCGCGTTGTCATTGAGATTGAAAAGCGGTTGCCGCTGAAAGGGGGGATGGGTGGGGCGTCCGCGAATGCGGTGGCTACGTTGCTGGCGCTCGAGCGGGCGGTGAAGAAAGCATTGCCCGTCGAGCAGCGGCTGAGGATTGCAGCGGAAGTGGGTTCTGACCTGCCTTTGTTTCTGGTGGGCGGAACGGTGTTAGGCGTGGGGAGGGGGGAGCAGGTTTATCCTCTGGAGGATTTGCCGTCGACGGCATGCGTGGTAGTTACTCCGGCTGTGGGAGTTTCGACGCCCAACGCGTTTGGAGAGTGGGATCGGAGAACTCGCGGCGGGGGAACGTCGGCTTTGGGCGCCCTGTCTGCTAAGGCGGGGAAAGGCAAGTCGCAAGAATTGACGCTCTCCGGACCATCCGATAGAATGAACGAGCTTGGCTGTGGGCTTTCTGCGTGGCTGAGCGAGAGTTACTCCGGTGCTCCTTTTGGAAGGGGCCGGGCCGAGAATCCGCTTCTCGCGCTTGTCCGGGCCGGGATCAAGAACGACTTTGAACAGGTCGTCTTTCCTGAGTATCCCGAGCTGAGTGAAGGTAAGAATGCGCTGGAGCGCGCGGGCGCGAAGTACGCGTCCTTGTCGGGCTCCGGGTCAACGTTATACGGGCTGTTCGCTTCGAAAGGGGCGGCACGCGCGGCTGTGACCAAGCTCCGCAGGGAGCGCTGGTCGGCGCGGGCGACGGTTACTCTGACGCGGAAGCAATACTGGGCCAAGTTTCTTGTTTCCAGTTTCTAGTTTCTGGTTGTTTAATAGGGTATCAGTCTTTCAACCGATGCCGGTTTGCAGGAAACTGGAAACCGGAAACTTGAAACAGCGGTACTGGGCCGTCGACTAATGGTAGGTCAAGTGCCTTTGGAGCACTTTGTCTAGGTTCGAATCCTAGCGGCCCAGCCAGAAAAACAGCTGCTAGCTTCTAGCTGTTAGCCAAATCGGCACAAACTTCGTGGGGCGCATTGGCTAGAAGCGAGGAGCTAAGCTTTGAAAGCGTCGAGAGCTAGAAACCTATGGCCACATTGGTGACGCCGCCGGAAAAAACGGAGAAAGCTGAGAAGCAGGCCCCGCCCATGCCCGAGGAGAAGCCGGAACGCAAGCCGCGTGCGCGCGTGGATGAGAAGTTCAAGATTTTCAGCGGCACGGCGAACGCACAATTGGCCGACGAGGTTTGCCAGTTTCTCGGCATGCAGCGGGGACAAGCGTTGCTGACGCGTTTCGCCGACGGCGAGGCTTATGTGCAGATCCAGGAGAACGTGCGCGGCTGCGACATTTTTGTGATGCAGCCCACCTGCCGTCCCGTGGATGAGCACTTGATGGAATTGCTGCTGATGATTGATGCGTTCAAGCGCGCTTCGGCGCGGCGCATCACCGCGGTGATTCCGTACTTCGGATATGCGCGCCAGGATCGCAAGGACAAGCCGCGAGTGCCGATTTCCTCGAAGCTGGTAGCGGACTTGCTGACCACGGCGGGCGCGCATCGCGCCTTGATTGTGGATTTGCACACGCCGCAGTTGCAGGGTTTTTTCAATATTCCGGTAGATCATCTTTTTGCTTCGCCGGTGCTGGTGGATCATTTCAAGAAGTTGAGTCTGCCGAATCTGACGGTGGTTTCGCCGGATGCCGGCGGCGTGGAACGCGCGCGCTTCTTTGCGAAGAAGGTGGACGCGGCGCTGGCCATCGTCGATAAACGGCGCGTGGAAATGAACGTCGCCGAAGTGATGCACGTGATTGGCGACGTGGACGGGCGGACCTGCTTGATCATCGACGATCTCATCGATACGGCGGGCACGCTGGTCAAGACGGCTGCGGCACTGGTGGACAATGGCGCCATTGAAGTTTATGCGTGTTCGTCGCATCCGGTGCTCTCAGGCGAGGCGGTCAGCAACATCAGGAACTCGGTGATTCGCGAAGTGGTGGTCACCAATACCATCCCGCTTACCGCCGAGGCGCGGGTGGAACCCAAGATCAAGGTGCTTTCGATTGCGGGATTGATTGGACGGGCGATTCAGTCCATTCACGAAGAGACTTCAGTCAGCAAATTATTCATGTAAGGCTAGGGAATTGAAATTATGGCGACTACATTGGAACAAAACGTTTTGGAAGCGAGTCCGCGGGAAGCGGGTACAAAAAATCAAGCGCGGCGGGTGCGGCGTGAAGGCAAGATTCCCGCCGTCGTGTATGGCGCGGGCAAGGACGCATTGGCGGTGAGCGTCGATCCCCGGCACGTGTTGCGCATTCTGCGCTCGGAAAGCGGCCACAACACCATTTTCGATCTTGCCCTGAACGGTGGCGAGAATGCGAAGGCAATGATCGTCGATTGGCAATATGAGCCGATCAAGGGTCATCTGCTGCACATCGACCTCAAGCGCATCGCCATGGATAAAGCGTTGCGCGTGAGCGTTCCGATCACGCTGCAGGGAGTTCCGGCGGGAGTGAAAACGGAAGGCGGAATTCTGGAGCAGATGCTGCGTGAAGTCGAAATCGAGTGCTTGCCGGGAGACATTCCTGGGCACATCGATGTGGATGTCTCGCATCTGACGTTCGGCAAAGTGTTGCGCGTGGCGGATTTGCCACACACTGAGAAACTGAAATTCCTTACGGACGCGAATCAGCCTGTGGCTCACGTGACCAGCGTGAAGGAAGAAGTTGTGGTTGCACCGGAAGCGGTGGCGGCGGAAGCAGGTGCTGCGCCGGCCGAGCCCGAGGTCATCAAGAAGGGCAAAGCGGAAACCGAAGAAGAGGGCGAGGAAGCTGCTGCCGAGAAACCGGAGAAGAAGGCCGAGAAGAAGGAGAAGAAATAACTTCGTGGCCCGGGCGCGCCTCGCTTCGCTCGGCGGGACAGCCGAGGCGGTTGTCCCCACATGGGCTGTTGCTGTGAGGTTCGGGATGGTGGCGTGAAACTGATCGTCGGTCTTGGCAATCCTGGAATCGAGTATCAGTTTTCGCCGCATAACGCGGGGTTTCTCGCGGTGGATCGGATCGCCAGCAACCTGGGCGTTGCAGTGAGAAACCGGCAGTGCCGGGCGCTAACGGCGCGGGCGGTGATTGGGGGCGAGACCGTGCTGCTGGCCAAGCCTGAAACCTACATGAACCTGAGCGGCATGTCGGTGCGGGAGTTGATGGCGGAGTACGAGGCGAAGCCGGAATCCGATTTGATCGTGATTCAGGACGAGCTGGATTTTCCCCTGGGCACGTTGCGGATTCATACGCGGCGGAGTTCGGCGGGGCATAACGGGATCGAGTCGATCATCGGGGCGCTGGACACACAGGATTTCTTGCGTATCCGAATGGGAGTGGCTCCGGAGCACAAGGTGGAAGATGGTCAGCGATATCTGCTGGCGCCGCTTCGCAAGGCGGATCTCGCAACCCTTGACGGAGTGCTTGACACGGCCCAAGAAGCCGTGAAGATGATCGTGAAGGAAGGTCCGGCGGCGGCGATGAACCGCTTCAACCGCAAGGAGCCGGAATCGCAGCTATAGGCTCGGAGAATTTGGAGACTGAAATGAATCGTACCTATGAGTTGATGTTTATTGTCCGACCGGATATGGCGGACGAAGATTTGGACAAACTGGTTTCGAACCTGGAATCTACGGTAACGTCAGCGGCGGGGACGGTGAAGTCCGTGGACCGCATGGGCAAGCGCCGCCTGGCCTACACGGTGCGCAAGTTCCGCGAGGGCATCTACATTTTGCTGACGATCGAAGGCGCGGGAACGGTGATCCACGAACTGGAGCGCCGTCTGCGGGTGACGGAGCAGGTGATCAAGTTCCTCACGGTGCGCGTGGATGAGGAGCACAAGCGTCTGGAAAAAATCAAGGCTCTACGCGACGCACGCAAAAAAGTGAGCGCACAGCCCGCGGCTAGCGCCGACGAAGCGCCGACGGCGGAAGTGCCTGCGGCGTCGGACGTCCCGGCGGCAACGGCTTAGGATCAGTTCTCAGTTCTCAGTTCTCAGAAAAACCGGGCCGAAATGAGTTTCACCAAGATCATGAAGGAGCGTTATGACTGAAGAGACGAAAGCACCAGCGGCAACCGAGCGGCCCTCGCGGCCTTCCGGGGATGGACCGCGTTCCGGAGGAGACCGTCCGCGTTTCGGCGGAGGCGGTGGCGGGGGACGTTCTGGGCCTGGCGGCCCGCCGCGTGAAGGGGGACGGAAATTTTTCCGGCGCAAGAAGGTTTGCAAGTTCTGCACGGAGAAGATTGCCGACATCAATTACAAAGATTACCGACTGCTCGGGCAGTTCGTGGCGGAGAGCGGCAAGATCGTGCCCCGGCGTCTGACTGGCGTATGTTCGCCTCATCAGCACCGTTTGGCCACGGCGATCAAGCAGGCTCGCAACATCGCGTTGCTGCCGTTCGCGGGACGGGCATCGTAGGAAAGCGGCTACTAGCTTCTAGCTCCGGGCACTTTCGGGCTGGAGTGAAGGTTGGCTAGGAGCTAGAAGCTTAGGAGCTAGGAGCTATCATGGAAGTCATTCTCAAAGAAGATGTGAGCAAACTGGGCGCACGCGGCGACGTGGTGAAGGTTGCCGAAGGATATGGGCGCAACTTTCTTTTGCCGCGCAAGCTGGCCATTGAGGCCAACGCCGGGAACAAGGCCGTCATCGCACAGATGAAGTCTGCCTCGGTGCGTCGTTCGGCCAAGGAGAAGTCGCAGGCCGAAGAGCTGGCGAAGCAGTTCGAAGGGGTATCGGTTTCGTTCCAGCGACGATCGGGCGAGCACGATCAGTTGTTCGGCTCGGTCACTTCGGGCGACATCGCCGATGCCGTCGTGAAGAAGGGAATTAATCTGGACCGTAAGCAGATCCAACTGCATGAGCCGCTGAAAACCTTGGGCGATTTCACCGTCTCGGTGAAACTGCACAAGGAGGTGAGCACGCATTTGAAGGTGGTCATCGAGAAGGAAGCGGTCGTCGAGTAATACTTAAATCCTGACCGGGCGCTCTGCTCGGGCTTTCTCTTGTCTCGGCTTGCCTGCTCTGGCCTCGGTCATTGGCAGGTCAGCGTCAATCTGCGCAGGGAGCCGTTGGTCCATCCGCTGCCGTCAGTGGGCAAGTGTGTGAAGTACACGTAATACTTCTGGCCCAGCGTGTGCGGGTCATCTCCTAACCCGACAGCCGTGGGATAGGCCGCAATCGGACCGAACGTGCCAAGCGAGACGGGCACTGTCCAGTTAAGGCCGTCGATGGATTCTGCATAAGCGAAGTTCGTATCATCGGAGATGATCATCACGTAGCGCTGCAGCGCGCTGTTGAAGTGAATATCAAGATAGCCCGAAAACGGGGCGTGCGGAATGAGGTCGGTAGACGCTCCGCCCATCGCGGGTTGCAGAATCCAGCCGCCTTTATAAAATTTCTGAAAGGGAATGGAGTGATGCGGCGCCGGTCCGAATGCGGCGTTCATCACGTCGGCAGCCAAGGCGCGCGCCACAGAGACGTTCGTGGTAGTCGAGACTCCTTGCGCGTTCGTGGTGTGCAGTAAACCGTTGGCGATCCAATTCGGAAAATATAAGTAAAAATACTTTCCGTTGGGCGAGAGCACGAGCGGTCCGTCGCCGATTTCAAAGCCATCGAGGCCGACCGCATAGGCCTGGTTGAGACGAATGATCTCGCCGAGATCAGTCCAGTGCAGACCGTTATCGGTGGAAGCGGCGAGGCCGAGCGCCGCGTACAGGGCGTCATTGGGGAGTTCTGCATGGTAGGTGGCCAGCAGGTTACCCCCGCCGGTCATACCTTCGGGAACCTTATAGACCGGACCTCCTCCCATGTAACCATAGCTGGGATAGATCGGATTCACGGCGGGATTGGAATTCGGGGAGACGCTGACGTCCTCGGGGTCGCCGCTGCCGAGGGGGTTGTCGAGCGTGCCAGCCGTGGTGGTGAACGAGCCGGACTTATTGTTGCCCACCCAGTGTCCCTGCCACATCTGCCGGTAGTGCGCCCCGCCATCGCTGCCAAAGAATTCATAGCCGTCCGCTGTCTTGATGACGCCCAGAGGAGTGTCGGGCCAATCGAAAGTGTCGGTGAGCGCCGGCTGCGCCTTGGCTCCCGCCGCGAGACGCTGCGCGGGAGAAGCCACGACGATCGGCGACGTCACTGAGGGCTGGCACAGCGGAGTGATCGCTTGCGCCGAGCTAACTACGGCGACTAGTAGGAAAAGGCTGGCTAGCAACGCGCAGGAAACGAGCAGAGAACGGATGAACAAGAGACCTCCTTGGGTCTGGCTTTGTGATAACACCTGCCGCGATCACGGGCAGGTGAGCGTAATTCGCCGCAGGGAGTTTCCCTCCCTCGGCAGGCCTCCATTTTCCTCGTGCAAGTACGTGTAATAAACGTAGAAACTCTTCCCTAAGATGCCCGGGTCATCCCCCAGGCCGATGGAGCTGGCATAAGGCGCGAGCGTTTTCACGCCGTCGGCGTAGGTGCCAAGCGCTATAGGAGTGGTCCAGGTAAGACCATCAACGGACTCGGTGTAATAGAACGTCGTGTCGTTGTCCATGATCATGACGTAGCGCTGCAGCGCGCTGTCGAAGTGAACATCGAGATATCCTCCCTCTTGCGGCGTCCAGCTTGGACTGAGGTCGGTGGAGGCTCCGCCGATCGCGGGCTGCAGATGCCAGTTGCTCTGGTAGAACTTCTCGAAGGGAATGGTATGCGGTCGGTTCGATCCAGAGGCAGCATCGAGTAAGGAGGCTGCCGGTGCGCGGGCAACGGAGACATGGGTAGTCGTGTTCGTGGTAGCGGGCAAGTCCGGAAAATACAGATAGAAATACTTGCCGTCGGGCGAGAGCACAAGGCGGCCGTCCCCAATTTCAGCGAAGTTAAGCCCGGTCATGTAGGCCTGATTAAGGCGAATGATCTCGCCGAGATCGATCCAGTGCAAACCGTTGTCCTTGGATGCGGCCAGCCCGAGGAGTGCATAGTTAGGCAGTTCCGCGTGGTAGGTCAACAGGAGGTTGCCTGCCCCGGTCATGCCCGCGGGCACCTGATAGACCGAGCCTCCGCCCATGTAGTCGTAGCTGGGATAGTTGGGGTCCACGCCGGGATCGGGATTGGGAGAGATGCTTGCGTCCTGCGGATCACCCGTGCCGAGCGGGTTGTCGAGCGTTCCGACAGTGGTGGTCACCGATCCGTATTTGTTGTTACCGACCCAATGACCTTGCCACATCTGGCGTGGGTGAAGAGCGCCATCGCTCGTGAAAAACTCATAGCCGCCGCCGGCGGTTTTGATTGCCTCCATTTGCGTGTCGGGCCAGGCGAAGCCGAAGCCGCCCGTGTTGGTGAGAGGCGGTTGAGCCCTTAGGCCGGCTTCGATGATCTGCTCATGGGAATCGACGATGATCGGCGACGTCACTCTGGGATTGCAGAGCGGAGTGAGGGCCTGGGCTGGGCTGATTCCGGAGGAGAGTTGGAAGAACCCGGCCAGCAGGGCAAGCGAGGCGAACGGGGCGCGGAAAGACATAGGCATCCTCGAGTCTGGCTTTGCGTTCGGACGGGCAGGATGCGCCATCCGTTAGGGGGCGCCACCAGTCTACATCGGTTCGGAACACCAGAATGGGCGGAATGTTGCGGACAGGAGAGCGCCGCCACTCATCAATCGGTCAGCCGGAACTCCCCATGCAGGGGAGCGCCAGAGTCTTGGCCTATCCACACGTCGAACCGCTCAGGCTCGACGGTCCAGTGCTTTTCGGCAGGGCTCCAGAACTGCAATTCGTCTTTTCCCAGGGTGAAATGTATTGTCCGTTTTGCACCCGGCTCCAGGGTTACTTTTTCGAATCCCTTCAATTGCCGAACCGGGCGAGAGGCGCTGCCGGCGCGTTGATGGATATAAAGCTGGACCACAGCATCCCCTGCCCGCGAGCCCGTATTAGTCACGTCCGCAGAGACCTCGATCATGGTTCCGGCCGCGATTCGCGCTGCTGCAGTTACCTTCAGATTGTCGAAGGAGAAAGTCGTATAGCTGAGACCAAAGCCAAAGGGATACAGGGGGGTGCTTTGAAGATCCCAGTAGCGCGACTTGAAATCAGGTACGGTCTCCGGGTTTTGAGTGAGGTTGTGGTTGTAGTAAAGGGGAAGCTGTCCGGCGCTGCGCGGCCAGCTCACCGGGAGGTGGCCTGCGGGGTTGGCGTCGCCGAACAGCACGTCAGCGATTCCGTTGCCGCCCTGGCTGCCGGGATACCAAGCTTCGAGGATGGCGGGAACGTGCTCGGCGGCCCAGGAAATATTCAGTGGGCGGCCGTTGATGAGCACTAGGGCGACGGGCTTGCCCGTGGCGGATACCGCTTCTAGCAGCTCTTCCTGACGGTTGGAAAGCTTTAGCGACGAGCGCGAGGCGTACTCGCCACTCATCAAGTCAATTTCACCTAGGACCAGAACAGCCACGTCGCTGCGCCGGGCGAGAGCGACAGCTTCCTCGATGGCTTGTTGCACTTCCTGCGCGGTCTGGACCGGTTGCTCCTTCGTGGCGCTGGTCATGGGAATGCCCTCGAAGGGCGAAGGATTGTCCCGAAACAGATTTGGTCCGTGCGCGTACGCGACCTGGATTGCTGAACCAGCTTTTTCACGGATGCCCTGCAGAACGCTAACCGTGGGACCGGGCTTGGTGAGGGCACCCCACATCGACAACAGATCGGCCTCGGCGTCGCCGAGCGGGCCGATGACCGCAATGGAATGGATGGTTTTGCCGCTCTTGTCGAGAGGGAGCAAGGCGCCCTGGTTGCGAAGCAATACCATCGAACGTCGCGCGGCGGTGCGCGCGAGTTGCTGATGCGCGGGATCGTTGAGCACCTGGTCGATATGCGATTCGTCGATGTAGGGGTGCTCGAATAATCCCATGAGGAACTTGGTCTCAAGGATCGGCAGCACAGCGTCGTCAATCTGCCGCATCGAAATGCGGCCTTGCTGAAGTTCGACGGACAGATATTTGAGGTATGTGCCACTGGCCATATCCATGTTCAATCCGGCGGTGAAGGCCTTGTGAGCGGCGTCCAGTGAATCGCGCGCATAGCCGTGCGTCACAAGGTTACGGACGGCGAACGCGTCGCTCACCACGAATCCCTGGAAGTTCCAGGTAACGCGCAGCACGTCGTGCAGGAGCCAACGGTTGCCGCTCGCCGGAACGTCGTTCAGATCCATGTAAGCGCTCATCAGACTGCCGGTGCCGGCGTCGATGGCGGCTTTGAATGGTGGCAAGTAGGTGTTCCACATTTGCTCTTCCGGAATGTAGGAGGAATCGTAGTCGCGACCTCCTTCGGCGGCACCATAGCCCGCGAAGTGCTTGGCACAGGCTAGTACGCGGTCGGGGGCACCAAGATGCTTGCCTTGAAATCCCAGCACCTGGGCGCGGGCCATGGCGGCTCCAAGGTATGGATCTTCACCGGCTCCTTCGACCATCCGTCCCCAACGGGCGTCGCGGGCGATATCGACCATGGGCGCGAAGGTCCACTGAATCCCCGCGGCTCGAGCTTCCTGCGCGGCTACGGCTTGCGCATCTTCGACCATTTTCGTATCCCAGGAAGATGCCATGGCGATGGGCGCCGGAAAGATGGTGTGGTAGCCACTGACGACATCGAGCCCGAAGAGGACCGGAATGTGCAACCGCGTTTGTTCGATGGCCACATGTTGCAGGCGGTTGATCTCCTTCGAATCCGAAATCCAGAGAATCGAACCCGCTCCTCGTTGTTTGAGAATCTCTTCCATCGACTGCTTGATGTTTTCCTGGAACTCAGGAGCGGGGAGGCCGGGAAGCTGTGACAGTTGTGCGATTTTCTCGTCGAGGGTCATCTGCCGCAGCAGGCGGGTGGCTTTATCCCGAATCTGGGCGTCGGTTAGCGAGTTGGCCGAAGGGGCGCTTGCCCCGGTGGTATTTGCCGAACCGGTTTGCCCAGCAAGTCGCACAGACGGGCTGAAAGAAATCGCCAATGCGATCCAGAAATACGCCCAGCCTTTAAAAATCCCTGGTGGTCTCAAGCTCCCCCCCTCGGCCTCTGCCGCAACCCCATTCAGCTGCGAGTATATACTTGCTCTGGATCTCGCCCGATGCAGTGGGTTCTCTCGATCCTGCACTCACGGTCGATGTTCTGTCTCCGCTAACCCATTCCAAAAGAATCACCTAGGCCGCATAAAATTCCCGTCCAGCCTATAATTTCTGCTCACGGTTCCGTTGATTGAGCGTCTATTCCTATGCACGCCCGGGTACGGCATCGACACCGGGCAGTAGCGGTATAGGAAAACGACAAGAACATGCCGGCCGATGTTTGGGCAGTAACACTTGCGGTTGGTGCAGGGGCCCACTCGAAAACAGAGCACGAGCGAGTGGAGAGAGTCAGCGGGACGAGAATCGGTGAGAACCGGGACCCCACGTGGGGCCGCATGGCTGGGCAAGAACGCCGCATAGACGATACGATCCTCATCCGCGAGGCGCAGCGCGGCAACCGCGGCGCTTTCGAGGAGCTGGTGCGTCACTACGACCAGGCGGTGCTGCGGCTGGCGCTGCATCTCACCGGCAGCGAGCACGACGCTCAGGACGTTTATCAGGACGCCTTCCTCAAGGCCTATAAGAACATCGGAAGCTTTCGCTTCGAATGTTCTTTCTATACCTGGATCTACCGCATCGTGACCAATCTTTGCCTGGATCACTTGCGCAAGAAGGGGGTGCGCAAGGAAGATGCGCCGGTAGCGAAAGACGCGTCCGGCGGGGAGTACGACCTGCTGGACCAGGTACCAGACGGGCGGGCGGGAGCAAATCCGGAGCGCGATTTGATGCGGCGGCAGTTGGGCGCGCGGATTTCGGGTGCGCTGGAAAAGTTGACGCCGCGGGAGCGTATGGTTTTCGAGCTCAAGCATTACCACGGTTTGAAGCTGCGCACCGTGGGCGAGATTTTGCATACGACGGAAGAGACCGCGAAGAATACGCTGTTTCGGGCCACGCAGAAATTGCGCGGGCAGTTGGCGGACATGAGGTGAGGGAGTCCCACTTCTTGCAAAAGAGGCGAGAAGTGGGGGCACCCGGCCCGGTTGTCCCCACATGGAACTGGATGAGGGAACTATGAAGTGCGAATGGGTACGAGAAAATATAACGCTGCAGGTTTATGGCGATCTGGCCGATGATGCTCGTCATGAACTGGAGCAGCATGTGGCGCGTTGCGCCGATTGCGCGGCCGCCCTGAAGGCGGAGCAGGAGTTTCACGCGCTACTGTCGCGGGAGCGGGCGGCCGAGCCGACAGCGAATTTATTGGCAGCGTCGCGCATGAAGCTTCAGGAAGCGCTGGAGACGGCCGAGCAGGGCGGGTTCTGGCAGCGGCTGGCGTTCGATCCGGCGAACTGGCTGCGGCAAGTGAGATTCTCGCCCGCGCTGGCATCAGCGATTTTGATTCTCGGCTTTGCCGGCGGGGTGGGAACGTCGTATCGGGTATTCCTTCATCAGCCGCCGAATGCGGCTACGGGCGCGGCTTCTGCTCCCGCCGAATCTTCGATCACCGGCATACAGTCCATCACGCAGGAGCCGGGAACGAATAAGATTGCCATCAAGTACAACACGGTGTCCACGCTCGAGACGCAGGGATCGCTAAACGATCAACGCATTCAGCAACTGCTACTATTTGCCGCCCGTAATAACTACAATTCCGGCGTGCGCATGGATTCAGTCGATCTGCTGACGCAAGAGCCGAACGTTTCCCAAGTGCGGGACGCGCTGATCTATGCGCTGCGTTATGACACCAATCCCGGAGTGCGGCTGAAGGCGATCGATGGCCTGGGCGGTTTTGTGAAGGACGATGTCCATGTTCGAGACGCGGTGTTGGAAGCGCTGGTGAACGATTCAAACCCGGGCGTGCGTACCGAAGCGCTGCGACTGATCGAGCCAGTGAAGGCCGATGGCAGCGTGCGCGGCGTATTGATGACGCTGGCGGCCAAGGATCAAAGCCAGTACATCAAGTCACAGGCCCGCACGATGCTGGCGCAGTTGCCAGAGATTGATTGAGCGAGACCTAGTAGTGCAGTTTTGATATGGAAGCGAGGCAAACGCGCGAAGAGCGCGTCGCAAAAAGCACGACGCTTCGCGCGGCTCGACCAGATTCCTCACGGCGCAAAAAGCGCTTGTTCGGAATGACCATCAGACTGCTAGAGGAAGCTGAGGGGGATATTTGAAACGTGCGCCACAATTCGTCGGCTTATTGTGCTTGCTGGCCGTACTTGCGCCGCTGGAGCTGGCGCAGGAAACACATGTATCGCGCGAAGGAGACGCCTGGACTCAAGTCCTCACCGGATCCCTGGCCGGAGTCAAGAATCTGAGGGTGAAGCTAGACATGGGCTCGGTGGTGGTTCGAGGCGCTCAACAGGGGGGGATCGATTACACACTCCACATGCGTTCTCAAGCGTCGTCCGAACAGGATGCGCGGCGCCAGTTCGATGCTTACAAAATGACCGCTTATGTGAAAGGCGATACGGCCTGGGTGGTGGGGGAGTGGCAGGGAGAAGGCGTTCATAACGTCCACGTCGCCGGGGTGCACGTGCGGATTGAAAAGGGTTCGCGGCACAAATTCTCGGGCGATTTCATGATCAAGGTCCCGCGCGAGATTGCGCTGGTAAAGATCGAAACTGAGGGCGGCAACATCGACGCCAGCGGTGTAGCTGGCCACGTCGAAGCGGAGAGTGGCGGCGGCAGCATGCGCCTCGATGAGATTGGCGGAGGCGCCCGCGTAGACACAGGTGGCGGATCCATCAATGTGGGAACCGTCGACGGCGACATTGGCCTGCACACCGGCGGTGGCTCCATCGAGGTGCATCAAGCGAACGGGAAAATCGTGGCGGAAACCGGCGGGGGTAGTGTGCAGATCATTTCCGCGACCCAGGGAGCCAGCATCGAGACCGGTGGCGGCGGGATCCAGGTCCGTCAATGCACCGGCACAATGAAGGCACAAACCGGCGGCGGCAACATCGATCTGGGAGATCTTGGCGGCGCAGCTGAAATTGAAACCGGTGGGGGCAGCATTCACCTCTCCTCCGCCAAAGGGCACGTCCACGCCCAGACTGGGGGCGGCGGGATCGAACTCTACGGGGTTCCCTCGGCGCGCGTGGAGACCAGCGCCGGCGGCATCGTCGTAAAGTTCGTAAGAACTGGCGCTCCGCCTGCGGATTCCAAACTCGAAACTTCCGCGGGGGACATTACCGTTTACATCGCGCCGGATGTGGCGCTCTCGGTGCGCGCCAGCGTCGATTTGGGCAATGGACACCACATTAGTTCTGACTTCCCGGACATCCACGTGGCCAGCGAAGGCGATCAATGGGGTCCGAGAACGCTGAACGCGGAAGGCAAGCTGAACGGAGGGGGCCCGCTGTTGAAGGTTCGGACCACTACCGGTGATATCTGCTTCCGGCATGGGAATTAGCAGACAAGTTTTGGGTGACCCAAGAGGCTTCGAGATTTCGGTGCAACTTGCAGGAGGTTGCTGATGCGCAAACAAATTTTGGCCGCGATCGCTGTGCTGCCTTTGCTCCTCAACCTGTCGCACGCTGCTCAACGATGGACGATTGAATCGCCGCCTTTGGGCATTCCCAGCGAAGATTCGGGATCCAGTGCTTATCTTGGGGTCGACATCGCGGATATAACTTCCGACAGGCTCGGCGCGCTGAGGCTGAAGGAGGAGAAGGGCGTGGAAGTCACGATGGTCGATCAGGACGCTCCAGCGGGAAAGGCCGGCATCAAGGAGCACGACGTTATTTTGACCATGAACGGAGCCCCTATCGAGAGCAAGACACAATTGCATCGGATGATCCGCGAAACCCCGCCGGGACGCGTGGTCACGCTGGGATTGAGCCGCGACGGACAACCGGTGACGATCAAGGTGCAACTGGCCGACCGCAGCAAGGAATGGCCTCACATGGAGCCGATGGACGACAAAGGCTTCCACGTGCAAATTCCGCCGATCCCCAACATCCCGCCCATCCCCAACCTGCCCGACATGGACCTTCCGAATATTGGCGTGATTTATGTGCGTTCCTCGATGCGAAACGGACTGATGGTGGAGAACCTCACGCCGCAGCTGGGTGAGTTTTTCGGCGCGAAGAACGGCAATGGAGTGCTAGTGCGATCAGTGGACAGGGGCAGCCGTGCGGATAAGGCCGGGTTGCGTGCAGGCGATGTGATTGTTCGTGTTGGCAATCAGCCGGTGCATGACACCAGCGACTTTACCCAAGCCTTGCGCTCCCACAGTACAGGATCGGTGAGCGTGGGCGTGATCCGCGACCGAAAGGAACAGACTCTCACCATCGCACTGCCCGAGCGCAAGGATTCCGGCGAGATGATTGAGGAAAGCCAGGAAGCGCCTGAGTTGGAGGCAGACACTGCGACTGAATTAACCGAAGTGCAAAACGAAATTGCCAAGCTTCGCCCCCAGATCGAGAGGGAAGCAGAGGAAGCGAGCCGCAAAGCCGCGACGGAAATACGCCAATCACTCTGCTCGCAGCAAAGGCAGCTGAAGGAGCAAGCAGAAAAGTTAAGAGAAGAATTCTCGCCCAAGGTCAGGCAAGAGCTGGAAAAGAGTCGCCAGAAACTACAGCAACAAATGGAGGAGCTGCGGCGGCGGATGCAGGGAGATTGGCTGGAGATCTAACCGGCGGTATGACCGTGCGCCAGCCGCTGAGCTAACGGCGCGAGGCACACAGCGTTGCGTCCCATCTGTTTCGCGGCGTAGAGAGCGGAGTCGGCCGCCTTCACCAACTCGTCGCGGGTAGTGCCGTGCTCGGGCAAGGCAGCGGCGCCCGCGCTGATGGTCACGGTGCGAGGCACGCCGGGGAATTGCCATCCTTCCACCAACTTGCGTAGTTTTTCGGCCACGCCCAGGGCCTGCTGGCCGTTGACTTGAGTCAGCAATATGCCGAATTCCTCGCCTCCGTAGCGGCACACCACATCCACCTTGCGCAGCTGCTGATTAAATAAAGAGGAAGTTTGGCGGAGGACTTCATCGCCTAACACATGCCCGAATTCGTCATTCAGCTTCTTGAACTGATCGATGTCGGCCATGATCACCGCCATGCCGGTTCCATAGCGATCAGCGCGTTCAATCTCTTCCAGGATTCGCATCTCGAAAAATCGGCGATTAAAGATGCCGGTCAAGCCGTCCAGGTAGGCAAGCTGCTTCACGCGATCGACATAATGGGCATTCTGGATGGCGGTGGCGCAAATATCGGCCACCGATTCCAGCGACTGCTGATCGCCGTCGCGAAAGGCGTCGATCTTGGCGCTGTCGAGAGCTAACACCCCCAGCGTTTGTCCAAAAGACACGAGCGGAATGGACATGCGCGATGCCGTCTCCGCGAAGAACTTCACGCCGTTGGGAGCATGGCAAAGATCGCATTCCATCAACGTGCAACTATCAGAAAGAATTTTCGCCCAGGGCTGAGTATTGGCCGCGAATCGACCACCTGCGGGAATGCAGGGAGTCAGCGTTCCGTGATGAGCCCGCAGCACCAGGTCGTGATCTTCCCGCAGGAACAGGGACACATGCGATACCCGGAAGGCTTCTTGAATCAGCCCACAAACCCGGCCCAGCAACTCCTCCAGATCCAGAACCGCGGTGGTTTGTTGGGCAATGGCGTTGATGGCCTGCAATTGGCGGGCGCGTTGCTGCTCCAGCGAGTACAGACGCGCGTTCTGCAATGCCATCGATGCCTGCGTGGAGAACAGGGTAAGCAGATCGATGGTTTCGGAATCGAAATGGTCGACGCGGTCGCTTTGACAATCGAGGACCCCCACGACTTCATCCCGCACCATTAAAGGAATTGCGAGCTCGGAGCTGGTGGACTTGGCTGAACAGAAATAACGAGAGTCCTGGCTTACATCAGGCGCGTAAACCGGCTGCTTCTTGAGCGCTGCGATTCCGGTGAGCCCTTCGCCCACGCCGAGCCGGACCTTGTCCTGCCCTTCGTCCCAGCCAATCTGCGAGCGGACGTACAACTCCTGCGATTGCTGGTCGAGCAGGAGAATGGCCACATTCCGCAGATGAAAATAGTCATGCGCGATCGCCAGAATGCGCTGCAGCACTTCGTCCAAATCGAAGGTGGAGAGCACCGCCTGGCCGGCATCGTACAAGACGGCGATTTTGTTCATAGCTCAGCCGCTATGGTAATCGAGCGGGGCGGGTTACAAAGGTTCCCAAAGTAACTATGAATTCCGGGAAAATGGAGCCCTACTTCCACTTTCTGGCGGTGCGGATCAGGCCGTAGGCCACGGCACAGAACCAGAAGTCCACGATCAGGCCCCAATCCGCCTGGAACGGCCGGTGTCGCGGCAGGTGAAGGGATGGCGCGAGCAGGAAGTAGGCGATGTTTCCCAGTACGACGGCGAAGAAAGCCTGGAGGAAATTGAGCAGCACAATTGGTTTAGACGCCGGTTTGGGGCTGGACGGGTGCTCGTTTTTCAAAGTGCAATTTTCACGGGGTTCGCCCTGCTAACATTCCTTCGTAGCCCCCGATGCTCGAACTCACCACCCCAGTCCAGTACGTCAAGGGAATCGGTCCGAAGCTGGCGGAGATTCTCGCGACCAAGGGCATTGCCACAGTCGGCGATCTGCTGAATTATCTACCGTTTCGTTATGAGGACCGGCTGAATCCGCGCGGGATTGCGGAGTTGCGTCCCGGCGAGATGGCTACCGTCATTGCGGAAGTGCGCAACTCGGGGCTGTTTCGGACACGCCGCATGCCTATTTTTCAGCTCACCGTGGGGCAAGGACGATCGCGGTTGCGCTGCCTGTGGTTTAATGCCACTTACCTGCAAGATAAATTCAAGCTTGGGGAATTGATCGCTTTATACGGGAAGGTGGACCAGGATTCGAAGAGTGGCGAGTTGCAGATTGTGCAGCCGCAGTTTGAGACGCTGGGCGATGCCTCAGCAGAAAATGCGGATGACAAGGCCGCGGCGTCGCTTGAAGTTGGACGCATCGTTCCCATCTACGAGTCGGCGGGGCAAGGCCGTGTGACTGCGCGCTGGTTTCGCCGAGTCATCCGCAAGGCTCTTGACGATCTCACTCCCGATCTGGCGGAAACCATTCCGGCGGCTGTGCGCGGGCGGTTGGCGCTACTTTCGCCGCGGGAGGCGCTGCGGAAAGTGCACTGGCCCGAGGCGGGCGAGAGCTTTGACGATTTGCAATCGTCGCGCACGCCAGCGCACATCCGGCTGATCTTTGAAGAATTGTTTTTTCTCGAGCTCGGACTGGAACTCAAGCGTCGCCAGCAAAAGGCGGGGACGGGAATCGCTTTCCGCCTGGACGATCGCGTACGGCAGGCGATCAAGAAAACCCTGCCCTTTCATCCTACGGCGGCGCAGAAGCGGGTGCTGAAAGAAATCGCAGACGACATGCAAAAACCTTATCCCATGCGGCGTTTGCTGCAGGGGGATGTGGGCTCGGGAAAAACTATCGTCAGTTTTCAGGCGGCAATTATCGCCATCGAAAACGGCTATCAGGTGGCGCTGATGGTGCCTACGGAAATTCTTGCGCAACAGCATTATTTTTCGGCGCGCAAAATTATGGAGAATGCGGGATACCGCATTGTCCTGCTGACCGGCTCTCTCGAGGCCGACCGCAAGCGCGATATTCGCCGCCACATCGCACAGGGGGACGCGCAGCTGGTCATCGGAACGCATGCACTACTGGAAGAGAAAGTTGAATTTGCGAAGCCGGGACTGGTCATCGTTGATGAGCAGCACCGGTTCGGCGTTTTGCAGCGGCTCAAGTTGATGAAGAAGTCCGGCGATGGAGACGAAAGCAGCCGAGCTTCGCTCGGCCAGACGGGCGAGGGCGCCCGTCCCCACACCGGCCTTGCAGAGCCGGACGTTCTCGTGATGACGGCCACGCCGATCCCGCGTACGCTCGCGCTCACGGTATATGGAGATCTCGACATCAGCGTGCTCGACGAGCTTCCGCCCGGGCGCACGCCGATCGTTACGCGAAGAATCACCGGCGATCAGTCGTCCAGAGTGTGGGACTTTGTGCGCAAGCAGGTTGCGGCAGGGCATCAAGCGTATGTGGTCTATCCCGTCATTGCAGAGAGCGAGGACACCGAGCTAAAGGCTGCGCTCAAGATGTACCGCGAGCTGAGTGGAAAAATCTTGGCCGATCTGAAAGTCGGCCTCCTGCACGGCCGTCTGGATGCCGCTTTGAAAGATCAGGTCATGCGCATGTTTCAGCAAGGCGAGCTGCAGATTTTGGTGGCGACCACTGTCGTCGAAGTGGGTGTCGATGTGCCCAACGCAACCGTGATGGTCATAGAGCACGCCGAGCGCTTCGGCCTGGCGCAACTTCACCAACTGCGCGGGCGGATCGGGCGCGGAGCCGCAAAATCTTTTTGCATATTGATGACCGGCGGAAAAGTCACCGAAGAAGGCGAGCGGCGCCTCGACGCCATGGTGCGCACCAATGACGGCTTTCAGATCGCCGAACTCGATCTCGAACTACGCGGGCCCGGAGAATTCTTCGGGACGCGGCAGGCGGGGATGCCGAGCTTCCGCGTGGCCAACCTGATCCGCGATCGGCAGTTGCTGGAGTTGGCCAAGCGCGAGGCGGTGGCGGTGATGGCAGGGCCTAATTCTGAAATCACGCAGGTAGAGATCAGCCGAGCGTTGGTGGCGCTGCGCACACGCTGGCAGCGCACCTACGGTCTGGTGGAAGTGGGCTGAGCTGATAGAATCAAAAAGATGGCCGGTAGTTCTCAACTCATTCAAATCGAGCTCGGAGCCCCGCTGCGCGGGCCCAAGCCGGAGTGGCTGCGAGCCAAGGCGCCCGTGGGCGACAACTTTCATGAGCTGAAGCAATTGGCACGCGGGCTCGGGTTGCACACGGTCTGCGAATCGGCGCAGTGTCCGAACATCGGCGAATGCTGGAACCACAAGACCGCGACGTTCATGCTTCTGGGTGACCTTTGCACCCGGCGCTGCGGATTCTGCGCTGTTCCGAAGGGCCGACCGGAGCCCATTGATTGGGACGAGCCACGCCGCGTGGCGAAAGCCGTGGCCACGCTGGGCCTGAAGCATGCCGTCGTCACGAGCGTGAATCGTGATGATGACAACGTTGGCGGTGGCAGGATTTTTGCCGAGACGATTCGCGAGATTCGCGAACTGACTCCGGATTGCCGCATCGAGGTATTGATCCCTGATTTTCAAGGCCTGGAAGAGCCATTGAAGATTGTGCTCGATGCGCGGCCTGATGTTCTCAATCACAATACGGAAACTGTGCCGCGACTTTATCGCGTGGTACGCTCCGGCGCGCGTTACGAGCGCACTCTGAATCTGCTGGAAAACACCAAGAAATTTTCTCCCGGCATGGTCACCAAGAGTGGCGTGATGGTAGGCCTGGGAGAATCCAGCGCGGAACTGGTTGAAGTGTTCCGTGATCTGGGAAGCCGCGGCGTGGACATTCTCACCGTGGGCCAGTATTTGCGCCCCTCACGCGACCACCTGCCGATTGCCCGGTTCTACACGCCGGAAGAATTTCGCGAGTTGCGAGACGAGGCGTTGCGCTTCGGATTCCGCCACGTCGAGTCCGGCCCCATGGTGCGCTCGAGCTATCACGCGCACGAGCAAGCGGAGTCCACATCCAGCCCGCGAGTGGTTTCCAAGAGCTCCTGCTGAGAACTCTTTATAAACAGAGGCAAAGCTGCTTAACACCAGGCCAGCTAGAAGATGTGCAGTTTGATGCTGAGATACTTCTTGGGATCCTGGCGAATCGCTTTCACCAGATTCTGCGTCTCGGTCAGCATCTGATTGGCGTTGTTGTAGAGCGTGTCGTCCTTGAAGAGTTTTCCTGCCGTGCCGCGGCCAGCCTCGAGGTCGCTGGTGAGGGCCGCAAGCTTGGTGACGGTGGTATCGATCTTTTTCGCCAACTCCTCGTCCTTGGTGAGTTTGCCCAGAGTTCCCTTGCCGGCGTTGATGTCGCTCGTAGTCTGCTTCAAGTTCGCGATGGTATCTTGGGCATTGTTATACAGTGATGGATCTTTGAGGAACATGCCCGCCGTACCTTTGCCGGCTTGCAGATCGTCGACCACTGCGTTGATTTTGTCGAGAGTCGCGAGGAACTTGTCATAAGCGTCATTGCGGTTGATGAGTGCGCCCAGGCTGCCCTGGCCCTTGGCGATCTGATTTACGATTCCCTGAAAATCGGCCACCGTCTCCGAAAAACGGTTGTAAAGCGTGGGATCGTAAATTAACTTGCCCAACGAGCCTTTGCCGCTCTCGGCGAAGGCCAGGATTCGGTCGGCACGCTTGAGCAGCGCGTCCATGTTCTGCAATGTGCTCTGGCTGGAGCGCACCACCTCATTGAAGTCAGGATGCACTTGAGTGGGAAGGGTGTCGCCATCCTTCGCTACCGGGCCGACGGCCTGTGCGCTGTCGATATCGAGGTAAGTTTCTCCGAGAACTCCGGCCGTATCCAGGGAAGTCACCGAATCGCGCCGGAGGTTGAAACCATACTTCGTGCTCACCATCATGACTATTTCGACTGGGGTGAGCTGCTTATCTTTGTCAGCCACCACGCGAATCGCAGCGACATTGCCGATATCCACGCCGTTGAGCCGTACCGGAGCGCCCACGCGCAGGCCACTCGCGTTGTCGAAGAAGGATACCAGGGTAATGCGATGGGAGAAGAAGCCGCCCGTCCCCGACATCAGAAACAAAAGCAGGGCCAGGATCAAGCTCGCGAAGATTACCGTGAGGCCAACGCGCAGTTGCGACCATTTGAGCTGCTTCTGACTCGGCAAAGCGTTTCCTCAGACTGCCAATTCGGGTTGCGCACGAGAACCTCCGCCGCCCCTCGAAGCATCATAGCAAAACAAGTGCCCAGTCCTAAGCGCGCTGGGGATGCAGAGCCGGCAGCAACAACAGGGCGAGCAGATAAGCCGCAGCGCCACAGGCTAAAGTCACGTTCAAGCCGAACTGGATCGCGATCACCATGGCGAGCACCGAACCCAGCACGCTGGCGGCGGCATTCATCGCCCAGGCCCACTCCACAGCATTATCTGCGTCACTCAGCGCGCCTGAAACCTCAACCGCCGGACCCAGGGCCAGCGCCCGCAAGCCCGTCGGGAACGGCATCCCCATCCCGAAACCAAGTGGAGCCAACAGAAGGCCACTGATTACAACCCGGGAATAAAATCCCAATCCCACCCACGCCGCCAGCCAGTGGGGCAGGAAGAACACATCCACCAGAAGAGCGAGGACCACCAGCGTGATCGGCATCCACGCCAACTGGGTGCGCGGCAACCAGCGCCGGGAGCACAGGCTGCCGGCGCCGCTCGAAAGCATCAGCAGAAAGATCACCACGGTCAGCGCGTAGGTTGGGTGCCCAAGGAACAACACGAAGCGCTGGATAAATGCAATCTCGACCATGATGTAGCCGAGGCCTACGGCAACGAAATAAAGCAGAGAAAAAGGGGACTGGCGCATTCGGCCAATGTGCAGTGCCAGAGGCAGAATCAGAAATGCCACGACTGCAACCAGTGAGATAACCAGCACCAGCAGCAGAACCAGAACACCGAGATTTACCTTCCAGTCGACTCCGGCCCGAAGATTCTCATGCCCCAGGATCTGGCTGGGTTTCAAAGTGAAGAAAAAGAACGGAGCATTGTCGTTGACGGGCGCAACGTTGTAAGCATACTGCCGGGCAAAAGCATAGGGATCATTGCTAGCGAGCAGATCGCCAAAAGGATTGCGCGCGAGTTCCGAAGGAAGGTACAGTGGCCGCAGTTGACTGTATCGCGCCAAGTGAGTTTTCACTTCGGCTTCTTCCTCGACGGTGAACGGACTTTTCTTCGCCAGCACGACCACCGGGATGCCGTCTTCGTCGAGCGCTCCCTCGGATGCCACAATGAAATGACGCGCCGGATTCGCGATGCCCAGACCATGCAGCGCATCCATCGCGACCGCGACCACCCGCAACGCTTCTCGTGGTTCGTGGAACTCCCAGCGGGTGATGGCGATCATTCCGTCCGGCCGCAGGTGCTCAAAATATTCGCTGAAAGCCTCGACTGTATAAAGGTTGTTTTCGCTGAGAGCAAAGGCTCCGGCGGCGGTCGAAGCCCAGGTGTCAACCAGAGTCATCTGCACCACGTCGAATTGCTGTTCGGTGGAGCGCAGATAAGATCGGCCGTCGGTCACGTGCATGTGCACGTCAGGGCGCTGGTATAGATGTCTGGAGTAAGTGGCGTATCGCCCGCGCATGATGGTGTCGGCGATGATGGGATTGATCTCGATCCCGGTCACGCTCGCGCTGCCACCCGCCAGGGCGCTCAGCACATCGATACCGCCACCCGGACCGATGATGGCGTAATCTCCACGAGGGCGCAAAACGTTCGCCAATGCTGGCGGCCGGGACAGAAGAATCCGTTCCCACGGCGTCCCCTGCACGTGTTCGGGCTCGACATTCATGATGTAAGTGGAAGCGTCGGCGTCGATGACTATGGTTTTCGCTTGGCCCTGACGATCGACCTCCACGCGCGACAGTGCGTTCCAGCGGGCAAACTCGACCCAGGCCGGATCGCGGAATATTCCCTTGGCGTAGACCACATCGATCAGTCGATCCGAAAGGTTCCCGGCGATGAGCGTGAGAAAAGCGGCCAGAAATCCGCCCGCGATCCTGCATCCGAGTTGCGTCGGTGCCCAGACGGCGGCCGCCATCGTCAGCGCCGCGCTAGCCATGAGGATGGTGTTTGGCCCTCCGATCCAGTTCAGGAGCGGAACCACCACCATGCACGCCACTGCTCCGCCACCCAGATCGGCGCCGTAGAGCAGCGGAATGCGTTTGGTCTCGCGTGCGAAAACCACGGAGAAGAGGATCCCGGTCAGGAAAAAAGGTATGGCCGCGGCGAGGTAGATAACGGTCAATCGCAGAAAATTGATCGCGCTAACTTCAAACGTCACCGGAACGTGCAGCACGGTCTCCAAGACCAGGAAAACCACCACCGAGTTGACCATGCACAGGCGGGCCGCAAGATTGCGCGTTGGAAGGAGGGTCAGGCGGCTCTTGAGCAGGTAAGCGAAAACCCCACCCGCGCCTAACCCCAGCAACGCAATCGAGATGGCGAGAAATGCAAAGTGATAGAAGAGCACCACCGAAAACAATCGCGTCAGCGCGAGTTCCAGCAAGAGCGCCGCGAAACTTGTCAGTCCCAGTCCGGCTAGTAAAGCTCGTTCGGAGACGTCGGCGGGTTGAGGCGGAGCGGGAGCCTGAAGCGTCGCGGACATAGAGGATCTGGGATGGACAAGTCTAGCAGAAGGCCTTGCCGATGCATCCAGCTTTCAGGCACTGGCGGGAGCTAGTTTTCAAGGATGACTTGCGCGATGGCCTGCTCCGCAGTGTGGGAAAGCGACAGGGTCGCGTTTTTGACGCCCAGCCGGGCGGCGAACTCAGCGGCTTTGCCGTGAAACGAAATGCTCGGACGTCCGCCGGGCAGGCGCACCACCTCGCAATCGCACCAGCGCACGCCCTGGTTCCAACCGGTGCCTAGCGCCTTCATAGCCGCTTCCTTGGCGGCGAAGCGGGCGGCGTAACGCTCCGCACGATTCGCCTTCGAATCGCAATACTGGATTTCTCCCCCCGTGAAGACGCGCCGCAGAAAGCGATCGCCGAAGCGCTCGATCGATTGCCGAATGCGCGGAACCTCCGCAATATCAATACCCGTGCCGACGATCATAGCTTCCTGGTTTATACGCTACCGTTGTCCCAACAATTCTCGAAGCTCCTGCTTCCACCCGTCGACGATGCGCTTGAAGATCAGAACACGTAATCTCGACTGCAGCAGCGTTCACCCCCCTCGACTGGCGACCGCGACCCACGCGTCGCGAGTAAGTCGAAGGTGATTCACCGAATCGGCAATCACAGTCCGACTGAGGAGAAGATTGTTTTCAGCCACCGCATAGCCGACGCGATATCCCACGTCGTTGAGCGGACCGGTCAGCATGCCGGAATCACGGATCGCTTGTTCGATGGTGTCGATGCGCAAACAAACCGCTTCCAGATGACGCGCCAACTCTCTCGCGATCGTCGTCTTCCCCACTCCCGGTAGTCCGCCAAAGACGATGAACATTGGGGGCAGCCTGACATTTGGCTCTGCTTCAGAATCTCCAAGGCTGAGAAATAGTATCTACCTTCTACAGCAGGCGGTCGCCACGGTAAATGAGCTGGCCATCGATCACGCGCGCATCCGCGGTAAGGCGATGGGGTTTCGCGGGGCCCGTCCCATCGATATGCATTACCTCGTGCCCGTGCGCCAGAAGCCAGTCCGAGACCAGCATGCGGTGGCAGCGGAAGTATACGCGCTCGGCGCACATGTAGGCGGTGCGCGAAGCTTCGGCCAGCGCAATCAGTTCGACCATCGCATCTTCCAAGTCCGCGGTAAGCATGTAGTCGGCGTAGTTGCGGAAGGCCGCGTTTCGGAGAGCGATGTTGGGAGAATCATCGCGAATTTTCTTGCGATAGCCGCCGAGAGCTGGCATCCAGATGTGACGGATTCCGGCTTCCGGCAAACTCTTCTCCAGAGATTCGCGATTGAATTGCGGCAGCCGCCGCGACATGGGGAAAGCGCGGATATCTACCAGCGCTTGAATCGAGTGAGCCTGAAGCGTCGCAAGCAAATCGTCGAGTGGACGGGTCGAATGTCCGATGGTGTGGAGCGTGGCCACGTCGCATTCGATGCGAGAACATCACCCAGCGATGCGGCTCAAGGCAGCCGCGATTGCGGAGTCCTGTTCCGGAAAAACCGTCCGCAAATCCAACAGCACGCGGCCTTCGTCAACCCGGGCGATGATCGGAGGTTCTGAGCTACGCAGCCGCGCGGTCAGCTCGTCAGCACTAAGATGCTCGCAAGTAAGCGCCAGCAACCGCGTAGGCAGGACAGAAGACGGCGCGGCGCCACCGCCCAGGAGGGATTCACCGTCCCCGATCTCGACTTTCAACTTCGGCGCCACAATGCGCGCTGCCAGCGCCTTAGCCCGTTCGCCGATTTCCTCTTTCAAAAGCCGCATCATGCGCAGGGTGGGAATCGCATCGTGATCGTGTCTTACATAGGCGAGAAGAGTCGTTTCCAGCGTGGCGTAAATCAGCTTGTCCACGCGCAACGCCCGAAACAAAGAGTTCGACCGCATGCGCGCGATTAATTCTGGACGGCCGCTGATCAGCCCCGCTTGCGGACCTCCCAGCAGCTTGTCGCCGCTGTAGGTCACGATATCGACGCCCGCGCGCAGGCCATCGAGCACGCCCGGCTCGCCGTCAATTCCGATCGAGTGCAGGTCAAACAGCGCACCGCTGCCCAGATCTTCCATCAGCGGAATGCCGCGCTTGTGAGCCAGTGTTACCAGTTCCGCCGTAGAGGCCTGTTCAGTGAAGCCCGTAATCTCGAAGTTTGAGCGATGCACGCGGAGCAGAAGCAGCGTCCGTTCGGTGATGGCGCGTTCGTAGTCGGAAACGCGCGTCCGGTTCGTCGTGCCCACTTCGCGCAGGATCGCGCCCGACTTCGCCATCACATCCGGAATGCGAAATGATCCGCCTATCTCCACCAGTTCGCCGCGCGAGACAACGACTTCTCCGCCATCGGCCACCGTGTTCAGCGCAAGAAGCACCGCAGCGGCGTTATTGTTGACCACGATGGTGGAAACGGCCTCGCCGCTCTTCATCTCTTCGCTCAACAAGCGCCGAAACAGACGATCCACATGCATGTCCCGCTTGCCACGCGCACCAGCGGCAAGCTCGAACTCTAGATTGGAATAACTCGCGGCCGTTTCGCGGATATGATCGATGGCCGCGCCCGCCAACGGAGCGCGCCCAAGGTTGGTATGCAGAATCACTCCGGTGGCGTTGATCACCGGCCGTAGAGAGTAACCGAGCGACTGGCGAAGCTGATTCTCCACCGCGTCCATCAGCCCGGAGAGCGCGAGCTGCAGCTCATTCTCGCCCAGCAATCCCGATGTGATTTCCTGCCGTAGCCGCGCCAGGACGACGCGTATCGCAGCGACCACGGAAGCCTGACCGTGGCTTGCCGCCAGTGAGAGAAACGCAGGCCAGCGCATCAGGTCATCGACTGAGGGAAGCCTACGAAAGAGCTCCGACCGCGCGTCACTTTTCACCGCAGGATTATCCCATGAAGCGAAGGGACCACGCATCATGATTCGGCCGTCACAGGGTGTGCAGGTAGGCAAGCAAATCCTGAATGTCTTGCTGGCTCAGAGTCTGGCCATAGCCGGGCATATCCGGACGGCCGTTGCGAATGATGTCGCCAACGCGATCGTCGTTGGCGGGCAATCCACTGAGAGAAAGATACTGATGCTGGAATATGCCCTTCAGGCCGGGACCTTTTTTGCCTTTTGTGGAGTAGGGGTGGTGGCAGCGGTCGCAGTAGTTGTCATAGATCTTGCGTCCCGCCGCCTGTTGCGGGTTGAGGCCGAGTTCGGCGTCTGATTTACGGCGCTCCACATCGCAACCCGTAAGCGAGACCAGCGCAAGCCATGCGACCAAAGTCGCAGCCATCAACCGGTTGTGCTTCGGCCCACCCTGTCGTTCAGTCGCCCGTACTTTTGTAGTCGCCATTTTGCGCCCAGTTTCATCCAGATTTCCCACAACCATCGCGCTGCTGCTGCACTTACAATGATAGAGCATAGCCATGCCAGTCACGGTCAAGCGAGTTTACGAATCAGCAGGGCGCTCCGATGGAGCGCGTGTTCTGGTAGACCGGCTATGGCCGCGAGGCCTTCGCAAATCTGAAGTCGCCGCGGTGGAGTGGCTACGGGACCTTGCTCCTTCGAATGAACTCCGCAAATGGTTTCACGCCCAGCCGGAGCAGTGGCAGGTTTTTCGCAAGCGCTACCTGAAAGAATTGGCGCGTCCGGAAGCCGAAAAAGATTTGCTGAAGCTCTATCGCCTGGCCCACCAGAGAAAACGCCTCACGCTCTTGTTTGCCTCGAAGAACCAGACACACAACAACGCGGTCGTGCTCAAAGACTTGCTCGATGGCATGCGGAAACCTCCCACTGGTACCGGCCCTGCGGCCCTTCGATCTGCGCGCATGCGCGATGCGGCCGTGCGGCGCCGCTAGGCGATGGCATTGCCACGGAATCTTTCCTTTAGAATCGCTGCATGAGGACCGTCTTCCACTGGAGTCTGGGGCCGCGCACGCTCGAACTGGGCAAGCGCACGCTGATCA
Organism: Candidatus Sulfotelmatobacter sp.; assembly: GCA_049519055.1. GTDB lineage: Bacteria > Acidobacteriota > Terriglobia > Terriglobales > Acidobacteriaceae > Sulfotelmatobacter. The sequence goes on along the minus strand of JBEKRE010000018.1, from coordinate 40,550 downwards.
TGGGCATCCTCAACGTGACCCCCGACTCTTTTTCTGACGGCGGCGATTACATGGACTCTGCAACCGCCGTCGCGCGCGCGCTTCAGTTGCTCGACGAAGGCGCCGACATCATTGACGTTGGCGGAGAATCGACCCGCCCCGGAGCCAGAGTGGCCGTCGGATCTTCAGCGGAGGAAAATCGGAATCAGGAAGTGAAACAAAAGCAAGAGGACCGAACTGAAAGGATTCCTGTCAGCGCGGAAGAAGAGTTGCGGCGCGTGTTGCCGGTGATCACTGAGTTGAAGAAGCAGCGGCCCAATGCCGTGATCTCTATCGACACCTACAAGGCCAGCGTCGCGCGTGCGGCGGCGGCAGCCGGGGCCGAGATCGTCAACGACGTCAGCGGGCTGCGCTGGGATCCGCAGATGGCCAAAACCGTTGCCGAATTAAAGAGCGGCGCCATTCTGATGCACATGCGGGGCCGTCCCGAAGAGTGGCGTACCTTGCCGCCGCCCGGCGATATTGTTCTCCAGGCCAAACGCGAACTGCGAGAATGGGCAGAAGCCGCGGTGCTGGCGGGAGTGCGGCGAGAAAGGATCGTGCTTGATCCCGGCTTCGGCTTCGGAAAAAACTTCGAACAGAACTACCCGCTGCTAGCACGTTTCCAGGAATTGCAATCGCTGGGATTTCCGCTGTTGGCGGGCACGTCGAGAAAATCGTTTGTCGGCCGCATGCTGGCGAGAGACGGAAATGACGCGGTCCTGTCCGATCGTCTCTATGGAAATCTCGCTGCGCAAACAATTCTGATCCTTAAAGGCGCGCACATTTTGCGAACCCATGACGTGAAGGCAGCAGCCGAGGCCGCACGCGTGACGGATGCAATCCTCGCCTGGCACTAACGTTCGCCACCATCGTATGTTCAACCTTGTGAAACTCTCCGAGAACCCGCGAGTCACCGTCCGGCGCGGCGGCGCGCCCAACCTAGAGGGCGCTTGCGTGGTTTATTGGATGCAGCGAGCGCAGCGAGGCACGGACAATCTGGCGCTGGACGTGGCAGTTGCGGCCGCCAATGAGCTCGGCAAACCGGTGGTCGTGTTGTTCGCGCCAGTTCCCTTCTACCCGCACGCGAATCTTCGCCACTACCATTTCCTAGCCCAAGGCATTCCTGATATTGCCGCATCTCTAAAGAAGCGAAACCTTAGCTTCGTCCTGCGCCGCTTTCCCGCATCCAGCTTGCTGCGATTTTGTGACGAAGTAAAACCAGCGTTGGTGGTAGGGGACGAAAATCCCATGCGCGAGCCGGAATCATGGCGTCTCAAAGCCGCCAGGAAATTGCGCGTGCCGCTCTGGACGGTCGATGCCGATGTGATCGTCCCGTCGAAACTGTTGGAAAAAGCGCAGTATGCCGCGCACATTATCAGGCCACGTCTGCGGGCACAGGTGCCGCGGTTTCTCATAGCTCCCGAAAATCCAAACGCGCGCGTGTCGTGGAAAAGGCCAAAGAATATTGCTTCACTTAAGCCTGACGTCGATATCTTCCAGGATTGGAAACTGGACCGCTCCTTGGCCACCGTTACGCAGTGGCGCGGCGGAATCCAGGAGGCCCTGCGCCGGCTCGACGATTTCGTCAAGCACAAGCTCGAAGGCTACGGCACAGGCCGCAACAAGCCCGAGAACGACCATACCAGCTGCCTGTCTCCTTATCTTCACTTTGGACACATCGGCCCGCTCACGGTTGCGCTCGCCGCCAAAAATTCCGGCGCGCCTGAAGCGGACAAAGCAGCCTTCCTGAACCAGATCATCAATTGGCGCGAACTCTCCAACAATCTGGTTCGCTTCAATCCTGATTACGACAATTTCGAGTGCGGCGAACCGTGGGCGCATCGCACGCTCGCCAAACATGCCCGAGATCGCCGGACCGTGACTTACACCGAAACGCAACTGCAGAACGGGGAAACTCACGATCCGCTCTGGAATGCCGCTCAAACGCAGATGGTAAACACCGGCTGGATGCACAACTACATGCGAATGTATTGGGCGAAGAAAATCCTGGAGTGGAGTTCAACCCCGGCGGAAGCCTATCGCCTCGTCGTTTTGCTCAACGACAAGTATGAACTGGACGGCCGCGATCCCAACGGTTACGCCGGAATTGCGTGGTCCATCGTGGGCAAGTTCGATCGCCCCTGGTTCGAGCGCCCTATCTTCGGACAGATTCGCTACATGTCGGGCGCCAGTACCTGCAAGAAATTCGATAGCAAGAAATACATCGAGCAGAATCTTTCGCCGCGGGTGTATTAGCCCGCGTGGCTTCGGCGTTAGGTAGGGCGCTCAAGATCACAGAGGGGGTTGCGTGCGATTTGATTTCGAGCAGACACGGGTCTAGACTTCCATTGCCCTCTGCCGGCCCGGAGGATTTCGGGTTGAGGTGAGTCAAGTATGGGTCGACTCTTTCGGTTGCTGTTGCTCCTGCTGCTGCCTGTCTCGGCCGCATTGGGTCAAGACAATCCCACGCCCCAGCTTCAGCCCCGCACTGCCGCGCCGCCTGCGCCAACCAACCCAAACCGCGAAATCACACTCGACGTGCAGGTCACGGACAAGTCCGGCGCTCCGGTTCGCGGCCTGCAGCAGCGGGACTTCACTGTTCTCGATGATAAACGTCCGCAGAATATTATCTCGTTTCATGCCGTGGATAAGGGAGCGGATTCGACCGCAGATCCGGTCGAATTAGTTCTGCTGGTCGACGCTGTCAACACCTCCTTCAACGCTATCACTTACGCTCGCACTGAACTCAAGAAGTTCCTGCTGCAGAACGGCGGCAAACTCGCGCAACCCGTTTCGCTCGTCATCTTTACCGACACTGAGACCAAGATGCAGGGGGGGTCTTCTCGCGATGGAAACGCTCTGGCGGCGCTCTACGATCAATACGAAACTGGGCTGCGGATTATCAATCGTTCTCAGGGCTTCTACGGCGCCGCCGAGCGCTTTGAACTGTCTCTCAAGACCCTGAGCCAACTCGCCCAATATGAAAGTAAGCAGCCTGGCAGAAAACTGATGATCTGGTTCAGTCCCGGGTGGCCATTACTTTCAGGACCGAACGTTCAATTGTCCTCTAGGGACGCTGACCATCTTTTCAACTCGATCGTGACACTTTCTACCGACCTCCGGCAGGCGCGCGTCACCCTCTATGCGATTGATCCGCTCGGCTTGGCGGATGCAGGTGGAGTTCGGATTAACTTCTATAAAGAGTTCTTGAAGGGTGTAAGTTCGCCTTCGCGACTTGAGCCCGGTGATCTTGGACTTCAGGTGCTGGCCGTTCAAAGTGGTGGCCGCGTCCTCAACTCAACCAATGACCTCACCACCGCAATCGCAGATTGCGCCGCGGATGCCAACTCTTTTTATGTCCTCTCCTTCGCCGCCGCCCGCGCCGACCGGGTGAACGAGTATCACGCGATCGGAATCACGGTCGACAAGCCAGGGACGGCGGCCCGCACCCGCACCGGTTATTATGCGCAACCTTGAAGTGCCGTTTCTAGAGGTAGCGCCGTGCCGAACGAGGCTGGCCGATGTTGGTCCGCGAACGCTCATCGTTCGAGGACTTCTTTATAAGCATTCAGCGCGACTTTCTTGGGCTGGCCAGGCAGCATAACGTCTACGCCGCGGGTGCTATTGCCCACCATGCCAACTTGCCCGAAACGGACCATTCCCTTGCCAAAGTCGGCATATACGGGCACTAGCATGGCAAAGTGGTCGTCAACGGCGCTCTGCGTAATGGTCATATGCAGCTTTACTTTGCCAGCATCCGCGGGAGCGAGTTGATACTCAAAGTGGTATCGCGGCACTTGAGTACCATAAACCCACTCGTCAAAAAACCAATCTAGGCGACCATTTCTCCCAATGTCCATCTGCTTGGTCATGTGCTTCTCTGCAATCGCCTTGAAAGATTCCGTGCTCGCCGCCTTCTCGCGATGGCTCTCCACAAAGTCATGCATCATGCCGATGAATGCCTTGTCCTTCTCCTCAGAGTCGTACATCATCGAACGTAGCATTTGCAGAACATAGGCGCCCTTGGGATACGTAACGTTTTGGTAGGCATTTTCGGAGCGGGGAGAAATCAGCCGCAGTCCCATCCAGATGGGACCGGCGTCGTTGGGAGCTACACCAAAATTATTTTTCTCCAGAAGGCGCTGGCGCAGTCGCTCCCAAAACTCGATGTAATCCTTCCGCCAGTCCCCCGCCACACCCTGCTGCAAAAACAGCCCTGCGGAGAACTCCGCAAACCCTTCCGACAGCCACTGATCGTGGTAGGACGCCCAGCCCACAGCATGCCCCCACCACTGGTGCGAAACTTCGTGAGGGGTTACCTCTTGCACGAAGCCGGTGAATTTGTCGTTGATCGATCCGAAAAGCATCCATCGTTAGGTGGAATCTGTGTAAGCGGAGATAGGGAGATAGACCAGGTTTGGCCAGGATTGCCCAAAACTGAAATCTGGTTGCTCGGTAATATAAATTTCGTCGTAGGGACTCTTCCCGAAGTAAAAGCTGCATAGCTGCAACTGCGCGCGGGTTTGTTCGAGGGCATATTTCGTCATGCCTCGGGGCGACATCGATTGCAGCGCGCGATACCTGCGCAGATTGGAGGGCAACTCGTCCAGGTAGTAGCCTGAAATCTTATAGCCGGTAAGCTCATCCGGCATGTCGAGTTTCTTGTATTCGCCGTAATTGAACCCGGCCACTGCCACCGGGCTCGGTGTTATCCAATGGCTCACCGCCAGATCCTGCTCGATGGATTCTCTCTCGAGCTTCCCAACGCTGATGACCTTGTATCTCCGCGGCACTTTAAAGGTAAGGTCATAGAGAGCCCGTTCGCCAAATCCATTCAGATTCGGATACCAGGAGGTGCGGGCGCGGACATAGAAACTGCCTTCTCCAGCTTCTGCCAAGACCTTATCGCCCGCATACTCGACGTTGATGGATTTTTCCTGGCCGAGCGGCGGTGATTGAGGAAGTATCACGTAAAACGATCCATCCTCCTTGCGGCTCTCCTGAATGAAATAAAGATCCTGGCCCTGCTCGTCCGTGACCCGTGTGGCCCGAAGATTCGGCAGCAATCCGAACTTAAGCACTCTCTCCCCCGCGACCAGAGACTGGAAGCTGATCGTAGCGGTGCTGAACAAATGCCCGTTCTTGGCAATGACAGTCTCGATTTTGTAGCGGCGCGTGGCAAACAGGCGGCGATCCTCCCGAGAGCTTGCCGTCCGGTTGGCACATTCAGACTTGAAGTGTGCCAAATACCAGACACCATCGTCCATGCCTTCGGGATCGAAGTTGACTACGGCGACCTCCTCTGGCGAATTGAGTTGAGGCAGCGCCCCCACCCGGGCTCTCACGAAAAAACGGAGATCCTTGTGCTTTTTGCCGCGCAGATAGGCATTAAAAAATTCCGGATGCGAGCCATTGTAGACGGCGGACAGAAGGTCGGCATCCACGTTGTCCATGGTTTCGCCCTCCAGCAGATGCTGGGTAAAGCCTATCGCCGGAGCCTGTCGCTGACGCATCCGCTCTTGCCAGTGGTTGAAGACAGTGGGCGCCTCAGAGGCGGGTTCCGTCCGCTCCCCCAGTCCGGAAAGGAACTTTAAACGCGCTTCCCCAACAAATCGGAAAACCACCGCTACGAAACCTTCGTCAATCTCGGCAGCGCCGGTACGTCGGTTGAGTTCGCGGGCGTCGAGAGCTGTAACCGGCTTTAGGTTGAAATGTCCTTCCCCGATGAAGATCGCTCCGGTTACAACTCCATTCACCGGACTCAAGAAAGTCAGAGTCCCTTTCTGAAACTGGAAAGTTGCGGTGTCCCACGTCAAAGCGAAATTGTCGAAGCGAAACGTTTGCCCCAGTCCGATTTGGCGGAGCTGCCGGTAGACAGGATCGGAATTGGCGAATGCCAGGCTCTTTCCAGCAACCGAGATGTTGACCTGTTGCTTGGCAATGGTGAGGGAGAGTTGCAGTTGGACGGATCCGCGCAAATCCGCGGTTTTTGCCGAGGGCTCAAAGCCATCCCGGGTCACCCGCACTGTATATGTACCCGGTTTCAGATCTGGAGACGCAAATCTGCCGAGTTCGTCCGACGAAAGCACGACGGGCTCCGCCAGATCCGCTCCGACGATTTCGATCCGCGCCCCGGCAATCACTGCGCCCGATGGATCCTGGACCGTTCCTGAAATCGTCTGTGAATGCAGACACGTCGGCCCCACCGACCAGATGAGAAATAGCGCGATACTCAGGAGCGAAGAGAACCGCCATCGGCACGACTCAGCGCGGTTCATTACCGGCAATATAGCAGCATTTCAGATCTGCTGGCGCACCGAGTTTTCAGCTAGCTGTCGTGAACGGGTGTGGCTATTGAAAAACGCCTTCCCGCGAAATTCGGGAAAATAAAATCGCGTCAGGATGGCCTACAAACGCCGTTTTCCTATACATTCTCAATTCCCCAATTTCTCGCTGAGAAAGCGGACTTTTTCAAGCCACGGGTAATTCCACCAGTTGGGAATGAATGGCAAAGCCCTATTCGCGCCCACAGCGACTCTGCGCCACTTTGGTAACGTTGTCGTTTGAATCTTGCTCCTGCAAGATCTCCCTAGAGGACCTGCTCATGTGCCGCGGCCGGGCGTTGTTGACTGCGGTCTTGGTTTTCGCAATTGCAGCTCAGGCCACGCCTTTTGTCGTCTTTCCGAAAGCCGGCCAACTGCCTTCGCCGGACGGCCGTTTCATTCTTCGCAACGCGGACCGCAAGGCTCCTCTGTCCGAATATGTCGGCACTTTCCACTCTTTAATTCTTGAGGAGACGGGCAGCGGCCGCTCTCGCGAACTCTGCGACTACGTTGGCGTGGCGGCTGTGGCCTGGGCGAAAAACGACTTCATCATTGTCACGCAGTATGTTAGCAAGCGCACTTCCCGCGCCCTGGTCTTCGTTGCCGATAACTCCCGCGACCCCGTAGTCATCGACAAGGCATCGCTCACGGTTCTTGTTCCCATCAACTTGCGCCCCCAACTGCGGGAGAACGACCGTGTGTTTGTTGAGGGGTTGCAAGTGGAGGGGGAGACGCTCACGCTTCGCGTGTGGGGGTACGGGCAACACGACCCCAATGGCTTTCGCTGGCGCTGCGAATACAACCTGCTCGGAAACGCGATTTCTTGCGACGGCGCAAGTCCATAATTCGAACCGGCGGCCGCTCGCAATTCAGCTTCGGCAGCCTAAACTTCGTGAGTCTTCGGGCATAATGATTCTCGATTTGCTTCGATAGATTCGGAACATCGAATGCTTGTGCAATTGCTGCTCCACCTGCCCTTAGTCCCAAGTGACCTTCGTCTCCTGCGGCAGCCACAGCGAGACCTGCGCATTCTGTACAAAAATATGGACTTCAGAAAAACGCACTTCCGACGTTAGCCTTCGCAGGTAGATGTCTGGGCGAGGAGCGAGCAGATCGGTACGCAGGCGAACCATGCGAAAATCGGATTCGTCGATCCAAGCCATTCCCTGAAACAGCACTGCAATCGACGCATCCGGGAAAGTTACCTCTCCAGGAGATTTGACTTTGTCGGGGATTTGCGCGAAGCCCAAGACGACCGTGGCGTGCCCGTCCATGCGCTGGTGCCCAGAAAACGGAAGCGCGATTCGCCCAGGTTCCCGCGATGAAATAGCGCCCAGGCGTGAACCGAACCCTGCGAGAGCGGCGCGCCCCTTGTCTTTCCTTTCCCTGTTCGATAGTCGTAGAGCGTCACTTCTCCTTTCCCTTCATGACGCAAAACCAGATATTCGAACTCCTGTTGCGGCGTCGGACCTCGTGGTTCCACCGTTGCGGTCACGCTCTCTTGAGAAATCACATTCGGCACTCTTGCGAGCAGCTCCCCGCACTTGTCGGCAGTCTTCTCTAGAATGTTGGCTAACATTTGTTGATCGAGCGCCGCTCCGCCTGTGCAACTGGTGGATTTTATCGGTCAAGACATCATCCGGATCGTCCATATAGGGCCTCGCGTCCGCCCAGACCGCAGGATCGAGCCCTTGGGCCGCTACATTGTATCGATCCGATTCCGAGACTCGGTTGCTGATGAGGAATCCGGTGGTGGGTCCAACGCTTGAAAGTTGGCGTCCTTCTCTAATTTGTTGCTCGAAGGAATTGCCAGGCCGCGCCGTTCACCTCGCTGTCAACTCCATAATAATTATGGTTGTGGCCCGGCATTACGTGAAGCTCCACGGCAAAACCATGGGAATGAAGGCATCCCGGTTTGCCCTCACTTGACGATTGGGAAGGACGCGTCGACCGTACCGACCCAGATCGAAATAGGAAGCTTGCGCTTCGCAAAATCGATCAGTTTGAGATTACTTTCCAGCAATGCGCCAGCATGGATTGCGGTCGCCGCGAAATACTCCGACTCCACAATCGACAGGTAAAGTGCGTACACGGCGCCGCCAGAATGTCCGAAAAGCTACACACGTCTCGGGTCAACCGCGTTCTTGGATTCCACTTCCGTTAACACCGCATGCAGGAAATCGGGGCCATGCAAGCGCTGATCCCACATTGTGGAATGAATCGAGTCTGGTGCAACCAGTCAGACCTTTTTTCTGCGCGAGTCCCTTCCAGGGATCGATGAGAGACCTGCCGTCGTGGCTGGAACCGTGGAGCAGTAGGAGCAACGGCGCGGGAGCGGTAAGTCCTGGCGGAGCGAACACATAGTAGGTGCGTTGCTTGCCGCTGAAGTTCAGCGTTTCCTTCTGGGATTTAGCGTTGCTTTTCGCCCAACTGAGACTGGTGATCACGAGCACGCAGATCAATCCGATAAGCAGGTGCGGCATACCGTGGTGTCGGCTCCCATCGCGCTGGCGTTGCGTATTTTGCCGCCCAATTCCAATTGCACACGACACACCGATTCGCCTCTGCTGCCGCACCTTTCAGATTATGCGCAGGCTAGTCGTAAGAGCCCGACTCATCACCCGGCAGAGCCGTCATCAGCCGCATCCCCCTAGAACGCCTTGCCCGAATCCAGAAGAATCGTCACCGGCCCTTCATTGACCAATTCCACCTTCATCATTTCCTGAAAGCGCCCCATCTCGCAGCGCAATCCAGTGGTGCGAATCTTTTCTACGAAGAACTCGTAGAGTTGCCGCGCTTTTTCGGGAGCAGCCGCTGCGTCGAAGGAGGGCCGCTTCCCGCGCCTGACATCTCCGCACAGGGTGAACTGCGAAACCACCAGCACACCGCCGCCAACATCGTGGACGCTTCGATTCATTTTTCCGCGCTCGTCTTCAAACACACGCAGGCCGGCAATTTTCTCGGCCAGGTAGATCGCGTCGCTCTCGCTATCATCCCGCCCAACGCCCAGCAAGACCAGCAGCCCCAGGCCGATCTTGCCTGCGACTTCTCCGTTCACCGTCACTTGAGCGCGGCTTACTCGCTGCACGACAGCACGCATGTGGTTTGACCGCTACAAGCGACCGCGTTTAGGATGCAGAAGGTATATCACAGCTCCGGACTCAGAAAGTCCGGCGCTTCCTTTACAGCCATTTACCCGGACGTTACACTACACGTTCGCCTTTTTCCGTTGCCGTGGCATCAGAATCATGAACCGCAGGGGCCCGACCGCGCCGGGCAAGGCGAAGCGAAGGCGGCGATCTTTATTTGGCGATCTAACATCGGCGTTCTTGAGTCCCAGATATCGACTTGAAATCAAATTAAGCTTAAGCGAGGAGAAACATGGCAGCCGTTGACGAGAAGGTAAAGCAAATTATCGTAGAGCAGTTGGGCGTAGACGAGGGCGAGGTCACTTCCAGCGCTTCGTTCGTGGACGACCTCGGCGCCGATTCCCTGGATACGGTCGAACTGGTTATGGCCTTCGAGGAAGGCTTCGACATCGAAATTCCCGACGAAGACGCGGAAAAAATCCGCACCGTACAAGACGCCATCGATTACATCTCCAAGCACTCGAAAGGCGGCAAGTAGTTTGGGACGCAGGGTCGTAGTTACCGGCATCGGCCTGATCTGCGGCGTGGGCAATACCACCGGAGAGGTGTGGCAGGCCGTGCTGGCCGGCAAGAGCGGTGTGGCCCGCATCACTCAATTCGACTCCAGCAACTTCGCGTGCCAGATTGCCGCCGAGGTCAAAAACTTCGACCCGCTCAACTTCATCGAAAAAAAAGAAGTCAAAAAGATGGGACGCTTCATCCACCTCGCGCTCGCCGCCGCCGAGGAAGCGTTCAAAATGTCAGGCCTAAAAATCACGCCAGAAAACGCCGAGCGCGTCGGAGTCCACATCGGCTCCGGCATCGGCGGGTTCGATATCATCGAGCGCGAACACACCGCGCTCATGGAAGGCGGCCCGCGCAAGATCTCTCCTTTTTTTATTCCCGCGGCCATCGTCAACCTCGCCGCCGGCCACGTTTCCATGCGCTTCGGCGCCAAGGGCCCGAACGAGGCCACGGCCACCGCCTGCACAACCAGCGCCCACTCCATCGGAGATTCTTTCCGGATCATTCAGCATAACGATGCCGATGTGATGATCGCCGGCGGCTCCGAAGCCGCCATCACTGCCATGGGCGTCGGCGGATTCGCCGCCATGCGCGCTCTTTCCACTCGCAATGACGATCCCGAAAAAGCCAGCCGTCCCTGGGACAAAGATCGCGACGGCTTTGTCATGGGCGAGGGCGCCGGCATTCTCGTGCTCGAGGAACTCGAGCATGCAAAAAATCGTGGCGCAACCATCCTCGCCGAAGTTGCCGGCTACGGCATGTCCGGCGACGCTTATCACATGACGCAGCCCGCTCCCGAGCATGAAGGCGGATTCCGCGTCATGCGCAACGCCGTCCGCGATGCCGGCCTCAGCCCCGACAAAGTCGCTTACGTCAACGCCCACGGCACCTCCACACCCATCGGCGACACCCTCGAAGCTCACGCCATTCGCAATTTTTTCGGGGAGCGCAAGATTCCCGTCAGCTCCACCAAGTCGATGACCGGCCATCTTCTCGGCGGTGCGGGGGGCCTGGAAGCCGGCATCACCGTCCTCGCCTTGCGGGATCAGATTCTGCCTCCCACCATTAACCTGGAGCATCAGGACCCCGAAACCAACAACATGGATTTCGTTCCCAACCACGCCCGCAAAGCCAAGATTGAATACGCGATGTCTAATTCCTTCGGCTTCGGCGGGACCAACGGGGCGCTGCTGTTCAAGCGCTGGTCGGAATAGAAGAATCCACGAGTCTCATTGACTTGCCGGTTTTCCCAACGTAAGATTCGCCACTGGCCAGCCCGTGCGGAACGGGCCGTCCGTATCGAATTCGCCATACGAGGAAGCGTGATGCAACTGCGCCTGGAAAGCCGCCCGGTGGGCGAGGTCTTGATCATTCAGTGTCAGGGACGCATTGTGGCGGGCAATGAAGTCTACACTCTGCACTCTCAGGTGGGAGACGCGATCGACAAGTACGGCGACGTGGTGCTGCAACTCGACCAGGTTGAGTTCGTCGACAGCAGCGGATTGGGCGCGCTGGTCCGCTTGATGCATGCGGCACGCGCGAAGGGCGGAGACGTCAAACTCAGTGGAGTACCGCCGAGGGTGCGCAAAATGCTGGAGTTGACCACCCTCATCTCGCAATTTGAAGTCTATACTTCGCTGGAAGAGGCGATCACGGCCGCCTATTTAGGCTCCAAGTATTCGCGGCCCAAAGCCGGCGACACACGGCCACGCATGCTTTGCGTTTTTGAATCGACCGATGTGTGCACCTTCCTGCGCGAAGTGCTGTGCAGCGCTGGATACAACGCCTTAACAACTTTGAGTACCGACGACGCCCGCATCCTGCTCAAGGCAACCAAGGCGAAACTGGTGGTGGTTTCTTCCCGCCTGCAATCTGTGCATGGCAGACCGATCCGCAAGATCGTGGATGAAATCGATCCAACCGTCTCCCTCCTCATTTTGGACGACAACTTTGCCACCCAGGATCCGGGAGAGGCGGCGGAGAAACTGCTCAGCAGCGTCGGAAGCCGGTTGGCAGCTTCGAACTAATACGAGGCGTTTCTCGCACTCCGCTCACCAGTCCACCCCAAGTAATGACACTTTTGTCACCTCGGCTTTGCCCCTTAGGGTTCTTTGCATGTCTTCCACCACCCGCGAAAATAAACTTTCGTACTGAAGTTCGGCCTTTATCCCATGGAAAAAGCCTTTGGCACTGCCTTCGCTCCCGCTCCTTCCGGCAAGAAAGGGACGGCTCGCGTTGCCCTCGTCGACCTCAAGGAATCGTCCCGATATCTGCTTACCGAATGCTTTCGCCAGTTCGGCATCGAGACCGTCTTGGTTTCTTCCAGTGCGGCCGAGCGCCTGCGGCAGGAGAAATTCGAAGCCTGCGTTCTCAACCTAATGCCCGGTGCTGAGGTCATCATGGAAGCGGCACGCACCTCCGCCTCCAACAGTCGTCTCGTGCTCTATGGCTTGGGCGGCAGCGCGCACGAAGCCATGCGCTATTCCAAGTACGGCATTAACGCCATGTTTCAGGAGCCTCTAGAGCGCCCCGCGGCGCTCAAGTTGGTCCGCGCCACGCACATGCTTGTGCTTCATGAATTCCGCCGTTACGTGCGCATTCCCATCATGACCGAGGTCACGGTCGTCAGCAACGACGGCCGCCGCATCAGCGCCTCCAGCCTCGAACTCAGTTCGGGCGGCATGTCGTTAAAAAGCGCGGAAGATATGCCGACCGGGACCAATGTGGAAATATCTTTTTCTCTGCTCACCCTGCCTCGGGTCAACGTTAGCGGAGTGGTCACCTGGCGCAAGACCAAGTCCTTCGGCCTCCGCTTCGAACCGACCGACAGCAATCGGCAAAAAGTAAAGGAGTGGATCGACGCCTACCTGGAAAGCTAACTGGAGAAAGTTGGTCGACAAACAGCGGAGTCGCGCGAACCAAGTTGGTTAATATCTGCACGCCGTTACCACTCAGGCTCAGGCAGTGGATTGGGTTCGCCGGCAGGTACGCGCTAGCCCGCCGGAAACAGCCATTCGGTCCCACTATTACGACCCTGATTCCCTTCTCCACCTGGACGACAGGCCGATGGTGCCGCATTGTCGCACTCCGTTTGCACACCGAGGCAGCTCGTCCTGCCTCTGACCTCAAGCACAGCGAGACTAGGAATCGCCATAGGGGGAGCAGTCTGGAGTGGAGTGCACCCTTGGACTGAGACACGAAGTTAAGAGGGTAGTTGCCGTTCGCTGAAAAATCATTGTACGGGGCGCACAACCGCCGGATTTACCACCGGTGCTCTTGCTCGATGTGGGCTTCACTGTCCGTTGCCAGCTTGCCCCACACCGTTCGCCTCCTCATCCGGCTTTGTTAATCGGCTCGCGCCTTTGCTCCGCGCTTCTTTCCGGCCCCGCCTCGCGGCGGGTGTCATTTCGCCCTTGCGCTTTGCTAACCCTTCGTCACCATCAGGTTGGGTAGAGGACTTTCACCTCCCAGCTGTCGCACATGCTCGGCACACCAACAAAAAGGACGGCCGTCAGGCCGTCCTTACAAAACTCGTACTCTTTAATTTTACTTCCCCTTCAACATCTCCACCACCCGCTCGTAATCATCCACGGTCGCATATTCGATCACAATCTTTCCTTTCCCATTGCGATCCTTAATTCGCACTCGCATGCCGAGGATGCGCTCCATGGCCAGTTGCGCCGCTCGCACATTCGGATCCATCCAGCGGGCTCCCCGGCCGTTTTTCTGCTGGTCGCCCGATGCCGTCTGTCCCGCCAACATCGGCCCGAATCCATTTAACCGTGCGACCCGCTCTTCGATCTCGTCCCACTTCAGGTGTTTGGTTACGACTTCTTCCGCCACCTGGAGAATATGTTCTTCGTTCTGCAATGCCAGGAGTTCCCGGCAATCGCTGAAACTCAGCCGGCCCGAAAGCAGATATCCCATCACTTCCTTTGGCAGCCGCAGCAACCGCATATAATTCGCTACCGTCTCGCGCGACACCCCGATCCGCTCCGCAATCTGGGCCTGGGTCAGGTGAAACTCCTTGCTCAGAACGCGAAATGCCTCCGCCTGCTCCAGCGGATTCAGGTCCTCGCGCTGCACGTTCTCGAGCACAGTCATCTCGGCCGCCTGCTGCGGCGAAAGCCGACGCACGATGGCGGGAATCGTCGGTTGACCGGCCATCTTCGACGCCCGCAACCGCCGCTCGCCCAACACCAGGATGTAGCGTCCTTGTTCCTCCGCCGGGCGCACCACGGTTGGCTGTACCACCCCATTCTCCTTGATCGAGTCGGCCAGCTCCTGCAGGGTTTCCTCGTCGAACGCGTATCTTGTCTGGTAGGGGTTCTTGTCAATCAGATCCACCGCGAGCTGCGTGACAACGTGGTGCTGCACCGCCTGCGCCTGCATCGGGATAACATCGTGTGGAGCGGGCGTTGCCGCGAGTTCCTGAGAACCCGCGTGCTCAACCGCAGAGCCGGTAACCAAAGCCTGAAAGGGTACGGCTTCAGCGGTAGCGCTTGCAGCCAGGGATGGTTCGGGCTTTAAGCCCTGAGTGGCTTGTTCCCTGGCGACGGGCGTGCCGGCACCACCAGGCACAACCACTCGCGGCCCCGGTAGCAACGACGCCAACCCTCGCCCCAAAGCCCTGCGCTTCTCCACCTTCTCGTCCTTCTTCTCCACCGCTGCTGTCGTCATAGCTCTTCCCCCGAAAAACTTGTCATCCTGAGCGCCATCCATATATCTATAATCATCGATATATATATTGATATTGGTCGATATAGATTAAGCGCTCTTCGCTGCCGCCGGATCTCCTACTGCCGCCAGATGCCGCCCTAGCAACTCCTTTGCCAGCCGGATATAACTCTCCGCGCCTTTTGATCGCGGATCGTACACCAGTGCCGGCTGGCCATGACTAGGCGCCTCCGCTAGCCGAATGTTCCGCGGCACCGTCGCGGCGCACAGTTTTTCGCCAAAGAATTTCTTCAGTTCCGCGATCACTTGCTGCGCCAGGTTAGTTCGCTCGTCGAGCATAGTGAGCACCACGCCTTCGATTTCAAGTGCCGGATTCAACTCCAAGCGGATTCTCTCCAGCGTATCCAGCAGCTCGCTGATGCCTTCGAGCGCAAAATATTCCGCCTGCATCGGAATCAAAACCGAATCAGCCGCGACCAGCGCGTTGAGAGTGAGCAAGTCAAGCGCCGGCGGGCAATCCAGGACGATGTATTGGAAGCGATCACGCACGGGTGCGATTGCATCTTTCAGCCGATACTCGCGGCGGTCCGCCTCGACGAGTTCAATGTTGGCACCGATAAGGTTCTTGTGGGAGGGAATGATCCAAAGCTGCTCGAGTTCGGTTGTGGCGAGCGTCTCCTCGGAGGAGGCGTCGCCCATGAGGAGGTGATATGTAGATAAGCGCTCCGGATCCTTCACCAGACCAAGACCACTCGAGGCATTCGATTGCGGATCGCAATCTATGAGCAACGTATTTACTTCGGCGGCCGCGAAGGACGCGGCCAGGTTTATGGCAGTCGTAGTCTTCCCCACGCCGCCCTTCTGATTGGCAACAGCGATTACGCGTCCCATAAATTGTCGAGGAGCCAGAGTCACTGCAGCATAATTCGATTCACATTTCGAATGCAAGACAAGATGTTGTGAGTTACGCGGAATAATTGTGCAAAACTGGTTCTAATGTTCCTGCGGGAACAATTTCATTGAGCCATGGAAAGGGACGAAGGAGGTGTGTTCCGACCGGAACACTAAGGCCGAGCCAAAGATTGACCGGAATATATTTTCTAATGTTCCGGTGGGAACAATGTGCAGAATGTGTAGCGTTGGAAGGAATGCCGTCCCTAGCTTTTAGAGTGGTATCAGTTTGATACATTCCCACTTTATAATTTAAAATGGCAGTTTTTAACACAAAGTATCCGTAATATTGCCTGTTTTGTGCCACTATGTGCTATGGCGGTCGCGGCTTCCGACCAGGAGCAGGCGAGAATGCGACTGTGGAATCGGGATGGGTTGAGTCCAAGTGAGGGTAGGCAGGACAGAACGTGCGGCCTCGAGTTGCGGAGCAGCGATCAAGAGAGTTAATCGGGCGGTCGGGGCTAGAAGCCGGGCGGCGATGGGGAGGGCGTCGGTGAAGCGCTCGACGGCGCGGAGGGTGACGATGTCGAAGGTTCGAGTGGGAGCGATATTTTCGGCACGGGCATTTTCTATATCGACGTCCGTCAATGTAAGAGAGCGCACGACCTCGCGGAGGAAGATGGCCTTCTTGTGGTTCGACTCAATCAGAGTGAGAGCGACCTCAGGGGCCCAGATTTTTATCGGGACGCCGGGGAAGCCGGCGCCAGAGCCGAAGTCGGCTACGCGGGCCAACCCACGCACCGCAGAGGACGCTGAAGCCGCAGAGAAATTCTTTTCCGTCTTGCCTTGGAGCGCGGGAGTGGGAAAAAGGTGCCTTGCGGCGAAGAGGGACTCGCCGAAGTTGCGGGTGACTATCTCTTTGGGGTCCCGGATGCCAGTTAGGTTGATGCGGGGGTTCCAGCGCAGGAGCATATCGATGTATGTCGATATATGATCGAGTTGGGTCGAGCTCAGAACAGCAGGTTCCTCACCGGGCCTTCGGCCCGGTTCGGAATGACAAGAGTTTGAGATGGCGGATAGAAAGGGCTCGAGCAGTTCGGCGATGCGGGCTGGGTGCATGGAAGAAGATCGATTGTAGACGGCCTGGCGAAGGGGTTTCAACGCGATGCCAGCGCCACACGGGATCCTATCCGCGGAAGCGGCTGATCAGGTAGAGCAAAATAGAGAGCACGACACTCAGCAGGAGCGACGTCGCTAGCGGGAAATATAGCGTTGTGTTTTTGCAGCGGTAGACGAAGTCGCCGGGGAAACGACCAATAGGAAGGTTAGTCCGGCCGAGTAACATCAGGCCGATACCTGCGGCGACCATGATTATACCCAGGAAAGCTAGGATTTTTCCTAAATCGGTCATGCCTGCAGCCATCCTTCCAAGAGGAGCTCGCGCGTTTTTTCAAATCGTGCGGGCTCTGCCATAATCTTCAAAAGAAGCTCCAGTGGAAGTCTCTAAACAATTTTATATCTGGCCGCTGCCACGTTCTAATCGGAATCTGCAACTAAGCACGTGCGCTGAATCCACTTCGTTGAGTTGAAAGACAATTAAGGAGATTTATCATGATGTCCTTCCGGGATTCAGTTCTTTGCCTCATCCTAACCGCGATCTTCTTGATCAGCCTGGTTGCGCGTGCATTCTCGCAGGATGTTCTTACTTACCATAACAATGACTCCCGCACCGGACTTAATTCCTCAGAGACTAGGCTGAAGTTGAACAATGTGAATTCTGCGTCGTTTGGCAAGCTGTTTACTTTGTCGGTTGACGGACGGGTTGATGGGGAGCCTCTGTATTTATCTGCGGTGCCGATTTCCAGACGAGGCACCCATGATCTTATTATCGTGGTTACCGAGCATGACTCGGTTTACGCATTCGACGCGGATACGGGCGCGGCGATCTGGCATATCAGCACATTGGAATCTGGCGAGACTACATCGGATGATCGGGGATGCAGCCAGGTCGAACCGGAGATTGGGATCACCTCCACCCCGGTAATCAGCCGGCCGAAGGGGTCAAATGGAGTGATTTATGCGGTTGCGATGTCGAAGGATTCGTCGGGGAACTACCATCAGCGGCTGCACGCGCTGGACGCGACAACCGGGCATGAGCTGTACAAGGGGCCGGTCGACATTGAAGCGAAATATCCGGGTAGGGGGGACAATAGCTCTGGCGGGTATGTCGTCTTCGATCCAGCGCAGTATAAAGAGCGGTCGGGCCTGCTGCTGGACAACGACGTCGTCTATTTGACATGGGCTTCGCATTGCGACATTCGACCGTACACGGGTTGGGTGATGGGCTACAACTCGACAACATTGGCCCAGAAGACGGTGATCAACGTGACTCCCAATGGCAACGAAGGTGCGATCTGGGGGGCGGGGGCTGGGCTAAGTGCGGACCCGCTAGGGAATATCTTCTTCCTCGATGCGAACGGGGTCTTCGATACCAGGTTGAATTCTGGCGGATTTCCGCGTAGTGGAGACTACGGCAACGCATTTATCCGGCTGTCGATCAAGAATGGGCTGACAGTTTCAGACTACTTCGAGATGGATAACGGGGCCGAGGAAAGCGACAGCGACACCGACTTGGGCTCAGGCGGAGTGCTAGTGGTGCCGCCGCAGAAAGATGCGTCGGGCACGGTGTGGAACCTGGTGGTAGGGGCAGGTAAGGATTCCAACCTTTATGTTGTAAATCGTAATTCGATGGGAAAGTTTAGCGCCAACAGCAACAATATCTATCAGGAACTGGAGGGGGTACTGCCCGGAGGAATCTGGTCGATGCCTGCATACTCGAGTGGGCGGCTTTATTTTGGGCCGGTGGGACAGCCGCTGATGGAGTTTCAGTTCAAGGACGCAAGGTTGTTGACGACTCCAGTTGCTAAGACGACAGACAGCTTCGGATTTCCGGGAACCACGCCGAGCGTTTCCTCGAATCAGGGCGCGAATGCGATCGTATGGGCTTCGGAGAATACGAATCCCGCCGTGTTGCATGCTTACAACGCAACCACCTTGGTGGAGCTCTACAACACGAATGAAGCCGCAAACGGGCGCGATCATTTCGGCGCAGGGAACAAGTTCATCATTCCACTGATTGCGCATGGGAAGGTCTATGTGGGGACGACGAATGGGGTGGGAGTGTTTGGGCTGCTTTCCGGCTCGGCTGAGGCGGGGCATTAATGGGAGGTGGCCGAAACCCGGATTGCTGCTCGAGCTTGACGCAGCGTTGAAGCCGCTCTTCCGCGTCAGCTTCGGCACTTCAGAGCTGTTCAGCATCGCGCAGGCGCCGGGCGACACCCGGCTGGCAGCCGAGGTCGGTTGTCCCACATAAAAACCAGCTTCATGTGTCCTACATAAACCCTCACCGATTTTAAATCTGGTCTAGACTCCTTAATATTCCGATGGCGCTCACGGATCAGCTCGGGTTGAAGTTCCAGCCGCCAGAGAGGCGCGTGTGGACCGTTCGCGGGCTCGTAGCGGCGGTGCGGGCACATGTGGAGCGCGAGTATTCCGACGCGTGGGTGGAGGGCGAAATTTCGAACTTCCGAGCGCCGGATTCGGGGCACCTTTATTTCACGCTGAAGGATGGGAATGCGCAGATCCGGGTGGTGATGTTCCGGTCGGCGGCGCGACTGCTGCGATTTCGTCCCGCAGATGGAATGCAAGTGGTGGTGCGGGGACGCGTCACCATTTATGAAGACCGGGGGGAACTGCAGATTGCGGCGGACTATATCGAGCCAAAAGGCGCGGGAGGCTTGCAGGTTGCGTTCGAGCAACTAAAGGCAAAGCTGGAAGCGGAAGGACTGTTTGCAGCGGAGCGGAAGAAAGCGATTCCGACGCTGCCGGCGCGAATCGGAATTGTGACGTCGCCACAGGCGGCGGCGCTGCGCGACATTCTGAATATTCTGCGGAGACGTCATCACACCGCGAACACTGTGATTTATCCGGCACAGGTGCAAGGTGAGTCCGCGGCAGGGGAAGTGGCGGCTGGGGTGCGGTACTTCAACCAGAGCCAGAGCGTAGAAGTGATTATCGTGGGGCGCGGCGGAGGGTCGGCGGAAGACCTAGCGGCGTTCAATGATGAAGGACTGGCGCGGGCGGTGGCGGCTTCGGAGATTCCGGTGATTTCGGCGGTGGGACATGAGACGGACTTCACGATCGTGGATTTTGTGGCAGACCTGCGGGCGCCAACGCCTTCGGCGGCGGCGGAGTTGGTGATCCGCTCGCGAGTGGAAATTGAGAACCAGGCAGAGGCTGTGCGGGAACGATTGGTGCGGGCGATAGAACGGGGGTTGCTGGAGGCTAGGCATGCATTGACGGAGCGGGCGCAGCACGGAGCGTTCGCGCGGATGATGGACTTGATTCGGCAGCGACAGCAGAAGCTAGACGAACTGACTTATCGGCTGGAGCGTGGCGAGCGGCAAACTTTGGAATGGCTGCGGCGGAGGTGGGAGGCGGTCGCTGCGACGGTGAGGCACTACGATGCGCGACGAGTGCTGGCGGGAATGCGCGGGGAACTGGAATCGCAGACGGCGGCGCTGGCGGCGGGGATGCGGAATCTGCTGCTGCAATATAAGGTGCGCGCGGAGCGCATGGGCAGGGCGTTGGAGATGCTTTCGCCGCTCGCGATTCTGGAGCGTGGATATGCCTTGGTGTTTGATAGTGCGGGGCGATTAGTGAAAGACGCAGCGCAGGTGCAAGCGGGGCAGGAGATCTCGGCGAGGGTGGCGCGAGGAGAGATTCGGGCTACGGTGAAGGAAGCGGCTCCGAAGGGAAAGGATAAACGCAGGCGCTGACGAAACAAGCTGTCGAGCCTCGCTCGACTGGACAGCCCCTTCGGCTTCACTCAGGGGAAGCTGGGGGCGGCTGTCCGGACGTGAGTATGTCCGGCCCTAGATTAGAATGTAGGGTTCCGGAGTTTCACATTCTGCAATTAGGGAAGATGCTGTGACGCAGCTGATGACGCCATGGTCGAGTGTCTTGTTTACGGTACTCGACATTTTATTGGTGGCGTTGATCATTTACGAAGTGCTGGTGATGATCCGGGGGACGCGCGCGGCGCCGATGCTGGCGGGACTGGGCGCGGTGGCGGTCGCGTTTTATCTGGCCCGGATCGGCGAATTAGTTACGCTGAATTGGCTGGTGAGTCACTTGCTGCCGTATGTGGTGTTTGCGCTCATTGTGGTTTTTCAGTCGGAGATCCGGCATGTGCTGTCGGATGTAGGGCGGCGGGTGAGCTTTCTGCGCGGGTCGACAGTGGAAGGAGATTCCTACGATGACATCGTGCTGGCAGCGAATTTATTTTCGCAGCATCAGACGGGCGCGTTGATGGTGATTGAGCGCGAGATCGGGCTGCGAACTTATATCGAAAGCGGAGTCGCGATGGATGCACGGCTGTCCTACGATTTGCTGGCCACGATTTTCCGGCCGAGCGCACCGCTGCATGACGGAGCGGTGATCATTCAGAAAGACCGGTTGGCAGCGGCGGCTTGCTTTTTGCCGTTGTCCATGAATCCGGTGCTATCGACTCAGATGGGAACGCGCCACCGCGCGGGAATTGGAATCACGGAGGAGACGGACGCGATCGCGGTGATCGTGTCGGAGGAATCGGGAGCGATCAGCATGGCCGTGGGCGGGAAGATTGAACGGGACCTGACGGTGGAGCAATTGCGCGAGCACTTGAGCAGTGAGTTGCGGCGCTACGTATCGCCGGTGTCGTTGCCGACGGTGGTGGCGCCGAACGATGAATCGGATGCGGGAATGGAATCGCCGCTACGGACGAGCGCGCCGATGGGCGCTGACGGGGAATCGGATTCGGAATTGGAGCGGCCGCTGTGACGGATTTCTTTCGTCGCTGGGTGCTGCATAATTTCTGGCTGAAGGTTCTGTCGCTGCTCATTGCGACCGGGCTGTGGCTGGCAATTTCACCAGATCAGGAGTCGGCAGAGGTGGCCGTGCGAGTGCCCATTGAGTTTCAGCACGTTCCGCAGCACCTCGAGATCAGCTCAGTGACCATTCCGGAGGCGCAGATTCGGGTGCGCGGGCCGGAGCGGATCATCCGGCAACTGACTGCGATGGATATCCATGCGGAAATTGAGCTAGGAGACGCCAAGCCGGGGGAGCGCACGTTTGATTTGACGGCTCAGCAAATTCGGCATCAGAGAGAATTGCACGTGGTGCAAGTGGTACCGGGGCAGGTGCATCTTAGTTTTGATACCAAGCTGACACGCGAGGTGCAGATTCGCCCGCGAGTGACGGGAAGCTTTGTGGCGGGAGAACAGATCGCCAAGGTGCTGGTGGATCCGGAGAAAATCCAAATTACAGGGCCACAGCATCACGTGGAGATGATGGATGCTGCGACCACCGATCCTGTCGATGCCTCGGGAACCACGAGTCAGGCCACATTTGTGACCAATGTGTATGTGGCGGATCCGCTGGTCCAGGTGGTGCAGCCCACGCCGGTACATGTGACCGTGATCATGGAAAAGGCTGTGCCTGCGGGGAATGGTCATTGATCTTGCGGTTTCGCGATTCTCGTTTATCATCCTCGGTTGAGTATTCTCGGGTCGGACGATTCAGATTCGCACTCCGGCGCTTCTCAGGAATTTGCACAATCTATGAGCAATCAGGACAGGCAGTTGTTTGGCACGGACGGGATCCGGGGGGTGGCCGGCGAATTTCCCTTGACAGGGGAAAGCACCTACTTGATTGGGCGTGCGCTGGGGCACGATCTGATTCGTAGCGCGCCGAAGGCGCGGGCGGTGATGGGACAGGATACGCGCGAATCGAGCGGGTGGATCGCGGACCGCGTGGCGGGAGGGATGGCGGCGGTGGGCGTGGACGTCCACAGCGCAGGAGTGATTACGACGCCGGGAGTTGCGTATCTGGCGCGGTCGCGTGGGTTTGCGGCGGGGGTGGTGATTTCGGCGTCGCATAATCCGTGGACGGATAACGGGATCAAAGTTTTTTCCGGGGATGGATTCAAGCTGACGGATGCGCGCGAACTGGCGATTGAAAAGGAAATTTTCGCGTTGCTGCAGAGACCGGGAGCGGCCGACGACACCGCACTGAAGATTGCCCGGCCGTCGTTGCCGGGCGAGGCGGAGCTGCGAAAGGCGTACATCGAGGCACTGGCGGGCAGCGTAGCGTCGGACTTGAACGGGCTGCGGGTGCTGGTGGACTGCGCGAATGGAGCGGCGACGGCGGAAGCGCCGGAGTTGTTGGGCAGCTTGCGAATCCAGGCGACGTTTGCTCACGTGACGCCGGATGGGAAAAACATAAATGAGGGGTGCGGGGCGCTGCATCCGGAGACTTTAGGGAAAACGGTGGCTGAGTCCCGTGGCAAGTTTGATCTGGGGGTGACGTTTGACGGCGATGCGGACCGCGCTTTGTTTTGCGATGGCGACGGACGCGTGGTGAATGGGGATGGTGTGCTGCTGCTGACGGCGAGGGATCTGCAGGCGCGAGGGGAGCTGGCCGGGAGCACGGTGGTCGCGACGACGATGTCGAACATGGGAGTCGAGATCGCGCTGAAGAAGTCGGGCATTCGCATGTTGCGGGCGAACGTGGGCGATAAATATGTTTTGGAGGAAATGCTGAAGACGGGCGCGACGCTGGGCGGGGAACAATCGGGGCACATCATTTTTCGAGATGGCGACGCGACTACTGGAGATGGTCTGCTGACGGCTTTGCGAGTGATGGATGTGATTGTTCGCAGCGGGCGGTCGCTGACGGAGTTGTTGAGCGACTTGAAAGTGTTCCCGCAGAAGATTCAGAATGTGCGCGTGCGGGAGAAGATTCCGTTTGCGCGGGTGCCCGAAGTGCAACAAGCGATTGAGGCTGCTGAGCGCGAGCTGGATGGCAACGGGCGCATCGTGGTCCGTTATTCGGGGACGGAGGCGCTAGCGCGAGTCATGGTGGAGGCGGAGTCAGAAGAGAAGATGCGGGCGCTGACGGCAGGGATTGCTCGGGAGATTCAGAAGGCGTTGGGGGTTTGAAGAAAAGGGCCGGCAGGGGCAACGCGAAAAGATCAACCGCATCGGGCGGTCTAACCTGCGGCGTCGCATTGGCAAGAGTCCGGATAGCCCAGGAGTCACTACTTCTCACTTTCAGGGTAGGGGTTTTTATGAGAACAGATCAGACCCGACGGGTTGCGTTGCGCAAGGCTGCAGGCTGCGCGGCCGCAGTGGCTGCAGCGAGCCTGCCGGAAAGTTTGTTGGCTCTCCCGGTCTCGGCCAAAGAAAATGAAAAGGAGCCCGAGGTCTCAGCGACGGAGGACCTGATGCGCGAGCATGGAGTGATCCGGCGCGCGTTGCTGGTTTATTTCGAGACGGTGCCCAAATTACGGCAAAATCCGGCTAGCGTGGATGCCGCCGCTCCGCGCCAAATCGCCCAGTTGTTCCGCACATTTGGCGAGGATTACCACGAAAGGATGCTGGAAGAACAGCACATTTTCCCACAGGTGCGAAAGCAGGGTGCAGAATTACAACGCTATGCAGATATTTTGACCGCACAACACAATCGGGGGCGTGAGATCACCGGCTATGTGCTCGCGGTCACGAACAGCCCGAGGATCAGCACCGCTAACGCCGAGCCGCTGGCAAAGGTATTCGAGAGTTTTGTCCTGATGCACGAGAATCATGCGGCGCGCGAAGACACAATCGTTTTTCCAGCATGGAAAAAGAATTTCTCGAACAAGCAACTCGACGAAATCTCCGATCAGTTTGAGGATATCGAACACAAGATGTTCGGCAAAGGCGGGTTTGAGGATGCCGAGAAGCAGATTAGCAGTATCGAGGGAGCGCCAGGCTTTGTCGATCTCTCGCAGTTCACTCCGTCATCACCACCGGCCCCGAAGGCTTGATCCAAGATCGGCGCAAGCCTTGTTTGAAACCGTTGCGGAGGTTCCTGCCGGCTTGCGCAAGGCCTACGAGGATTTCCAACCAGCGAAACGAAGAGGGTTGCAAGAAGGCGAGTTAATCGGCAATGCAAGTTTTTACAATTCTTCGTCCACGGGGCACTGCTCCGGCAGCAACGCTTCTGATCCGGCTGATGGTCGGATGGGTGTTCTTGTCCGAAGGAATCCAAAAGTTCTTATTTCCCCAGGCTTTGGGCGCAGGTCGGTTCGTTAAGATCGGAATTCCGGCCCCACATTTCTTTGCGCCATTCGTTGGAGTAGTCGAGATTGTTTGCGGCGCACTGTTGATCGTGGGCTTGTTCAGCCGGGTTGCCGCCATTCCTCTGCTGATAGACATCACGGTCGCGATCGCAACGACAAAAATTCCTCTGCTGGCGAAATCCGGGTTCTGGGCCGCGATGCATGAAGCCCGCACTGACTATTGCATGTGGCTTGGCTCGCTGTTCATCTTGATCGTGGGGGCCGGTTCTTTGTCGCTGGATGCGCGCCCATCGCACCGAGCCAAGTCCCTTGACTGACTCGCCTATCACTGACGCGTCTGTCAAAGATCAGGTTGGTCTCTCCGAGCTAGCATTCGTTTTTTTGAAGTTGGGGACTATCGCGTTTGGCGGGCCAGCGGCGCACATCGCGATGATGGAAGATGAGTTCGTCCGCAAACGGCGTTGGATTTCCGAAGAAGATTTTCTTGATCGCGTTGCCGCAGCCAGTCTGATTCCTGGGCCAAGCTCCACCGAAGTAGGCATTTTTATTGGACGATCGCTCCGGGGATGGAGGGGCCTGGTGGTTGCGGGTTGTTGTTTCATCATTCCCGCGGCAGTTCTGGTGTCGTTGATCGCGGCCGCGTATGCGCATTTTGGGTCGCTGCCGCAGGCGGAAGGGATACTCCGCGGCATCAAACCGGCGGTGATTGCAGTCATCCTTCAAGCGCTCTGGAACCTGGGGAAAACGGCCGCGAAAACGGGGGGGCTGGTTTTGATCGGGGTCGCGGCCGTGGTGGTGAATTTTATGGGCGCGAGTCCGCTGCTCGTGCTGGGGTTCGCCGGCGTCAGTTCCGGGGTTGCTTGGTGGTTGCAGAAGCGTAGACGTAATCCGGTCGCCCTCTGTGGGATGGGATTATCGATGATGTTCTCGCCCGCGAGGGTAACGGCGCTCGCCGTCGCTGCCGCGGTTCCGATCCGCCTGGGACGTTTGTTCCTTTCATTCCTGAAGATCGGCTCGCTCGTTTTCGGAAGCGGCTATGTGCTGCTGGCATTCCTGCGATCGGAGTTTGTCGATCACCTGCATTGGTTGACAGAAAAACAGCTCATCGATGCCGTGGCTGTGGGCCAATTCACGCCAGGACCGGTATTCACCACGGCGACGTTTATTGGCTACCTCGTAGGCGGCTTGCCGGGCGCGTTCTTCGCGACACTCGGAATCTTCCTGCCGGGGTTTGTGTTCGTCGCAATAAGCGGGCCTGTGATCCCGAAGATTCGGCGGTCGCTAGCGGCGGGAGCGGTGTTGGATGGAGTGGTGGTGGGGTCACTGGCTTTGATCGCGGTAGTTGCGTGGCAACTGGGGAAGGCTTCGCTGACGGATGGGCTCACGATTTCGATTCTAATTGTTAGCGTGATCGCGATATTTCGGTTCAAGGTTAGGTCGGCGTGGTTGATTTTGGGGGCGGGGATGGTGGGGTGGATTGCGGGCGTTCAGAGCTGAACAGACATTCGTTGGTTTAGATTACGCAGGGCGGGGCTCAGTCACAATCCCCGCAGTTGCGCTTATAGGGATGCTTCGACTGCGCGGGAGAACCTTCGGTTCTCCTACTTCGCTCAGCATGACAGATTGTGAAGTAGGCGTCTACTCCAGGTCGCGCCAGTTGAGCCCGACACCCATATCTACGAGTAGCGGAACTGCTAACGCGTGGGCTTTTTCCATTTGCTCGCGGACTAGGGATTTCACTTCGGCTATTTCTTCTTCCGGGACTTCGAACACCAGTTCGTCGTGGACTTGCAGGGTCATTCTTGATTTCAGGTTGCGTTTAGTCAGCGCCGCATCGATGCGGATCATGGCTACTTTGATCAGATCTGCGGCGGTGCCTTGCAACGGCGTGTTGACTGCTGTGCGCTCGGCGAAGCCACGCTGGTTCGCGTTTTTGCTGTTGATGTCGGGGATGGGGCGGATGCGTCCGAAGAGGGTTTTTACCTTTAGATCGCGGCGGGCTTCCTCGAGGGTTTTGTCGATGAAGGCGCGGACGCCTTTGTACTTCTCAAAATAATTTGCGATGAACTGTTTGGCTTCGGCGGGCTCGATGCCGAGATTTTGTGAGAGGCCGAAAGGTGAGAGGCCGTAGACGATTCCAAAGTTTACGACTTTAGCGGCGCGGCGATGATCGGACGTGACCATGAGCGGTGGGACTCCGAAGACTTGCGAAGCGGTGAGGGTGTGGATGTCGTCGCCACGGCGATAGGCTTCGACGAGGAGCGGATCGCGGGAGAAGTGGGCGAGCAGGCGAAGTTCGATTTGCGAATAGTCGGCAGTGAGCAGGACGTGGCCGGGCTCGGCAATGAAGGCGGCGCGGATGCCGCGTCCGAGTTCGGTGCGGATGGGAATGTTTTGCAAGTTCGGATTGGCGGAAGAAAGGCGGCCGGTGGCGGTTCCGGTTTGGCCGAAGGTGGTGTGCAGGCGGCCGGTCGAGTAATGGATCAGAGCGGGCAGAGTGTCGACGTAGGTGGACTTCAGCTTGGTGAGCTGGCGGTAGTCGAGGACCATGCGGGCAATGGGATGATCCTCGGCGAGCGTTTCGAGAACATCGACGGCAGTCGATATAACGCGGCCTTTGCCATACTTGACAGGCTTCGCCAGATTCATCTTGTTGAAGAGAACATCGCCCAGCTGCCTGGGAGAGCCGATGTTGAACTCCGTGCCGGCGGCCTCATAGATCTCTTTAGCCTTCACGCCGATTTCGCGTTCGAGTTCGGTCGACATTTGCGCGAGCGCGACGGTGTCGATTTTTACTCCGGCCTGTTCCATGCGGGCGAGAACGGGAACCAGCGGAAGGTCGATTTCCTCGTAGAGCTTGGTCAGTCCTGCCTGTCTTACTTCCTCGCGACAAGTGGAAGCGAGCCTGCCGGTGACGTCGGCGGCTTCGGCGAGATCGCCGCTGAGCTTGAGATTGAAACGGCGGAGCGCGACATCGGCGAGGCGATGCGAGGAGTAGGTGGGATCGAGCAGATAAGAATACAGCATGGGATCGTGCTGCACCGCTTGCAAGTTGATGCCGAGAGAATCGAGCGCGTGGATCGCGGCTTTGTAATCGTGAATTGCCTTCGGCGTATTCGCTGCGGTTAAGAGGGAGCGAAGTTTTGTGGCCGCGCTGGCGGAATCCAGTTTGACGACGGCGGCGGCACCTGCGGCGGCGGAGATGGCGATGCGGCGTGGGGCGGGCTCGGGTGCAGGTGATGGCGAGCCCTCGCTGAGTGGCAACATTGCTTCCTGCGGCTCTTCTTCAACTACTTCTTCCTCATTTACGGAAGGCGATTCTGCCTGATCCAACTCAATGGCAACGGCAAGCGCAGCTTCGGCCCCGAGAGAGTTGACAACTTTTTCTACATCGGCGGCGCACTGGGCTTCGGTGTATTGAGTTTCCGTCACCCGAACCTGGGGCAAGATTTCCTTCAACAAGGAAGTGAATTCCAGTTCGGTGAAGAGTTGCCGAAGGAGGTCGAGATCAGGATGGCCGGCGCGCATGGCTTCGACTTTGAAATCGACGGGGACGTTGGTGTCAATGGTAGCCATGCTCTTGCTAAACAAAATGATGTCGCGATTGTTTAGGAGAGATTCGCGGTAAGTTTTCTTTTCCACTTCGGCGGCGCGGTCGAGGGCCTGCTCGACCGTGCCGAAGCGCTTGATGATTTCTACCGATCCCTTGTCGCCGATGCCGGGAGCGCCAGGAATATTGTCGATGCTGTCGCCGCGCAGGGCCATGACATCGATGACGCGTTCGGGAGGGACTCCGAGAATTTCTTCGACCTTGGCGGCGTCGCAGATCAGATTGTCTTTCGGAGGATTGAGGATCTGAACGTCATCGTTGACGAGCTGCATCATGTCTTTGTCGCTGGAGACGACGTAAACGCAATACGCCGCGGCCGCGGCTTTGCCTGCCAGGGTGCCGATGACGTCGTCCGCCTCGAAGCCGGCGAGTTCGAGGATGGGGATGCGATAGGCTTCGAGGGCGCGGCGGATGTAGGGAATCTGCTGGGCGAGATCCTCAGGCATGGCGGCGCGGTTGGCTTTGTAGCCTTTGTATTCGATCTCGGTGAAGGTTTGAGTTTTGATATCGAACTTGCGGACTTTCGTGATGGCTTCCGCCTGTGTATCGCGGAAGGTTTTGGCGGCGACGTCGAAGACGGCGGCGAGGTAGGCGGGAGAAAAATCGTCGCGCAGCTTGCGCAGCATGTTAACGAAGACGTAAACCGCGGCGGTGGGAAGTCCGGCCTTGGTGGACATGGAGCGCTGACGGGCCATGGCGTGATAGGCGCGGAAGATGAACGACATGGTGTCGATCAGGAAGATGCGGTCTTTAGAGGATGACGGTGCGGTCTTGGGCGCTGATGCAGGCGGGCCGCTGGGCTTAAGTTCCGTGGATTTTGTTCGAGGGGGCAAGAAAATAGTTTAACAGCCGATGCGGGGAGCGGAAATTTACTAGGCTTAGGAACCTCAGGAAGCCCCGATCTGAAGTAATCATCAATCGCAGCGCTGGAAGCTCAGCGCCCCCCAAAATCCGGACTGGATCGGCCGACATCTAGAAATCGACGGTGAAATCGGCTTGCACAAGCTTTTTCGCAGCACCGCCCTGGCTGTTGCGAAAAACCAGGTAATACTTCTGCGGCTGGTCCTGGGACGGAGGAAGGCTGACGTTGACGTCCTGATCGTGCGACGCATCGGCGGAGAAGAGCGGTTCGCCGGCGTGGCCACGGGTGAAATCGGCGTATTGATCTTCGGTCAAAACGAGGAAGTCGACGTTGGCACTGTCGTCGTCCGATTGGGTGTCGACCTGCTTCACAAAAGACTTGTAATTGCCGTGCAGGCGCGGGATGGCGGTGTGGGCGGGGATTACAAACGGAAACATTGCTGAAGTGCTGACGGAAAAGGTCTTATGCAGGACGGTTTGGGACGAGGCCGCCGGCGAAGGTGCCACGCGATCCCAGGTCGGAACCGCTTCTTCTCGGGCGGGCGGATTCTTCTTTTGGCAGGAGGCGACGAAGAAGAAAAGAGCACCGACAAGAAGGAGCGGCAGGAAACGGAAGCGCGAGACTTGATTCATCCGTGTACAGGTTTGCCGTATTCGGTAGTGTAGTGCAGGTGAATCTCGCCGCAGGTGCCTTGCTCGGCGGAGTAGACCACGCAGGTGTCGAAGGGACGGGAGTAGACGTGCAGGCTGACGGCCCGCTGATTAAATTCACGTGGATTGAAGACACGGTGGACGGGCTCGAGCGGGTCGACGGCACAAGGATGTGAGGCATTCATCTCGACAATTTCAGTGGAGCGGATGGTGCACTTGCCGCGAGGAATGTCCTGTTCGACGACATGAAAATTCTCCACCTGCAAACGGCCGACGGGGACAGCCATCCAACAATTCTGATCGCGATGATTGTGCACGGAGCTGGCCTGGCCGACTTCCCAGCAGATGGCAATCAGTTCGTAGAAGGGAGTTTTGTCGATGAGGTTGCGAGTGTAGTGCTGGCGGTCCCAAGTGAGATAGGGGGTGAGGGAATCGCGATGGACCGGCCTATCCTTCAGAAATTGTCGGAGTTGCTCGGTTTGATCAAAGGCAGCGTCGGGGAACTTGCGGAGTTCGGCGACGAAATCGCGAATCGGAATCTGCTTGACCGCTGTAGACATTCGACGCTCCCGGGAAAGTATAACGCAGAAGACCTTTACCACAGGGGACACAGAGGACCACTGGGTATGGCCGCGGGTTTCTCATTCGATGAACATGCAGTCGCCGTAGGAATAAAAACGATACTTCTCGGAGACGGCGTGTTCGTAGGCGCGCAAGATGTTTTCCTTGCCGCCTAAGGCGCTGACCAGCATGAGCAGAGAGGATTGCGGGAGGTGGAAATTGGTCAGCATTGCCTGGACAATCTTGAATTCGAATCCGGGATAAATGAAGAGGCCCGCGGAGGCGGCACCGGCTGCGACGGTTCCTGAGCCGAGACTAACTGCGTGTTCTAGCGTGCGGGCCGTGGTGGTGCCAATGGCAACGATGCGACGCGATTGGCGGAGAGCCTGGTTGATGGTCGCGGCAGCGGCGTGAGAGATGGAATAGGGCTCGGAGTGGAGTTTGTGATCCTCGACGCGCTCGACGCGGATAGGTTGAAACGTTCCCAGACCGACGTGCAAGGTGATCTCGGCGGTCTCGACTCCGTGCTGGCGGATTTGATCAATGATTTCCGGGGTGAAGTGAAGTCCGGCGGTGGGAGCAGCGACGGAGCCGAACTGCTCGGCGTATACGGTTTGATAGCGGTCGCGGTCGGCGGGGGAATCCGGGCGGGAAATGTATGGCGGAAGCGGAACGTGGCCGATACGCTCGAGGGCGGCGAAGAAATCCGTGGTCGGTTGAAAGCGGATGCGGCGTTCGCCGAATTCCGCGCGGGCCAGGACCTCGGCCTGTAGTTCGTCCTGCTCGCCGAAGTACAAGCGTTCGCCGATGCCGATCTTGCGGCCGGGACGGACCAGGCATTCCCAATCGTCGGGGTCGGTAGAAATTTGACGCGTCAGCAGAACTTCAATGCGGCCGTGAAGAAAGTCGTTTGACGCAGGATTACGCGGACTGACCGGCTGAGCTCGGGCGCCTTGGCGGCGTCCGTAGAGCCGGGCGGGAAAAACGCGAGTGTTGTTGAAGACCACCAGGTTACCGCGCTGCAAGAGGCTCGGGAAGTCGCGAAACTTACGATCAAGCCATTCGCCGTTACTGCGCTGCACGTGCAACAATCTGGAAGAATCGCGGGCAGCAAGAGGTTGCTGGGCAATGAGTTCGTCGGGAAGGTGGAAGTGGAACTCCGAAACCAACACGAGTCAGATTATAGGAGGCATGGAGGGACGGTCTTCGGTCATATCGAATATTCCCTGTTAGTTTGGTAATTTTATTTGTCTGTACGGGCAAGGTGCGATACTATGCGGGGGTTGTAGCTTCTGCCGCTTTTGTCAGCCACTCCCCGAAGAGAGTTTTTCCATGTCCGCTGAACGCAAACTCAGGGAAGAAATTGTTCGCTACGGGCGCATGCTGCACGAGCGCGGGTTCGTGGCGGCGATGGACGGGAATTTGTCGGTCCGGCTGAACGGCGAGCGAATTCTGGTGACACCGACCTGCGTGAGCAAAGGGGCGATGCGGGCCGGGGATATGGTGGTGGTCGACCTGGAAGGCACGCGGGTGGCGGGGCGGCGGAACGTAACCAGCGAGATTGGGATGCATTTGCTGATTTACCGCACGCGGCCCGACGTGCAGGCGATTGTGCATGCGCACCCACCCACCGCCACAGGATTCGCGGCCGCTGGCATGGCGCTGACCGAGCCGCTGGTTTGTGAAGTGGTGATGGGATTGGGATGCATTCCGCTGGCGCGCTACGGAACGCCGGGAACGTCGGAGCTAGCAAAGACTCTGGAACCTTACGTCCCACATTATGATGCGATCCTGATGTCGAATCATGGCGTGGTGGCCTATGGGGATACGATCGAGCACGCCTACATGAAGATGGAAACGGTGGAACACTTTGCGCAGATTGCGCTGGTCACGCATCTGTTGGGGAAACAACAGCCGCTTACGGGAGTGGATATCGAGAAACTTTTGCTGGCAAGGACGAAGTATTTCGGCGGGAAGGTGAACGCGGCCATGCCGATGGCGATGGCTGGGCCTCCGGAAAAAGTGAGCTGAGGGAGACCGTCCTGGCGTAAGTCCGTTGTTCAAAACTCGGCTTCCACATACGAGCAAAATTTACGGTAGCATTGCAGAATGCGCTCGCTGGGCTCGCAGGACAGCCGAACGTCGCTGTCCCCACATGACCCGGATTTAATCTCTTCTCCTGTTTATTCTCTATCGGGATTACTCTCCGCCAACTCGGAAGCGAAACCCGGCACGGAAGTTGACGGGGAGTGCGGGATAGCCGACGACTTCGTTGTAGCGGCGGTCAAGGGCGTTCTCGACATTTGCGTAGGCGGTGATGCGGGATTTGAATGCATACCATCCGCCAAGATCCGCGCGAACGTAGCCGGCGGCGTGGTCGATGTTGAAACCGTAGAAATCGTCGTCGGGACGGCGGCCGACGAAGCTTCCACTCAGGTTGGCGCCCCAGCGGGAACCGAGATACGACAGCAGCATGGTAGCGGAGTGTTTGGGGCGGCGGAGAAGCGGCTGACCGGGATAGTATTGGGAATCGATGGGAGCGGGGTTGCTTAGGATCTCGGTGGATGTATAGGTGTAGGCGGCATCCAGTAGTAAGCGGCTGCGAAGTTTCGCTTGCAGTTCTGTTTCCGCGCCCTGGGCGAAAGATTGGTTCACATTAAAGTATTCGCCGACAAAGGTGCTTGGATTGACCGTCTCGTAGTTAATCTGGTCATGAAACAAGTTGTTGAAATAGGTGGCATTGCAGACATATTTTCCATGGAAGAAATCCTGCTGAATTCCCGCTTCGAAGGCGCGGACGCGCTCCGGTTTGAGACCGGGATTGGGAATAGAATAAGGCGGTCCGGCGAACGTTTCTTCGAGGCGGGGCTCTTTGTATCCGCTGGCGTAGGAAAAGCGCAGGCGGGTTGCGGAAAGTGTTTCTCCACCGCGCCGCGCTAGAAGAGTTAAAGCGACTCGAGGCACGCCCGTGTTGCCGAAGACGCTGCTATGAACGAAGCGGCCGCCGGCGACCGCCGATAACCTGCCCCACGTGAGTTGCTGTTGCAGGTAGGCATCCTGATTGAGGCGCTGCCCGGGCATTTGTGCACCGAAGCTGCCGACGAATCCATTTTCGTTTTCCATGCGATATCCAAAAGTGGTGTGGGCCCAGGTGCGCTCGAAATAGTCTCCCTGGTATTCGAAGCCGGCGCGATTGATGTCGTCGTATTCGTGATCCGGAAAGTCGAACTGGCCGTAGAGCGGGCTCACGCGAGCGGGATCGCCGTTCCGGTTCCGGTCCGTGTAGCGGTAGAGATAATCGAAGCCGGTAAAGCGATGCTGCCCTCCGGAAGACGCGGCCAGGGTGAGTTCCACGCTGCCGAACAAACTGTTGAGCTGCGACCACTCGTTCGGATCAGGCGGCAAGGGTTCGATCATGCCGTTTTCATCTACAAGCGGGTTGTAGCCGTTGAAGCTCCATTCACCGGGGACCCCGGTGTGACTGTTGGAGTGGCGCATGTGAAGGCGCAGCGAAACCTTGTCGTTGAGCGCAGCGCCAAGGTTCGCGCCTTGAAGCGAGTCGGAATACGCGTTGTTGATTCCTGAGCCGTTGGTGTTGAGCTGGTCGGCGAAGACGTTATAGTCAAAGCGACCGCGAGCTCCGGCGAGCGACGCGTAGCCGTTGGCGGTGGAAAAATTTCCACCATCAGCGCCGAAGCGGAATTCGGGCGCTCGAGTGCTACCAGCGCGGGTGAAGATCTGCACCACGCTGGTCATGGCATCAGAGCCGTAGAGTGTGCTCTGCGTACCGCGGAGAAACTCCATGCGGTTGGCCTCGGTGAGTGGGAGGGTGCCGAAGTCGAAGGTTCCGCCAGGTTCGTTGATGGTGACACCATCGACAATAACCTTGTTGTAGTTGGATTCGCCGCCGCGCACGAACAGAGACGACAGGCCTCCTCGCTGGCCGGCGGTGTTTACCACGGCGCCGGGAAAAAAGCGGACGGCATCGTCGGCGGCAGTGGGCCGCATGGTTTCGAGTTGCCCACTTTCCAGTGTCGAAACGCTGGAGCCGGATTCTTCGGCAAGCGCTGGAGTTCTGGTGGCGGTGACGACTACGGTTTCCGAGGCTGGGGCGAGATGCAACTGGACGGTGATGACATCGGAGTGAGTGGAGACGTCTTCGGTTTGAGCAGCGAAGCCGGGGGCCAGGACTTGAATCTGATAGCTGCCAGAAGACACGTCGTGGAATATTGCGATTCCCTCGGCGGAGGAAGAGACAATTCCCAGAGCGGTCTCCGAGCCTTTTAGAAGCAAGGAAACTTGACCGCCGGAGACGGCGGCAGATTGAGGGTCGATGACCCTGACCTTGAGGTCAGCAGCGGAGGCTACCGGGAGAACAACGAAAAGCAAAAACGAAGCGCAAAGTGCGCGCATAACCATCCTCCTTTTCACGCGAAAGGGGTTAAGGTGGACGGTTTACGCCGGTCTCCTGGCTTTGCGAGTGAGGAGGCGTGGAGCAGCCATTGGCAGTTGGCCGAAGCATCCGGATTCTGCAGACGGGCTTCCCGGGAATTCTCCCAGTGACCGGCTGCGATTTTCTCGCTTACAGTTGCGCGGCAGCGCGGGAATTGCACCCGCTTCCCTGTCTTCGTCGAGGGACGAAGACGCGCAAACCGAAGGGCATTTCAAAGAACGGGAAATCGTGGTGTGGGAAATTTACCGGCTGGATCGGCTGTAAGTCAAATCGGAGTGAATCAACGTCGTGTCACTGCAGCTTGTTTTCGCACAGACGTTGGCTCTCCGACAAAGACCAGGCAGCCATTCGGAACACTGATGTGGAACTCGGTCATGCGGTATTCTCTATCGAATAAATCGCGGATTTTGTACCGGTCTTTGAACGTCTTCACGTGCTCCCAGAGGGAGTGGATGCTGGAGACTTCGATGTAGATCTCGGTGTGGCCGCGCACGCACTGCATGACTTCTTCGGATGCCGCTTTCATGAAGTGGATGGTTTGGCCGTTTCGTTCGACGATGGGATGCTGCGGAGACTTCATTGCAGCGGTGGATCCAAGACATCGTGATAGAAGGCGAGGGTCGCTTCCATATCGGCAATCGCGAGCATTGGACTTATTTTCTTGGCGGTGTAGGTGTTGGTCATCGTCCTCTCCATCGCTCATCCTCAAGCGCTGCAGGGAAATTCGGGCGACCGACGTTCTGAATGTTGGCCTCGGCGAATTCGCAGACGCGATCGAGGGAGGCCTGGAGTTCTGCGGTGTAGCGTTCCAGGTCTTCGTCACTTGCATCCGCCGGAACGGGGATGAGTTTGCCGAAGCGCATCAACACGCGGGAAAAGGGTTTCGGGATGATCAGCCGGTCCCAGGTGTTAAGGATCCAGGCGCGATCGACGGCCATGTGGAACATGGTAAGGGGAACGCCGGAAGAGCGCGCTAGCGCCACCGGGCCAGGCTTCACTTTGTAGCGCGGGCCGCGAGGGCCGTCGAGGCTGAAGGCGACGGTCCAGCCGTCTTGCAGAGCACGGCGCAGGCCGAGCAGGGCGCGCACGGCGTTGCGGCTGCTGGAACCTTTGACGGCAACGAATCCGAATTTCCGGATGATGCGTCCCATGTATTCGCCATCGTAGCTGTTGCTGCTCATCACGCGGACGCCGAGATTGCGGCACATGTAGGTTGCCGGGATGATGCAGGCATGCCAGAAGGAGGCGATCAGTGGGTGCTGGCCAACGGTTTGCTGCGATCCTTCTTCGCGGGAGACGCTCACACGCAGAGTGGGGCCGATGAGGCGGATGAACCAGTATCCGGCAGCGATGATGACGTGGAGGACGATTCGTTGGCGGAGGGTGAAACGGCTGGGGCTGGGCGTGACTCCAGATGCGGGGGGCGCTTCGCGGGAGTTGGCTTCAGTCACTGGGATATTGTAGCGGGAGTATAGTCGCGGTGCGTCTGCTACTACCTCGGGGGCTGAGTCCCATAAGCGCCAACTTAAGGAACAGGTGTTTAGTGTTCGTGAACCTATGCTTGGTGAATGCGCATCGCCGAAGAGGACTGGAAGGTGCTCGCGTCCATGCCTCCAGCAGGACGGCAGCACATGGCGTGGCAGTCAGGCGCGGTCGAGTGACTGCGCGGGTTTCTATCGACAGAGAGGTCCTGCTTCGTGTGCTTCTTGTGCATGTCGCGCGGTTACTCGCTGCGCGAGACGGTTGTGCGTTCAAAGCTGTCGAGCTGGACCGACATTTCGGACGTTGCCTTGCTCAAACGCTTGCGCAACAGCGAGGAGTGGCTGCGTTTGTTGTGTATCGAGTTGCTTCGGGAAAACGTCGCGTACCGCCTCGAAAAAGGTATCAGTCGGACGATCCGGATTGTGGATGGCACGATCGTCAGAGAGCCGGGCAAGACGGGAGCCAATGGAGGATTCTGTACAGTGTCAGACGAGGTGACGGCCACGATTGGCGAAGGCAGCGGAGAGTCATTGAACCGTCTGCCTGTGCGTCCGCGCGAACTCATTCTCGCGGATGCCGGCTCCTGCTCAGTCGCTGGGATTGAGTATGTTTGGCAACATAGTGCCGATGTTTTGGTTCGCGTCAACCCTCAGAATTTCGTGGCGTACTCAGCATACGGCAGACGTATCTCCCTCCTTCCGCGATTACGTACTTTGGCCAAAGTGGGGCAGTTCGGCGAATGGCGGGTTGTCTTGCATGGTCAAGGTTCGTCGTTTGCAGGCCGGTTGTGTGCGGTACGAAAGAGCGACTGCGCGATTCAACAGGCGCATCGGCGCTTGAGCGCAAAGCGAGTAAGAAAACGATCACCAGGCCGGGAACACTCGAATTTGTTGAGCACGTGATCGTGTTTACGCCCCCCTCCAGCGGTTCGACGGCGGACGTTCTGAGGTCTTAGCGGATGCGTTGGCAAATTGAGCTGGCGTTTAAGCGACTGCAGAGCCTCGTCCAACTGGGGCACGTGCCCAAACATGATGACCGCAGTTCCCACGCTTGGCTTTATGGGAAATTGCTGGTCAGCTCCTGGCACAAAAATTTATCCCCATCGGGCGCGACATTTCCCCCTCGGGCTACCCACTCGCGGCGCGGGGGACCATAGAGTCCGTCGCGTGAATTCAGTTTCGCGCTGCACCAGATCCAGCAAGCTATCGAACCTCACCTCTCCGCACCCTCTTTGGCGTTGCCCCAACTGTGGCGGACCGATGGCGGTCATCGAACGACTTACCGCAGCTCAAATCCAACTCCGTTCTCCACCACGGTTGCTCACAACTGCGACATGAAACCGCTTCTCCACAACTCGAAAACTCTGCACGGTTCACCGCGCTCCGCCCCCGTCCGCCCTGCTCCTGACCTGATCCCTACTTTGCGCCCTGTATCCCACCGTTCTCCACCATCGATTATCCTTCCCACGCTCTCGACAACCTCCACCTCCGCTTCCGTGCCGACTCACTCCAACTTCAACACCTCTCCCTCGCTCCATTCAATTTGCATAAGCCCCCCGTCCACCGCGCCAGCGGCTTCCTTCTGACGGCTTTTTCGAACGCGCGCCCAATCCTCTGTTCCGCTCCACACCGCTCACCAAGGGCGCGCCTCCGAAAAAGCACTAGCCTGACTCGCCCACAATCAGCCTTCAGGACTGCATGCCCAGCCAGCACCTGATTTGGTCGTAAACCGAGGGATGGCTGAGAAGATCCCAATGGTTCATGCCATAACCGATCCACTGATGGGAATCGCTAAACTGCAAGCTCATTCCGGGATTCCGATGGCGCCCCAAGGCGCTGTTCACCGATACGAGGCCGTCTCCGAACAAGTCGAGGCTGGGACTTCCGTTTGCATGTCGCTTGGTGGCGGCTATGGTGTAGCTCTGCACCCGTGGTGGCAAAGGCTGAGGAACGCGGAGATCTCCTGCGGCGGCAAAGCGGTCGCGCCCTTCCCAGTCGTCGTCCAGCAGGTTCCCGTACCGCATATCGGTGATGCCAGCGCTGCGGATCTTTCCGAGACGAGCGAATGGGACAGAATAGGGGCTGACTTCTAAGGTCGTGTTCACCCAATTCCCTAACTGCTCAAGCGGCGCACCGTGATGTGGCGTTCCCAGGAACACGAGTCGGCGCAGATGCCGAGGCCAGTGGTGGACTGCCGCCTTACCATAGTAGTAGGCGCTCCGTGATACCAGTCCTCCCATGCTGTGGCCAATGATCGCCAGTTCCTCCAGCGGAACCGGCCACTGGTGGAAGACGGCCTCAAGCAAGCCGGCAAGCAGCCGTCCATTTTCAGACACGTGCAGACCGCTGTTGTAGTGCAGATACACCGGCGTGTAACCGAACTCGCGGCCCAGTGTCACTCCGTGGTCGTGTCCTTTCCGTTTCCATTGCAAGTCGTTCAGACAGAGACCGTGTGCAAGTAGGACCACTTTGCCCGTAACCTGCGGTATGGCGGCCTGCAGGGCACGCCTTTCGATTTCAAGTGGCTGGCCTTGACGGCGCAGAGACATGGAAATCGCGAGCGGATTGAGGGTTCGGGCCAAATAGTCCCCCACGACACCGTTGAGAGCGGCTACCACGGCCTCGTGCGCCGGCGACAACCGCCTCTCGTTTGTCGGAGACGCTAGCGGTGCCAATTTAGCAAGGCCACGATCGACCAATCTGGTGACTCCCCGGATGTTGTCATAGATCAGTGCAGTGAGCCCCGCCGCGCCCCCTTCTGCCCACGGCGAATCCGCACTCCGAGACGGAAACGCAATCTGGCGGTGTACCGCTTCCACCACATCAGTCACTCCCGCGATGGCATCAGTCGCTAAACGACCGAACCCTACCAGGGCGGCAGAATGATGAATATTGGACGCCATTAGTCATAGCACCTTTGCACGTGGCCCAGTGCCTTAGGACAATTGTTCAAAACACGACCGGAACGGCGAGTTCGCGTGTTACGGCCGTGTCATTTTTTGTCCCTTGTCTCAAGCAGCGGCTGCCGCCGCCCCGGATGCCTTCTTGGATAGACGTGCGGCTCGCTTCGCGCGATGCACCGGCTTGGCCTCATGCTTGTGCAAAGTGCGGTGCTTCAACATCAGGTCTATCAATGCCTTCTGGGCATCCACGTAACCCTTCACTCCTTTCCGCGTCAGCTCTGCCACCGGCACGAAGGGGAATGGCTTAATAAACTCTAGGGTCTTGCCCGCCGCTTTCACGTTGGCATTCATCTGGCGCCCGGCTGCGTCGCAGAGTTTCTTTTGCGCGTCGACGAACGACTCCGTTGCCTGCCGCACTAGGTTGGACACTTCAGTCTTCTTGATTTTCTTGGCGCCTGGGTGTTTGCCGCTGGTTGCATTCTCTGTCTCCTCGACGACCACATCGAGGAATTGCTTCTGCACTTTGACAAAGTTCTCGATGCCCTCTCTGGCCAGTTTGACCAGGTGCTCGCCCTTGTATGGCCTGCCGGTCTTTGATGCCTCCACCCAGGCATGAGTTTGCTTGCCGGCAATCTTCAGGAACTCTTTCTGCATGTCGACGAAAGTATCCACGCTGCGCCGAAGCGTATTGGCAACAGCATGCGCAGCCGGCTGGTTCCCGATGCGTTCTTTCACGCCGCTCATAAGAATCTTGGTCTGTTCCTGCGCCAGATTAAAAAGTACCTTTTGGCTTTCGATGAAGTTAGTTACGCCTTCCCCAGCTATTTCGCTCAGATTGGTGGGCGGGGAGTGATGAGCTCGGGAGGTCTCGCGCTTTACTGTTGCTGGCATATAATACCTCCATTATTGCTGCATTGCAGCATCAAGTTAACTATAATCAATACAGATAACTATGTCAATGTCTATTGCCACTTATGTGCACTGCAGCATAAGCAAACCGAGGAGGAGTTGCCGCCTTCGAGCGCAGGCAAAACGCTAGAGCCATCGTGCGCGCCATTGTATTCCGAAGGAAGGGGCGTCACGGGGAAGCGACCATTCTAGACGCATGGTCGCTAGGCCAACCTTACCTTACCGGGTTAGGTAAGGGTAGTCCGTCATCCGTCCAGAATCCGAAACCGGCCAGGCGGCGGATTCGCTGCTCGTGTGGACGCGGCGCATGCACGACATCACCATGCATGAAACCTTTGTTCCACAAGGATGCACGGGCAAGCATGCCCCACAACGTGCGCTGACGCTCGGCTCCGG
>JBEKRE010000017.1:0-120462 GCA_049519055.1 Candidatus Sulfotelmatobacter sp. | reverse complement strand
TGCAGCTTCCTCCGGATCCCGCCTCGCGATGGGCACCCTTGCTGTTCGGCTAACACTTCCCCTTGCCGGGTGTGTAGAGGACTTTCACCTCCTAGTGAGTGCGCCCTGCCGGGCGCACCAATAAAAAGCCTCCGCCCAGCAGCGGAGGCTTCTTACTTCCAGATAGCTGGATCGAAATGCTCACTTCACCTTGGCGAAGATGATGACCAGGGTGTAGAGAGCGAGCGACTCGATCAGGGCCAAGCCTAGAATCAACGCCAGCTGAATGCCGGGACGAGCCGCTGGATTGCGGGCCAAACTTTCGGCTGCCGAGGCGGTCGCCTTGCCCTGCGCCAAGGCGCAGATACCGGAAGCAAAGGCCATGGAGAATCCGGCGGCGATCGCAACCCAATTGACTCCACTCTCGGCTCCGCCTTGCGCAAAAGCGGGGACGGCGAACGAAAGTACGGAAAGTGCCATGAACAACTTGCTGAGCTTACTCATGTGTTTCTCCTCGTATGAAATACCGCCAGTGGGTGGTTGACGTCATACCTTGCAGACGCCCTCACGCTGAACGGCTAAATCCTCCAAAACAAATTCGAAGACGAAATTCTAGTGCTCTTCCGAGACTGCGCCCTGCAGATAGACGGTAGTCAGGAGAACAAAGATGTACGTTTGCAATAGCGACACGCCGATGTGCAATCCCAGGAAAATAATGGGTACGCCAATGGGAACGAGTGAAAAGAAAACCAACGTGACCATGTCGCCGGCGAACATGTTGGCGAACAGACGGATGGTGAGCGAAAGCACGCGCGCCAAGTGGCTGATGAGTTCGATAGGGACCATCAGGGGCGCCAGCGCGGGCATGGGCCCGGCGAAGTGCTTCAGGTAGCCGATTCCGGCGTGTTTGAATCCTTGCGTCTGGTAGTACACGAATGCGCAAAGCGCGCAGCCGAGTGGAACGATGGGAACGGCGGTTGGCGACTCGAAGCCGGGAATCACACCGATCAGATTGCAGAACAAAATGAAAAAGAAGAGTGCGGTCAGGAACGGTGTGTAGCCCTCGCTGTGGTGGCCGATGATCTCGTCGCTTTGGCCCTGGATGAACCCTTCGACACCCTCAAAAGCGTGCTGCAGGGTACCGGGACGATCAACGGACAGCCGAGAGCGGACCAGAAGAAACATAATCAGAAGGAACGAGAAGACGAGAATTTCCATCGCGAACGAGTTCGTAATAGGAGCCGTCGGGTACTTAGGCGGAAGGTGCAGGGCTCGCAGCAACGACGTGACAG
The DNA here is from genome assembly GCA_049519055.1 of Candidatus Sulfotelmatobacter sp. Lineage (GTDB taxonomy): Bacteria > Acidobacteriota > Terriglobia > Terriglobales > Acidobacteriaceae > Sulfotelmatobacter. Next base: position 119,191 of record JBEKRE010000017.1, on the reverse strand, counting down.
GACCCGCGAACAGGCGATTCAGTGTCTCGGTGAACCAGAGTTGTTCAGGCATAAAAAAGCTTTTGGCTCTTGGCTTGGTCCACGCTGACCTTTCCAGCTAGACTCCACGAGCCAGTGCTGCGTACAGTTCGTAAAGCGCTTCGCAGCCGATGGCGACGACGGGCAAAAATAAGCCCGCAAGAAACCCATTCAGGCTTGCGGGTGAAACAGTCAATATAACATACGCGCCGACGGCCATCAAAAGATAGCGAAACAAGAATCGAAACACAATTCCCTGCCCGGATTGGGACGTGGCCGCTCCAGTAGCGCGATCGACGAAACCGGCGATCACGCGCTTCAGCCAGTGGAAATTGACATAGGCGATAGCACATCCGCAAGCAAAGCCGACCGCGGGACGCAGGCCGAATTTCCACCACGCGGCCGCAACCAGAAACGGAGCGAGTGCGGCCATGAAGGCGCGGATGCGGTGGAGTGCCCCGGAATAGAAGTGTTCGGCGGCAATGGCTTGCGCAGAGTCGGCTTCGGTTTGGCTCGAATCGGGCATTAACGGGCCGGCAAACATCTCCCAGCAATCATGGTAAGCGCTAGTCGGTTCGGCGGGGCAACTTCACTCTCTTACAGCGCGATTTACTTCGTGTCGCGCATAACGGTGCGGATCATTTCGACGAAGCCGGCGGCTATGCCCAAGAGGATCCCCGCGAGATAGAGCCACGTAGTGTGCAGCCAGCGGTCGAGTGCCGCGCCGATCAACCATCCCACGACAAGCGCAGCAGGCAGGATAAACGCCAGTTGGCTATAGCGGCTGGCCTGCACCCAGAAATTCTCCTTTGGGCCGGAGTCCTTGGAGCGCGGAGTCGGATCGTCGGGAGACGTCATTTGTGTCGGTCCAAGCAGATTGGATTCTACGCTAGTGTTGCAATCGAAGGTCGAAATATACGGCCGGGCTTCGCCCAGGCCGAGACAGCCGAGGCGGCTGTCCCCACATGGGCATCTTAGTGGACGAGCCTCGCCACCGGATTCTGTGTGATCAACAGCGACCAGTTCACCAGGTTGATGAAGCGGTCTGGCATGATTCCGACAAACACTGTGGCGAATGCAGTGACGCCGAGCGCGGCTCGCATGGTCCAACTTATGGGCAAACGGCCGGGCTCCTCGGACTTGCCCATGAACATGGCATTGGCCATCTTCAAGTAATAGTAGAGGCCGAAGACGGAATAGAGCACGCCCAGAGACGCCAGCGCATAGTGCCCGCTTTCGATCAGGCTGAGGAAGATAAAGTACTTACCCCAGAAGCCGGCCAGCGGCGGAATACCGGCGAGGGATAGCAAGAAAATCAGCATGAGTACGGCTTCGACGGGGGCACGGGAATAGAGCCCGTTGAGGTCATCGAGTTCGTCGCCGATGACTTTGCGGTGGCGCAGCGAGGTGATGACGCCGAAGGCGCCAAGATTCATGAAGGTGTAGACAAGAAGATAAATCAGGATGCCTTTGATGCCATCGGGGCTGAGCTGAGTGGGAGTTCCTGCGATCAGGCCAAGCAGCATGTAGCCGACGTGGGCGATGGAGGAATACGCCAGCAGACGTTTGGTGTTGGTCTGAGTGAGGGCGGCAAAATTCGCGCCCGTCATGGTGGCGATGGAAACGAAGACGAACAGTGGAACGTAGATCGGCCGCATCGCCGCGAGACCCAGTACGACGTTGGGATAGGTCGGATAGGTCGCACCCATGACGCGCAAGAGCATTGCCCATCCTGCGGCTTTGACGGCAACCGACATAAAACCGGTGATGCTCGTTGGCGCACCTTCGTAGGCGTCCGGCGCCCACTGATGGAATGGAACGGCGGCGATCTTGAACAACAGGCCCGTGACGGTGGTCAGCAAGGCGACGATTGCGATCGGATTGTGAGGATCCTTGGCGAGAATCATTGCCAGGCGTTTGCCGATGTCGCCGAGGTTTGTGCTCCCGGTGAGTCCGTATAGCAGCGACAGACCGTAAGCAAAAATGCCTGAGGAAAACGCCCCGAGCAACAGATACTTCAGCGCCGCCTCGTTGGAGCGGCGATCGCGGCGCAGAAAACCCACGAGAACGTAGGTGGAGATCGCCATCAGCTCCAAGCCGATGAAGATGAGCACAATGTTAAAGCCAGCCGCCATGCACATCATGCCCACCACCGAGAGCAACATCAAGGCATAATATTCGCCATGATTCTCGTGCTCGGTTTTCATGTAGCGCACGGAGATAAGAATCGAAATGGCTGTGGCCGTCAGGAACAAATAGAAGAAATAAAGAGCGCAGCGGTCGACCAGGATGCTGTCCATCATCCCAAGCGACCCCATGGACACCGAACGATTGGCCTGCATCCATCGCTGAATCGTCCATACGCCTCTGGCGGCAAACAAAACACCCAGAAAAGCCAGAAGCGCATTCACCCATTTCTCTTCCGCAGGGAGCATCAGATCGATGAGCAAGATGCCAAGGGCAAACACGGTAAGCAGAGTGATGGGCAGGACCAGCAGGTAATCGCTCGGGGTGAATTGTGAAAGCACGCCCACTAGTTCTTCCCTTTCGTCGATTGCAACTTAGCCGATTGCCCTTCCCCGAGTGGACTGGTCACGGCCGCCGTGGTGGCAATTGCAGGCGTCTTTTCATGCCGAACCTCGGCATTCACTGGACGGTCAGGCTGGGGAGTGCGCACGTTTAGCACGATCTGATTTACCGGCTGCTCAAGAATCTGGAAAAACGGTTTGGGATAGAGACCGATCCAGAAGGCCATGACCAACAGCGGCACGAACGTCAGCACTTCGCGCGGCGTGAGATCGTGCAACTTTTCGTTCTTGGGATTCGTCACCGTGCCGAAGAAGACGCGCTGGTAGAGCCATAGCAAATACGCTGCGGCCAGCACAACTCCAGGCACGGCCCATGCGCCCCAGCGCCAGTTCTCCATGAACGTGCCTTGCAGGATGGTGAACTCGCCGACGAAACCGTTGAGCAGCGGTAGTCCCATTGAAGAGAGGAACATGATCATGGTGATGGTGGCGTAGACCGGCATCACGTTCGAGATGCCGCCGTATTCAGCGATCTCGCGGGTGTGGCGGCGTTCGTAGAGAATGCCGACGATCAAGAATAGAGCGCCGGTTGAGATGCCGTGATTGATTTGCTGCAAGACCGAGCCACTCAGACCTGCGGAGTTGAGCGCGAAGATGCCGAGCGTGCAAAAGCCTAGATGGCTGACGGACGAATAAGCCACCAGCTTCTTCATATCCTTCTGCATGAGCGAAACCAGCGCGCCGTAGATAATCGCGATGATGGAAAGAGTGATCATCCAGCCGCGAACTTTGGTGTGCATCAGCACGTCGGGGAAGAACGGGAGCGAGAAGCGGATGAAGCCGTACGTTCCCATCTTCAACAGAACGCCCGCCAGGATGACCGAGCCGGCCGTTGGAGCTTCCACGTGCGCGTCGGGCAGCCAGGTGTGGAACGGGAACATTGGGACTTTGATGGCGAAGGCGAAGAAGAAAGCAAAGAACAGCAATGTGGCGACGGTCGGTCCGTAGGCTGGGTCGGAATAGATTTTCGGCGCGGTTTCGTAGAGTGCGGTGAGGCTGAAGGTGTAAATTCCGGTCAAAACATGGTGGTGAAAATACAGGAACAGAATACCCAGCAGCATCAGGACCGAGCCGGCCAGAGTGTAGAGGAAGAATTTGATGGCGGCGTACAGTTTGCGCGGGCCGCCCCAGATTCCGATCAGCAGGTACATGGGGACGAGCATGGCTTCCCAGAAAACGAAGAAGAGGAAGAAATCGAGCGCCATGAAGACGCCAAGCATGCCGGTCTGAAGAATCAGGAACCAGACGTAGTATTCCTTGACGCGGTTCTCGATGGCGGTCCAGGAAGAGAGGATCGAGATCCAGCCCAGCAGCGTGGTGAGCATGATGAGCAGGAAGGAGATGCCGTCAATGCCGATCACGTAGCCCGCGCCGATGGAGGGAATCCAGTTGTTGGGTACGCCTTCGACGAATTTGAAGCGATCAGGACTGTTGATCTGCGCCCAGAACATGGGAACGAGCGGCAACGAGATCAGGAAGCCGCCAAGCGCAAAAAAGTTTGCGATCCAGCGGATGGCGTCCTTTTTCTCCTTGGGGACGAACAGGAGCACGAAGGCGCCCAAGAGCGGCGTGAAGAGGATGATGGACAATATGTGGTTTTGCATGAAAGATCAGCTTCTTGCTTCTAGCTTCAGGCTCCTAGCAAGAAGCCAGGAGCGAGCGGCTAGAAGCTGCATTTCAGTGATACACGTAATAGAAAACGAAACCTACCAGTCCCGCGGTCATGACCAGGGCATACCACTGGACCAAGCCCCATTCGAACAATCGCACGGGATAAGAAAGCATGCGCGCCAAGATGGCGGGACCGTTGACGCCGATGCCGTCGATGATCCATTTATCCCACCAACTGGAAATGGTCGCCGTGAGACGCGTGATCCAACCTACGTCGTTGACGGCTGCGTCAATCACGTGAGAGTCAACCCATGAGGACGCTTCACCGAGTCCCATTACGCCGAGCCGGACATTTCCTAGCTTGCGGCGGCCGGTGAAGACGTAGTCGTAGCCTTCGTCGACATAGTACTTGCGGAGCAGCAGGTTGTAGACGGGCGGCGCGGCGGCCGCGATGGGTTCGGCGTAACTCTTGTCGGCGTGGCGATAGCTTCGCCGGGCCAGACCCCAGCCGAGGCCTGCGGCTCCTAGAGACAGCGCCATCAGCAGCCATTCCGTGCGCGTGCTGTGTTCTTCTTCCACTCCGGCCACGAGCTGGCCTGTTCTACCTTCCACCTGAAGAATTCGAGCCTCCGGAGCAAAGACGGGCTCAAGAAAAGCCGTGAACCTGTCAGATCCACCGAGACTATGCGGCCAACCCAAGAACCCGGCGAAGACGGCGCAGAGCGCGAGCGCCACCAGCGGCGCCGTCATGGATACGGGCGATTCGTGAATATGGTGTTCCACCTCGTGGCTCATGCGCGGGTGGCCGTGGAAGGTCAGATACATGAGGCGAAACATGTAGAAGGCGGTCATGAATGCGGTGACATAGCCTACGCCCCAGAGAATGCGGTAGGCGCCGCCTTCTCGCGACCAGGTTTCCCAGAGAATGGCGTCCTTCGAGAAAAATCCGGCGAACGGGAATATGCCAGCGATGGCTAGGGTAGCGATCAACATGGTGCGGTGGGTGATGGGAATGCGATGGGCAAGATCGCCCATGTTGCGCATGTCCTGCTGGCCGCTCATCGAGTGGATCACGGAGCCGGCACCGAGGAAGAGCAGAGCTTTGAAGAACGCGTGCGTGAAGACGTGGAAGACGCCGGCGGCGAATGCTCCGACTCCGAGCGCGAGAAACATGTATCCAAGCTGAGAGATGGTGGAGTAGGCGAGCACACGCTTGATGTCGTTTTGGACGAGGCCGATGGATGCGGCGAAGATTGCGGTGAGCGCGCCAACGATAGCGACCGTCTTCATCGACGTGGGCGCGAGCACGAACAGAGCGTTGGAGCGCGCCACCATGTAGACGCCCGCCGTAACCATAGTGGCAGCATGAATGAGTGCGGAAACCGGCGTGGGACCTTCCATGGCATCGGGTAGCCACACGTAGAGCGGAAGTTGGGCTGACTTGCCGCAGGCTCCGACGAACAGAAGCAACGTGGCCGCGGTGATGATGGGATCGCCGATGGTGAAGCGTCCGCTACGCGCGAGGTGCGTGACGTCGGTGAAGCGCAGCGAGCCGAAGTACCAGGCGATGAAAAACATTCCCAGAAGGAATCCAGCATCGCCGATGCGGTTGACGATGAACGCCTTCGCGGCAGCGTCACTTGCGGACTTGCGATGAAAGTAAAAACCGATCAGCAGATACGAGCACAGACCCACACCTTCCCAACCAACGAAGAGCAGCACATAGTTATTGGCAAGGATTAACGTCAGCATCGAGAACATGAAGAGGTTGAGATATCCGAAGAAACGGTAGTACCCGCCTTCATGCGCCATATAACCGATGGAGTAGATGTGGATCAGCATGCCGACGCCGGTGACGAACAGCAGCCAGATGCTGGAAAGCGGATCGAGCAGGAAACCGGCGTCAGCCTGGAACGGGGCCGGAGACCCATCATGAGTGGTGTAATTGAGATGGCCGGTGTTGGTGCCGAGCCAGGTGTAGAGGATGGTCTGATAGGGCTGGTGGTAATTCTCCGGCGTGGACGACCAGGTTGAATACTGTCGGACCGCGCCGCAGGCCATAACGAATGCGAGCACGATGCTGCCGACGCAAACGGCGCTGACCGTAGCCTTCTGCAGCTTGCGGCCGAAGAAGAACATGACGGTGGCACCGAGAGCCGGCAGCAGCGGGATCAGCCAGATGTGGGTGAGGAACATTTTTAGCTTTTTAGCTCTTAGCCTTTAGCGGTTAGCTCGAACCCTTTGGCTTTTGGCTAAAGGCTAAGAGCTAATGGCTGCTCTCCTACCACTTCAGCAAATTCACTTCGTCGATGTTCACCGTCTCCTTGTTGCGGAAGAAGGCGATCAAAATGCCGAGGCCTACCGCGGCTTCGGCGGCGGCATCGGTGATTACAAAAATTGCAAAGACCTGGCCGTGCAACCCTCCCCACATACGCGAGAAGGCGACCAGGTTCAGGTTCACCGCGTTCAGAATCAGTTCGATCGACATCAGGACGATGACTACGTTGCGGCGGGTCAGCACGCCGATAACGCCCAATAGGAACAGGGCTGCGCCGAGGACCAAATAATGTAGGGTCGTGATATGCAGCATGGATTCCATAAAGACAGCTTTTGGCCTCTAGCTTCTAGCTCCTGTTTCCTTCCCTCGGTACTTGGTACCCGGTACTCGCAACTAGATCCTTTTCTTCGCCATGACTACTGCTCCGATGATCGCCACCAGCAACAAAAGTGAAGCGATCTCGAAGGCGAACATGTACTGCCCGTACAGCTTCATTGCTATCTGCTGCGTGTTATCGCTTTCCACCATGGGCAGTGCGTGTTCCGGAAAGATGTCCTTCCCTTTCGTGTAGACAGCCATGAACAATCCCCCCAGGGCTGTTGCCGCGATGATTCCTACTACCCATTGACTGTTAAATTGCCGCTCTCTCTGCACGCGATCGACGCTCACCAGCATGATGACAAAAAGGAACAAAACCATAATGCCGCCGGCGTAAAGAATGATTTGCACGCCAGCGACGAATGGAGCATAGAGCATCAGGTAAATCGATGCCTGCGCTAGCAGCGTGACAATCAGCGCCAGGGCTGAATGCACGGGATTCTTGCGCGTGATCACCAGGACGCCCCCGATAAGCATGATCCCGGAGAGCAGGTAAAAGAAAAATGGTGTGGCTACGGGTGCCATAACTTTTGTTGAAGCAGCGCTACACCGGCCGTCAGAATGAGGACGCCCAGGCCTAACGGCAGAAGGACCTTCCATCCCATCTGCATAAGTTGGTCAAAGCGATATCGCGGGAACGTGCCACGATACCAGATATAGAGATACATGAACCCGCCAACTTTCGCCGAGAACCAGAAAATATCCTGCACCCGCATGCTTACCGCCGGAATGAACAGAATCAAGCCGATCAAGCCGAGAACGATACCGAACACGGCCAGGCCGATGGTCTGGATGCGGAAGAGCGGATGCTTCGGCATGCGAGTCGCATTGAAGAAACACATCGCGGCAAGAAAAAGGAATGCAATCCCTGGGAAGAGCGAGAATGCCCTATCCCATGTCGGGCCGCTCAACAGATTCGGAAACGGGCGCAGCCATCCGCCCAGCCAGAGCGTGACTGCAATCGAAGAGACCGCGATCATGGCGGTGTATTCCGAGAGGAAAAATAATGACCAGCGGAAGCCGCTGTATTCGGTGTGGAAACCGGCGGTCAACTCGGATTCAGCTTCCGCCAGATCGAAGGGCGCGCGGTTGGTCTCGGCGATCATCGCGACGGCAAAGATGAAGAATGCAATCAGCCCCAGCGGAAAGAATTTGAAGATGAACCACTCATGCTGTGCCAGTTGTGCCTGGACGATCCCAATCATGCTGAGAGTCCCGGTGCCCTCGGCGTTGAGGCTGGTCATGAGGATCGCCGAGACAACGGCGAGCCCCATGGCGACTTCGTAGGAAACCATCTGAGCGCTGGAGCGCAGAGCGCCGATCAACGGGTAATGCGAGTTCGACGCCCAGCCCGCCATCACGATGCCCAGCACACTCAGCGATGAAACGCCGAGCATGAAGAGGATTCCGATGTTCATGTCGGTGATGGCGTGCGTAGGACCAAAGGGAATTACGACGAAAACCGTGAACGCAGCCAGCACCACGATGAATGGTGCGATCCAGAAAACAAAAGCATCCGCCTCAGCCGGCATGATGTCTTCTTTGAGCAGCAGCTTCAGCGAGTCGGCGATAGGTTGCAACAAGCCGTGCGGCCCCACGCGCATGGGTCCGAGACGCACTTGCATGTGGGCCAAGACTTTGCGCTCCAGCCAGGTCATCAGCATTACCGCGATGGCCAGGCCGGTGAAGATTACTAAGATGTATACCAGTACCCAGAACATGTTTCCCGCAGCGCCCGGAGTCTGGGCGCTACTGAGGTAGGACTTGATGTATGCGAACATCAGCGGTCCACCTCGCCGAGAACGATGTCGAGCGTGCCGATCACGGCGATCACGTCGGCAACGAGTTGGCCGCGGCACATCAGGTCGAGAGCTTGCAGATTCACGAAAGACGGCGGACGCACGCGGACGCGATAGGGCTGGGTGGAACCGTCGCTGACGATGAAGTATCCCAGCTCGCCTTTGGGCGCCTCGATGGAGTGGTAGACCTCGCCCACGGCCGGCTTCATCACTTTAGGAATTTTGGCAATGATGGGGCCCTCGGGAATGGAATCGATGGCTTGCTCGACGATGCGGACGGATTGTCGCATCTCGGCCATGCGGACCAGGTATCGGTCGTAAGTGTCGCCCTTCTGCCCGGTGGGAATATCGAAATCGAAATTCTTGTAGTTGGCATAGGGCTGAGCCTTACGCACGTCCCACTTCACGCCGCTGGCGCGGAGCACGGGACCGGTGACGCCGAGCGCGATGCAATCTTCTCCAGAGATTCTTCCAACGTTCTTGGTGCGCTCCAACCAGATGCGGTTGGTGGTGAGCAGTTCCTCGTATTCGTCGATCTTGGGGCGGAAGAACGCGAGGAAATTCTTCACCTCCTTTTCAAAACCGGCATAGGTTTCATACTGCAGGCCGCCGATGCGGAAGGCATGCGTGGTCAGGCGGGCGCCACAATATTTCTCGAAGATCTTGAGAATCTCTTCGCGGTCGCGGAAAGTGTAGAACAGCGGCGTGATGGCGCCGATATCGAGGGCGTGCGTGCCCAGCCAGAGCTGGTGGCTGGCGATGCGGTTGAGTTCGGTGAGGATGACGCGGACATACTGGGCGCGCGGTGGTGCCTCCACGTTGAGAAGTTTTTCCACCGTCTCGCAGTAGCCGAGGCCGTTCGAGACCGCGGCAACGTAATCCATACGATCAACGTAGGGATTGAACATCGTGTAGGTACGGTTCTCGCCAATTTTTTCGACGCCCCGGTGCAGGTAGCCGATCACGCACTCCAGACCGAGAACTTTTTCTCCATCGAGGCGAAGAATGACGCGCAGCACGCCGTGGGTGGCGGGATGCTGCGGGCCCATATTAATAACGAGCTCATTGGCATCAAGAAACGGCTTCTCGGGAGTTTCGAGATCGAGATGCGAGAGCGTATTCGGATCGGTCATTCGCTTTTCACTGCGCTTTTCACTGGCCGCTTTCAATGCCGAGGTTGATCTGCACCCACTCTTTGTCCTGCTGCAAGATGTCGTAGTCCTTGCGCAAGGGATGTCCCTTCCAGCCCTCGGGTAGCAGAATGCGCTTGAGGTCAGGATGTCCCTCAAACTTGATGCCGAACATATCGAAGACTTCGCGCTCCAGCCAGTTGGCGGTTGGCCAAATAGGGACGGAACTGGGCAGGCTGTCGCCGTCCAAGATTTGCGTGGTCACGCGGATGCGCTGGTTGCGCGCGAAGGAATACAGGACCCAGACGACGTCAAATTGTTTCTCGCGCTTCGGATAGTGCACCGCCGTGATGTCAACGCAGTAATCGAACTGCTCCTGGTTGCGCAGAACTTGCAGAATCTCAGGAATCAGCGAGCGATCAACCACCATGTAATTCTGGCCGGCATAGGTGAGCGGATCGATGCCGGAGCCGTACATCCCTTTAAGTTTCGCAATCATGGGAGAATCCCAAGGCGTGGGAATGGGTGCGGCAGGCTTGGCTGGCGCCGCGGGTTTCGCGGCCGGAGGCGTAGCGGGGGCGGTGGAGGGCTTGGGAGAAGCTGGCGACCCAGATGCGGGGGGCTCTACGGTTGAGGACTTGGGATCGGATTGAACGGAGCCGGAAGCAATAGCTTTCACGCCGCCAGGAACAGCCGGTTGATCCGCCGTCGGCTTCGGGTCACCTTTCGGCGGCGGTGTAGAGGGCGATTTGATTTCGTCCGGCATTAGCGGAGAGGGCAGGCCTCAGGCGCGCAGGGTATCGGAGAGAACGTTAATTTTTATCAGCTTGAGGATGCGGTGTCAACGAGCTTGCCTGGAAAAGTGGGTTTGCTCCGCATCCAGGAACGACGGACTTGCGCTCTACAAGCGCGATTGGGCTTGATAGGACTCGATCAGGTCGCGAATGCGCTGCGCATCTTTCTTGCGATGACCGTGACTGGTAATCGGGTCGGTGCCGCCAGTCGATTCGATTCGAATTTCCGCCCATAACACCCCGGTCGAGATGTGTACGGAGGCAATTTTCGCGATGGCGATGCTTTCGTCGTTGCTGCCGAACCAGCGAGACTTCACGCGACTGACGCGGAGCGGACTGACGACGAGGCGAGTCGGGAAAAGAAAATTTCCCTGCGTCCAACGGCTGGCGGTAAAGGTTTGCGCCGCAGGTTCAGCCGCAGGGGTGGGTGGAGTTACACCCATTCCAACGCACCTTTTTGCCACACCCAGATGTAACCGACGATCAGGATAACGAGGAAGATCAGAATCTCCACGAGCCCGAAAACTCCCAGCGCTTTAAATTTGACGGCCCAGGGGAATAGAAAGATCGTTTCTACATCGAAGACGACGAACAGGATCGCGACGATGTAATAGCGGACGGTGTAGCGGCCGCGGGCATTATCGATGGGATCGATGCCGCATTCGTAAGGCATCAGCTTGGTCTTATTCGGATTACTGGGACGAACGAGTTTGGCTAAGAGGAGAGTGCACGGAAGAAGCACGCCAACGACTGCCATGAAGATGAAGATGGGGACGTAGTTTTGCGGCATCAGAAGCCTCGCACGGCTCACTGTCCATGGAACTGTTTGAGCAACCAATACTACCGCTGATCACGCGCGACTTCAAGAACAGAGGTTTACGGTTCAAGCACGGGTGTCCGTCTCTTGCAATTTACCATGCTCGAGATACGCGCTAATTTGTTGCTGCCAGTCGCACATTTTCGCGATATAAGCCTCCTCGGAAAATGCCGCCAAGAGACTCTTCGCATGTTTTCCGAATGCAGTGACCGTGTACCTCACAACAACCTTGCTGAGTTCGGCCGCAAGGGATTCGATCTTCACCACAATGTGTGCAGCATGAGAGTCAGGGGCGACACGGACATATTCTGCCCGGTGCGCTTGCCAGTCTGCGTCAATGATTGTCCAAACGGCTTCCTCGCCGTCTTTACCCTCCCGAAAAACTGTGTCACCAGTGAATTCTATTTTTTCCGGAAAGACCGGCTTGGGATCCCAACCTTTCACCCAATCTCGCTCGCCCTCGGGACTGAAAAGCGGAAAGGCGATATCGGCAGCGCACGGCAACTCGAAGCTTCCGGTACGGTTGACCTGCTCTGGAGTTTCCCGTGCGAAGGCGGCGTTTGCCAAAGTGAAGATCCAACTCGCAAGATACATCTTGAAAGCAATCACAGGATTTTCCTCCCAAAAAATGGAGCGGCCGCCGACGAACGACGGCCGGCTAGCAATCTTTGCCAACGGCCACAGCCCACGCTGCGGCGGTATATATGGCTAGATTTCCGACTGCGTACATGCCGTGCAGAAGGTGAATAACGATGGCCAGAACAAACACGGCCACTAGAGCCCAAGCACCACGGATGGCAGTTCGCGGGTTCAGCATCAGGACACAGCCGGCGATCTCACCGAATCCGAGCACCAGACGCACGACGTTCGGCATGTGGCTTTGGGCGAAGCTGTGAGCGGCGCTGGGCAGGACAAAGAGGATTGCCTCGATCAGAATCACCAGACCGAGTGTCCATTGCAGTCCGGTGAATGCGATTTGCGAGCGTTGTGCTGACATATGTGAGTCAAACTATTTGTCGCCGCTTCGCTTGCGCGCAGGTCGCGCCTTGATTTCTTTCAGGCGATGGCTGGCGCCGGAATCGAGGTCGAAATCGTAAAAGCGCTTCAACTCCTGAATGCGCTCGAGGGAGGTTGGGCCGAAAGGCGTCTTTCCGTCGAAAGCATGGAGCACGATACCTTCCAGAAGATCGCCGAGGGTCATATCGTGGTACTCGGCAAAAGCTTTCAAGACTTTGAGCAGGCGTTTTTCCATCCGGACGCCGGTTTGGACACGTTCTACCAGCAGTTTCTGATCATCGATCACGTGTACCAATGTACCAGGATATCCTGGTACACGCAACCGGGCAATCCCAGCTCCGCCGATGGGATCACACCTACCGTGGCAGGTTGTTTATAATCGCGTTTCAACATTTCATCATCTTGGGCGCCGATAAGGCGTACTTCCCTGTTAAAGGACTCTCTTGGCATTCGACGAAAATGTTTACGAACTGCGGCGGCAGAAGCTGCAACAGATCGAGGCGCTGGGCCAAACTCCGTACCGAAGCAAGTACGAATTCACTCACACCATTCCGCAGATCCTGGCGGACTATTCGGACAAGACTGCGGAGCAGCTGGAAGCTGCGCGGGTCAGCGTGCGCGTGGCCGGACGGATCATGGCGATTCGATTGATGGGCAAGGCCGGATTCAGCCACCTGCAGCAGGAGGGAAAGCGGCTGCAGATTTATGTGAAGAAAGATGCGATCGGGGATAAGGGATTCGAGTTATTCAAGCTGCTCGATCTCGGCGATTTCATTGGCGTGAGCGGCTATTTGTTTCGCACGCGCACCGGCGAACTGACGATCCACGTGGAAGAAATTACTTTCCTGAGTAAGGATCTGCTGCCCCTGCCGGTGGGTAAGGCCATCGAAGGAGACGCCTCTAGCCCGGACGGCCCTAAGAAATGGAACGAACTCACGGACGTCGAACTACGCTACCGGCAGCGTTATGTCGATCTGGTGGTGAATCCCGAGGTGCGGGAAGTGTTCCTGAAGCGCAGCAAGCTGGTCCAGTCGCTGCGACGAACGATGGAGGAGCATGGATTTGTCGAAGTCGAGACGCCGATGATGCAACCCATGGCTGGTGGAGCGGTGGCGCGGCCATTTGTCACCCACCACAACACGCTCGATATGGATTTGTACTTGCGGATCGCGCCGGAGCTTTATTTGAAGCGGCTGGTGGTGGGTGGATTCGATCGGGTGTACGAGATCAATCGCAATTTCCGTAATGAAGGCTTGGGGTGGAGATGGAATCCAGAGTTCACCATGCTGGAGTTCTATCAGGCATACACCGACTACCAGGGCATCATGGATCTCACGCAGGAGTTGATTACGCAGGCGGCGAAGGACGTGAATGGTGGAACCAAAGCGAAGTGGGGCGATCAGGAAATTGATTGGACCAACTGGCAGCGCCTAACCATGCGCGAGGCGATCATTCGTTACTGGCCGGAGGCGGCGGGAGCAAAGCCAGAGATGAGCGATTTCAATTCAAACGATGGGGTGCAGAGGCTGGTCGAACGTTTCAATCAAGCTCATGCCCATATGGGGTACGACCGCAACGAGCCTCTGGGCAGAACGATTGCGGGATTGTTTGAAGCGGTTGCAGAAGAGCATCTCACACAGCCGACGATCATCTACGAGTTCCCTACGGCGGTGTCGCCGCTATCGAAGCAAAAGCCGGATGAGCCTGAATGGACAGAGCGGTTCGAAATCTTTGTGGGACAGATGGAAATATCCAACGGGTTCAGCGAACTGAATGATCCGGAAGATCAGCGGCGGCGATTTGAAGGCCAGTTGAAAGAACGCGAGCGCGGCGACGACGAGGCGCACCAGATGGATGAAGACTACATCCGCGCGCTGTCGTATGGGATGCCGCCGACCGGGGGTTGCGGCGTTGGCGTGGATCGGCTGTGCATGCTATTGACCGACTCCCACACGATCCGTGATGTGATTCTGTTTCCGCTGCTGCGGCCGGAGACGAACTCCACCGCACCGGGCGCTGAGAACGCCGAGGAAAAACTATAGATCTTTGGTTGAAATTCGGTTATCTCCGTGTCAGTACCCTACAATGCACTAGAAATAGGGCAGCGAGATTTTTATACTTGGCATCAGTTTAGGTTCCGAAATGGCAGCGCTATCGTAATGTCTTCCAGCCTCAGGACATTGGGTCGATAGCGCTTTGCTTTTCCTCCCGAAAAATTTTCTACTTCGACGTTCCTCCGGCGCCGTTCTTGTCCGTTCTCTGCGGCTCATACGGATGCTTGTCGGGGCTGAAGTTGGTACTCAGATAATCGATCAACGCATCGCGATCCGCGGGATCGACTACCGCTCCCCATTTCGTCATCTTGTCGACTTCTTTGGCCCAAGCGGCTTTGCTCAGACGCTGTTGGAGAATGATCCGGGCTTCGTGGCATTCCAGGCACGTGCTGGTAGCCTTCGCCTGCATCGTGCCGGCAGGAAGATCCGCCGTCAAGTTGGCAGGAGCGGCCTTTTGCGCACGCGCCCAAAAGGGTGAACCGGCCATGGTGGCCAGAAGAACGACAGTCGGAACGGCTCTGCATGACCCCTCCACCATCCGCCTGACGAGAGCCCTTCCATTCGATGCTTTACGTAACATGTACATTCACCTGATCGATGGCGTTGTTGAGATAGCCGCTGGGATTCCATGCCGGCGTCGCGGGTTGCGTGCGCCCCTGGTTGTCTGTAGCACGTGACTGCATGGAGTAGTCACCTGCTTTGGCGGGTTTCCAATCGTAGCTCCAAAGACGCCAAGCGTAGTGCGCCTGGTCGTGGCCGAGTTTTGCAATGTCCCAAGTTGCGCCGCCGTCGGCGGAGATCTCAACTTTCACAATGTCCGCTTCTCCTGCCCAGGCTGCACCATGGACAGCCACTCTACCAGCCTTCAGGGTGGCGCCATCGCTGGGTCCAGAGATCACTGACTTCACGTTCAGAGCGGTCAGCGGATGCGTGTCTTCGGGCTTCACGGCCTCGCCGGGCTTCATCGGCTGACTCGGAAAGCGGTAACCCGGACTCATAAAATTACCCACGAATTCCGCATCGAGCACTTTAATTTCGGTGAGCCACTTACAGGAGGCGGCGCCAATCCAGCCGGGGACGAGGGCGCGCGCTGGAAATCCGTGATGTTTGGTCAGAGGAGATCCATTCATGTGCGTGGCGACGAGCGTGTCGGCGTCGAGCGCCTTCTCGATGGGGATGCTGCGAATAAAAGGAGGGACTTTGCCGGGAACCTCGTCGAGTCCGCGGAACATCACGTGCTTGCCCGTGGGTTTCACCCCGGCACGTTGCAAAACTTCTCGCAGGCGCGGACCGGAAAAACGCGCCGTGCCCACCGCGCCTTTGCCCCACTGGATGCCGGGAACTTGCGGGCGCTGCAGGCTGCGCCCATTACCGGCGCACTCGAGCGTGTTAACGATGGAGTGAGTCTCCATTTTGTTCAACTCGGCAAGGCTGAGAGTCAGAGGCTTATCGACTTCTCCACCGAGCCCGAGTCGCCAGCCAAATGCATCCAGTTCGCTGGGCTCGTGCATGTGATTGCGCACAAAGAAGTGCGGCACCGGGGTGAGCCAGATATTGAAATACTCGACCGGGCTCTCCAAGTCGACGAAGCGGAATGACCGAAGAATCATGCCGTCTTCGCCTGGAAACGGAACTGATTGCTCCTGGGGGAGAGCCCAAGCCAATACGGAAGGTGCGGCCCCAGCCACGAGCGCCGCGGCTGAAATTTGCTTGAGGAATTCGCGTCTGGATTTCATCGTTTCAGTGACATTTTGCAAAACGCTGCTTTGCCGCAATTCAACATTAACACCACCGGTCCGGAAAAGGAGAGTAGCCAAAACCGGACCGGTGGCGCTCCTGAAGGGAAGGCGCCCTTCAGAAAATTGTGGACCGTCGAACGAAGGTCCCGCGTCAACTTCTGACGCGGGACTGTTCTTCGGTTTACGGCAGCACGTAGCGGAACGAGGTGAAGACCATGTTGTCGATTCCGTCCGGAGTGACTCCAGGGTGTCCTGCTCCTGAGGGGCCGACGCCCGACCAGGTGTCACGAGTCACGTAAGAATATTGCGTGCCGAACTGGAATCTTCCCCTGGGACCGGTATAGAAGCGGTACCAGAAGCCGACGGTTCCCTCGATTAGCGCGCGAGTATCGGCGGTGCAACTGCTGAGGGTCGTGGGAGTGAAGCCGGTATTCACCGCGGGAGGTAATTCGGTGTAGCAACCCGTGTTGCTGAACAGGGGCGCTCCATAACCAACTTCCTTCCCCGTTATGGGATCAAAACTGGCGGTCCGCTGAGCGTACTCGACACCGCCGTAGCCGTAGATATCGAATTTCTTGCTCTTCCATTCGAGCGTGCTGAGGCCTTCCAGGTTCTTGATCAAATGAAGTGTGCCGTCGGCGTTGATCGACACATCCGAAAGCCCTCCTGGGGCATAGCGTCCGATTCCACTGCCGCCCAAACCTTTCAGACCGAAGACGAGGTGGTGGGCAATGGTCCAGCGGGCACTCGCGCCGATGCCGCCTCCATTTTTGGCAGAGTTGTAGGCTCCGAGTGCGTTGGGACCGGCGACCGTGCTACCGCCGCAGAGAGTGGTAGCAGAAGCGACTTCGCCGCAGGGAAATACGCGGTCGGCGAACCGGTCGTACAGACCGAAGACCTCGTAGTGCCCAAAGCCGGGATCAAAAGCGGCTTTCGCGATGAGATCAGGCGAAGGGTTGAAAGTATATGTCGACGTGGTGTTGTAGCTGTTGCTTGCGCCCGCCTGGCCGAGGAGGAAGTTATCTCCATTGCCATGCGTGGTGAGCGTGCCTTGCGCATTTTCCATGGCGAAGGCGAGTGCAACCTTGTCGCCGAAGGTCTTGGTGACTCGGATTCCGTATTGGCGTGTGAAAACGAAGCCAACGTTGTACGACGGATCGATGGTCTTCGGGCGGGCGTCATTGGTTCTGCCCAGGTCGTCGTCGGGAGAGATTCCTTTCCCGTTTTCCGTCGCCAGACTCCAGGCCTGGCCACCGAGGAAGCTCCAGCCGTTGGCGAACTTCGCTTGCGCCCACGCCTGGCGAAGACGGAGAGTGTAGCTGTTGGTTGAGGTAGAAGTGGAAGTGACGCCACTGGAAAGAAAGTCGGCCGATACGTAGCTCGAAAGATCTACGTTTTTCAGGCGGCCGTTCACGAAGGTGGTGATCTTAGACTGGCGGCCTGAGCCGAAAAACTCCGGTACCTGGCTCTGCGAGGCGCCCGGCATGGTCAGCGAATTGAAGGGAGTGGGCAAATCCGCCGAGAGGGCTCGAGAGCGGCGCACAAAGGCAGCTTCCGCATATCCGCCCGGGGTGATGTTAATGCCCCTAAAGTGTAGGGTGAGGGGGCCCTCCATCGAGCTCGCACCGGGAGACGGTTCTTGCGGGTTGGCGGCAGGGGCTGCGGTCTCCTGCTGAACCGCCAAACCAGTGGCGAGCTCGGCCACCTGTTGCTGCGCAACCGGTTTTGAATCGGCCTTGCTAGCAGATTCGGCCGCGGCTTGCTGGTCCTGCTGCCGCTGCAACTGCTGGGTGAGCCGGTCGATTTGGAGTTGCTGCGCGGCCAGAGCATCTTTCAGAGCCTGGACATCCGCAGCCGTGACTGCGGAAGGTGCTGGTGCGGCGGCGGCAGCGTCTTTGGCGGCTGGAGTGGCCGATGCTGGGGTTTCTGCCCAGGCGCCCGCAGACAAAGCCGCAAGCGCAAGAGCCGTGACGAGTGACTTCTTGATTGGTTTCATGGAATTTTCGATCCTCTCCTTTTTGAGTTTTGCTGCAACAGGTCTTACAGTGGTGCTACCGAAATTTCGGCGATCGCAATGTCGATCGACTCCATTATTACGATTGTGTTAGTAGACATTTAAATCAAAACTGTATCCGATCTTTGTTAAGCGACTGTTAAATCAGGAATCGTGGAGGAAGATTTCCTGAGTGGAAAGGCCTAGGTTGAGGACGTCAATCCCCACCTGCGCTGCAACCGGCTCTCCATCGACTTGAACACCAAGCCATCGACGACGTATCCGATGGCGATAATCAGAATCATGACCGCAATGACGGCGCTCATATCGTTCAAGTCGCGTCCCATCATCAATACTTGTCCTAATCCCAGGCTCAAATAGAGCATCTCGGCAGTAATCAACGAACGCCAGGCGAAAGCCCAGCCCTGCTTCAGACCGGAAACAATGAAAGGCAGGCTGGCCGGCAAGAGCACATACCAGAACAAACGAAACCCGTTGGCACCCAGGTTGCGGCCCGCCATGCCATAGATCTTCGGCATTTGCTTGCGACCATCTTCCATGGCCAGGGTCACCGAGAGCAGCGATCCCATGACGACCACGAACAGAATGGCGTTTTGGCTGAGGCCGAACCACAGGAGGGCGAGAGGCCACCAGCAGATGCTGGGCAGGCTCTGCAGACTCACCAGCAATCCCCCCATGGTTTCTTCGAGAAACTTACTGGTACCCAGACCGAGCCCTAGAATCATGCCGAGGACAACCGAAATTGCGTAGCCGATCAGCACGCGGCGCATGCTAACCGCGATTGCGATCAAAAAGCTGTGATCCTGGAATCCAGCATACAAAGCCTCGCCCACACCTCGGGGCGTGGGAAACAAATAGGGCGGCCAGATCTTCAGTTCAGCCAGCAACGTCCACAAGGCGAACAATCCCGCATAGAAGACAAGCAAGCGAGCGGCGCGCTTCACGATCGCACTCCTGCCTCGACGTGGGGTTTCACGCCGACGCTGTATTCCACTTCGAGCGAGCGATTTATTTCTTCGCGCAACTCAGCCAAAATTTCGCTGGCCGCACGCGCCACGTTTGGGTCTTCCAAACTGCGCGGCCGGGGCAGGAAGACGGGGAACTCTCGCTTCACGCGCCCCGGCCGGAAGGTGAGGAGAGCGACGCGATCGCCGAGTCGGATCGCCTCCCGCACATTATGGGTGACAAAGATAATGGTGCATCCGGTCTCCGTCCAGATGCGTTCCAGTTCATCGTGAAGAAGGTCTCGGGTCTGGGCATCGAGCGCAGCGAAAGGTTCATCCATCAGCAGTACATCGGGTTCAGTGGCGAGAGCGCGAGCCAGCGCCACCCGCTGCCGCATGCCACCGGAAAGCTGGTGAGTGTAGCTGTCCTTGAACTGCGAGAGATGCACGAGGCGAAGGTAGTAACGGGTCTTCTCTTCCCTTTCCGCCTTGCCGACGCCCTTCATTTTCATTCCGAACTGAACGTTATCCCCGACTGTAAGCCAAGGAAAAAGTCCTAGCTCCTGGAAAATCAGAATGCGGTCCGTGCCTGGACCTTCAACCTCTTTGCCGTCCACCAGAACCTCTCCTGAAGTCGGCTGATGCAGTCCGGCAATTAGGTGAAGCAGCGTGGATTTGCCGCAACCGGAGGGTCCGACGATGCAGAGAAATTCACCTGTCTTCACCTGCAGATTGATGTGGTCGAGGGCAAGTATGCGCTCTCCGCTTTCGGTCCGGTAACTCAGACAGATGTCGTTGAGGCCGACTTTTGGAACATCGGACGAGACTCCTCGCAAAGGAAGTGCGGCGACGGTCGAGGCTGCTTTTCCCCTGGTACCGTTAATGCGCGAAGGCGTGCGAGGATCAATCGGAAGCGGAATCTGCACGGGAAAATTATGGGCTTTCGTACTCATTGAACCGCCTTCTTCCCCTTCTCCGCCAAAACCTGATTGAGAAGAGTTAGGTCGTAAAGTCGAGAGAGATCCGGCCTCTGGCGGCCGAGAAAACCGTCGTCAAAGGCCTGTTGCGCCGCAGTGGTGAGCGCGCTATGCAAGGGATCGTAAGTGACCTGCATCCGGCCAAAGGCCTCGTCGAGCACCACGGTAGGAAGGGCTTTGCCGGTCTCGGCTTGAATTTGCTGATTCAAAAGTTTCTTGGATTCCACAGGATGACTATTAATCCAGTCGGTAAGATCGACCTCGGCTCGAATCCAGTCCTTGACCAAGTCAGAATGCTCCCTAAGAAACTTCGTATTGACCACTAGCAATCCAATGACGAACTGTCCGTTCGGCCAAAGCGTTCGCTCGTCGACAAAGAGGCGTCCGTTCCCTTCATGGATCAGGCGAGTTGCCCAGGGCTCAGGAGCCCAGGCCGCGTCCAGATCCTTCTTCAGGAAGAGCGTGAGCTGATCAGGATTTGCCAGGGGAATGATCTGGACGTCCCCGCCCTTGTCGGTGGTTTTCATCCCATGACTCTTCAGCCAGTTACGCAGCGCTACGTCCTGCGTGTTGCCGAATTGGGGCGAAGCCACACGCTTGCCGTGGAAATCTTCCGGCTTTTGAATTCCGCTGTCGTTACGGACGACGAGCGAGGCGCCTCCACTGGCCACTCCTGCCACCACCCGCACGGCCTCACCATTAGAGCGAACGTAGCCGTTGATGGCCGGGTTGGGACCTACGTAAGTCATGTCGATCGCTCCACCAAACAGCGCCTCGATCGCGGATGGACCGGCGTTGAAACTGGTCCACTGCACTTTGACTTGCGGACCCATCGCCTTGTCGAACCATCCGTTCGCCTTACCTACCATGGCCTGAGCGTGGGTGATGTTGGGAAACGCGCCCACGCGAACGGTGCTTTGCGCCCAGGTCGGAATCGCCGCCGCGAATGCGAGGATGATCCCGACGACCAGCTGTCTAGACACCCTTCTGTCCCCCGACGACCATGGACAGAACGCTGCTCTTTTCCTTCTTCTTGGGCGCGCGCTTGCCTTTGATGGCGGGAGGGCCCGGGTCGGCGATGAGGTCGGCCAGAGTTCTATTTTCCAGAATGTGCGCGGCTGCGTCGCGCACGTCCAGGAATAGCTGGTAAAGCGCCCGGTGTGGCAAGTCGCGGACGATGAGCGCTCGCAATTGCTCGGCGTCGCCGAAGGGCGCCAAAGGGCCGTCGATCAATCGTATGATCTCGCTGAGCCGGATGTCAGCAGGATCGCGGCGCAACTGGTATCCGCCCTTGGCGCCGCGCACACTCTCGACGATGCGCGCGTTTTTCAGTTCGAGGAGGATCAGTTCCAGAAATTTCTCGGGAAGGTTTTCTTCATAAGCGACTTCGCGGATCTTAATGGCGCCCTGGTGGTACCGGCGTGCCAGCATCATCATGGCTTGCAGCGCGTAGAGTCCCTTTTGTGAAATTTTCATAAGGTCACATTATGCCATAAAGTCCATTGCTTTAGTAGACTTTGCTGTCTTTCGAGATGCAACTGGCGCACCAACGGGCTGGTTCTCTTTAGGAAACCTACGCGTTTAGTTTCAGCAGTTTGCCGAAGCGACCTCGTTGATCAAAGGACGGGATATGCAACAGGTTGCAGTTTTCAAGAAGAAGAGACGTCCTTCAAGCGGGCAGGAGGATAGGATCCGAATCGCAGTTTAGGTCTGGGGCTGAACCCGCAGCACCTGCACGGTGATATTATCGGGCCCGCCTCGTTGCAGAGCTAACTTCACTAAAGCGGCGCAACAGTCCGCCGGGGCGTTTCGGCTGGCTTCCGTCTCCAGTTCTTCATCGGTTACGACGCCCCAAAGGCCATCGGTGCACAACACCAGATCGTCTCCGTCCTGTAACGCCATGCCATGTTCCACGCCATCCACCGCAACCTCCGTACCTGCACCTAAAGCAGAGGTCAGAATGTGGCGTTGCGGATGTCTCTCGGCATCCTCGGCACGCACGATGCCGCTTTCCACCAAGCGTCCGACATAGGAGTGGTCGCGAGTCAACCGCGAGATGCGCGCACCACGCACCAGGTATAGCCGGCTATCTCCGACGTGCGCAAAGTAGAGCTGGCGGTCCCGCACGACCAGTGCGGTGCAGGTGGTCCCCATGCCATGAAGCTCGGGATGCAGCATGGCATGCGTTTGAATCCTTTCATGAGCCCTGGCAAATGCGTCCAGTAAAGCCGCACGCGGGTCGTCCCGAACGTCTTTGACGTAGACGTCGCGAATCGTTTCTACCGCCAAGCGGCTGGCTTCCTGGCCGCCTTCATATCCACCCATACCATCGGCAATGACGGCCAGCCTGCCCTTGCGCTCGAATTCTCCGTCGGCAGCCGGCTCCCAATAGAGGTAGGAATCCTCATTGTTGTCGCGCTGGCAGCCCACGTCGCTCAAGCCCGCAACTTCCATTCCAGGTCTCACATTCATGCAGTCGACCGACATCCTTCGCTACCCCAATCGGCCCCGGACATTATAGACAAGTACCAGTGCAAAAACGCAACCGTTCGAGCCGCGTTACAAAAACAAAAAAAGCCGCGGCTATGCGCGGCCTAGGTCCTGAACTTGCGGAGTCAGATGTTTAAGCTATTTCCCGTCGTGTTTGTCTTTATAGATCTGCTTGCTCGTGCGGTTCTGTTCGCGGTTGAGCTGCTTCTGCTCGCCCTTGGTCAGGTGACCGTTGTGAGCGGCCATATCGGCCTTCTGCTGGTTCTCAATATTCTGTTCGCGATTCTCCAGGCGCGAAGTTTGACCCGGCGTCAGCGTGCCATTCTTGACACCATTCGCGATACGGCCTTGCTGGTTCGTCTCGCGGCCATTGACTTCGTTGACGCGAGGATGGCCTGGATCAACCTGCCCCGGTCCCGAGCCGGATGTGTTGCTGTCTTGGGTTTGAGCAGAGGCGGCGCCAGCAAACATCAGACCACCCGCTGCCAGGACTAAGAGCGACTTCGTGATTTTGTTGTTCATGTTGGAAGTAAACCCTCGCGTTGAAGTTTAGTTGTTGAGCATTGGCGCCGCGAATTACAAAGGGATGCGGCAAGTCAGGAGACGAAAGCAACAACGATTCAAGTAACCATCTTTTGGTTACTGAAGTCACGGACGAGGGTTATTAGGCTGGCTACTCAAGATGTGCACGGCGAACGCCCTTGCAGCGCTCAGCATGAACCTTTCGCGGGTGGCGCAACACGCCCGGCAAGATGGTTTCCGGCTCACCAGGGAAGCGGAAGACAGCCAGCAACTGGTGCAGCAACTCAACCAGGAGATACGGACGATGTCCTATCTGTTGCACCCGCCATTGCTGGACGAAACTGGGCTTTCCGAGGCGGTTCGCTGGTATATTCAAGGACTAACGGAACGCAACGGCCTCGATATCAAGCTGAGCGTTGCCGAGGACTTCGGCAGGCTCTCGCGCGAAATGGAACTGGTGATGTTTCGGCTGGTGCAGGAGTGGCTGACGAACATTCATCGTCATAGCAGCAGCAAGAGCGCCATGATTCGGATGGCGCGCGAGGGCGAGACAGTTTCTCTCAAGGTTCAGGACGAAGGGAAAGGAATATCGCCGGAGAGGCTGGCTGAATTCAGGCCAAAGGCTCCGGCGTGGGAATCACTGGAATGCGGGAGCGGGTCCGCCAATTTGGCGGCCACATGAATATCGAGTCGAACCATGGGGGCACAACCATCTCCTTCATCCTGCCGCTGGCGAAAAGCGCTTCTTCCAAATCAACATCCGTGATCCAACCCGTGTCCGTTGCATAACCACCTGAGTGGCGGCGATCTCTATGCGAATTCTCGTTGTCGACGATAACGATCGGGTGCGGCACGGCGTAAGAAATCTCCTGACATCGGAGACGAGTTGGGAGATCTGCGGCGAAGCGAAAGATGGAACGGAAGCAATTGAGAAGGCACGCGAACTTCTTCCTGACATCATCTTCCTGGACATAAGCATGCCGGGATTGAACGGTTTGGAAGCGACTCGTCTTCTTCGGCTCCAGGCAGCCAACGCCAAGATTTTGATCATGAGCCAAAATGATGCGGTTCAGTTATTGCCCCGCGCAATCGAAGCTGGCGCGCAGGGGTGCGTCGATAAAGCTCGTCTCTTCACTGATTTGCTGTCGAGCATTGAAAGCATCGCCGGAGGGCCTTCCGAAGTTCAATGAATCAGCGAGTTTGGCTGATTTCCCTCAATGGCTTCCTCGATCGAACGCGACAACGTCTGGTTCCCGGCGGTAAGAGCTGCGCGACGGCTGGCGATTATCTTTCTTCTGATTGCATTCGGCCAATCACTTTCTGGCCACACTGCCCATCCTGTCCGCCATGGTGGAGTCCCGGAATATACATTTAAAGTCGTACAAATGTTCCCCCATGACCCGCAAGCCTTTACCCAAGGGCTGGTATTTCACGACGGGTTTCTGTACGAGGGCACAGGGCTTAAAGGCCGATCCTCGTTGCGCAAGGTTCGTCTTGAAACCGGAGAGGTTATTCAAGAGGCGGACCTGGCTCCTGGACTCTTCGGCGAGGGAATTACCATCGTCAAGAACGAAATCGTACAGCTGACCTGGCTAGCCCAGACAGGATTCGTGTACAACTTGAGCGACTTCCACTTATTGCGGCAATTCTCATACAAGGGAGAAGGTTGGGGGTTGGCCACCGACGGGCGTGCGATCTTTATGAGTGACGGGACGCCCGAGATCCGCGTTCTGGATCCCGCCGCGCTGGCAGAAAAGCGACGCTTTACGGTTCACGATGGGAGTCGCCATATTTCTCAGTTAAACGAGCTGGAGTTTGTGGAAGGAGAACTCTTCGCTAACGTCTGGCAGACGGATCGAATCGTTCGAATCTCTCCCCAAAGCGGTGAAGTGGTCGGATGGATCGACCTCACAGGTCTGCTCAGCCCGGTCTATCGTTTGGAATCCGGTGCGGTCTTGAATGGAATCGCCTATGATTCCGAGGGGAAGCGGCTGTTCGTTACCGGCAAGTTGTGGCCGAAGGTCTTCGAGATTCAGCTGGTTCCGAAACGTTAGAACTGCAATGTTGGTGTCCCAGGCTAATCGAATCAAGTATCCTCAAACTATTCATGGATCATTAACGATGTAGGTAGAATCACTCTTCGCGGTTGCGGCATCCTAAATACAATCCATTCAAGGAGAACTATCCATGGCCACCGCAACTGAGGTCCTGACTCCTCTTTCTGCCGAAGAACTGAGAAAGATGGATGCTTACTGGCGAGCTTGCAATTACTTGTCGGCGGGGATGCTTTACCTTCGTGACAACCCTCTGCTTCGGGAACCATTGAAGCCAGAACATATCAAGCGACGTCTGCTCGGCCACTGGGGATCTGATCCAGGACAATCTTTTGTATGGGTTCATCTGAATCGGCTGATTAAGAAATATGACTTAAATGTGATGTACATATCCGGCCCGGGTCACGGTGCGCCGGCCACGCTCGCGAATTGTTATCTTGAAGGCCACTACTCGGAAATTTATCCGGACAAGAGCCGCGATGAGGAGGGAATGCTGAAGTTCTTCCGTCAGTTCTCGTTTCCAGGGGGAATCGGGTCGCACTGTACTCCTGAGACGCCTGGCTCGATTCACGAAGGCGGAGAACTTGGGTATTCGATTTCGCACGGTTACGGAGCAGCGTTCGACAATCCTGATCTGATCGTCGCGGTGGTGGTTGGCGACGGCGAGGCGGAGACCGGTCCACTGGCAACCTCGTGGCACTCCAACAAGTTCCTGAATCCGATTCGCGACGGCGCAGTATTGCCGGTGCTGCATCTCAATGGCTATAAGATTGCCAATCCCACTGTGCTGGCGCGCATTCCGCGGCAAGAATTGGAATCGCTGTTGATCGGCTACGGTCACAAACCTTATTTCGTCGAAGGCGACGACCCGGCTGAGATGCATCAGAAGATGGCTTCGGTTATGGAGGAATGCATCCTCGAGATTCGGTCGATACAACAGAACGCCCGTGCCAAGAACGATCCAGCCCGTCCGCGCTGGCCCATGATCGTTCTGCGATCGCTGAAAGGATGGACCGGACCGAAGAATGTCGATGGCCACAAGGTGGAAGGTACTTGGCGAGCGCATCAAGTGCCGGTGCTCGATCCAGCCACCAATAAGACTAATCTGAAAATCGTCGAAGACTGGATGCGCAGCTACAAGCCGGAAGAGCTGTTCGACGTTAAGGGGAGGCTCATGCGGGAGCTGCAGGAGCTTGCGCCTTTCGGAGAGCGGCGAATCTCCGCCAACCCGCACGCCAATGGCGGCCTGCTTCGCAAAGAGCTTGCCATGCCGGACTTCCGCGACTATGACGTTGAAGTGAAATCTCCGGGAGGGATGTATGCACCACCGACCGACGTGCTGGCACACTTTCTAGCGGAGGTGATGCGCCGTAACATGAACTCTTTCCGTGTCTTCGGGCCAGACGAGACCGCCTCCAACCGGCTCACCGCGATTTATGCCGCTTCGAAAAAAACATGGCTCGCGGAATACCGGCCAGACGACGCCGACGGAGGCGAACTCGATGTCGCCGGGCGAGTCATGGAAATGCTCAGCGAACACACGCTCGAGGGATGGTTCGAAGGCTACGTTCTCACTGGCCGTCACGGCTTCTTTTCGACTTACGAAGCCTTCGTTCACATCATCGATTCCATGTTCAACCAGCACGCCAAATGGCTGGAGAAATCGAAGATGGAACTCGCTTGGCGCGCACCGGTGCCATCGATCAATATCCTTATTACGTCTCTGGTGTGGCGACAGGATCACAATGGCTTTACGCACCAGGATCCGGGATTTCTCGACGTGGTTACGAATAAAAGTCCGGATGTGGTGCGTATTTATTTGCCACCGGACGCCAACTGCCTGCTCAGCGTGGCGGACCATTGCCTGCGCTCGCGCGATTACGCCAATGTTATCGTCGCTGACAAGCAGGATCATCTTCAGTATCTCAATATGGACGAAGCCGTCACGCACTGCACCAAGGGGATTGGCATCTGGGACTGGGCTTCGACAGATGACGGCGTGGAACCGGATGTGGTGATGGCTTGTGCCGGCGATATCGCGACCATGGAGTCGCTGGCGGCGGTGCAGATTCTGAAAAAGCACTTCCCTGACCTGAAAATACGCTTCGTCAACGTGGTCGATCTTTTTCGTCTCATGCCGGAAACCGAACACCCCCACGGACTTTCCGAGCGTGATTTCGATTCTCTGTTTACCACCAACAAACCTGTGATCTTCAACTTTCATTCCTACGCCTCGCTCATCCACAAGCTGAGCTATCGCCGCACCAATCACGAGAACATTCATGTGCGCGGGTATAAGGAAAAGGGCAACATCAACACTCCGCTCGAGCTCGCGATTATCAATCAGGTCGATCGCTTCGACTTGGCGATTGATGTCATCGACCGCGTCCCGCGCCTGCATCCCAGCGGCGCGCACGTCAAAGAATGGTTGAAGGACCAGATCATCGAGAGCATCAACTACGCTCACGCGGAAGGTATTGATAAGGAAGAGATTCGCAACTGGAAATGGGCAGAGTAGGAGTCGTGCCGGACTTGACCAAGAAAGACGATCTGATTCTTGTACTGAACAGCGGCTCGTCGTCGCTCAAGTTTGGCATTTATTACCGTGGGACGAGCGATGAAGAACCGGTGCTGACGGGAAGCGCGGAGGGTATTGGGCACGACAATGGCTCCTTGCATATTCGATCCGCTGACGGAACTTCGTTGCTACAGCGAGAGTGCATTCACGAATCGCAAAGCCATGCCCTCAATGTTCTCGCTACGGCGCTTCGAGAGCACATTCACAACAGTCCCGTAGCTATTGGACACCGGGTGGTGCATGGAGGGCCTAATTTAGTAAGGCACCAACTCATCACGCCGGAAGTACTCGACGAAATGCGCGCTGCCACCCACTTCGCGCCCTTGCACATCCCGCAGGCCTTGAAGCTGATTGCATCCGCCCAAGCGATCTTTCCCGAAGCCGCGCACTTCGCATGCTTCGACGACGCTTTTCATCAGACGATTCCGCAAGTCGCGTCGCAATTCGCTCTTCCACGTCGCTACTTCGAGGACGGAATCCGGCGTTACGGTTTCCACGGGATTTCCTATGAATCGCTGGTGCATCACTTCGGCACAAACATTCCGCAGCGTGCCATCTTTGCGCATCTGGGGAATGGATCGAGTCTCTGTGCGCTGCGGAATGGAGTGTCGATCGACACTACAATGGGTCTCACTCCGGCTGGTGGCATTCCCATGGGTACACGTTCGGGTGATCTCGACCCGGGCGTGATCATCTATCTTCTGCGCAACGAAAAGCTTGACGCTGACAAACTGGAGACTCTGCTGAATCGGCAGAGTGGTCTTTTTGGTCTCTCGTCCGGCCAGAGCGACGTGAAAACCCTGGAGGAGCGCACCCGTGCCGGCGACGCGGAGTCCGCTCTGGCGTTGGATATCTTTGCTATCTCAGTGCGAAAGGTAATCGGAGCATACACGGCTCTGCTGAGCGGTATAGACGTTGTGGTATTCACCGGCGGGATCGGAGAGCACAGCGACCGTATACGGTCGGCGGCCACGCACGGGCTTGAATCCTTGGGACTCACGGGAGACAAGATTCAGGTTGTCCCCACGCAGGAAGAACAACAGATTGCGCGCCATTGCCGCAGACTGATGACACAACCAGGATGAGAGATCCGGCCGGCTCAGACTGACGCGCTCGATCTTAGCTTGAGCTTCGTGGCGCAATTACCCTTACACTGCTTCGGTTCCCAGACCACTCCGAGGGAGTGGAGAATCAGCGAGTCTCCGAGGGTCAGCCTGCTTGGCTCGGCCACGATCTGGTAGGCGTAATGAACCAGCTGATCGCGCGTGACACCACGGCTCGTGCCGGATCACTCCTTCGCAATGCTCGCAAGCCGCTTTGCATTATAGCGGTTACAGTGATACAGAAAAGTTATACCGCTCTCGGACATTGACACGATACCAGCCTTTCCCCACGGAGTCGCTACACTTACCGGGAAACTCTCGGAAAGTTGCCTCCTGATCGCATCCTAATGGCGTAGGGAAAATCCTAAGAATGGCTATCGTCACGTCTCGTTGTGACGTAGATCACTTCCAGTTAAGGGAGATGGGATTTGCGGCTCGCATCCGAAAACGGGAATCCAACATCGATGGAACCCACGAGGGGCGTCCGCAAAAGCAAAAGGCGCGCATCCGTGAAAGATGCGCGCCTCGACACGTTAGAAACGAATGGATAGCAGCCGGGCTATCGCCCGAAATACTTTGCGTTCAGCTCCGTAAACGAGTTCCACTTTTCCGGGAGGTCATCGAGGGCGAAAATGGCCGAGACCGGGCAGACCGGAACGCAGGCGCCGCAGTCGATGCACTCCACCGGATCGATATAGAGCAACTGCTCCGTGGAGTATTTGGGATCATCTTTCTTAGGATGAATGCAATCCACCGGACACGCGTCCACGCACGCGGTATCTTTGGTATTGATGCAAGGCTCTGCTATTACATAGGTCATAGCGGTGTCGGTCTCCTAGACTGCATCTTGATATTTTACTACGTCGATCCCTGTGAAAACGGAGATTTTAGCAAGAAATGGGGAAGCTCCGCAAAGCGAAACGGCTGGCAGCATCTCGCTCGCCAGCCGTTCCAGCTGATTCACACTTCCTGGATTACCGGTGTCCACCGCCTCCGCCGCCATGACCACCGCCTCCTCCGTGGAAGCCACCGCCTCCTCCGCCATGGAATCCACCACCACCACCGTGGAATCCACCACCAGCGGAACCGTGGAACCCGCTAGCACCGTGGAACCCGCTAGCACCGTGGAAGCCGCCGCCGGCATAACCGCGTCCGCCATAGGCAGCGTGTCCGTAGTAGCCTCTGCCGCCCCAGCCGCGGCCGTAACCCCAGCCGCCGCGACCGTAGTAGCCGCGGCCCCAGCCGCCTCCCCAACCACCGTGCCAGCCATACCACGGGCCGGCTCCGATGAAGACTCCGCCGGCGAACCAGTCAGACCCGTAGTAGCCGTAAGGAGCACAAGCGTAAGGGTAGTACCCGTAGTAGCCATATGCGCACGTGGGCGCTACGCCAACGTAGCCCGGCCCAAATCCTACCCCGACGCTGACCTGCGCTTGGGAGTAGGCGAGTGGCAGCATCAGAACACTTACCAAAGCCAAATATTTTATGTACCGCATGGTGTTCCCCCTTGTCCCAGATCCGCCATTCCAGCCACAAAGCCCACCGGATCTGCAGGTCTCCAAGATCTTGTTTCTATCCGAAGCACCTATTCTATTTGAACTCGGCAGGCCAAAAAAAGTTGCAGATTGAAGAGTGGCTGATTTCGGCCACCCCGTATGAATTCAACCACTTACGGCCGTGAGGCCCCTTTACACTCCTACCAGTTCTTTGCTGGGCTCATACGCCGCGATGTAGCCCGCCACTGCACTGGCTGCGACCGTCAGAGGCGAAGCCAGATACATCTGTCCGGGACCGCTGCGCCCAGGGAAGTTGCGGTTCTGCGCGCTAATCACCACCTGATCGGGACGCGTGGAAACTCCCGGGCCGGCGTTAATGCAGGCCCCACAACTGGGCTCGATTACCTGCGCGCCCGCCTTCTGAAACACATCGAGGTAGCCCTTGCGCAGACAATATTCACGGGTCTCCTGCGAGCCAAACTGGATGTAGAACTTGACGGAATCGGCCACGCGTTTGCCCTGCTTCAGCGCGTCGGCCAGCACGGCAGCATACATATCCATGTCTTCGTTCTTGCCGGCGGTGCAGGTGCCACCGTAGGCGATCTCGACCGGAACGGGAGTGTTCAGTTCGCGTACCAACTTTCCATTGCCCGGATCGCCCGGCGTCGCGACCATCGGCGTAATTTCGGCGGCATCGAGCTCGATCACGTGCGCATATTGTGCGTCTGTATCGCTGTACAAGCCTTCGATCATTGCATTGGCTTTTGCGCGATCCATGCCTCGCCGCTCGATCAGGAAGTCAACCGCTTTCTTGTCGGGCGCGACAATGCCGGTAAAGCCGCCGATCTCGGCCGCCATGTTGGTCATGGTGGCGCGCTCATCGACGCTGAGCTTTTCGATGGCTTCGCCGGCGTACTCCATCACTTTGGCCAGCGCTTTGCCGCTACGCACGTAATCGAGACTTAGAATCTTCAGGATGAAATCCTTCGCCGTGGTGTTCGGGTGGCGTTTGCCACGGATCACGATCTTCACCGATTCTGGCACCTTGACGCGAACGTCCTTTGTAATCCAGCTATTGAATACATCGGTCGTGCCAATTCCAAAAGCAACGCAGCCGATCGCGCCTACGTGCGGAGTGTGAGAATCCGAGCCGACATTGAGTTGCCCGGGCAGCGCGTAGCTCTCGAGCACGATGGAGTGGCAGATGCCCTCCGATCCCTTGCGGTCTTTCAATTCTCCATGCAACTTGATTCCCTGCTTGGCGGCAAAATCCTGTTGTTTCAGTTTCAGCTGGGTCGCCAGATCAAGCAGGCCGAGCTTTTTTTTCTCCTCCGAAATCACCTCATCGAGAAAGGTGAGATGGTCGCGGAAAAAGATAATGCTCGAGGCGTCGTGGACCTTGGCCTCCTTGCCGACATAGCGTTCAAAGAAAATGGCCGCCATCGGAGTAACGTACTCGTGGCTGAAACGCAGGTCGGCCTGAGCAAAGCCGGTATCGCCTGGCTTGACGCCGGCAACTCCAATGCCGCCGGTTTCGTTCACCATGTGCCGCGCGAAAATCTTCTCTGCAACCGTCATTGGACGCTTTTCGGTTTTTATCGGCGGCAGAAACACTTTCTTCTGCATGCGCGCTAGGTTGAAGGGAAACAGTCCACCGTACTCAATGACTTGGCGAGTTATTTCATCCTCACCCGCGGTGAACTCGCTCAACGGGATATCTTCCCCGCCGCGAATCTGGTCGATCAGCGAAAAGTTGGTCGAAGTCAGCACTCCTAAATTTTGGCAATTCTGGGTGTAGATTCGCTCGATGTTCTCGGCTATCACCACCTGAATGCCGGCGCACATTTCCGCATAAGGCGACTGCTCGCGGCTCGATCCTTTCCCGCGCCGCTTCCCGCTCACCGCGCATACAAACCCTCCACGCTTCACCTCTCCGCGCCCAATCGGCGTCACATTGCCGCACTTCAGCCCGAGGTAAGGAATCTCGCCCAGAGTCTCGTCGAAGTAGAAGCAGTAATGCGCCGGAGTGATCTCGTCGGTGGAGATATCGTCGCGCAGCTTGGGATTATTGGCGGGATTTTTCGTATCCCACGGCAGATTTTCGCCCGCGAGTTGCCGTTTGATCAGGTCGGGATCTTCCGTGAGGAAAAGAATTCGGCCGTGCAGCCGGACTTTGTTCGGGCGCTTTTCGATTTTGCGTTCCAGAAGAGCGTTGATCACGTTGAGCCTGTAGAAAATGGGAGACTAGAACAGGCAGAGTCGGCTACCCAATCCTCAACAATTGTAACGCGAGATCGGAAAACGGATGGAGCGCAGGAATTCTATCGCTTATACTCCCGCGGATCGGGCAGCGGCTCCATTCCCCGGCCCGCGAAGATTTCTTGAAACTCGTGCAGCAAAGCTTCATGCAGCACGCCATTTGAGGCGACGGTTTCACGGCTGTTCAATTCGAAGGCAGATCCATCAAAGCGCGTCACCATGCCGCCTGCCTCTTCCACGATCAACACACCCGCTGCCGTGTCCCAGGGATTGAGATTAAACTCCCAGAAGCCGTCGTAGCGCCCGCAAGCTACGTTGCAAAGATCGAGCGCAGCCGATCCCGCCCGGCGCACTCCGTGAGTCTGCAGCGTAATTTGGTGATAGAAGTAAATATTAGGATTCTTATGCCGCTTGTGGCTGGGAAAGCCCGTGCCCAGGAGGCTCTCCTTCAGGGTTGCAGTTTTGGATACGCGGATGGCTTCTCCGTTCAGCCACGCACCTCTTCCCTGCTCGGCGGTAAAGAGCTCATCGCGGGTGGGATCGTAAATCACCGCGGCAATGCGCGTGCCCGCCTGCCCGGACGACCGGTGTTCCAATCCCATCGACACGCAGAAGACCGGATACCCGTGGGCAAAGTTCGTGGTGCCATCCAGCGGATCGATGTACCAGCGATAGTCGCTGCCTTGATCGCTTAGCCCCTGTTCTTCACCGAGAACGTCGTGGGTCGGCCACTGCGCGCGGATGCGGTCACGAATCAGCACCTCGGCGGCGCGATCGGCCGCCGTCACCAGATCGGCGTCGCCTTTGTATTCAATCTCCAGGTGCTGATGAAAGTACTCCATCAGAAGCGCGCCCGCCTGACGGGCGATCGCTGACATGGCGGGAATAAAGCTGTCGCTGGCAGTATTGGGCACAGGCCTTGAGTCTTGGGTTACAGGTCGTAGGTCTTGAGCGTTAGCTGCAAGGTCTCGGGTTCAGGCGTCGGCTTAAGAGAGCCAACCTGAGACTGAATGAAGACCTATTACCTGGAATAGCCAGACTATTCACTTCCTCGTACCGCCGTCTTCGGCAATGTACATGATCTCGTGCTTAAAGATGAAAAGGTTGGGCACGCCTTCGCGGGTCAGCCGCACCATGTGCTTGTCGTAGTATTCGATCCATCCACTCACGGTCTGACCATCCATCAGCTTGACCGTGACCGTTTTCTGCTTCTCCCCCAATGCCTTGAGGAAGCTAGCTTCTTCGAAAGTCTCCTCCGGCGGCGGCGTCCGCCCGCGCTTCGAGGCATTCGGATTTCCTTGAGGACGAAAGGGCATGATCGCATTGTACACAAAACGCACGGAGCACTCGCCCATCATCAGAGCAAGGGATAAAGAAGGCACAGGTCATATTCTCGGAGATACAATGGCTCGGGAACGTGTGTTCTCGGCCAGGAGGCCCGCCGTGAAACATCGCACTTACATTCTCTTGTTTGTGTTGGTTGCAGGGTGCTCAGCTCGATCACAGACAAGGCCAAGGCCTCCAGGACTGGAACAAGCTGCACAAGCCGAGCAACAGGCGGACAAGAGCCTCCCGCCCCCGATGACCCAGCGAACGCACGTCGACTTCACCAAGCTCCGCCAGGATGCGGACGACCTTGCCAGGATTGCTCAAACGATACCTAACGACGCCGCCAGCATTCAGAAAGGCATGTTGCCCAAAGATATGATCGAAAAACTGAAGCAGATCGAGAGACTCTCCAAGCACCTCCGCGGACAAATCAGCCAATAAGGTTTAGGAGACATTTGGAATCAACGCCCGAAGACCTGCACTGGTACCGATCATAAAAAAAACACCAGCCCTTAGTGGCGCTGGTGTCTTGTGACTTCTGGCTGAGTTACAGCTAGAAGACTATCTTCAAGCTGAACTCGGTTTCCCGCGGCGAGCCCAGCGTGTAGACCCCGGTCCCCACGCCGACCCGGTTAACAAGCTGTCCAGCGTAGTTGGTGCCGTTGACGCTGCCGGTGGAACCGGTCAGCAACCCTGACATCATGCTCGACGGATTGTCGAAGTTGGCGAAGTTGGGAAGGTTGAAGAAGCCAACTCCAGGCTTGATCGTCAATCGCCCATCGAAGAAGCTATGGCTCCACGCGATGGTTGCGTCGAACGCCTTCAGCCAGGGATAGTTGACCTGGTCGGGAGGCGCCAGAGCCAACGGGACGCCGCCGTTATAGGTACCACCCAGCGCGGTCAAATCGGCCTGCGTCATCAGGCTGTTCTGAACCAGCACGTTGCCGGCGGGCGTCAGGGCTCCTGCAGCGACCTGAGCGTTGAAGTTGGAGATGGCCCCATTTAGGTCGTTGGCATTGAGGCCGCGATCAAAGCTGCCAACCTTCGTCCCCGGAAGCGGATCCTGCGTGACCCCGCTACCCGTGAAGTCGGTGCGGAAGATTTCTCCAGCGCCGAGGCCCGTATTTGGGACCGTAGCTGTGATGGCAAGCGGGCTGTAGAAGTGAGACATGATCCCTAATTGGAAGCCGCCTAGCAAATCCATGAAACCACCAAAAGATATCTGGTGGGTGCGGTCCAACGTGGAAGGCCCGAAGTAGCGATTGACATTCTGGTTATCCAGCGCGGGAACGATGAAGTCCTGATCAGCAGCCGCCGCAGTTACGGTGGCACCAGGTCCAACGCCTCCGCCCGAGTTATCGAAGCGGGACAGGGCGTAGGAGACTTGGAAATTCAAGTTCTTGACGCCGCGGATGGGACTCTTCACATTGTCGATCCACTTCATCTGCAAGCCGTTGTAAACGGAACGACCCACAGGTGAAAGGAAATTGAGCGGTGGCGCGGTTGGATTGATACCGCCAAAGGCGCAGGGGTTACCATTTAACGCCGCGAGGCAGCTTGTACCGCCGAAGTCAGAGGTAGAACCCAAGCCGTTCCCCGCGAAGTCTGCGATTGTTGCGGGGCGGGGCGTCCAGGTTGCGACGCCGTTCACGATGTCGGTGCTTCCGGTCGCTGGATCGGTTGGACAGTTAGCCGAATAGGTTCCAGCCACGCCATTTCCGGTTCCGTTTCCGCAATTTGCAACCGTATTTGCGATCGCAGTCGCAGCCGCACCCGCGTTAAAGTAGCGAATGTCGCCGGCGTGATTCTGATCCACTCCAAGTAGGAAGTGGGTCTGCACGTTGCGGATGAAGTCGACGCTCAGCACCATGCCAGGATGGAGCTCGCGTTGGATACCGATGTTCATCACGACTGAACGCGGCGACCTATAGTTGGGGTTGAACAGGTTGGTACCGGACTGGAAGAAGCAGTTCGAACCGTCGCTGCAGCCGGTGAGGTATTGTCCTGCAAAGCCCGGATTGGGCTCCTGCACGTTGAGTGGCGAAGCCGCCTGATATGCCTTTGAAAGAGCCACGACCGCTGGCACAGCGTTCCCAATTAACGGGAACCCGCCCGACGCGGTACCGCAAACCGCCTCACTCGGTGTGATGGCTCCAGTTGGAGTCTGCAAAGGAGACGGTTCCCCTGCAGCCGCACACGGCCCGGGGAACTGTGCAAAGGCACCCGTAGGCTCCCGGTATGGACCGTCGAAGAGCACGTTGTTCCAGATGGCATTTTCCCAGAACAGGCCGATTCCACCACGGATTGAGGTCTTGCCATTCTTCTGCGGATCCCAAGCGAAACCCAGGTCTGGGCCAAAGTTCTTGTTGGGCTGGTTCACCGCATTGCCCAACCCCGGAATTAGAGCGCTGAGCTGAGGAATCGCTGCATATTGGCTGTCCGTACGGCCTGTGTCGCGTTCATACCGCAATCCATACGTCAGTGTGAAATTCGACTTGATCTTCCAGGAATCGCCACCTTGGAGGTGGAGAAACCCAAGCCATTACCTAGGGTGTAGCCGCCGTCGGCGGGGTAGTTCAACGGATTCGTGTAGCCACCCGGAAAACAGGGCCCCGTCGGCCCGGGCAGGGGACACCCAATCGGGTTCGTTGGCCCGATCGGGAGCCAGGAATTGTCCGCCGTACCCGTTATCGGCGTGGACTCGGCAGTCGTGACCTGGGAAATGACTTGCGGCCCGTTCCGGAAGAAGGAGGCGAAGCCGCCACCCTGAAGGTGATTAAAGGTCGCTCCGTAGCGAATGATGTGCGAACCGAGGATTCGGCTGCCATCGTATTTGAACTCGTGATCGCTTTGCGGCGTGCTCTGCGGGGCCAATAGATTTGGTCCGGCAGTTAAGCCAGTAGCTCCCATGAAAATTTCCGCTCCCAAATTGTCAAAAGGCAGAGCGCTATTGCCCGTGGTTGCATCCACGATCTGATTCTGAAACTTCAAGTACGAGAACCGGACGGAGTGGGTAAACGGGCCGGTATTGAAATCTACTCCGACGACATCATTGCGCGTGATGTTTTTGTTGTCGTAGAGCGAATAGCCGAATCCGAAAGTTGCACCCAGCAAGTTCTTGAAATACGAGTAGCGGGCAAAGAGTCGTGCGCTTTTGGTGAGCTGGTAGTCCAACCGGCCGAGAAGATTATCCTCGCGGAAGGGATCGCTGAAATTTCCGGAGTAGGCTTGGAACGGAGCGGAGATAGGAACGGGTGTTTGCGTGTTCTGAACCGTACGTTCGCCGTCCCCGAAAAAGAACAACTTGTTCTTGATGATCGGCCCACCCAAAGAGGCACCGTACTGACTGCGCTGGGAGTATGGTGTGGCCCCTCCCGGAAGCGTCGCCCAGCCCGCGCGGAAGTCGCGAAACTGCCCGAAGGCTTCGCCGTGGAGTCCATTGGTTCCGGATTTTGTAGTCACGTTGACGGAACCAGAGGAGGTAAGTTCGGTCGACATGTCCAAACTCGCCTGGCCGATCTGGAATTCCTGAATAGCGCTCGCGGGAATGTCCGTCGTGGTGGTGCCGACGGTTTCGTCCGAAACGTCCACGCCGTCCACTTCAATGCGGGCGGTTCGGCCGTAACGACCGCCGAACGAGATCGAAGAATATCCGGCCTTGGTGGGATCGAAGTTCTGACCATCCTGAATCTGAACACCCGGCTCGAGTTGGGCCAGGTCAAGGAAGTTGCGCCCGTTTACCGGCAGGTTTTCGATCTGACTGGCCGTCAAAACTCCCTGGACGGTAGCCTGCTCGGTATTGACCTGAACTTCGCTGGCTTGTACCTCGACCACGGTACTCTCTTGCCCGATCTCAAGCTTGACGCTTCCGTTGGCAGCGTTATCG
Source organism: Candidatus Sulfotelmatobacter sp. (assembly GCA_049519055.1). GTDB lineage: Bacteria > Acidobacteriota > Terriglobia > Terriglobales > Acidobacteriaceae > Sulfotelmatobacter. Next base: position 81,316 of record JBEKRE010000017.1, on the reverse strand, counting down.
ACCCTGACTTCCAAAGTTAACTGCGCCGTCTTGAAGCCTTTGGCCTCGACGCGGACAGAGTAGGAGCCGGGGATCAACGCGCCCAGAGAATACTCGCCCGACCCGTTAGTGGTGGCGTGAAGCGTCTGCCCGGTCGGTCCGGTGATTGTGATCCTGGCGTTTGGTAGAAGCGCGCCGGTTGCATCCGTCAGGTTGCCCTGGATGCTACCCGTTGCGATCGAAGTCTGGGCAAAGGCAGCGGAGGAAAGAAGCAAAGCGGACAGGCTGATCAGGGCCAACAGCGTAATTAGTACGCCCTTGCGGGAGGAATTGAGCTTTAACATCGTGGACCTTCCTTTTGGAATTGTTCTCACCGGAATTGTTCTCGCTTCACCGCTTCCGGAAGGCTTTCTCTCCGGAAGTCGTACCAGAAAATCTTAATAACGCATGATCGGGATTCGGCAGGATGTAGCTCCGAACTTCCCGCCCTAACTCGACACGTCCAAAATAGTGCTGGGAAATACAAGACAGCTCGGCATCGTTAAAGCAATTTTCCAGCCAGCCCAAGGTCAAGATGGGGGCAGTCAACTATCCATATAGGTTTCAGTAGGTTATACGACATTGAAGTTTCAGGGAGGGTGAAAGTCGAATTTTCTTACGCCTGCAAAAATCCTGAAAACTGTATATTCAATCTGTAAAAGGAAATTTTCGTTATGTTTACTGTTATGTGAACAGTACTCATCACACTGTTATGTTGAAAGCTATCCGGCGGGGCCAATACCGAATAATGAAGGGACGAAGTCAGAAATCGGACTTAAACGTATAGTACCCAGCTCGATGGCGGACGCGGTAGTCGGCGGAGTCGAGAGGGCCAGAAACACTTACTTGAATACGCCGGAACTGCGAGGCTGATGTGCTCTGCGACGGATAATAGGCTAGCAGATACTGGGTGCGGAGTTCGTCGCTGATCTGGCGGAAAGCATCGTCCAGTTGCGACATGGAAGTGGCGTAGTAATACTTGCCGCCTGTGTCTGCGGAGAGCTGAATCAGGGCATGTTCACCGCCGGTCTCGCGTCCGGCACTATTCTCGATCGGCACCACGATGATGCTGTAGACAATTGCTTCGGCCTCTTCGGCGGCGCGCAGCGCTTCCTTGTAATCCATTTTGCTGATGGTGTCGCCACCGTCCGTAATGAGCACCAGGACTTTTCGTCCCTGACGGCGGTCGAGAGAGCGGGAAGCAAGATAGACGGCGTCGAACAAAGCCGTCGCTGCGCCCAGTCGAATGTGATCAATACCGTCGTCGATGCGCTTCAACTCGGAGGTGTAGGACGTCGACTGCAGCACCGTTTCACTAAAACCAAAGACCGATAACGCGTCCACGGGCCGCATGATGGCGCGGGCAAAGCGCTTGGCCGAGGCCTGCTCCAGCGGCAGATCGTGCCGCGTGCTCAGGCTGGTGTCGATGGCGAGCGCAATCGAAAGCGGCACTGCGGATTCTTTATCGAACACCGAGATGGTCTGATCGCGCCCATCTTCCAGCAGCGTGAAATTCTCTTTCTTAAGTCCCGCTACCGGACCACCGTGAGCGTCCGTGACGGTGACATAGACGTTCACCAGCTTGACGTCGACTTTAAGCGTGGGTGGCGCTTCAGTTGGTTGGCTTCTAGCGGGTGGCTGTTGAGCTTGGGATGCAACGCAGGCCAGCCCCATTAGAATCAGCATTGCGGATTTTCTCATTCGCAATTTTTCATTCGCTGAGGGATTTTATTTTCGCGATCGATGTGCCGCACTTGACAAGGCGATCCCGATTCGATCGCCTCGCAATCACTTAGATGCGTCGTCTGCTGCCGGGCTGCCCCGGTCAATCGAATTTACCCCGGGGAATCTCCGCGGGAAACGGTTCTCCATCCGCCCAAACCGCGCCATCGTCAAAGTGTTCTTTCTTCCAGATGGGAACCGTGCGCTTGAGGGTATCAATCAACCAGCGGCAGGCGTCGAACGCGGCGGCCCGATGGGCCGAGGCGACCACGATCAGCACGCTGGTCTCGCCAATATTAAGCCGCCCAAGCCGGTGCACCATTGCCACATCTCGGACCTGAAACTGCTTCAGCGCCTGCTCCGCCAACCCCTCCATATTCTTCAGCGCCATATCCTCATAGGCTTCATAGTCCAAATAGAGCGTGCGCCGACCGCGGGTCTGGCTACGGACCACTCCTTCGAACACTAAGGCCGCGCCGTCCGCGCCGCGCTTAGTACTAGCCACTATCTGCGGGGTATCAATCGGCTCGCGGATGATCGAGGCGTGGCACGAGTGCTTGCCTTCTGCTGACCCGCCGCTCACCGGCGGCAGCAATGCCACCTCGTCATTCGGTTTCAGCGCTGTCTCCCCTTCCGTATATTTCTGATTCACCGCGACAGCCAAAGACGGCAGCGCGTCCTTCAGCCTAGGAATCTGTTTCGCGTAATGCCCCAGCACCTCGCCCACTGTCGCACCTTCATCGAGATCCAGCGTATCGCTGGATTTACCCGCTAGGTCTTTCAACATTCCGAAAAAGAGAACGCGTACGCGCATAAGAACGATTGGCTAGATTGACAGTTTATCGCGGGGGATCGTCGACTGGCGAAGATTTCGGCGACTTCGGGACAGGATGGGAAAGATAAGCCAACAAAATTGCGAAAAAAATGCCAGCCCGTCAGGACTGGCATCTGGACCCAACAATGGCGGGTCACGCTCGCGCGAAGGCTTTGTCGTGAACCGCGTCGGCCTGCGTGGTCAGTAGCTTTGCCGCGGTTGACTGCGCCACTTCCGGCAACGAGACGCGGAGCGCCTCGTCGATCGTCTTCACATAATGAACTTTGAAATTCTCGAGTTGCTCCTTGGTGAGATCCTCGTCAACGTTCATTTTGTTTTCCGCTGGCAGAATCACGTCGGTCACTCCGGCGCGCTTGGCGGCCAGCACTTTTTCTTTAATGCCTCCCACCGGCAGGACGTTGCCGCTGAGTGTGATCTCGCCCGTCATCGCCAGCAGCGGACGAATGCGATGTCCCGTCAACAATGACACCAGCGTGGTCGCCATGGTCACGCCCGCCGAAGGACCATCTTTCGGAATCGCTCCTGCTGGCACGTGCATGTGAATGTCGTGGTCCGCGAAAAAGTCTTCCGCAATGCCCAGCTGTGCTGCGTTTGAGCGCACCCACGTCAGAGCTGCCTGCATGGATTCCTGCATCACTTGGCCAATCTGACCGGTCATGGTAAATCCGCCTTTGCCCTTCATGGCATTGGCTTCGACAAAGAGCACGTCGCCGCCCGAGGGAGTCCAGGCCAAACCTACAGCCACTCCCGGACGTTCCGTGCGTTCTTCGATTTCACCTTCGGTGCGAATCTTGATGCCGCCGAGAAACTCCTGAATGATTTCCTGCGTCACCACAAGCTTCTCGGTCTTGCCTTCGGCCAGCCGCCGCGCCTGCTTGCGGCAGATGGTTCCGATGGTCCGCTCCAGGCTGCGCACGCCCGCTTCGCGGGTATAGTGGCGAATGATGTAGCGTAGCGCCACCTCCGGAAATTCAATCTGCTCCGCGGTGATTCCGTTCTCGTCCACTTGCCGTGGCACCAGATAGCGCACCGCGATGTGCAGCTTCTCTTCCTCGCTATAGCCCTGCAGTTCGATGATCTCCATACGATCGCGTAAGGGCTCGGCAATTGGGTCGAGCATGTTCGCGGTCGTGATGAAAAGCACCTTGGACAGATCGAAGGTGACGTCAAGATAGTTATCGCGGAAGCTCGAGTTTTGCTCGGGATCGAGCGCTTCGAGCAATGCCGAAGCCGGGTCGCCTCGGAAATCACGGCCCACCTTGTCGATTTCGTCGAGCATGAACACAGGATCCTTCGTCTCTGCGCGGCGAATACCCTGGATGATTTGTCCTGGCAGTGCGCCGATGTAAGTGCGGCGATGACCGCGTATTTCGGCTTCATCATGCACGCCACCGAGCGATAGCCGGACAAATTTCCGTCCTAGCGCTCGCGCAATCGATTTCCCCAGCGAAGTCTTTCCCACGCCGGGAGGTCCGACGAAGCACAGGATCGGTCCTTTCATGTTCGGCTTCAAACGCCGGACAGAAAGGTAATCGAGAATGCGATCCTTGACCTTCTCCAAATCATAGTGATCCGTATCCAGAATTTCTTTGGCCTTCGGGATCTCGATTTCCTGTCCGGAAGTCTTGGCCCAAGGCAGCACGGCCAGCCACTCGACATAGTTCCGCGTAAGCGAGTAGTCGGCGGCCATGGGAGACATGCGGGAAAGGCGTCCCAATTCCTTGAGCGCTTCTTTCTTCACTTCCTCAGGCATGCCGGCTTCATCGATTTTCTTTTTCAGGTCTTCAACGTCGCGCTGGCCTTCGTCTTGCTCGCCCAGTTCTTTCTGGATGGCCTTCATCTGCTCGCGCAGGTAATACTCACGCTGGGTTTGCTGCACCCGATCCTGCACTTCACTTTGGATCTTGTTGCGCAGCTGCTGCACCTCAAGTTCCTTGGCGAGATGCTGGTTGATCTTTTCCAGACGCACGCGGATGTCGAGAGTCTCCAGCGTATCCTGCTTGTCGGGCGTCGATAGGGATGGCAGAGAGGATGCGATGAAATCCACGAGGCGCCCTGCTTCGTCAATGTTCAGAGCCACCGTGGAAAGCTCGTCTGAAAGCGTCGGCGAGCCGGCGACGATCTGCTGAAACAACGTGAGGACATTGCGCTGTAGCGCTTCGATTTCAGAGCTGTCCGGCGGAGCCGATTCAGGAATAGGCGACACGTGGGCGCGCATGAACGGCGCCAACTGAGTGAACTCTCCTAAACGCACCCGCTCCAAGCCTTCAGCGAACACAAACAGACTCTGATTGGGCATTTTTACGACTTTATGCACGATCGCAGAAGTGCCGACGGTATAAAGGTCGCTGGGTTGAGGGTTGTCGACGCGCGCTTCGCGCTGCGCGACAACTACAATAGTTTTATCCTCTCCGAGCGAATTGATAAGCTGGACGGAACTTTCCCGCCCCACGGTTAGAGGCAGGACGGCATGCGGAAAAAGAACGGTATCCCGCACAGGAAGTACAGGCAAAGCCCGTACGTCATTTATTTCTCGATGCTTAGCAATCGGCTCGGAAAGCGGCTGTTGGCTCATTGGCTCTCCTTGAGTGTAACTCACTCAAGCTTAGATGATACTCCTTCAGAAAGGTTTCATCCCTTCCCGCCTGCGGCCTTCGATTCTATCGACATTCCCCGATTCCCGACATGATGCCCAAGGTATCGGGGCTAATGAGGAAGATACTCCGGCTGCGACCCCGAAAGTCAAGTTCCCGGGTGCGTTTCTTAACGTGCTTGTTCGGGGAAGGTTTCTGCGGTTCAGGCAGCCCGGTAAATGCCTAAAACCTTCACGAATTCCGCGACCTCCCCGAGGTGGCGAAGAGCATTGCGGGCAGGTTCATCATCGCCGCGAAGAAAATCCACGTAGAAGACATACTCCCACGGACGTCCCCGCAGAGGACGCGATTCGATCTTGCTCAGGCTGATATCGCGCAAAGCGAAAACGCTAAGCGACTTGAACAACACGCCCGGCTGGTTCTTCAGCTTGTAGGCGATGGAAGTCTTATTCGCGCCGGCTGGAACTTTCCGGTTGAGGGAAGCAGCGCTTGCCTTTTGATTTTGGTGCGTGGCGGCCAGCTTTGCCGCCTTGCGAATCAGAAAGAAGCGCGTGAAGTTGCGTTTGTCGTCTTCGATGCCGGCCTGAAGAATCTTGCCCGAGTATTCGCGGGCAGCATGGCGCCCCGCAATGCCGGCCGCATCGGGAAGTTTCTCAGAGACGACGTGCTTTACGCTCCCCGCCGTGTCATAGAACGGAACCGCTTCGATCTTGGGGTGGTGGCGAAAAAAATCGCGGCACTGATCGAGCGCCACCGGATGAGAGAATACCCGGCGCACCACACTGAACTTTACTCCCGGTGCGGCGATCACGTTGTGCACAATCGGTAGCAGGAATTCAGCTTCAATGAATACGTTGCGCGCGACTAGCAAATCCGCGTGCTCGGCCACCGTGCCAGCCAAGGAATTTTCGATCGGGATAACGGCTGCGGCCACCGAACCCTTCTCCACGCGATCGAATACTTCTGCGGAACGGGCGCAGGGGACGACCGCGCACCCCGGCACCATTTGCTCCGCGGCTTCATGGCTGAAGGAACCGCGTTCGCCCTGGATCGCAATTTTTATGCCGGAAACTTTCATCACAAGGCAAGGTAGCTGGAGAAGGCCCGGAACGCAAATCCCCTAACAAAAGGCCGCGTTCTGCTGGAGCTATACGAGAATTTTTTCGAGCACCAGTGCGTCGACGCCATTGGAATAATAGCGCGGGAATGTTCTGCTCACACTATAGCCGTGGCGTTTGTAGAACATTAGAGCAGATAGGTTATCAACCGCGGTTTCCAGTTCAATGGTTCGGCATCCGGCCACGATCAAGCGATCCTCAGCCGCACGCAATAGCAGCGACCCTACTCCAAAGCGCCGAAAAGCAGCGACCACATCGATGGTGATGATGTGGCCGCGGGCCCGGCTGCCAGCCTCGGCCACAATGAAGCCGGCAACGGTCGTGTCGTCAGCCGCGGTCGGGGCCAGAATTTTTTCACCTGAATCGCGGCCGTCGGTTTGCTCTGCCGCGCTTAAGCCCACCAACGTAAAGGCCGCTCGGCGGCGCATGTAAAGCCTAAGTTCCGTCTGGGAATAAGAGATTCCTGGGGGGAAGCAGGTTTGGTCGATGCGCCACAGCGTGTCGAAGTCGGACGGCTGGAAGTCGCGGATGGTGAAGGGCACGCGGATATTGTAGCGACCGTTTCGACCCGGTTTTCCACAGTTCAACCCATCGATTCCAGCGAAGATTACAAATGGAGACAATTGCCCCCTTGCTTCTCCCGCGACCCCGGACGTACCATGGGCATCAGAGGAAAGCGTTGTGGGGCGCCTTCTCCTGATTGACGTGGTCGCTTCGGTCGCCGTTCTGGGGACGTGGTACTTCGTGTTTTCTCATTACAACCGAAAAAAGGGTGCGGCGGCATTGCGCTGGGTGCAGACCGCATGCGCCGGCAGAGGGCGGATCATCGAGTCGCGCTGGATGGGCACTTCCCGCCTTGAGGCTCGACTGCATTTCCCGTCCCGGTGGTTTGACAATGTCCTGGTGACCATGAAGTTCCGGCCTCGCGCTCTTCCTATCCCGTGGCTGATGAGTTGTTGGCGCAAGCAAAAAGAAACCTTGACGTTCGAAGCCGATCTGGATAGCTCGCCGAGTTTCAGGTTGGAAGTGGTGCGACATCGCTGGTGCGCCCATAATCGCGGAATCTCTTCTCGCAAGCACGACGATCGCGAGTGGGATCTCTACGAGCCTGGCCCCGTAATTCTCACCACCCGGACCCATTGGAAGGAGGATCCGTCAGCCGAGTTGAACGCGCTGATGTCAGCGCGGCGGCAGGATGTTCTGCAGGTGCACTTCCGCCCGGAATCGCCGCAGTTCTCTGCCACGGTTCATCTGGAATCTCTCGCCGATCCAAATACTGCCGCAGAATTTGTCAGCGCTCTCCGCGAAATCGCGGCGGGTGCTTCGACCCACCGACAGTAAGTCGATAACCGCCCGATCTCACGAGCATTTATCCGTACGCGCAATTTGAATCCCCTTCCTTAGCTCCGGACCCTGTGCTATCGTTCCGGGCCATGAGCGACGCCAGTTTCGGCAAGTCCACGCCCAGCTCTTCCCCAATACAATTCGGAACGGCCGAGTATGCCGGATCCCCGGGTGCCGATCAGTGCCAATTCTGTCAACAACCGATCGCCGGAAGCTACTATCGTTTGCGGGGAGCGATGGCGTGTCGAAGTTGCGCCGAGCAAGCGCACGAATTGTCTACGGACAGCCATGCCAATTACGTGCGCGGGCTCCTCTACGGCATTGGCGCGGCCATTGTTGGATTGATTCTTTATGCGACCTTTGAAATCATGACCGGCCTTATCATCGGCTATGTTTCTCTGGCCGTGGGCTGGATTGTGGGCAAGGCCATGATGAAGGGATCGAACGGCCACGGCGGACGCCGCTACCAGATCACTGCAGCCTTGCTTACCTATGCAGCGGTATCCATGGCGGCGATTCCGATCTGGATTCACTATGCAGGCGAGCACAGGCAGCATGCCTCTCGACAACAGCCACTTGCCGAGGAGCAGCGTGAAATGGACAGAGAAACTGGACAGCCTCAAACATTGGCGCCCGCCGAACCTGCCGTACACATCGGCAAGGTGGCGTGGCAGTTGGCGTTCTTGGGTCTCGCATCACCATTCTTGGAGCTGGCCGATCCCCTTCACGGCGCGATCGGCCTGTTCATTCTCTTCATAGGCATTCGCATCGCCTGGCAAAGTACTCGCGCAACGCAGCCGACACTAGACGGGCCATTTCAATATTCGCCCCGGCCTCCGGCCTGAGTTAGCCCGAGCTGACAAGCGTAAGATCAGGCATCGTGTCCTCGCTCACTCCTGAACTGATTCGAAACTGCAGGCGCTGCTCTCGCGAACTGCCCGCCGCGGCGCTGGTCTGCGACAAGTGCCACGCGCTCGTACATTCGGAGGAACTGGATCGTTTGGCCGCTGAAGCGAAAGCGCTTGAGGCCAAGGGAGACCTGCGGCAGGCGCGCGAGCGATGGCTTTCCGGGCTTCCTCTTTTGCCGCGATCCTCGAAGCAATACGACTGGATAAAAGACCACGCACGAGGGCTTGAGGCTGCGGCGGGTCAATCCGGGATGCCGGAGTCTTCGGAAAACAAGTGGACCAAGCGCCTCGGGCCGGTGGGTCCCATCGCAGTCCTGTTGGCCAAGGGCAAGACGATCCTGTTCGCGCTCTTCAAGCTGAAATTTCTGCTGAGCTTCGCCGCGTTTATCGGACTCTATTGGGCTGCGTGGGGAATGAAGTTCGGTATCGGCTTCGCCGTCCTGATTCTTCTCCACGAGATGGGCCACTTCCTCGATATCACGCGTCGTGGCCTGCCGGCGGAGATGCCGGTGTTTCTGCCTGGCTTGGGAGCCTACGTCCGCTGGCAGGCGCTGGGTGTGTCTTTGGAGACGCGCGCTGCCATAAGCCTGGCTGGCCCGCTGGCCGGATTCTTAACGGCAGTGGCCTGCGCTCTGCTCTGGTGGCAGACCGGGAGTCCGCTGTGGGCCGCCTTGGCGCGCGTGGGTGCTGTACTGAACCTGCTGAATCTGATTCCCATCTGGGTACTGGACGGCGGCCAAGCCGTCCTGGCATTGAGCAAGATGGACCGCATCATCCTGCTCACCGCATGTCTCGCTCTGTGGTTGCTTCTGGGCGAAAACATGTTCTTTCTTGTAGCTCTGGGCGCGGGATATCAAATCTTTTTCGCCGGCAACTTTCCCACGCACTCCAGCCGTACTACGACCGTCTACTACATTGCTGTTCTGACGGCGCTCGGTGTGATCATCCGGCTGATGCCGGGAACGGGATTGCGCGTCCGATAGGCAAGACTTGCGGAATCGGCCACTTCGAGAAATGTCTTCCATCCTACGGATCAGCTTTTTCGATTGTCGCAGGGGAAGCTTGGCGTTATTCTTTCCGGTACACCCCAGCCGTTCCAACTCCATGTTTCGATGGCGTTGTTTGCTGACATCATTGCCGAATACGAATAGGAGACTGAAGAACATCCATGCCCAATGAACTCCGCAATTTTCTGGCACTTACCTATGACGAACTGGAAGAACTGAATCTCAAAGCAAAGGAGCAGCGCAGTAAGCGTGTCCCGATCCACAAGATCCAGGACGAGCGGTTGAAGTATCTGACCGACGAGAAGCGGATCAAGGCTGTAACCGTTCTCTTTAGCGATCTCGAGGGCCGGTTGCACATGCTCGACTACGACAAGAAGTTCCTCATCAAGAGCTGGGACAATCTCACCTTCGATGGCTCGTCGATTCGCGGCTTCACCGCCCAGCGCGAAAGTGATCTACGGCTGGGCATCGACTGGGCCGCATTCTACTGGGCGCCGTCGGATGTGTTCGGTTCCGGCAAGGTGCTGGTATTCGGCGAAGTCATCGACAAGGGTGGAACGCGCTACACCGCCGACATTCGTGGCGTCCTGAAAGGCTACGCCGAGTCGCTGCACAAGAAGAAGGGGTACACCCTCAACGCAGCCAACGAGATTGAAGGGTTCCTGTTCAAGGGGCCGGATGCCGAGCGCCGCTATCACGAAACCGGCAAGTTCGAATACGTGAACACGGGCGGATACTACCACTCGCTGCCGGGCGATGCGCTGCGTACTTTCATCGATACCACAGCAGAAGTGCAGCGCTCGATGGGCTTCCAGAACGAGAAAGACCATCCGGAAGTTGCGCCCTCACAATTCGAAATCAATTACGGCTACGGTGAAGTGGTCGCGGCCGCCGACCAGATTCAGCTCTACAAGCTGATCTGCCGCCAGGTCGCGACCAACATGGGCTTGACCGCCTCATTTCTTCCCAAGCCCGTCGTGGGCGTGAACGGCAGCGGCATGCATACCAATGTTTCAATCAGCGAAAACGGAAAGAACCTGTTTTGGGATGCGAAGGGCGAAGAGAAGCTCAGCAAGATAGGCTGGGCTTTCCTCGATCGCATCCTCACCCATGGCAATGATATCTGCCTGTTGCTGAACCCCAGCGTGAATGCGTATCGCCGTCTGGATCCGCACTTCGAGGCGCCGAACCAAATCAAAGCCTCCGCCGTCGATCGTGGATCGATGATCCGCATTCCGATCGGCAACGAGAAAAGCATGCGCGTGGAGGTTCGTTCGGTGGCACCGGATGCGAATCCGTATCTGGTCATGCTGTCGATCTTCAAGAGCGGGATCGACGGTGAGACCTCGAAGATCAAGAACCTCCGCCAGGCCGAGCGCTACCTACCCGACAACATCTATACCGCTCTGGAAGACTTCCGCAAAGCGGAGTGGACGACGGAGCTTCTCGGAGAAGATGTGAAGGGACGCTACGCCGACCTCAAACAGGCCGCTGCCGATCGCTGTCCACGCCTGTTGGGAACCTTCGTGAAGGCTCCCGAGGTGCAATATCACCACGACGTCTACAACCAATTCCTCTGGAACTTGTTCTAAACCGCTGCAGTTCTGCCGAATAGGGCGCCCCGGCCGAGAAGTCAGGGCGCTTTTTAGCTCTCTCCACTCGCTCCAGCATTAGCCAGTTTGGCCGCGCCGAGTCAACACCTGTGCTAGATTCAGAGCTTTCATGGACGCGGCTCCCACCATTTCAACGCAAGGCCTGTCCCGCCGATTCGGGGATTTCATCGCCGTGGACAGCATCGACCTGCGCGTATCCCCGGGACAATTCTTCGGTTTCCTCGGACCCAATGGCGCCGGAAAATCGACCACCATCAAGATGCTTACCGGCCTGCTTGCACCCAGTTCAGGACGAATCGAAATCCTCGGACTCGATCTTATAACTCACCCGGTGGAAGTAAAACGGCAAATCGGCGTTGTGCCCGAAGGCATGGCTCTGTTTGGGCGGCTGACTGGATCCGAGTTCCTCAACTTCGCTGGACGCATGTATGGCCTTGACCGCGAAACTGCCGCTCAGCGCACCGCAGAACTGCTCGATTTCATGCAGCTCGCCGATCAGCCGAAAAAGCTGGTCACCGACTTCTCCCACGGTATGCAGAAAAAGCTGGCGATGGCAGCGGCCGTAATTCACGCGCCGAAAGTGCTTTTCCTCGACGAGCCTTTCGAAGGCGTGGACGCCATTGCCGCGGGAACGCTGAAGTCGATGCTGCAAGGCATGATCGCGCGCGGCGCCACGATTTTCCTCACCTCGCACGTGCTGGAAATCGTGGAGCGCCTCTGCAGTCACGTTGCCATCATTCATCAGGGACGGCTCGTGGCGCAGGGTTCGCTGGAGGAGTTGCGGGCGGGGGTGGAAGCGCAGACGCCGGCAGGCTCGGGCGACGGCTCCTCTGCGTCCGGGGAAAAGATGACTCTGGAGCAGATTTTCCTGCGCACCGTCGGCGGCTCGCGCCGCACTGAGCAGGAGCTCTCGTGGCTGGGGTGATGCGATGAATCAGGTTAGCCCGACCGTTCCCCGAAGCAGCCAACTCACGGCCGTCGCGTGGCTCCGTTGGCGCCTTTTCGTCAACGCCCTGCGCACCACGCACGGCCAATTGGAGTTGCTGGCGCGCGTTGTTGTCTCGGTCGCATTCGCCACCTTCGGACTTGGCGGCGCTTTCGGGATGGGCTTGTTGGCATATATCGTTCTCTCTCAAGGTAAGCCACAGATGCTGGCAATATTTCTGTGGATCATCTGCTTGTTCTGGCAAGCCTTCCCCCTCATGGCGGCGGCGTTCACCAGCGATCCGGACTCCTCCGACTTACTTCGATTTCCACTCAACTATGGTTCGTATTTTCTGGTTCGGCTCGCGTATGGCGCGTTCGATCCGGCCAGCGCTATCGGCGGCCTGTGGTCGTTGGGATTTCTGGTGGGCGTAAGTTTCGCGAAACCCGGATTGCTGCCTTGGGCGGCTCTGGTGTTGATGACATTCGCTCTTTTCAATCTGTTGTTGATGCAAATGATCTTCGCATGGCTGGAGCGCTGGCTGGCCCAGCGCCGTACCCGGGAAATCATGGGCGTTCTATTGGTCCTGCTGACGTTAAGTTTTCAGTTGATCGGGCCACTGACCAGACACTTCAGCAGGCAGGCACAACCGCAAGTGCAGAGATTGGTCGAGGTTTTTGCTCCGGTACAGGCGGTTCTTCCCCCCGGGCTCGCTGCCGACGCCATCGTGCAGGGCATTTATCCCCAATGGCCGGTGGCGCTCAGTTCTTGGGTACTGCTGTGTGCTTTCGCGATGGGGATTGGCTACGGTCTGCACGTGAGACTGTGGGCGCAATATCGTGGCGAGAGCTGGAGCGAATCCCTCGCCGCTTCCGAGCAACCAAGAGATCGAGAGCTCCGCCTGGGCTGGCACCTGCCCGGATTCGCGACGCCGGTCACGGCCGTCTTCGAGAAAGAAATCCGCTATCTTCTGCGCAGCGGTCCCATGCTGCTCACTTTCATCATGCCGATCTTTATGCTGGTCGTCTTTCGTTTCGGCGCTATGAACTCCGCTCGGCACGCGAGCGCCTTTCTAACCCGCTCCCCCGATCTGGCATTTCCAGTGGCTGCCGGATACACACTGTTGATGTTGACCAATCTGGTTTACAACAACTTCGGTGGGGATGCCGGCGGCATCCAGTTCTTCTACGCGGCTCCCGTGAGTTTTCGGGACATTGTGCTGGCCAAGAATCTCACCCATGCTGGAATTCTCGTCTTAGAAACGGTGGTGGCCTGGATCGCGGTTACATCCTTCTACGGCCGGCCCGCGCTCGACATCACGGTCGCAACGCTAGCCGGTCTGCTGTTCGCTGCACCCCTGAATTTTGCTGTGGGCAATCTGCTGTCGATCTACTCGCCAAAGAAACTCGACTATTCCAAGTTCGGCCGCCAACGGGCTTCGCAGATGACGGTACTGGTCAGCCTGGCTTTGCAATTTGTTGTCGTGGGCGTGGGCGTCGCTGCTTTCTTGATCGCTCGCTCTTTCGGAAACTCCTGGGTCGCGACTCTGATCTTGCTTGTTTTGGCGGGAGTATCGCTGTTGATCTACGAAATGATTCTTAATCGCGTCAATCAGCTGGCGCTGGAGCGCAGAGAAATGCTGGTGGCCGAGCTCTGCCGAGCCTAGAAACAGGCCAGAAATCTATATCCTAACCCCGCACCGTCAGCAAACGCCGCGTCTGCGCGTGGTGGTTCCATATCGAAAACGAGCTTCTTGCCCGAAGCTGAAGTACCGACCTCTCAAACAGGTACTCAACTCCGGGCGCTTAGTGTGTCACGCCAGCCCGGCCGTCGGCCATTCGGAAGGATTGCGAACCGAGGAATTTATCACCCGAACTGGGAACGCAAATCACTCGATCGGGGGCACAGAGGCTCATCAAGTCCTTAGCTGACGGTACATGATCGCGAGACGACTGCGCGCCTAAAGGCGAGGTGTAAGAAAGCGCGACAGCCATTGCACAAGCCCTGATTAGCAATCGGTGCATTTTCCTCCGGTTAACGGTTTTGCTGACGTTGCCCCTACTTCTTCTCCGGATTCGCCAGGAATCGATACCCCACGCCGCGCACCGTCAGTAAATGCCGCGGCTGCGCTGGATCGTCCTCGATATAACGCCGCAGCCGCACCATAAAATTGTCGATGGCGCGTGTGTCAGTGTCTTCGTGCAATCCCCACACTTCTTCGAGAATTTGTTTACGTGAAACCACGCGCCCATCGTTGCGCACCAGATGGCGCAGGAGTTCCGATTCCATCAGCGTCAAGTGGATCACGTTATCGGCGGTGCGCAGTTCGAGCACGCCAAAATCAATCGTTTTCCCGCTGAACGAGAACGTTCCAAAGTCGCTGACATTGCGCGGATCCGATGCAGGCTGGGAACCGTTCGCCGCGGAATCCGGATTCGCTGCCCCTTGTCCGGATCGCATCCATTGGCTGCGGCGCAACAACCCCTGCAGCCGTGCCAGCAAAATCGAAAGGTCGAAAGGTTTGGGCAGATAATCATCCGCTCCCGCTGCAAAGCCTTTCAATACATCCTCGGGCCGGCTGCGCGCCGTCAGCATCAGGACAGGCACATAATTGCGTGCCGCGCGCAATTCCGAAACCACGCTGAAGCCATCTTTGCCCGGCAACATGATGTCGAGCACGATGGCATCGAAGTTTTCTTTCTTGCCGAGGAGACGATCTGTGGCGGTCTCGCCATCGCCGACGACCTCGGCAGAATATCCCTCCGCCTGCAGATTGAAACAGAGCCCCTTTGCCAGATGCGCTTCATCTTCCACCACCAGAACTCGGCTCATGTGTTGGCCCTCGGCAGTTCCATCGTGACGGTAGTCCCTTCACCTTCGCCCTCGCTTGCGGCGAACACCTTGCCACCGTGCTTCTGCGCTATCGCCTTCACGATGAAGAGTCCGAGTCCAGTTCCCTTCACATGTGCCAACGAGCGGTGGCTCACGCGGTAAAAGCGCTTGAACATGCTTTTCAAATCGTCCGGAGGAATGCCGACGCCATGGTCCTGCACGCTGAGAACAACGCGTTTTTCGTCGGGAGTATCCAGGCGAACCCGCACATCCACGTTGTCGCCGGAGTATTTGACCGCATTGTCGAGGACGTTGAAAACCGCGGTGCGCAGATCCTCGTAACTTCCCATGACTCGCATTCCCGCGCCATTGCTCGATGCTTCCTCGTATCGCAAAGCGTCCGGCGGCAAATGATGCCGGACCCGGGCTGCCTCCATGCATTCGCGCACCAGTTGGCGGAAATCGACTGCGGATTTCTCCCGGCCCGCTCTCTTGTCACCGGCGCGACCGGCGCGCAGCACCTGTTCCACCGTCTCCGTCAGACGGTCGGTATCGCTGAGCATCAGGCGGTAGAATTCCTGCTTCTGCGTTTCCGGCACATCGCGGCGCTGCAGGGTTTCCAGATGCAAGCGGATGGAGGCAACGGGAGTTTTCAGTTCATGAGTAACGGCGTTGATGAAGCTGTCATGCTGTTCGCTAAGGCGAATCTCGCGAACCAGGAAGCTAGTATTCACGATCATGCCGGCAATGATCAAAGCAAAAAAGACGATGCCGAAAAACAGCAGTACTCCCTGCCGCCAATTGAGGATGATCCATCCCACATAGAGCGCAACCGTGAGCGCCACCAGGCCGATGCCCAGGCAGAGAAAGAAGATGATGGTTCCGCGGCGGCTCGTGATGCGCATGGCTTCAGGCTGATTCTACCGCGTTGGAGGGTCACATCTTCGGGCAGACCGTGAACAGGGAGATTCGTGCGCGTCTCGCCAAAGCAAGAGCCCCGACCAGGCTTGGTCGGGGCCTCCTGAAATACAGCGCGATTAATCTCCCGAGACCGCAACTTCCGGCAGAGCGACCGTAACCAGCTTGCCATTTGGCGTCGGCACTAACCCTTTTTCCAAGTCCGCTAATTTCACGCGCTTGATGTCCCAAGCCAGACCCAGCTGCTTGAGCGCCCAGATTCCGTACCAGTTCATGTCGATCTCATACCAGGTAAAGCCGTGCTGTGCCGCGGTGGGATGCGCGTGGTGATTGTTGTGCCAGCCTTCTCCGAACGTCAGCAAAGCTACCCACCAACTGTTGGTGGAAAGATCGCGCGTGGTAAAACGACGCGTGCCCCAGGAGTGCGTTGCCGAATTTACCAGCCAGGTTGCGTGCAGCCCAACTACCGTCCTCATGAAGATGCCCCACATCAGGAACGGAAGTCCGCCAATTGCGAACAGGATCACACCCAGCACAATCATCGGTACGTAGTGATACTTCGTGAGCCAAACGTGAACCTTATCTTTGGCCAAGTCGGGGACGTAGCGTGCCAGAGTGGTCGTGTCATGGTGCATGGACTTGCCCATCAGAATCCAGCCCATGTGCGCCCACCATTTCCCGTCGATCGGCGAATGCGGGTCGCCGTCCTGATCGGAATATTGATGGTGAATGCGGTGCGTCGCCACCCAGAAAATCGGACCGCCTTCGAGAGCCAGCGTGGCGCAAACCGTCAGAAAATACTCAACCCACTTCGGCGTCTTGTAGCCACGGTGCGTGAGCAGCCGATGATAGCTCATGCCAATGCCCAAGCTGCCCGAAACCCACCATAGGAACATGGCGACGAACAGTGCCTTCCAAGTGAAGAAGAAGAGTGCAGCGACGGCGCCCACGTGGAACGCCATCATAAACATTGCCGTCACCCAATTGATTTCGTTTTTCGCGGCTTGCCGTTTTTCCAGGCTTTCCAGTTGCATGTCCAAGGAGCATCCCCGTTCGTGAGGCTAAGTTCGATAGCGTACATATCTAACCTACCAAGCCTTCGCGAAAATCACTGTAATACTTGTGTAATAGCGGCCTTTACGGGGATTACGGGAGTACTGCGGGAAAGTAACTTGGGGGAAATCGAGGGCGCGGCCAGCCCGCCGCGCCCCGTAGACTATTTTCACTTCACGCCTTTCAGGCGCTCTTCGGCAATCGGCTCATGAATTCCTCTTGCGCTTCTTCGATTTCTTCCATCGACATGTCACGGCTATGGGTCGCGATGGACCACTTGTGGCCGAAAGGGTCTACCAGCTTGCCGTAGCGGTCGCCCCAGAACATGTCTGCCACGGGCATCTCTACAGCGGCCCCGGCCCCAATCGCGCGATCGAACGCCGCATCCACATCCTCGACATAGATGTGCAGCCCCATGCCTGAACCGCCGATGGTCTGTGGTGATAACGACCCAAATTGGGGGAATTCATCGGCCAGCATGAAGAGGGAGTCGCCAATGCGTAGCTCGGCATGCATGATTTTTCCATCCGGACTTTTCATCACGCCTTTTTCCACCGCGCCGAACGCTTGCTTGTAAAACTCGACGGCGCGCGTTGCGTCGCGGACTGTCATGTAGGGTGTGAGGGTGTGATAACCCTCAGGGATAGCTTTCGCGGTCATATTCGCCTCCTACAGCGAAAATTCGTGCACCAGAGCTTACACCAAAATAGGCGGGACTATTGTCAAAGGATTGTTACAGCCGAGATGCCCAGCAAAGCGGTACTTGGCGCTCAGGATCCGAAGAACTTCGTGACGCCCTCTTCCAGAACTACGACGCGGTCCTCGATTCCGGCCGCGCGCGCTTCCTGTTCTAGCAACTGCAGCGGCTCTTCGACGGGCTCGTGGGACAGGCGAAAAGTTCCATAGTGCATGGGAACCATCCAGCGTGAGTTCAAATCGAGGAAAGCGTGAGTCGCATCCGCGGGGTTGGTGTGCACGTTGCGGAAGGTTGGGGGATTATAGGCGCCAATGGGAAGCAGCGCCAATTCCGGCGATAGGCGGCGGCCGATCTCGCGAAAGCCGGCAAAATAAGCCGTATCACCCGCATGGTAAACCGAGTGTTTTCCTGCCTTCAGGACATATCCACCATAGCCCCGATGCGAGTCTTTGAGAATCCGTGCGCCCCAGTGCCTTGAGGGAACATGGGTCACCGAAACGCTGCCATGCCGCGAACTATTCCACCAGTCAAGCTCGATAATCTCGGAAAAGCCGAGATCGGAGACGAGATCGGTCACGTGGCTTGGAATAATGATGGCCGGGGCGGTGCCGCGAGTGCGCAGATTGTTCTGCACAATCGCACGCAGCGATGGCCGGTGCAGATGATCGAAATGTGCATGAGTCACCAGCACCAGATCGATGGCGGGCAAGTCGCGCACGCGAACTCCAGGACGGCGCAGCCGCTTCAACACAAAAAGCCAGCGCGCAAAGTTGGGATCGATCATCACGCTCTGCCCACCGATTTGCACCAGGAAACTGGAATGGCCGATGAACGTGACCCCGAGTTCGCCGTTGGAGGCCAGTCGCGGTATATGCGTCTCCCCGCAAAGCGGAGTGACGGCGGAATGCCGCACCAGGCGCCCAAACTGCGAAGCTCGTTTTCGAAGCGCCGGATTGCGAAGAGTTGCCTTGATCATCCTGAACTGGCCTGCTTATTGGATGAAAGCTGGAAGCGGCTAGCTTTATTTTAGTTCAGCCTAGTGAGAAAGGCGCGTAATTCCTGCGGTTCCCCCCAAAAACAATTCTTCGACTAAACCGGGAAACTCCCCCTAAAAGCGGGCGGTAGTGGCTTAATCTGACCCAGCCACTACCAAAAACGCCGCTTTGCTTGACCTCCATCCTACGCCTCATATCTAATTCGAGAGCGGCGCTCTTTGGTTCGAGAGGAGAATCTCAGCGATGCGGGTTGCTTTCCTAGGTCTGGGAATTATGGGGCAAGCCATGGCCACAAATCTGGCCAAGGCCGGTCACGAAGTTACGGTTTGGAATCGCACTCCCGGCAAACTCGTGGAGGGCGCCGGCGTTGCTCCGACCCCAGCCGCAGCCGCGCAGGGGGCTGAAGTCGTATGGCTCTGCGTTTCCGACACGGCAGCCGTCGAACAAATATTGTTTGGGGCGAACGGCGTCGATCCGTCGCTGGCCGAAGGCGTGATCATCGCTGATTCCAGCACTATCTCTCCTTCGGCCAGCGTGAAATTTGCGGAACGGGTTCGCGCCAAGGGTGTCGCCTACGTCGATGCTCCCATGACCGGATCGAAAATCGGCGCCGCCAATGGAAGTTTGATTTTTATGGTCGGCGGCGACGAAGCCGTCATCGACCGCCTCAACCCATTGTTCGCAGCCATGGGCAAGAAAATTTTTCGCATGGGTGACATCGGCAAAGGCCAGGCCACCAAGCTTGCCATGAATCTTCAGATCGCTCTCATCTTCGAGGGTTTCGCCGAGGCGCTCACCCTCGCCACCAAACTCGGCGTAGATCCTAAACAACTTCTCTCGCTGATTGAAGCCACCATGGTCCGCTCCGGCGTTGTCGATTACAAAGGCCCATTCATCCTGCAGCGCGATTTCACTCCCAACTTCCCTCTGCGTCTCATGCACAAGGACATTCTTCTCACCCTCGAAGCCGCAAAGGAAGCCCGCGTGAAGCTGCCTGGCCTCGAAACTGTTGAAGAGGTCTACGAAATGGCCACCGAAGATGGCCACCGCGACCTCGACTATGCCGCGACCCTTACTCTGTTGGAAAAGTGGGCGGGCGTGCAGGTGAAAAGCGAAGCCGCATAAACTCTGCGTGTCTTGCTAAGAACAGCGGCTCATGTGGCGACAGCCGCCTGGGCTGTCCCGTCAGGACGAAGTCCGTCGCAATCCAGCACAAGCCTTTCTTGAATACTCCTAGTAAGCCAGCAGAATTCGCAAGTCGCGCAAGTTATTCCCCGTAGGCCCGGTCTCAATTGCATCTCCAATAGCTTTGAAGAAGGCATAAGCGTCAAATTTTTCGAGCGCCGCGCCGGCATCAAGCCCCATCGACTGCGCACGCATCAGCGTGGTTCCATCCACCGCCGCGCCCGCCGCTGGGCTATTCCCATCCACTCCATCGGTCCCCGCACTGAGCACAGTAATATTCTCGCCCGCAATCTTTGCCGCACAGGCAAGTGCAAATTGCTGGTTGCGTCCGCCAACCCCACCGTTCGTGACTTTGACTGTGACTTCTCCGCCGGATATGAGACACACCCGCTCAGACTTCCTTCTAAGCTCGCGAAGCCGCCTCAACAAATGGTCGGCAGCATGTTCGTACTCCCAATCGTCAGAAGAATTGTCTACCTGTACTGCGAGCCCGGAGCGCTCGGCCGCCGCACTGGCCTGTTCCACGGCTGTCTGGTTCGAAAGCACCGGCCACCAGCGCGCGCGGTAAAACGCCTGGTCGTCCAATTTCGGGGTCTCTTCCAGCACACGGCGCTCGAACAGTTCTCGCGTGGAATGCGGCAACTGTGGCAACATCCCATGCTTCTCCGCGATGCGGTAACAATCCTCTACGCTGGTTGAGTCCGGCATCGTCGGACCGGACGCCAGCGCGTCGAGCGCGTTGTCGGGAACGTCGGAGACGAGTAGTGACAGCTGCTGCGCCGGAAACGCCGCTCGCGCCAATCTTCCACCTTTCACCGCCGAAAGATGTTTGCGGATGGCGTTGATTTCGGCGATGGTCGCGCCGGAATGCACCAGTACCCGATAAGTCGAGATTAGATCGTGGAGAGAGATTTCGTCATCGATCGGCCTCTCGACGACCGCCGACCCTCCACCACTGAGCAGAAAAACCACCAGCGACGCTGCGGTTTGAGCGTCCAGCATCTTTAGGATGGCGTTCGCCGCGTGGATAGATTCAGCATTGGGCATCGGATGGCCGCCGCGAAAATATCGAAAGCCGCGAACCTGCGCCGATGGCTCGACCGAACTGGCCACGATCCCTTCCAGTGAAGACTCCCCTACTTGATGGGTGAGGGTCTCCACCATCGTGTGTCCGGCCTTACCGATGGAGATCACCAGAACCCGGGAATAGGCTTGCAGATCGTAAAGATCGTCACAGACGCGCAACACTCCGCGCTGACAATGCACGTGTCGTGCAAATCCCTTGGCAATCGAAGCCTCGCACAGCGCGCGAAGAAAAATCTGCCGCGCCGTGTCACGCATTTGGCGAAACAGCGATTCGCGGTCAGCTGTCGGTGCCTCGCCCCCGCTGCGGTTTCGATCCATCACAAACTCGCTTGTTGCAAGATTTCTTCCTCTACCCAAGTTGCAATCGCTTCCCGTAATTCGCGCAACCGTCCTTCAAAAAAATGATCGGCGCCTTCAATCACGACCAACTTTTTCGGCTCTGGTAACGAAGCAAGCAATTCCTCGAGACGCGCCCGAGGACCAAACTGATCGCGGGCTCCGCTCACAAATAACTTCGGCTTAACGCACTCGCGCAGGAAATCAAATTTGTATACGCGCGGTGCTTCTGAGTCTGCTGCCACCGGAGCGACAGGCGTGCCAACGCCAATCAGCGCTTTCACTCGGGCATCGGACGACGCCGCCCGCAGTCCCACTGCCGCACCAAAAGAGAATCCCGCAAAGATCAAGGGCAGGTGAAACTCTGCGTCCAGCCAGACGAGAGCGGCGCGGACATCTTCAACTTCCCCGTCGCCGTGATCGTGGTCACCGTGGCTGAGGCCGGCGCCCCGAAAATTGAAGCGCAAGACGGGAAAGCCGAAACCGTTCAGAGCTTTCATGGTATGGAAGACGACCTTGTTATGCAGCGTCCCGCCAAACAGCGGGTGCGGATGAGAAACCACCACCGCATGCGTCGCATTCTCCGCGCCCGCATTCAGCAATGCTTCCAGCCTTCCCGCGGGGCCGTCCAGGAAAAGCGACCGGATGGTTGAACTCTGGTCAATCACGATATTCAGATTACATGATTCGGCGCAGTTCGCCGCGGCTCCGAGTGCCTAGTTTATTCTTCTGACATGGACGCAATCACACTCACCCGTCAACTGGTCGACATCGAATCTATCTCTGGCAACGAAGCTGCAGTCGGGAACTATCTCTATAGAGAGTTGTGCCGCATCGGTTATCAGACGCTCAGAATTCCGGTGGAAGGCGATCGCTTTGATGTCTATGCCACAACGCCCGAACAGCCGAATCCGCAGGTGGTTTTCTCCACGCACATGGACACGGTACCGCCATTCATTCCCTCTTCTGAAGATGCGAAGCGAATTTATGGCCGCGGGTCGTGCGATGCGAAAGGCATCATTGCCGCGATGGTCGCGGCTGCGGAACGATTGCGCCGGGAAGGTAGTGACGTGGGGCTGCTGTTTGTCGTCGGAGAAGAGCGGGACAGCCTGGGGGCGAAAGTCGCCAACGAATATGCGGCCACTAATCCTTCGCATCATTGCAAATACCTAGTCAATGGCGAACCGACTGAGAACCGCATCGCGCTGGCTTCGAAAGGAACTTTGCGCGTGGAAGTCACCGCTTCCGGACGGATGGCGCATTCGGCTTATCCCGAACTCGGTGAATCGGCCATCGACAAGCTGATTGCCGCGCTGGCGCGTTTGCGTGCGTTGGTGTTACCGGTTGATCCGGAAGTCGGTCCGTGCACGCTGAACATCGGATTGATCGAAGGCGGTCGTGCGCCGAATGTGATTCCCGATTACGCTCACGCGGATTTGCTCTATCGATTGATCGGTCCCTCGCAGGATTTGCGTCGTCAGATTCTCGAGGTCGCGGGCGATGAAGTGAAGGTCGATTTTCCGCTGGAACTTTCCTTTCTGCGCCTGCGTACGGTCGACGGTTTGCCATCCATGATCGCGGCATTCACCACTGATATTCCGAAGCTGACGAACTGGGGCGAACCGTTGCTGATTGGTCCGGGATCGATTCACGTCGCGCATACCGACGGCGAGTTCATCGAGAAGCAGCAATTGGCGGAGGCCATTGATTTGTATTGCATGATTGCGAAGCGGCTCGTTTCAAGTTGGAAGGAAGAAGTCAGAATGTAGAACTTTCTAAGCATTCAAGTCTGGGCAGCGCTTGCTGGCTGACCGTACGCTGTCCGATGCATTTAGACTCTAAGGATCATGACCACCAGCACCCTCAACTCCCTCTCTCGTGCTTCCTCTGCTTACCTGCGTTCTGCCATGCATCAGCCGATTCGGTGGCATGAGTGGGGTGAGGAGGCGTTTGCTTCCGCACAGCGCGAGAACAAGCCGATGCTGCTCGACATTGGCGCGGTGTGGTGCCACTGGTGCCATGTGATGGACCGCGAGTCCTACGACGATCCGGAAGTAGCGGCCATTGTGAATGAGCATTTCATCGCGATGAAGGTGGATCGGGATGAGCGTCCGGATATCGACAGCCGTTATCAGGCTGCGGTCAGCGCGGTCAGCGGGCAGGGCGGCTGGCCGCTTACTGCGTTTCTTACGCCCGATGGCAAACCGTTTTACGGCGGCACTTATTTTCCGCCGAACGATGGCTACGGCCGTCCGAGCTTTCGGCGGGTGTTGCTGAGCATTGCCAACGCCTACCGGGAGAAGAATGGCGATGTGGTGGAGCAGGCGAAGATGGTGGAGAGCGCCATTGCGCAGGCGGAATCGTTTGCCGGGCGCAGCGGGAGCCTGACCGCCAACTTGATTGCGGCGATTCAGGAATCGGCGTTCAAGATGTTCGACCCGCAGCATGGAGGATTTGGGCACGCTCCCAAGTTTCCGCATCCTTCTGTGCTGGATCTGTTGATTGAGCGGTATGGACGGACGGGAGACGAAAACCTGCGCAACTTGATCGTAACTACTTTGGAGCATATGGCAAACGGCGGCGTTTACGACCAGCTGGCCGGAGGATTTCATCGCTACTCGGTCGACGAGCGGTGGGTGGTGCCGCACTTCGAGAAGATGTGCTACGACAACTCCGAACTGCTGAAGAATTATGTGCACGCCTACCAGGCCACGGGTTCGGAACTCTTCGCCAGCGTGGCGCGAGACATCATTCGCTGGATGGACGAGTGGCTGAGCGACCGCGCGCGTGGCGGCTTCTACGCTTCGCAGGATGCCGACATTTCCATGGACGACGACGGCGACTACTTTACATGGACGCTCGACGAAGCCCGAGCGGTATTAACCGAAGAAGAAGCGCAGGTCGCGGCGCTGCGCTACGACATCGGCGAAGTGGGAGAGATGCACCATAATCCGGCCAAGAATGTGCTCTACGTGCTCGCGCCGATCGATGAGATTGAGCGGCGCATGACCCTCAACACTGAGCGCGTGCAAGAGCTGCTGGATTCCGCGAAGAAAAAGATGTATGCGGCGCGCTTGCTGAGGCCGACACCGTACATCGACAAGACGGTCTATGTGGGATGGAACAGCATGTGTGTTTCGGCTTATTTGGAAGCCGCGAAGGTGCTCAGCCTGGCGGAGGCTCGGCGCTTCGCACTACGCTCTCTGGACCGGATTCTGGCGGAGGCTTGGCGGCATCGATCAGACGCGGGCGAGGGCACCACACAGGCACGACTACTACACGTGGTTGCGTATTCGGATCCTAAGGCTGAGCCCCGCGAAGTTGCGGGATTGCTCGAGGACTATGCCGCCACCGTGCTCGCCTGCCTCGACGCGTATGAGGCCACGGCCGACCTCAGCTATTTCAAGTTTGCGCGGGCCATCGCCGATGCCATGATTGCCAAGTTCTTCGACCCTGTTTCCGGCGGGTTCTTCGATGCCGAACCGGCGGCCGCTGGCAAGAGCCTCGGCGTGCTGGCAACGCGCCGCAAGCCGTTGCAGGATTCGCCCACGCCGGCGGGCAATCCCATGGCAGCGATTGCGTTGTTACGCCTGCATCACTACACAGGCGAGGATGGGGATCGAGACAAGGCTGAACAGACGTTGGAAACTTTTGCAGGCGTGGTCGGGCAATTTGGGATTTTTGCCGCGACTTACGGAATCGCTCTTGTTCATTGGCTGGAGAATCCGATACAAGTGGTTGTGATTTCGGAGAATGAAGCGGACGATTCCGGCGCCGCTCTGGCTTCGGCCGCCCATGAGACGTTCGCATTCAATAAGACTGCGCTGCGCTTGACCGCCAATCAGGCGGTTGCAGCGAATCTTCCTCCCACTTTGGCAGCGACCATCCCGAATCTGTCGGGATTGAAATCGGGCAGAGGGTTTGCGGTTGTTTGTTCCGGTTTCACCTGCCAGCCACCAATCCACGACTCAGCCGGATTGCGGCGCGCGCTGGAAGCCGCCTCCCGGAAGCAGGGCTCGTAACTTTTTCCCAAAAAAACGGGGCTGACGGTTTTATGAATGAGTCCGTCAGCCCAAGAATAGCGAGCCCAGGTTCGGCCCAGGTTACTAAAGGTTACTTTGGTGACCTTGCATCGACCTCTGTCCTCCGATTAACTACTACTTCATCATCGGGGGCAGTGGAACGCATCTGCCTTGCAGTTGTTGTTGAGGTGGGCACAGAAGTATCGGGCCTCCGTCCGGGGCGGGAACCTGCGGAACGGCGGCTGCTACGTATGTGCCCACTAATCCAAACATCAGGATCGAGATCCTGATTGCTTGCTTCATGGGTCTTCTCCTACCGCGTAGGCTACAAAAAACTTCTGCCCGACGCGGTGATGAATTATAAGACACGAGTCAAGTGCGTCTGCATCTAGCCTCTTCTCGGTTCATTGCCTGCCTTGGAAGAAACCACCTAAGCCGAGCTTTATAAAATCAACGCACATCATCCATAAGTGTCGTGAGTTCATGTAAATATGTCGACTCCTTAAACTTAAGGGCGACCGCGGATTCACGGCCCGGTCTCGTCTCGGATGGTTCGAGCGGAGAATTTACAAAAACCGGAATTCACGCGGCTCCCCCCCCCGCGAGTGCGTGAGGGAACATGGCCGAGAGGATGAGGGTGTTAACGCGGGACGATTGCTTTACTTTTTTGGCGCGACTCCGCCCGACAGTCCGAAAACCTCAACCCGGCCGCTCGCGGAAGCGCCGGCAGCGTGAGCGGCGGCCACCTCAGGCGCGCCTACATTCTCGTGCGGCATCGATGGCGGAGCCTGGGTTCGTGAGAGCGCTCGATCGACCATCCCTTCGAACATAGGAATCAACGAGTCCGCTGGAAGTGGATGATGGATGTCAGTTAAGCTTTGCTCCCAGCGCTGGGGCCGCAACAAGTTGGCTGGAGCTTCCCGGATGGGACTCTTGGCCCAGCTGTACACCAACCAGATCATCAGCGTGCAGTTGTAGGCGGCCATGTTGATCAGGACCACGGAAAGATTATTCAAGTGCTCGCCCACCCACGACGCAACCAGAGAAAGCTCTATCATGGCAAAACAGCCGAACCCCAAGGCGACGCCGAAACTGTATTGGCGCCATTTCACTCCCAGGTAACGGGCAAAGAAAAGCAGGAAAAGCACCATGCCCACTTGAATGATGCGTACGCAGCGCTGTGCAGTAAGGATCGCCTGCACCCAGGGAGCGGTGTCCAACGAATTCGTGGAAACCGATACTACGCCTGCCACCAGCAGCATCACCAGACCGGCCCACTTGAACAGGACCGTACCGAGGTCTCGTAACGTATGGAAGGGTCGAAAAGCATCGAGGAAAGCCTCATGGATCACTTTGAAGCCTAAAGCCGCCATAATCGCGGTGCTGATCCAGCTGGCATAGAAGAAGGCGGAATAGTTGCGTCGAAGCGGAAAAACCACTGCGAAGGTGAGAATCTGCGCGACGATGTAGAAAAAGAAATACTTGAACTGCCGGCGCTGTCCCCGGCGCCACATGGCCACTGCGATACCCGTTCCCAGGACGGGTTGCGCAATCCAGAGAACGTAGTAAAACAGCCTGATTTTGTCGCTCATCGCAACAGTTCTCCAGACTCAAAGGACGAGTGGCCGTCAAGAAACGCGGCGGTTTTCAGTCGGCAGCTAATTAAACGAAGTTAAACCTTCTGACGCAGATGTTCAATGAACTCAGGTAACCCAAAGTAACGTTACCTTTGTGCCACTTGCTCGGCGGGCACTGGAAAAAGCAGTTCGCCAGCGGATTGGCCCGATTGGTTTCAAGTCCAGAAGACATGCAAAACTTATTCTTCGGAGCCGACAGCGCATGGCTGTCAACATACGCGTTCAGCCCTAACGTGAGGACGGCGCTTTTCGAGAGCGGCTAGGCGTCGGGAACCGAGTGGATGTAGGCCCGCATCATGCGCACTTCGTCATCTTTCTCGTTCAAGTCATGCAACAAGATGTCGCGCAGCGAGACCATGCCAACCAACTGCCCACCATGGCAGACAGGCAGATGCCGGAAGCCGTGCCGCCGCATGAGCGCCATGCAGTTCTCCAACTCTTCATTGGCGCTGACGGTGAGGGGATCGTCGGTCATCACCTCGGCCAGGCACGTGCTGCGGGGATCGAAGCCTTCGGCCACCACGCGCTTCATCAGATCACGCTCGGAAAAAATCCCAACCAGTTTGCCGTTGTGTAACACTGGAACAGCGCCGATGTTGCGATCGACCATGGCACGCACCGTTTCCAGAACGGTTTGCCCCATTTCTGCCTGGTAAGTTTCCTGATTCTTGATCAGCTCGCAAATACGCATTGGATCCTCCCGGACTACCGTGTTCCAAGCACCCCAAAAAACCTGTAACGGGGGGCGAGTATATGCCGGATTGAGATGCAAGGGAAGCGTAAAACAGTTGGGGGCGATAAAAATTCAAACCTTAGATCATTTCGGGAAACGTAAATTGTGACCGGGCTTTTCGGCGCCCAGGAAGACAAAGTAGGAACAGTTCCACCAGGAAGTGGGCAAGCTGCCGTGCGGCCTTGCCGTGAGGACGATGTTATATTCGCCGTTGCCCAGACCGAGCTCCGGGATCGTGCCTTCTCGCTGCACTCCCGCCCATGGCGCTTGCCCGCGGGACTTCGCCCCCAAAGGCTCAATCACCGCCAACTGGGCGAGAAATTCGTGAAGGTCGCTCCCCCGTCCCTGCCCCGGCACCACAAATGAAACCTCCGCATCCTGCGTGGCGAAGTGCCAGGCGAGCGATGCCGCCAGATTTACGGCGCGCTCATAGGCGGCATCGGAAATCAAGCCCGCCGGCGGATTATCGAAAACGATACAAAGCTTCCGCTCATCCTCACGGGTGAACTCGCGCACTTTGAGGGAACCGGACTTCGCCGTGGCTTTCCAGTCCACGTGACGTGCCGAATCCTCCGGCAGGTATTCGCGGATGCGGTACAGATCGGAGCCGCGTCCCCGCACAAAGCTCTCCCACTCCCCGCGCACCAGCGGCAGGATCTCAAACAGTTCGTCAGGCGGCTCAATTGGCGGGTAGACGAGAATCTCGCGCTGCAGGGCCACGTGCCGCGTCTTGGTGAGAAAGGCAAAGGGAAAGCGCGTGGCCACGCCGAAGCTGGACTCGCAATAACGTCCGCGACGCTCGAAGACCAACTCCAGATCCGCCGCCAACTCAGCTCTTGGCGGCAAATAGGGAAAATAAACCATGCCCTCGAAAATCCCCGGTGGGTTGGGCGCCACTTCTACCCGCCGGACGCGATAATCGCGAAGCCGCACCCACTGGTCCTGAGGAGGACGATTCAGCGGAAAAACAAATGTGGTCGGCTCCCAGCGCCATTGCTTGCGGGCCTTTCTTTCTCGCCGCGCCGGAACCACGCGAATGGAAAACGAGGGCAGCCATGGCCTGGAGTTGCGCAGCACGATCTTCCCCACCACCGGTCGCCCGGCAAACACGTGCTGAGGCAACCGCACATCCAATTTCAGCCCGCGCAGCACCAGCGCTGAAACCACGCCGGAAACCAGGATAGCCCCCAGCATCGCCGCTACCACGATGTAGAGCAGGTTGTTTCCCGTGTTCAGCGCGGCGATGCCGATCACCAGCGTGACCAGCACATAAACGACGCCGATTTTCGTCACTTCATAGTGAAAGGTCTGGCGCAGCCGCTCCAGCGCCACCCGCCGAGCCAGATAGGGCACCGTAACCAGGCCCACAAACGCCGCCATCAAAAGCGCCACCGAGGCCAGAATCACTGACCCCCACAGATGGCCCGCTTCGCCCGACGCCGTGGAAAACAGCGCCGCACCGAAGGCCAACCCGAGTCCGACCAGCGCCAGCAGAAACTTGACCCACACCTCCGCCGCCGCCGATTGCATCCACGCCCGTACGCCACGGCTTCTGGCATCGGCCGGATTGACAGGATTGATGTAACTGAACCCCACTATTCGCAGCCTAGCATCGCCAAGCGGAACGTTCAACGATAAGCGGGTTGCGGAGAACGCCGTCGTAACCTGCCCCAATCCGGCAGGAATCGATTTCTGATTCTCACGGCCTCGTGCTAACCTGCTCGCCTTACCGAAAAGCTGGCCCCGTAGTTGAAATGAGTTTTCATTCCTGACATTAAGGAGATCTCATGCCCCTCAGAAACGTGCCATCGCGGAATTCTTTGGCACCTTCTGGCTGGTCTTCGGCGGATGCGGCGCGGCCTTATTTGCCGCCGCATTCCCATCGCTGGGTATCGGATTCACCGGAGTTGCCCTGGCATTCGGCCTCACCGTCGTCACCATGGTTTATGCCGTCGGACACATCTCCGGCGGCCACTTCAACCCAGCCATCAGCTTCGGACTGGTCGTAGGCAAGCGCTTCCCGGCTTCCGACTTGATCCCCTACGTGATTGCCCAAATCGCAGGCGGAATCGCGGCAGCCGGTGTGCTCCTCATCATCGCCAGCGGGAAGGAGGGTTTCGACATGCCGGCTTTGCCTCAAATGGGTATGGTCTGCATTCTCCCGGCGGCTATAGCGCTCTGTCGGCCTTCGTAGCAGAAGTTGTGCTCACGGCGTTCTTCCTGCTCGTCGTCATGGGCTCGACTGACAGCCGCGCGCCGAAAGGCTTTGCAGCGCTTGCCATCGGCCTCTGCCTCACGCTGATTCACCTCATATGCATTCCGGTGACGAATACATCGGTGAACCCGGCTCGCAGCACCGGCCCCGCGATCTTCGCTGGAGGCTGGGCTCTGCAGCAATTGTGGATGTTCTGGGTAGCTCCGCTGATTGGCGGTGCCCTGGGAGGGGGAATCTACCGAGCGTTATTCGCAGAGTAGGTCGGGGAGAACCGCAAGTTAATACTCGGCCAACTCTTTCATCGCGCGGAACAGATCGTTCGGCTGCGGCAGGATGGCGTCTTCCAGGATCGGCTGGTAAGCCACGAAGGTATCGGCGGCGGCGACACGGCGTACGGGCGCATCCAAATGATCGAAGAGTTGATCGGCGATGCGGGCCGCGATCTCCGCGCCGTAGCCCCAGCTCAACGTATCTTCGTAGGCCACGAGGGCGCGATTGGTTTTGACGACCGAGGCTGCAATCGTCTCCCAGTCAAACGGGTTCAGGCAACGCAAGTCGATCAACTCCACTTTCACGCCGTGCTCGCGTTCCATTTTCTGCGCCGCCTGCAACGCCCGCGGAACAACCGCGCCGTACGTGATCACAGTTAGATCCGTTCCCGGATTCACGATCTTCGCTGTGCCGAACGGAATCGTGTACTCCGGCCCGGGATAAGGCGCGCGCCCGTAGGTCTCGCGGTATAGGCGCTTGTGCTCCAGAAACAGCACGGGATCGTCGCAGCGGATCGCCGTGCGCAGCAATCCCGCCGCATCCAGCGCATTCGAGGGGAAAACAACCCGGAGCCCCGGAATGTGCGTAAACGCACTCTCGCCGCACTGCGAGTGATAAATGGCGCCGCCGGTGAGGTATCCGCCGATGGCCACGCGTATGACGACGGGGCAAGAGAACACATTGTTGGAGCGCCAGCGGATGACTGAGAGTTCGTCGCGAATCTGCATCATGGCCGGCCAGATATAGTCGAAAAATTGAATTTCCACCACCGGCTTGAGCCCGCGCGTGGCCATGCCGGTGGCACGGCCCACGATGGCGGCCTCGGCTAGCGGCGAGTTGAACACTCGATCGTTGCCGAATTCACACTGCAAGCCGAAAGTGAGCTTGAACACTCCGCCTTTCCCTTTCACCAGCTTGCGCTTCAAATATTCTTCGCGGCTGCAATCGGCAACATCTTCGCCGAAGATGACGATGCGGTCGTCGCGCTTCATCTCGTCACGCAGGGTTGCGTTGATTAAATCGGCCATGGTCTTTGCTGCCGGTTTCTTGCCGTCGGCGGAATCGGGGCCGATCGCTGCCTGCGCGTCGAACACCTTCGATGTCGGATCGATATCCGGCGAATACACGTACTTCATCACGCTCTCGGGAGCGGGTGGCAGAGCTTCGAGCGCCTGATCCACGACAACCTGAAGCTCTTCCTCAACTTTCTTTTCGAGTTCGTTAATGCCCTTTTCATCGAGGATTCCCTCGCGCAGCAGGAACATTTGCGTGCGCGAAACCGGATCGCGTGCGGAGTCCCGTTCGCGCTCGGTATCGGGTCGATACAAGCGTTCGTCGTCAGAAAGCGAATGCGAATAGGGACGAATCACATGCGCGTGCACGAACGCCGGTCCGTGGCCTTCGCGGCAATATTGGGCCGCGCGCTGGAACGCGCCGTAACTCGCCACGGGGTCGGTGCCGTCAACTTCTTCAAAATGAAAATTAGGAAATCCGGAAACGAGCCGTGAAATGCTGCCTCCCGCGGTCTGCACTTCCACCGGCACGGAGATCGCGTAGCCGTTGTCCTGCACGCAAAAAATTACCGGCAGCTTGTTAAGCGCAACCGCGTTTAGCGCCTCCCAAAACTCACCTTCGCTGGTAGTACCATCGCCCAGCGAAACGTAAGTGATCTCATCGCCGTGGAAGGTCACATTCTTGAACTGGCGATAATCGCGCTTTCCCCCATTGTCTGGCGCTGGGAGCTCAGCGGCTTTGGGGTGCTTTGTGAAATATCGTCCCGCTTCCGCGCATCCCACGGCCTGCAGAATCTGAGATCCAGTGGGAGACGATTGCGTCACCACATTCAGCCGCTGGTAGCCCCAGTGCGAAGGCATCTGGCGTCCGCCCGAACTGGGATCATCCGCTGCCCCTACGGCTTGCAGAAACATTTCAAGAGGCTTGGCGCCCAGGGCCAGGCACAGCGCCCGGTCGCGGTAGTAAGGGTAGAACCAGTCGTAGCCTGCCTTCAGGGTCAGGCCCGCCGCCGTTCCTATCGCCTCATGTCCCGCCCCAGACATCTGAAAGAAAATCTTCTGTTGCCGCTTGAGCATGATTTCCCGGTCGTCGATGCGCCGGGAGGTGTACATGATGCGGTAGGCTTCGATGAGCTGCTCGCGTGTAAGTCCCTCATAACTAGGGGACTTCTTCGTACCCGTGAGAGCGAGCTTGGGGTCGGTTTTTGTGGTCGCCATCCGTTTCCCTGACGAGTGCTCTATGAACGTTCCGCTTATTCGATGCGCCAGCTAAATTAAGGTGCGGAGTGCTGCCGGGCAGGTTGCATTGTAAATGGGAATGAGGAATTGGAAAACCTACAAGTTCTTGTCTCGGGAACTTTCGGAACTTCAGCCAGCCGTGACACTTGCTTTGGCTCCCCACACTCTGCCCAGGCTTCTCCCCAGATCTTCGAGTAGATCCTCGGTATCCTCCAGACCTATGTTCAGCCGCACAATGCGGTGCCCGTAGTCTGGGCGACCTTTCGATCTCTGAAAGTCGTAGGCTACGGCCAGACTCGTTACTCCGCCCCAGCTATAGCCGATCTCAAACAGTTGCAGTCCGTCAACAAATTGCAGCACTTCGGCTTTGCTGGCATCGGGTTTGAAGACGATAGAGAAAACCCCCGCCGATCCTGCGAAATCGCGCTTCCAGATTTCATGACCCGGCGAGCCTTCCAGCGCCGGATGCAGTACGCGCTCAATCTCCAACCGAGCCGCCAACCAGCGCGCAACTTGCAAGGCCGAGGCTTCGATATGCTTCAGCCGCACTGCCATGGTCCGCATGCCGCGCAAGGCCAGGCTGCAATCGTCTGGCGAGGCCGCATTGCCCAGAAGTTGCTGCGTCGCTCCTAATTGCAGGTACAGCTTCGGATCCTTCACCGTCACCGACCCCAGCAGCAAATCGCTGTGTCCAGCTACATACTTCGTCAGCGCCTGCATCGTAATGTCGACGCCTTGCGCGAAGGCATCGAAATACACTCCCGCGGCCCATGTGTTATCCATCGCGACGAGCGCACCGCGAACGTGCGCGGCCTCGGCAATGGCCGGCACATCTTGCACTTCCATCGTGATCGATCCCGGACTCTCGCACCAGACCAGCCGCGTGTTCTCGTGCATCAGATCTTTGACTGCGCTGCCGATATCCGGAGGATAAAAACCTGCTTCCACGCCAAAGCGCCGCAGGACGTGGTACGCCAGCTTGCGGTTGGGAGTGTAGACACTCTCGGGAATCAGGATGTGATCTCCGCTTTTCAGGAACGCGAAACTAATCAGCGAAATTGCTCCCTGTCCTCCGGGCGTGATCATGGTCCGGTAGCCTTTTTCCAGTTCGCAGATTTTTCCTGCCAGTTCCAGAGTGGTGGGAGTTCCGTACATCCCGTACGTGTAGCCGACTTCGTACTGATCCCAACTATCCTCAACCGAAGCGGCGTCGGAAAATAGTGTGGTCGAGCCGCGAAACACCGGACTCGCCAGCGACCGGTATCCTTCCGGAACCTGTACATCAGAATGAATCAAACGCGTCTTCCAGCTTTTCGCCATGGCGGGATTATACGGAGTTTGCCATCGCGCAAGAACGCAGAAGGAGATTCAGCACCGTCCGATGCTGTCGATTTCTTTTTTTTCAACGAGAGCCGGTCCAGGGTAGCAAGCGGCAAACTGAGGAACAGACTGATTCTTCGATCTATCAAGAAGAACGCTTCGCGAAAAGCTTTCTGCCCCTGCTCCTGTGTTCCCCGAATCGCCGATCAGGCACACCCCGGTGCGCACTCATCGGCTGGCCTGGCCATATCGGGCAAACCTCGTTGGCCGCGTTGTCACATACGGTGAGAACAAAATCGAGCTTCGGTGCATCTCGCCGCGAGAACTCATCCCAGCCCTTACTCCGAAGACCGGTCGTTGGCAGGCGAGCCGCTTCTAGTTGTCGCAGGGCTTCGAGTCGCACCGTTCCGGAAGGATGACTACCCGCGCTATATGCAGAAAAGTTGGGCCGCCCTTTGCGATTCATGATGGCTTCGGCAATCATCGACCGCGCCGAGCTACCGGAGCATAAGAATAAAACGTTGTAGGGCCCCTTCATCTTCCATCTTCGTCCTCGTTCGATGATCCGCCGAGAATCCCTCTCAGTTGCAGCAAGTCGGACCACAGCAAGCCTTCACGGTCGGTTTCACTGCGCGAATAAACGCGCTCATGAATTTTCCATCCACCTGCGGTGCGATGGCGTCAACGTCGATTCTCTGCCTTGTAAGAAACTCGCGTGCATCTTCGGCACGGTAAATGCGGGTGGGCTCAACTTCGATCTGCGTGAATCCTGCGTCGACCAGCTTGTTGCGGTAGTCATTCTCTTCGAGCGCTCCCGCGATGCAACCCACCCACGCCAGCACACTTTGCCGAATCTCAGTCAGCATCTCGCCACGCGTCACCACATCGGACACTGCAAAGCGACCGCCCGGCTTCAATACGCGGAATGCCTCGCGCAGCACACGATCCTTGTCCGCCGAGAGATTGATGACGCAATTGGAGATAATCACATCCACCGAGTTGTCCGGCAGGGGAATGTTTTCGATTTCGCCTTTCAGAAACTCGACGTTCTCGATGCCCGCTTTACGCTTGTTCTCCTTGGCCAGGGCAAGCATCTCGTCGGTCATGTCGAGGCCATACGCTTTACCGGTGGCTCCGACACGCTTGGCAGAGAGCACCACATCGATGCCGCCGCCCGAGCCGAGGTCGAGGACGACGTCGCCGGGATTTAGTTTGGCCAGCGCGGTTGGATTGCCGCAGCCGAGCGACGCCAGTAGCGCCTCTTCGGGAATCTGACCAACCTGGGTCGCGTCGTAAAGATTCGTGGTGATTGGATCGCAGCCGGTGCTGGCAGTAGCGCCGCAGCAGGAACTGCCTCCAGATTTAACACGCAGAGCGGCCCGGCCATATTTCTCTTTAATGACTTCCTTAATGTCAGTAGCATGGGCGGTGCTCATGGCTCGTTTCTCCTATTTGCAGATGCGGACGATCTGTTCCGGTTTGAGTGCCTTATTGCGAGTGCAGCACTCGGCATACAGGAATCGCAGCAGCTCTTGCAGAGCTTCGGTATTTGCCGTGTAGCGCAAGAAAGTCCCCTCGCGCCGCACTTGGACAAGGCCTTCGGTCTTCAGTTTCTCGAGATGATGCGAGAGCGTCGAATTTGGAATTTCCAGCTCGCCCTGAATGTCGCCGACCACCAGTCCCTCAGGATGCGCCGAAAGCAATAATTGCATGATGCGCAGCCGCGGCTCGGTGCCCATGGCCGAAAACATATCCGCGTATTTGGCGACGCGTTCGCTGGTTTTTATGAGCGAAGACGTTTGCATATTTCGACATTACTAGTACTATGGATTAATGTCAAGCTTCCACTGCTCAGCCCTCCATCGGGCGGTCGAATTCCCGGCCACTCTGGCGGAATGCTTCGATCGTTTATCCTGAAAGGAAATGATCCAAACTCACCGCGTCTTCGATCCGCATTCCATCAAGCTCGTCATCTTCGATCTCGACGGCACTCTGATCGATTCGCGCCTCGACCTGGTGCACTCCGTCAACGCCGCGCTTCGCCACATCGGCCGGCCCGAGTTGCCGGATGAGCTGATCGCGAGCTACGTCGGCGACGGTGCGCCGGTCTTGATTCAGCGTGCGCTGGGGGACGAGGCCTCGAATGAGGCGCTGGCGCGACGAGGGCTGGAGTTTTTTCTCTCTTACTACCGTGAACACAAGCTGGACCATACCACCGTCTATAGCGGTATTCATGAGGCGCTCCGGACGATCCAGAACTCATTTCGCCCGATTCCAAATGGCGCTGGGGGCAGAAGATCGAACGGCATTCCGCGCCAGATGGCGGTACTGACCAACAAACCGGTTGTGCCGTCGCGAGCGATTGTCGAGGCGCTTGGATTGGGTCCGTTTTTTATGCAGGTTTATGGCGGAAACAGTTTTGCTAGCAAGAAGCCCGACCCCGAGGGCGCGCGTAAGCTGCTGGAAGAACACGGGCTGCTTCCGGAAGAGGCTGCCATTGTTGGCGACTCTCATGTCGACGTGGAAACCGGCCGCAACGCCGGCCTGTGGACCGTTGGCGTGAGTTACGGCTTCGCCCCGCATACCCTGCAAGCGAGCCCGCCGGACGTGCTGGTAGGCGCGCCTCACGAACTCGCTCAGGTCTTCGCATAGGGGCCGGCTGCCAGGGTTTCATTTCCAGCACCTCAGGGTCTAAAGCCAGGTGGCAGGAGCACGGCACCGATCGCAACGCTAGAAGCGCAGCGCCGCCCAAAATCGCAATGCTCTCATGTAAACTCATGCGACGATGAACGATTCCACAGGTTTCACCGCTTCGGAACTCCGCAAGCTCCGCAGCATGAAAAGTCCTTACGGCATTCAGAAGTTTTTGGACGACGCTCCCTATCATCTAGCCGACACCGCCTGGTCTCCGCGGCGCGTGCTGGCTGAGCAGACTGCCCACTGCCTGGAGGGTGCCATCTTCGCCGCAGCGGCGCTGCGCGCTAATGGATATCCTCCCTTGCTGCTCGATTTTGAAGCCGAACATGACACCGACCATGTTATCGCAATTTTTCGCGAGAATGGATGCTGGGGTGCGGTCGCCAAGTCGAACTATTCCGGCTGCCGCTGGCGCGAGCCCATTCATCGAACGCTGCGCGAACTGGCGCTGACTTACTTCAACGGCTATTTCAATCTGCGCCGCGAGCGTACGTTGCGCCGCTTTTCGGTCCCGGTCAACCTGAAGCGCTTCGACCGCCAGAACTGGATGACCTCAGACCAGCCGGTATGGTTCATCGTGTATCACCTGTTCGAGATCAAGCATCACCCGCTGATCACGCCAGCCATGGCCAAGCGGCTGCATCGCGTGGACGAGCGCCTGTTCCACGGGGAATGTCTGGGCCGGGCTTTGAAACCAAGAGATTAGAAAGCGCCAGCGAACCTCCAGAAAACCCTGCGACCGATGTCCTCGCTTTGCCTACGATAAAATGTGCTGATGGGTTCCCGCAGCGTCCTCCTCTTCTGGCTTCTCCCTGCCGTCTTGGCTTGCGGTCAGCAAGACCCGCTGCCCGATTTGAAGCCCGATGCGAATGGCAACCTTTCGCAGGAGCAGATGCGGCAGTTGTTCCATGTGGTCGCCGACAAGGACATGGAAAATGACAAGCGGTTGCGCGACTACACCTACATCGAGCGCGACGAAGAACATAAGCTCGACGGCAAGGGCCAGGTGAGATCGACCGAACTAAAGACTTACGAAGTGATGGAACTCTACGGCGAGCAAGTGCAGCGGCTGACGGCGAAAAACGATAAGCCACTCGACTCGAAAGATGCCGCCAAAGAAGAAGAGAAGATTCAAAAGCTCCTCGACAAGCGCAAGAATGAATCCGAAGATGCGCGCAGGAAGCGCGAACAGAAAGAGGAGAAAGACCGCGAGGAAGGCCGCCAGTTTGTGCGCGAGGTTGCCGATGCCTACAACTTTCACTTATTCGGGACGGAAACGCTGGGCGGGCGCGATGCCTGGGTCATCGATGCCACGCCGCGTCCCGGATATGCGCCGCACATGAAGGATGCCAAGTTTCTGCCAAAATTCCGCTTCCGCGCGTGGATCGACAAAACCGACGCCCAGTGGGGCAAGTTGGATATCGATTGCATTGACACGGTGTCCGTGGGACTGTTCCTGGCGCGCATTCACAAAGGCTCGCGCATCGAGATTGAGCAGACGCGCGTGAACGATGAAGTCTGGCTGCCGCAGCACGTAGGCCTCAAGATCGACGCTCGATTGGCGCTCCTCAAGGAATACCACGTGGAACTGGAACAGACTTTTCGCGATTACAAGAGGTTCCGCGCCACCACGAAGATTCTCGCTGTCGAGGACGTGCAGAAGAAGTAGTCGGCCCGCCGGGCTATCGGGTTTATCGCCTGTTGGTGGAGTTGTAGGAACGGCAACCGGGATATAAACTTCGCGCTTACATGCGCTTACATATAGGGCACATCTTGGGTTAGCCGATATGTGCAAACGGGTTTTTCTGCTGGTCGCTCTGTTTCTACCTGTTCTGGCGTGGGGGCGGGATAAGGCAGAAAGCTGGGTCGAGGTACGTAGCCCGCACTTTTCCGTCATCACCGACTCAAACGAGAAACAGGCGCGCCGGGTGGCCGATCAGTTCGAGCGCATGCGCTCCGTCTTCCATACTCTTTTCAATAAGATACAAATTGATAATCTCGGTTCCATCACTGTGCTTGCCATCAAGGACGAAAAGGATTTCGGCGCCCTCGAACCGGCGGCATATCTGGCCAAAGGACAACTCAAGTTGGCCGGGGTGTTTCTGCACGGGGCCGACAAGAATTACGTGCTGATGCGGCTCGACGCCGAGGGCGAGCATCCTTACGCAGTCGTGTATCACGAATACACGCATCTGCTCCTGAGCAAAGCGGGTTTTATTCCGCTCTGGCTTGACGAGGGCTTGGCGGAGTTTTACCAGAATACGGACATCCACGAGAAGGAAGTCGAGATGGGGCACCCGAGTCCGGAGAAATTGTATCTATTGCGCAACAACCGTTTGTTGGCGCTGCCCATGCTGTTTACCATCGACCATACATCCCCCTATTACCACGAGAAGAGTAAAGGCTCGATCTTTTACGGCGAGTCGTGGGCGCTGACTCACTATCTGGAATTGAAGGATTATCGTGACAAGACTCAGCGCCTGGCAGACTACGCGCAACTGCTTTCCCAAGACGTTGACCCCGTAACCGCAGCCACGCGGGCGTTTGGGGACCTGGAACAATTGCAGTCGACGCTGGAGGGGTACATCCGGCAAGAGAGTTTTCAATATTTCAAAATGGCGGGAACAACCGATGTCGATGCTGCCGCGTTCCATGCCGAGGCGCTCAGCACTGTGCAGGCCGACGCAGTGCGAGCTGATGTTCTGGCGTACAACGACAGAAGTGCAGACGCTCGCACGATCCTCGAGCGCATCTTGAAGGAAGATCCGAACAACGTTTTGGCGCACGAAACGATGGGCTTTCTGGAATTCCGCGAGGGCCACATCGATGAAGCACGAAATTGGTATGCGCAGGCGGTAACGCTTGATTCGCAGAGTTATCTGGCGCACTACTATTTCGCCGCGATTTCAATGAATGGTTCCATGGATAGGTCGCTGGCGGACAAGGTGGGGAGCAGCTTGCGCGCCAGCATCAAGCTCAACCCAGACTTCGCCCCAAGCTATGATCGACTGGGTGCGTTTCTGGCGACGCGGAATGGCAATCTGGACGAAGCCCGCATGATGGCATTGCATGCCGTTCAATTGGAGCCCGGCAGCTTGAGCTACCGCCTGAGCGCTGCCAATATCTTGCTCGAGATGGAGCGTGGCAAAGATGCGGTGACGGTAATCCGGAATGCGATGCCCCTGGCCAGTACCCCGCAAGAGACCGCCATGGCGGAGAACTTTCTGCTCCATGCGGAAGAATATGCGCGGGCGCAGGAGCACAGGCCGCACTTCGGCGATCAAATGAAAGCGGCAACATCGGCGGGTGGGGTCACCAGCGCTATCGTGGAAGCAGACGTCGCCCCAGATCCGGCGACTCACGACGAACCTCTTCCGAGCGGGCCACACCATTTTGTGACCGGTTTGGTGAAAAACGTGCGGTGCAGCACGCCGGCAATCGATCTGAATGTAATTACCGCGGGGAAGACGCTCGGTCTGCATTCCGGCAATTATTTCAAGATCGACTACAGCACGCTCGGCATCACGCCGAAGGGCAACCTAGACCCCTGCTCGGATCTGGAAGGAAGACCGGTTAAGGTTGAGTATATGGACTTAGGCGGCAAGGGCCCGGCAGCGGTGGTCGCGATTGAGATTCACAAATGAGTGAACGATAGCTCGAATTTTGTTTCTCGCCCACGATTCCTGCCTGCTTTTGCCAGCGTTTATAATACAAAGATTCTCATTCGGCGGATGGGCCGTCTGTGGGGGTGGCCGGCGAACAGCAGGTTCCTCGCTCCGCTCGGAATGACAATCCAAGTTTGGCTAAGAGCTAACAGCTACGATCCACAGTTAAGAGTTTTCCATGGACTTCAAACTCGTTTCAAATTACAAGCCGCAGGGGGATCAAGGCCGCGCGATCGAATCCCTGCTGCGCGGCATCTATGACCGCGAGCAGCATCAGGTGCTGCTCGGCGTCACGGGATCGGGCAAGACGTATACGATGGCCAAGGTCATCGAGGCGGTGAACCGTCCGGCGCTGGTGATGGCGCATAACAAGACGCTGGCGGCGCAGCTTTATCACGAGTTCAAGAATTTCTTTCCGCACAATGCGGTCGAGTATTTTGTTTCCTATTACGACTATTACCAGCCCGAGGCTTATGTTCCGGCCGCCGATCTGTACATCGAAAAAGAAGCAACCATTAACGATGAACTGGACAAGCTGCGGCTTTCTGCGACCAGGTCCTTATTCGAGCGCCGCGATGCGCTGATTGTGGCTTCCGTGAGCTGCATCTATGGCCTGG
Source organism: Candidatus Sulfotelmatobacter sp. (assembly GCA_049519055.1). Lineage (GTDB taxonomy): Bacteria > Acidobacteriota > Terriglobia > Terriglobales > Acidobacteriaceae > Sulfotelmatobacter. The sequence continues at coordinate 40,702 of JBEKRE010000017.1, read as the reverse complement.
GCTCGCCAGAAGCCTACTACGGCATGATGTTGTTCTTGGAAAAAGGTCAGAAGATCGCGCGCGAGGACATCACGCGCAAGCTCGTCGACATTCTTTACGAGCGCACCAACGGCGACTTCCGCCGCGGAACGTTTCGGGTGCGCGGCGATGTGATCGAGGTCTTCCCCACTTATGACGACATGGCGTATCGCATCGAATTGTGGGGAGATCAGGTTGAATCGCTGGCGCAGATCGATCCTCTCTTCGGCACGGTGAAGCAGAAATACATGCGGCTGCCGATTTATCCCAAGACGCACTATGTGATGAAAGATGAGACCAGGGCGACGGCGGTGGAGTCGATCAAGAAGGAACTGGCCTGGTGGGAAGTGGAACTGGAGAAACAAGGCCGCGCGGTCGAGTCCCAGCGTATTCATCAGCGCGTGAAGTTTGATCTGGAGATGATCAAAGTGATGGGCTATTGCCACGGCATCGAAAATTATTCACGGCATTTCACGGGACGCATGCCCGGGGAGCCTCCGCCGACGCTGCTGGATTATTTTCCACGCGACTATCTGATGTTCGTGGATGAATCGCATCAGACCATTCCGCAATTGCGCGGCATGTATGCGGGCGACCGCTCACGCAAGGAAACCCTGGTGGAGTACGGCTTCCGCTTGCCCTCGGCGTTGGATAATCGCCCCCTGACATTCGAGGAATTCGAACATCGCACCAATCAGATGGTGTATGTTTCGGCGACCCCCGGACCGTATGAGTTGACGAAATCGGCAGGCGTCGTGGTGGAGCAAATCATCCGGCCCACGGGACTCATCGACCCGGAGGTCGAGGTGCGTCCAGTAAAGGGACAGATTGACGATCTGCTGCATGAGATTCGTGCCCGTGTCGAGCGCGGTGAGCGTGTTCTCGTCACAACGTTGACCAAGCGCATGGCCGAGGACCTCGCCGAGTATTACGCCGAAGTGGGCGTGAAATGCCGTTACATGCACTCGGAGATCGAGACCCTGGAACGCGTAAAGATTCTCCGCGATCTTCGAAAGGGAGAGTTCGACGTATTGATCGGCATTAATCTCTTGCGCGAGGGCCTCGACCTGCCCGAAGTCTCGCTAGTGGCTATTCTCGATGCCGACAAAGAAGGCTTCCTGCGTTCGTGGGGATCCCTGATCCAGACGATCGGACGCTGCGCCCGTCATCTACGGGGCCGGGCGATTCTCTACGCCGACCGCATGACCGATTCGATGAAGCGGGCGATCGACGAAACTTTGCGGCGTCGCGAAATCCAGACCGCGTACAACACCGAAAACGGGATTACCCCCGAGTCGATCGTTCGTCCCCTGGACATGACGCTGGCTGGGATCGTTGCCGCCGATTACACCGACCTGACCGGCAGCGAAGCAGAAGGGATGCCGGAATTCAAATCGCAGGAAGAGTTGGATGGATATATCGTCAAACTCGAAAGCGATATGCGCGAAGCGGCCAAGCGGTTTGAGTTCGAGAAGGCGGCAAAGCTTAGAGACACAATCAAGGAGTTGCGAACGAAGGAATTTCTGTTTGCTTAGCGAGGACTCGCTCTCTAGGCAGCTTTTGGTTTCTTACCGTCCATAGGCTGCGCTGGCTGCCATGGGCTTGCGGTGGAACGTATACCCATCGAATGTTTCCGAGCGGAAGTTCAGGTTCGGGGCCGAGAGCTTCTCGGTCTGGCTGAGGAAAAGATAGCCGCCGGGTTCGAGATATAGGTGCAGGCGTTCGAGCACGGCGAGGCGCTGGACGCGAGAGAAGTGCGGCAGCACGTCCATACAGAAGATGCAGTCAAAGCGCCCGATATAGCTGGGGCGAGCCAGGTTCATGCAGTTGAAGGTGACGAGGCTGCGCAATCGAGGCTTCACCAGCAGGTGGACTGCGCTGGTTGGATTCTGCGAAACGGCAGACTCAGGGAAGGCCTCGGCAGGTCCACTGCTCGATGGCACAGGGGCAGAAGAACCGATCTTTGAAAAATAGTTCCGAATCGTGGCTGGGGGGAGCCCTTCCAGGGCGGACATGGGATATACACCGCGGTCCGCGGTTTCGATACTCCACGGCAGCAAGTCGCTGCCCACGATATGAATGGAGCATCCCGCATTCAGCTTCACGGGCTGCACCGGCATGCCTTGCGAATTCTCCGCAATGCCGCCGTTGCGAGTGCTCGACTTGCCGGTGCTATTGCCATTGGAGACACTGACGTTAGCCGGATTCACCGCATCGCACACGGCCATCGCGATGGAATAGGTTTCCTCTCCCGTGCCGCAGCCCGCGCTCCAGATACGGATAGGGCCAGGACTGTCGGCCGACCGACGCGTGCAAAGTTGCGGCAACACCTGCCGGGTCAATGCATTCAGGGCTCCAGGATGACGGAAGAATCCAGTGTAGATATTGACCAGCCCGTCCAGCAAAGCCGGCAAACTGGAGGGGTCCTGCTCGGAAGAACGGAGGCGATCGAGCAAGGCAGTCGACGACTCCAGATCCTGCTTTTCAATAAAATCGGCGACGCGCGCGGCCAGCGCGCTATTGGGGCAATCGAGCACAACGCCGGTCTGGCGCTCGATCAGCAGGCGCAGCTCCGAAATCTCGTGCTCCAAAATCGTGCTCGTCGTAATTAACCTATGCATAGAGCCCTTCCACTCAGATCGGCACATTCTGGGGGAGAATCAATTTTGCCGCCGCCTTCGCACCTCGTCCAGACTCAACACCGACAGCAACAAGTTTTTGAATTCAGATTCCCGCAGCCGCTGCAGTCACTCGGACCTTGCCGGAATCCCTTTCCGCCTGCCGCGCCACCACGTTCATCTCTTTCTCCAGCGAGGAAAACCGCTGCATCACCTCGTGGATGCGCAGTGTCATGTTGCGAATGGTCTCGATCTGCCCGCGCGTCTGGGCCGACAGGGTGCCCGGCTCGATCAGCAGCAGATCAGAATTCCCCAGAAGCGAAGTTAGGGCATTATTCAAACCGTGCCGCATCTCCAGCATGTAGCGACCCAGCATCGCCTGCTGTTCCAGAGTCGCGCAGGTCTGTTCGGCGGCGCGGGCGCGAGCATCAGCAATAGCGCGTTGCACCCCTTCCCCCGCGGCCAGAATCAACCCATCCAGCCAATTTTCATCATGACGCAATACGGACGTGCGCGGCCAGCGCTCCCGCACCAGTCGCGCCGTCGCCGCATCCTCACAAACACAGAACAGCGGCTGCAAGGTCGAGTGCAGAGGCTCCAAAATCAATGAAAGCAATTCACGCCGCAAGGGCCCGACAATGGCGACCTCAAAGCTATCCACGCTGCGCGGCCACAGATCTCCGCTCAACATGGTGAACGTGGGTACGTTGCGCTCCACCTGCCAGCGCGCGGTGATGCTCCGCGAAAAATCTACGTCGTCGGAGATAACCAATACGGTCGGATGGTCCACTCGCTCGCTTCCTTTTGGTTCCAATCCCGCCAACACGCGGGCGTCGTTGAAGTGTTGTCTCTCGACCCAACGGTCGATTGATCGCCACCTACTTGTTCTTCGGTGGCTGTGAGTCCGCATCCGGATTCCACTCCGGCGCAGCGGAAACATCAAACTCCAGAGACTGGTCATTCGCCACAACAAACTGAGCCTTTGGCTTCGCAGCCGCTTGTGGTGCACTCTTCGAAGAGGTTGACGCTCCGGCAGCAGCGGCAAAGGTGCGCGGCGATTTGTCCGGCACACTGCTAACCGTGCCAGCTTTAGCCGCCGCAGTCGCTTCCGCTGCCTTTTCGCTCTCCGCCTCCGCGTGTCGGCCCAGCGCCTCATCCACTGACGCCCGCAGATCCACCAGCATGCGCAAGGGCTGCCCGGAAGAATATTCTGCCTGGAACATCACCTTCCAGGACTGGCAGATCATGCGCAGCCGCACGATCGGCTCCTGCGCCGAGAACTGTGCCCGCCGGCAGTCAATCGTCTCCACGCCCTTTTCTTCCAGTTCGGTCAGCCCGTCGAGAATGTTGTTGAGATCGGTGAGCATGAGGCGAAAGAACACACGTCTCATCAGATATCCAAAGCGGGTGAACGCCACCAGCGCACTCGGCAGATAAAACAAATCGCCGGCCTGCACCTTAGCCTTGCGCCCTTGCTCCAGCACACCCCCGTGCAGCAACTCATCCAGCGACTGGCAGTGCCGCGCGGCTTCGAGAACCCGATCGAGTGCGTTCAGCCACACCGGAGACTTTAGTTCCACCGGGCCCAACACCGGCTCCAAGCTTTGCGCTACGTAAGCAACGTCGGCCTCGTTATCTTCCAGTTCCGTCGGTGCTTTCTGGCTGAAATACTGCACCAACAGGAAATCAATCTTGTCGCGGGAAGAATCCGTGCGGGTGGGCTCGCGCAGAAAGTGCTGCAAAAGCGCAACTAGGCCATCTCCATCGACCAGCGAACTGGTCTGCAGAAACTGCCGCAATTGGTGTACCTGGATGCGGTCATCCATGTCCTGCAGCCATTGCTGCGAGTGTTCTACGGTCTCGCGATCGGGCGCGTCGACCGGTTCATCCAGAGCGGCAAACGGCGGTGCATCGAGTACAAACTCTCGCGCCAGTTCAACATAGATAGGATGTAGACGGCGCGCGCTCGACCACAGCGCCGCCAGGTCGGGAACAGGCGATGACGCCTGCGATGATGAAGAGGATGCTGTCATGATTTTACGATCCAGTTCGGAACTGCATGAAGAAAGCGTGCCGCCACAATGGTCGCGCCGGGATGGTATTGCACCGCTACTACCGAGGCCTCCGTATCGAGCGAGCCATCCGAGTTGCGCAACCGCAGCACGTCGGCAAACTCCAGCGGCGTGGTGCAAGCAAACAAAACTTCGCGCGCTGTCCCAAATTCAATCACGGTGTTCTCTGGTAAGCCAGCCTTCGAAACTCCCAGCCCGCCAACCGGATTGCCGTCGGTTGTCCGGGTGCTTCGCGTCAATTCCACTGGAATGCGGACGGGCGTCGCTTCCGGAAAAAAGCGCGCCAGGTCAGCCACGGTGCTCGCCGGACTCGTCCTCGCCTTCGCTATTCCGATTTGACCCAAGCAGTGGTGCCCCTTTTTCAGGTGAAACGACCCTGTCATTCCGACCGTTTGCCCGCCGAACCAACAAGATGCGGTTGGGCTCCCCCTCTTCCCGGTTAGGAAGAGCTTTGGGGAGCCAGAACACGCGGTTATACGAGAAACAGAAGCACGAGCGCGACCATCGCGCGGAACGGAAGGATTAGTACTCAGGCCCTATATTTGTCAGTGGTTTAGCATCCCCGGCGACGCTGGGTCAAGGCACCGCCGAAACCTCAGTCTCACACTGAGACAGCCGTCTCAAAACTCTGAACCTTAGGGGGCGAGAGTCTCACCGATCAACGGCCTCGCTTCGACCATGGCTTCGGCATCATAAAGTGATTCAGAGGAGATGATTGTTAACCACGAGATTGCGCAGGAGATACTTCAGGAGTTGTTTTCCTCTCTTGAAACCTTGGACACCCAAACCACGGCAATTCTGCAATTCTTAAAGGACAAAGGAATAGCGGCCGACCGGGACCTTGCTCCCTATCTCGAGCAGGCGGGAAATGCCAGCAATGTCAGACGGCTCGCTGCCCGGGGCAGGATCGACTACCTGCTCTCTTCCGCTACGAAGGCTCCCGAGCAAGACGCTCAGAAAGAATCTTCGAGCCCCAAGGAAAACATCCAAGAATCATCGCAGCGCCCAGACTTCGAAAAATAGCGCAAGAAAGAAACATCAGCGGGGAAAGGAACTGGAAATCCGCAGCGGCCCCCTGCCGGGAGCCGCTCGGAAGCACACGAGGTCGCTGCCCTCTCCCGCCTGAAGCAACGAGCCGAAGAGGATAGGGGAAGGAGCAATAGCGTTAACCAGGATGCAGCCTGAAGCGGGACTACACGAAAACTCGGGAAAACGACCGAGCTCTAACTGAATTTAAACTACGCTCGGCGGAGTTTCCGGCGACAGGCTAGCTGAATTCTTCGCAGATTCAATTGGCGCGCATCACGGGTGAACCGGCCAAAAGTCCGGCGGCGAGTTCGAGGTCGTGCAAATCTTCGCGGCTAAAGTCCTGGGTGAAACGCGGATCCAGCCCCTTCCGCGAGATCTGTAGCACGCCCAGCACGCTGGAATTGTGATCGAGAATCGGTACCGACATCAGCTTCTGAATGGGCGCGGGCGGCGTCGGAGTTTCTTCTTCGGAACCGACCGGCTTAATGGTTTCGAAAATACTGGCGTGCTTTACGCGGGCAAAATTGTTGAAGATTTCTGCCTTTTTGCTCAATGCGGTATGGGCAGCGACGGCCTTGCTGGAAATGGGAATAGCGCCCGTCGTGCGGAGATGCTCGGGAAAAATGAACTTGAGCAGACCACCTTCGAGGCGCAACAGGGCGACTTCGGCATACTGCACCCGGAACACTTTAGCCAACACCATGCTGACGTCCAGAGGCGTGACGCCCTCGCCCAAGACAGACCCTAAAGGGACAAGGTTTTCCGGGAGAATAATCTCTTCTTCGATGGCCGCGTCTTCAGGCTTATGGGTCATAAAAGTACTCGCGAAATTCAATTTCCAAACCTTACCAAGTCTCGCACTTTGAACGCCAGATGACAGCTGTATTGACATCCTACAACCCGTTTGGTTTCAGCAAAGTAGCTTCAGACCATGTCCTTTCGCGGCAGCCTACTTCGCCAGAAACTTGCACGCTGTCTGACAATTTTTGTCAGGCGACTTGCACCAGCAGTGACCGTCGAGCCACTCTCCACATTGCTAGTTCTCACGTCTTTCCTTTCCGCCCCTAAAGTCATTACACTGCTTTGCTATGAGTGTTCCGCCACAACCCAATGTCAAGCTGACCAATGCGCCCGAGTATCGGGAAACCTATGCCAACAGCGTGCAGATGCGAGTCAATGTGTGGGATTTCTTTCTCGTCTTTGGCACCGTGCAACAGCAAAGCGAAACGCAAGTCGAGATTCGCAACTTTCAGGGCATTTACTTAAGTCCTCAACAAGCCAAGGCTCTGCTCGGGCTGCTGCAGCAGAACGTCTCCGGCTACGAGACCGCTTTCGGCGAAATCAAGCTCGACCCGCGGATGAGCCCCGGCGGGCAGGTGCATTAAGGCATTTCCTAATCTAGATTCACGGCGCGCTGGTGACCTCGGGGCTGACTCGTCGGAGGGAACGCGATTCCTTTTTTCATGGCTGAATCGTCTGTTTTTCGAGATGTCTTTTCAGACACAGACAGGAGGACGCTCTGAAAGATCACCAGTCGTGCCGCCGCGATCAAGTGCAATGGTCGGGCAGTTACCCAGCCCTAGTGTTCGCGGTCATCTTTGTGTTTGTTTTTCTACTGCATGTACCTCTACTCCAGCTTGCATACTTCTGGGATGAATCGGGCTATTACATTCCGGCAGCACGCGACATTCTCTTAACTGCAAGTTTCATTCCGCATTCCACGGTCTCGAACGCACACCCGCCGCTGGTGATGGCGTGGTTGGCCTTGTGGTGGAAAGCGGTGGGCTACGCTCCTCTCGTGACCCGAACAGCCATGTTGGTGTTGGCCGCTTTTTCGCTGGTGGGTTTGTTTCGCCTGGCCGAGCGGGTGGCGAACACCCGGGTTGCGATCGCGGCCACGCTGTGCTCGGCGGTGTATCCGGTCTTCTTCGCCCAAAGCTCGCTGGCTCACGTGGACTTGGCAGCGGCGGGATTCATTTTCTGGGGCCTTTCCGCTTATGTGGAAGAACGGCTCCTGGCTTCAGCCATGTGGTTCGCGGTCGCGGCCTTGGCGAAGGAGACTGCGATTCTCGCCCCGCTGGCGCTCGCGGGGTGGGAGACGATTGGACTGCTCGCGCGGAAGACGTCGCTGCGCAAACTATGGCTGGCTTGCGTAGATAAGGTTGGCGACACTACGCCGACTGGCGGCTACGCGAGACGCATTGCCTCGCTGATGCTTCCGGCTCTTCCCCTTGCGCTCTGGTATCTCTATCACTACTCGCGCACGGGATACGTTCTCGGAAACCCAGAATTCTTTCGCTACAACGTCGCTTCCACGCTAAGCCCCACGCGATTTCTGCTGGCGCTGGCCATGCGGTTGTGGCAAATCAGCGGCTATCTTCATCTCTGGGTTCTGACGCTGGCGATGTTAGTTGCGATGTCGATGTTGCCACCCCAATGCGACTCGGGCTGGGAGCGGCCGCGGATCAGCATTCCTGTCCAGATGATGTTCTACGTCGTCATACTCGCTGATGCCGTAGCGATGTCATTGATTGGAGGTGCTGTACTGGCTCGTTATATGCTTCCGGCCGTTCCACTCGTCATCATCCTCTCGGTCTCCACGCTGTGGCGCAGAGTACATTTCTGGCGTGCGGCGATTACCGGCGTTGCTCTGGCATTCGTGGTGGCCTGGTTCTGGAATCCTCCCTATGGTTTTTCACCTGAGGACAATCTGGCCTATCGGGACTACATCGTCTTGCACGAAGATGCCGAGCGGTTCCTGGAAGCTCGCTACCCTATGGCACACGTGCTCACGGCTTGGCCTGCATCCGATGAGTTGACGCGACCCTGGCTTGGCTACACTTCGCGGCCGATGCGGGTGGTGCGCATTGAAGATTTTTCTCTTGATGAAGTGCTTTCCGCGGCTGACTTTCGTTCAAATTATGATGTCGCTCTGGTTTTCTCGACGAAGTACGAGCCTGGCCCTGCGCGTTGGGATCAATGGCGAACTTGGACGAAATGGAAGACTCGCTTTTTCGGCTTTCATCGCGACCTGCCACCGGCTGCCGCGGCCCAGATTCTTGGCGGCCATATCGTCCTTTCAGAACGGCGCAAGGGACAGTGGATCGCCGCGATCGAGATGGAGCAAGGCGATATACAGAATGCAGAAATCAAAATGCAGAAGTGACGATTCACCTTCTGCCTTCTGACTTCTCTACATTGATTTGACTTTACTTTTGCATTAAGTGGCAGGAGTGGGTTTTGATCACCAGCCATAGCTTTAGCTCGGGGCTGGCTTCCAGTTGTAATGCTTCGCGCGCGGCTAGAGTCAGGTGGACTTCCATCTCGACGCCACAATCTACCCTCGCGGAAATCATCAGGTCGCGCCTCTCCAAGGAAATCAGCCGCCCGGGAATTATGTTTCTAGCGCTGAGGCCTGTGGGATTTGCAATCGCCAGCAGGATATCACCGGCACGAATGCCAACGCGTAGCTGTGAACCCGGTTCGGCACGAATCAGAGGCGTCTCCAGAAGAACGCTGCTTCCCTCTCCACCCGCCGGAGCGCGCGCTATTGCGCGACACATCATGGTTCCCCGGTCTTGGTGTACGGACTCGACGGTGGCGTCGAAAATGTTTTCGAAACCGGCCAACTGCGCCACTGTTTCCTGAACCGGCGCGCGCAACACCTGGTGCGGCGTGCCTTGCGCGATGATCCGGCCCCGGTCCAACACGAGCACATGCTCGCCCAGAGCCATTACTTCGTCGCGGCTGTGCGTGACATAGAGAATCGGGATGCGGTGAACCCGGTTCCAGCCCCGGAGATCGTCCATGATTCTTGCCTTGGTGCCTGCGTCCAAAGCCGAGAGCGGCTCGTCGAGCAGAAGCAGGCAGGGATCGGTCACGAGAGCGCGGGCCAGCGCTACGCGCTGACGTTCTCCACCGGAAATTTTCGCTGGCAGTTGCCGGCACAGGTGGTCGACGCGGAACTCGTACAGCATGGCTGTGACTCGTTGTTTCCGGGCGGTTCGCGGCAGATGCGCGAGCCCATATTCGGTATTCTGCTCAGCCGTCAGATGTGGAAACAGAGCGAGATCCTGCAACACGTATCCGACTTTTCGCTGGGAGACTGAAACTTTAACGGAAGGTTTCTCGTCGAGCGTCTTTGCCTCAAATAAAATGCGTTTGCCAATGGAAATCCGTCCCGCATCCGGGGTCGCCAGCCCTGCCACGCAATCGAGGACCGTGGTTTTCCCGGCGCCTGAGGGGCCAAAAAGGATGGTGAATCCAGGCCCCGCACTGAACTCCACGTCCAGCGAGAACTCGTGTTCCGCAGAAGCAAAACGCTTGCGAATGGCTGCGCGAAGCACTGCATTTGCGGATTTTGAGGCCGCGGTTGTAGGCATTATTCCGTCAGGCCTATGGGCCACGATTTCTGCTTCGGCGTTCGCCGGTGGAGGCCATACACCACGGCAAGCACTGCGAAGCAGAAGGCCAACAACAGCAAGGCCATCGCATTGGCCCCGGCGTAGTTTGAAGCCTCAACCTGATCGTAAATACTGATGGAGACAGTGCGGGTCGCGCCAGGAATATTGCCCCCAATCATCAGCACCACGCCGAATTCACCCATCGTGTGAGCAAAAGCCAACGCAACCCCAGTAACCAGCCCCGGTAGGGAGAGCGGCATTACCACGCGAAAGAAAGTGCGTAACGGAGAAGCTCCCAGCGTCGCCGAGGCCGCCAGCAATTTGCGATCGACCGACGCGAAAGAAGCCGCAAAAGGCTGCACCGCGAACGGCATGCTGTAGAGGATGGAGCCGATTACCAGTCCGGTAAAGCTGAACGCTAACGTGTGTCCGGTGAGAGACTGCCACCAGACTCCCACGGGGCTGCGGGAGCCGAGAGCAACCAGCAGATAAAATCCCAACACCGTGGGGGGCAGCACGATGGGCAATGCGACTAGAGCTTCCACCAGAAATTTCCACCGCCAACGCGAGAACGTGATCCAGTAGGCCAGAGGCAGTCCCGCTGCAAACAAGATGGCCGACACAATCAGGGCCAGTTCTATGGTGAGCCGGAATGCTTGCCAATCGATCGACATTTATTTGGCCAGTCCTCGCTTCTGTTCAGGCAAGGTAAAACCGTAGCGTTGCAGCACCGCTGCTGCTTCCGTGGTTTTCACATAATCGACAAATGCCGCCGCCGCTTGCTTGTAAGGTGAGCGCGAGATTACGACCACGTCTTGATCCAGCGGCGGATAGGCCTCGGCCGGCACGACCCAGTATCTGCCTTTCCCCTGCATCGCGGGTGCTGTGGCGTGAGCCAGCGCGACGAACCCAGCCTGCGCACCTCCAGATTCCACAAACTGCGCCGCCTGAGCGATGTTTTCTCCTAGCACCGGCCGATCGCTGACTTTTTCGTACAGGCCGTAATGCGTCAGCGCGGCGGCGGCGGCGCGGCCATAGGGCGCATGCTGCGGATTGCCGATGGAGATTTTCTTCACGGAAGGATCCAGCAGAATATCCATGCCCTTGTGTTCGACATCGAGAGGAGAATCCTCGGGAACCCACAGCGTCAATCGCCCCACGGCATAACGATACAACGTTGTACCATCCGCCAGGCCACGGGCGATCAACTGCCGGGGATAGTCCATATTGGCTGACAAAAAAACGTCAAAGGGAGCTCCATTCTGAATCTGCTGGGTTAACGCGCCCGATGCGCCGAAGGAAAGCTTCACCACGCCGCCGCTGCGTTTTTCGTAATTGGCGGCAACTTCCTGCAGAGCGGAGCTCAGGTCTGCTGCGGCCGCTACGCTGATCTCGTGATCCGCCGCCTGAACCTGCTGGACTGGAGCCGTGCACACCAATACCAGAGCGATCAAGCCGAAGGAGAGCAGACGCCGCATCAACATGTAAGCACCTCGAGGTGTTTTCTCTCGATACGAGATTCGGGAAAAATTGTACAGGCACTCCTGGCGTTCCTTCACAACCGATTCTTTGATGCCCTAGCGCTCGCCTTTCAATTCCCCAAATAGCCTCCCAAGATGGCTCTGAACGGGCGCTTTTCGCTTTTGAGGCTGATCGGTGATCTCCGCGACTTTGATACTGCCCTCATCGTTGAAAGATTACGATCTGTCCCAGGTTCTCTCGCGCTGTTTGCACTTCCGTGCTGGCATGGTTAACAATTTTTTGCCCCCGATCGCACACGCTCAGGGCGCAAACAAACCGCTACCCGAAACGCCTATCAAGGATGCCGATGCGGACCACGAAGAGCAGCGTTCAGAGTGGTTTCTGCGCGGTCGTGTGGTCCCTGGCAAATCATCTGCGGAACTGCATCGCCGCGCCTATCAAACCAAGATGCAGGGGCGTGCAACTCGACTGGGTCGCATTAGTGCTTCACAGCCAGCCCCGATGGTGCTGCCAGTTTCCGGCCGTCGGACTCCTTTCGGTCCAGTTCCCTTGGCTTCTGATGCTACGGGCACGGGGTGTCGGGACCATCACCTGGTCTCAGGCCGCGCCCGCAATTGCGATTGATCCGGCGGACTCGACCGGCAATACGGTTTATATCGGCGGGGCTCAGGGCGGGGTGTGGGACGTTAACCAATGCAACCACCAGCGTCGCCAGCAACGTCAATTGCACGGCGCTCACCGCCGACCAGGCTACGCTTTCGAACGGGTCGATCGCAATTCAATCGGGGAATTCCAATCCCCGCCAAAGTGCGATTCTGGTGGGCACCGGCGAGGCTGATAATTCCTCCGACTCATATTTCGGCCTCGGGCTCCTACGTTCCACCATTGATCGAACACTTGTAAAGATTGATCGCTCCGGCGTAGAGATCCGTTGGGTGCGGCGAACCTAATATGCTCCAATGCAACTTTTCCTGAACCTCACGCACGTCTATGGTTGTGATCCGCTGGGCACTGCCGGCGCATGTGCCTCCCGACCAGCACGCGCTAGCCTTTTCGATTCCGGACGCCGGATCAAGTTCGGCCACCGATCTTATGGATTTCGCCAATGACGGCGGCATTTACCGGGCGCTGAACGGCTTCACCGGGCTTACGACGGGATCGTGTTCCGGCACGAATCGATTCTATGACCTGAATCAGAACCTGGGATCCATGACCCAGTTCGTCGGCTTCAGCCAGCACGCGATCAATCCCAAGATCTTTCTCCGAGGTACACAGGACAACGGATCTCCGGCAACGTCAAGCGCGACGACGAGCAAGAGTTGGAGGCGGGAGCAACGGTGGTAGCGCTGGCGGCGACGTCAACCAATGAATATCGGCCGCGAACGAAGTGACGTCGGTTACGATGATTGGAGCAATGACTGAATCACGATACAACGTCATCATCGTCGGTGGAGGGATCGTCGGGTTGGCCGTGGGGCTCGAAATCACGCAACGATTTCCGCGGCTCCGCCTCCTGCTGCTGGAGAAAGAAGACCGCGTGGGTCGGCATCAGAGCGGCCACAACAGTGGCGTCATCCATTCTGGCGTCTACTATAAACCGGGTTCGCTGAAAGCGAAGTTGTGCGTCACCGGCGCGGCGGCCATGGTGGAATTCTGCTGCGAACACGGCATCCCTTATCAAGTTTGCGGAAAAGTGATTGTCGCCACTCACGAGGAGGAGTTCCCTCGCCTCGAAGAGTTGCGCCGCCGTGGCGAGGTCAACGGACTAACTGGTCTGCGATCGATCGGACCCGAAGAACTGCGTGAGATCGAGCCCCAGGTGAGTGGACTGCGGGCGCTGGTGGTGCCATCGACCGGAATCACGGACTACGCGGCAGTGTGCAATAAATATGCGAAGATCATTACCGACCGCGGCGAAACCATCCTCACTTCGGCTGAGGTTAAGGGAATCCAGCGACACGGGGATGAGATTACGGTCGAAACGAGCAGAGGCGATTTCTCCGCGAAGTCACTCATTAACTGCGCAGGACTGTTCAGCGATCGCATCGCCCGCATAGCGGGGGACGATCCGCAGGTGATGATTGTGCCTTTTCGCGGCGAGTATTACGACCTTATCCCGGAGCGCTCGGCGCTGGTGCGTTCTCTCATCTATCCGGTGCCCGATCCTCGGTTCCCTTTTCTTGGAGTTCATTTCACGCGTCGCATCAGTGGCACTGTGGACGCCGGACCGAATGCCGTGCTTGCATTTCGCCGAGAAGGATACCGGCGCACGGACTTCAACGCGCGCGATCTGGGTTCATCCCTCGCCTTTCCTGGATTCTGGCGGATGGCGGCGAAAAATTGGCGCAGTGGTCTGGACGAATTCCACCGGTCATTTTCCAAGCCGGCGTTCGTGCGCGCACTACAACGCCTGGTTCCTGAGGTGCGTGACAACGATTTAGTGCCGGGCGGGTCCGGGGTTCGCGCTCAGGCACTTACGCGCGAGGGTGGCCTGGTGGATGATTTTCAGTTCGTGCCTTCGGGCAGGATGCTGCACGTGCTCAACGTCCCTTCCCCGGCGGCAACAGCCTCGCTAATGATCGGGCGCACGATTGTGAACACGGCTGCAGACGGATTGGGACTACAGGAAGGCCAAGGTCGCCTCTAGATAGGCAGGGTTTTTGGTGAATCTCTCTCGCCCGGCCTCGCGTCGCCGTCCGTCTCTTTTGCAGAGATGGGCGAGCCACCCCTGGTAGATCGCCTAGCGCGGTTAGCCTGTCCAACTGATGGTTTCGCAACTGACACGCGTGGAACCCTACTCACGACGCCGTAGGCATACAGTACTACTTCCACGCGACTGGAGACCCCTAACTTATCGAATATGCGAAAGAGATAATTCTTTACCGTATGCTCCGTCAACTTCAGACGATGGGCGATCTCGCGATTCGATAATCCATCCGCCACCCCGCTGACGACATCCTGCTCGCGCCTGGAAAGAATAGAAATGTTACTCGCATTCGCCCCCCGGCGCGAAGGCATTGCCTCAGAAAGAGCATCGAGCAGATACTTCATTTCGCGGCTATTCGCCCACACCTGGCCGGCGTGAACACAGGAAATGCATTTGGCCAGCAACTTCACCGATTCGCTGCGGCAAAAGATTCCGCTGGCACCGGCGCGAAAGGCCTCCACCGCGGAGCGGCGCTCGGAACGATCCAGTAACATGATGACGCGGCTTGCGGGATGAGAAGCGCGCAACTGGCGGGTTACATCGAACCCGAGGTTAGGATCATTTTCGAGGAGTACGCTGATCAGCACCACATCCGGCTTCTCACGTTCCGTAACCGCCAGGATGGCTGCAGCCGAGAGCTCGGTTTCAAGCACCCGAAAGCGCACGTTTCGAGCCAGCACGTCGGACAGCATCTGGCTGTTCGCGCGCGTGGTGTCAGTAACCAGCACTCGGATAAACGGCTTATCTTCCCTGGGTTCGATAGAGTTGTCAGCCACCGCGCGGTCCTTCGGAGCCCTTTGTAAATTATTCCCTCGTCTGGCGGCGGTAAACAGTACTTTAGTGACGATGCCACCCGCGCCAAGCCGCGCTGATTCAGTGTCCGGAAAACGCTAGTTCTTTTGCCCGCTGCGCTGCTTTCACTACGGCTTTAATCAGCGTTACGCGCAGCTTACCCTCCTCTAACTCCATGATGCCGTCCACGGTGCAGCCGGCGGGAGTGGTGACAGCATCTTTCAGGAGCGCCGGGTGGTCCCCCGTTTCCAGCACGACGCGAGCGGCTCCCATGGTCGTTTGGGCTGCGAGCAACGTCGCAATATCGCGTGGCAGTCCCACTTTCACCCCAGCTTCCGCAAGCGATTCGATAATGATGTAGATATATGCTGGACCGCTCGCGGAAAGTCCGGTCACGGCATCCATATGCTTTTCATCGACCACCACTGTGCGGCCTACGACGTCAAACATGGCCGTAGCCGTCTCGACGTCACCGGCGGTTGCATATTTTCCTTTGGCCAGAGCGGTCATGCCACAGCTGAGAAGACAAGGCGTGTTGGGCATGGCTCGGATCACAGGCACCGCCGAATCCAGTGTCTTCTCGATCAGACTGTTGGGAACCGAGGCAGCCACTGAGATGACCAGCTGCCGGGGTGAGATGTGACCGCGAAGTTCGGCCGCAACTTCCTCCACCACCTGTGGCTTCACCGCAATCAAGATCACGTCAGCGTCTTTGGCGGCCTGCAGATTGTTTGTGCCGACAGGTATACCCAGCTTCGCGCTGAGGGCCCGCGCGCGTTCCTCGTGCGCGACGGTGGCAGTCGTGAGCTCAGGAGCCAGAAGACCGTTCTTGAGTAGCACCTGCAGCAGAATGCCGCCCATTTTTCCCGCGCCCAGCACTGCCACTTTCTTGCCTGAAAGATTGCTCGCCATGCGTGATGCCTCCGTCCGGAGGGGCCAGAGCCGCGCCCTGCAACGATTCCTGTGTGATTGTAACGGGTTTTCGCGCAACCCACGAAGATGAAGACCGCTAAGCTTTTCGCACTTTCTGGCGGCCGCCACGCTCCCATTGCCAGGCAGTTTGCACGATCTCGAGGAGAGATCGCGATGCTTTCCACTGCAGCGCATTTTGGGCGCGCGACGGATCGGCGACAAGGCTGGGCGGATCGCCGGGCCGGCGCGGTCCTTCGCGATGCGGAACCTTCGAACCGGTTACCTCTTCGATCATGGTGATCACTTCTTTCACGGAGCAGCCCAGGCCCGTGCCGAGGTTCAGCGCGGCAGAACCGCCTCCGGCTTCAAGTTTCTTGAGGGCAAGCACATGTGCGTTGGCGAGGTCGTTTACGTGAATGTAGTCGCGAATACAGGTTCCGTCGGGCGTCGAATAGTCCGAGCCGAACAATTCCAGCTCGCCTTGCTCTCCAGTCACGGCCTTTAACGCCGCAGGGATCAAGTGCGTTTCCGGATCGTGGAGTTCTCCAATCTCTCCGCTCTCGTCGGCTCCGGCGGCGTTGAAGTAACGCAAGCTCATGTAGCGCAACCCGTATGCACGGTCATAGGCTTCCAGCGCATTCTCGAAGAAAAGCTTGGAGGTCCCGTAGGGGTTGACGGGCTGGCGCGGCGTGGCTTCGATGATAGGGACCTTTTCAGGCACCCCGTAGACGGCACACGTCGAGGAGAAAATGAACTTCCGCACTCCGGCATCGAGCGCGGTGTTCAACAGCGTCAACCCGCCCACCGCGTTATTTTGAAAGTAGATGCGTGGGTTCCGAACCGATTCGCCGACTTGCGAATGCGCGGCGAAATGCATAACCGCATCCACGCGCTTCATGACTTGAGTCAACCGCCCTTGATCCGCCATATCGGCCACGACCAACTCGAAACCCTCAACCAGGGACCTGTGGCCGCGAGACAGATCGTCGTAGACTAGAACGTCATACCCGTGGCGTCTTAGAGCACGTGCCGCGTGGCTTCCGATGTATCCCGCTCCGCCCACTACGAGAATCGGCAAGACATTTCCTCTCTACTGCCAGTTGTTACCGTTCTCCGGCTTCGTTCACACGGTTCGCAATCGCGGGGCGCAAGACTCTCGCGATGGGCTGCGAGATTCGTCCCGAAAGCGGATTGATGACTGCACCGGTTCAATGTGCTTGAAGAATCGATGGCAAGGTCCTTCGGGGGAAGCTGCTAATCGCCGTCGCCCACAGCGACCGGCTTGGCATTCAACCGGCGGAGCAAGGGGCTATTCTGCGACAGGAACTCGATGTGACCGCACTTGGGGCACTCCAAGACGACGTTGCCGCCAGCGCTGCCGTAAGGAAGAAAAGTCAGCCGCGTGAAGACGTAACTATCCAGTTCATGATGGCAACGGAGGCACTGAACTCCACCCACTCGAGCGGCAGGCTTCTTCTCGGTCTGCGGAGTAGTAGAGCGGGTGTTTTTTTCGCTCGGCGTTTTTTCGACACTCATAACGGTTTTCCCTTGGACAAGACTCTATCTTAATCTTAGCGTAGCCAAGCTTCGCCAGAGTATTACCCGGGTACTGTTGCACAATTTGAGACTCTCTTCGGTCTATATGTAAAGGCGATAATGAGATGGCCCGCCGTCTAATAGAGCCAACCAGAGTAAGGATAGGTGGTTGGCAAAGCCAAACGGAGGACCATCGTTATGCAGATTAAGTCGATCGGTATCGATCCCGGCAAGACCACCTTTCATCTCGCCGCGCTGGGCACTCGTTGCCAGTTAGAAGTGCGCAAGAAGTTTTCTCGTCAACCACTGTTGTTGTACCCGGCCAATCCGCCTTCGTCATTGATGGGGGATGGAAGCCCTTGTGCGGTCAAATTTTCTGGGCCGGGCGGAACAGGACGGACGAAAACACAGGCAAATGGCGTGCCCGAGAACCTGCGTTGAAATGCGGGTCTTTCATGACCGTCGCGATGACCAGGACGGGCACGCGCCGATCCATCACGATGCGCCCGGAGACAATTCTCCACGCGATGCCGGATACATTTTCGCAGATGAAGAAAGTGGACTTTTTCAACAGCCACGGGCGATTGCACCCATTGAGAATTGGCGGTCAAGGTTGGAAAGCTTTTGGAACTCAGCTGGGAGGAAGAGTGAATCTCAGCGTAACCTTCGTTTCCATCTCCACCGGTTGGCCATTCACTTTCTGCGGCTTGAATCGCCATTGACGAACCGCTGCGGTGGCCGCTTCTCCCAGAAGTATGTCCCCACTGACCAGGGTGACGTCCTGCACAATGCCCTCGCGATCCATGTGCACGTCAAGCACGACCGGTCCCTGAACGTGCTGCATCAGCGCCTGCTCCGGATATTCCGGTTCCACGCGGTTTACCAGGATGCCCTCGGCCGCCGCGGGCGACAACTCGATGAGGCCTGCCGGCTGCAGTCGCCCTTCCGTCGTCTCTCCGCTTCCTGTCGAGCTCGCGGTAGCATCGGTCCCTCCAGGTGGAACATGAAAAATTTCTTTGCCGTTCTCGTAGACTCGCAACTCGCCTTCGGGAAAAGAGACCCGCTTCGCCCGAGACTCGGACGATTTTGCAGGTTCCTTTTCTGCACTTATGGTTTCTGTCGGACGCATTCCATTCGGCTCATTGGCGGGGATCGCTGCGGGTGAAGTCGGAACCTGGACTGTCACCGCCCGAGAGGGACTAGGCCGCGCCCTTGCGCTCATGCTTCCTAGCCGCATCCCTAGAACTGCTCCCATCAGGATCGCAACCGAGAGGAGTATCGCTGCTATCACCCCCGTAAGCCAATCGATTCCCTGCGCAGGACGGGCTTCCATTGCATCCGGAAGACGATCGCTAACTGGTAAGAAGGATGCCAACTCCGTCTTCAATGGCTCCCCGATCTCGTTCGACGCGCCGATTAATCCGGCGGAGACCGAAGAAGACTGATGCGCTTGCGCGTTCTTGAGGATGCGCTCGGCCAACACTTCCAGAGTTCGCAAATCACGGTCGCCAAAGGCGTGCGAGCGCGATGAAACCACCTCGAAGATGCCGATGAGTTCCTCGTCGCGCACGAGGGGCAGCACGACCAATGAACCGACCCCCAACTGTCGCGGAATCTCAGCGGCGTCGGGATCGCTCAGAAGGTCGTCACAGCGCTGGATCTGCCGGGTGCGGGCGGATGCCACACGCAGCCAGGAATTCATATTCAGCCGAACTCCTAACTCTGGAACGCCGCTTCCGCCGCGAGCGCGGCAAGTCATTTCTCCGCCTCGCGCTAAGGAAATCGCCGCCCCGGTCGCACCGGTGGCGAGGCAGGCCTGGTCCACGATCTCGTTCAGCACATCGTCTTGCGCAAACTCGCCTGGACTTTCGGGCAGCGGATTACCGCCTCCGTGCGCCGCGAACTGCGCAACCAGATCGGCCAATTCCTGTCGGGCCGCGGCTAAATTGTCGTCCGGGGTGGGAGCCGTGGTAGACGGCGCGGCTTCCTGCGGCACGGCCTCAGCCGGCACGGCATCGGAGGAAACCGGCTTTGGGAAATCGGGCCGCCACGTGGGGTAGTCAGGCATACAGAGGTGACGCTTCACCGAAGATCGGTTATGTAGCGGAGTTTCTCCTTAAAGCGCTACCTTGTCAATATGGAAGGTCGGAACCTGTTCCGCCTCGGTCTGAGGTCCCGGTTTTCATTAAAGGGCGGGGCGACGGCGGCGGTGTCGTCGATGCGTCCCAAAATGGTGAAAAGAAAAGAAAACCTTCGTGTAGGAGTCTCAGTTGTACTCTGCCATGGTGTGGGGGGAATGTTAGAATCGACCCATCCTCGGGGCCGATTTGCATTGCTTCCACTGGCACTCTTCCCCTTGGTTTCTGCGCGAGACATTTAAGAACGTTCGAGGATTTTTTCCAGGGAGTCTGAACATGCGCATTGCTGTGGTCGGTTCCGGATACGTCGGCTTGGTTGCGGGCGCCTGCTTCGCCGACTTCGGCCACGACGTCATCTTGGTGGACAATGATAGCCGCAAATTAGCCGCTCTCAACAACGGCCAGATTCCTATCCACGAGAATTTTCTTCCCGAATTGCTGAGCCGCCATCGCGGGCACCGGCTCAATTTTTCTGACGATCTGCGCGAAGCAGTCGGCGCGAGCTCGGCCATTTTTATCGCCGTGGGCACGCCTCCGACCGAACGGGGCGAAGCCGATCTATCTTATGTGGAATCGGTCGCGCGCGAAATCACCGGAGCCGTGGACGACTACAAGGTCATCGTCGAGAAGAGCACCGTCCCTGTATACACCAGCGAGTGGATCCGCAAGATCATCCTGCGCAACGGCGCAGACCCCAGTCTTTTCGACGTTGCCTCCAATCCTGAATTCCTGCGCGAAGGCTCCGCCGTCACTGACTTCCTATTTCCCGATCGCATCGTCGTCGGATGCGACAATGACCGCTGCGCGGGTGTTTTGCGTGAAGTCTACGCTCCTCTCACCAGCGGCAGTTATTACGAACGCCCTGACGCGATCCCGCAACCCGACCGCGCTTCCATTCCCCCGCCCATCATCGTGACCAGCACCAAGAGTGCGGAATTGATTAAGCACGCGTCCAACGCGTTTCTCGCCATGAAGATTTCCTTCATCAACGCGGTTGCGTCCCTGTGCGAAAGTGTTGGCGCCAACGTAAACCAAGTCTGCCACGGGATCGGCACCGACTCCCGGATCGGCCCACGCTTCCTGAATCCCGGCATCGGCTACGGCGGCTCCTGTTTCCCGAAAGACGTGATGGCTTTTCGCGCTGTGGCCCGCGAGTGCGGCTATGACTTCCGGCTCCTCGACGAAGTCATGCGAATCAACGAAGACCAGCGCGAGCGCTTCGTGCGCAAAGTCCGCAGCGCCTTGTGGACGCTTCGCGGCAAGCATCTTGGCGTTCTCGGCCTGGCCTTCAAGGGCGGCACCGACGACATTCGCGAATCCCCGGCTATTCTGATTGTCCAGGTTCTTTTACAGGAAGGCTGCAAGATCACCGCCTTCGATCCTGCTGCCATGGAACGCACCCAGGAAATGATGGCCTCCGGCGTCAGGTTCGCCAACTCGGCCTACGAAGCGGCGACGGGCGCAGACGCCCTTCTCATCCTCACGGAGTGGGAGGAGTTCGCCAACCTTGATCTCCAACGCCTCCATCAGGAACTCAAGTACCCTATCGTGATCGATGGCCGCAACCTGTATGATCCCGAAGTTATGGCAGCCAATGGTTTCACGTATTACAGCGTGGGACGCGCAGCGGCCATTCCGGACGGCGTAAACGCCGCAATAAAGAACACCGCGAAGAAAGCATGAGCCAAAAACGCGCTCTGGTCACCGGTGGCGCCGGTTTCCTGGGATCTCATCTCTGCGACGCTTTGCTCGGCGAGGGTTGGAGCGTGGTTGTCGTCGACAACCTGCTCACCGGTCGGCGCTCGAATCTTGCGCACCTGGCGAACGATTCACGCTTTGAATTTGTAGAAAAAGATATCTGCGAGCCTTTCGACACTGGCCACATCGATTTCGTCTTCCACTTCGCCAGTCCCGCGAGCCCAGTGGATTACACGATTCACGGTATTCCCACGCTGAAGGTCGGGTCGCTCGGAACTTTCCACGCCCTTGAGGTCGCTCTCAAATATGGCGCAAAATATCTCGTCTCTTCCACGTCTGAGTGCTACGGCGATCCGCTCGAGCATCCGCAAAAGGAGACTTACTGGGGCAACGTGAATTCCATCGGCCCACGTTCGGTTTACGACGAAGCCAAGCGCTTCACCGAAGCTGTCACCATGGCTTTTCACCGCTATCACAAGGTGGACACGCGCATCGTTCGCATCTTCAACACCTACGGCCCGCGCATGCAATTAAATGACGGCCGCGTCGTCCCCAACTTCATGAAGCAGGCTCTCCGCGGCGAAGATCTCACCGTCTACGGCAAGGGCAGCCAGACCCGCAGCTTCTGCTACGTCAGCGACGAGATTGACGGCTTCATTCGTCTGGCGAAATCTTCGGAACATCTGCCGGTCAACATCGGCAACCCGAACGAGTTCACCATCCTGGAGTGCGCTCAGCACGTAATCAAAGTGACGGGATCGAAAAGCAAAATCGCTTACCAACCTCTGCCGCAAGATGATCCCAAACAGCGCCGTCCCGACATCACTAAAGCCCGCACGTTGCTCGGATGGGAACCAAGAATTGATTTGGAAAGTGGACTAAGAACGTCGCTGGATTATTTTCGGAAGGCCGTAGCCGAAGAGCCCATCGCGAAGTAGTTGCCACTTACCTAGCGCTAAATTCCACCCGCCAGAGCTAATAAACCGGAGTAAACTCTGGGATCAATAGGGAGATATAACTCCCAAATCTGCTTCGAAGGAGTTTGGTTATGCAGATAGTCACTCCCAGTCGAGTGTCTCTACGCTCCGTAAGTAGTTTTGCGATGATCGCCGCTGTTCTGGGCGCATCGTTTCTATACTCTCCATCCGCCAAAGCCGCTCCATTACACCATCTCGCTCCCATCCTCTCTGCCTCGTTACCGGCCTTTTCCACCCAAGTTCGCTTCGGCCCCAACGTCTACGTCTTCAATCCCAGCATGCCGCTAAGTGAGATCCAGGCGACGGTCGATTCCATCGCCACCCAACAGGTCTCCAACCAATTCGGAACTCAACGCTATGCATTGCTGTTCGAACCGGGCACTTACGGATCCGCCTCCACTCCACTCAACTTTCAGGTAGGTTATTACACCACGGTTGCAGGTCTCGGCCAATCTCCGGCCGATGTAGTTATTAACGGCTCCATCGATGTGTACAACCAGTGCACTGACGGCAGCTGCGTCGCGTCCAATAATTTCTGGCGATCGTTGTCGAATCTGACCATCAACGTGACCAATCCGACCTTCGGCTGCTACGCCGGCGAATTCTGGGCGGTCTCTCAAGCCGCGCCCATGCGGCGGGTCCTCGTCAACGGAAACGCCACTCTTATGGATTACTGCACTGGCCCCTCTTACGCCAGTGGCGGATTCATTGCCGACTCAGAATTCGAGGGAGGCAGCATTGTCAGTGGTTCGCAGCAGCAATGGATCACTCGGAACAGCCAGATTGATGGCTGGAGCAACGGCGTCTGGAACCAGGTATTCTCTGGCGTCGTCGGCGCACCCGCCCAGTGCTTTCCGACGCAAGGCTCATGCGGAGGCCCGTATACCACGCTCGCGACCAGCCCGGTCACGCGTGAGGAGCCATATCTTTACATAGACTCCAACGGGCACTACAACGTCTTTGTCCCGGCCGTGCAACACAACTCTGCGGGCACAACATGGGGCAGTGGCCCGACGCCCGGCTCATCGATTCCAATCTCGAAGTTCTTCATTGCGCAGCCGACGAATTCCGCGGCGCAAATCGACGCGCAATTACTCTCAGGCAAGAACGTCATACTCGCTCCTGGCATCTACCATCTGGATCTGCCGCTGCTCGTGACGCGTCCCGATACAGTCGTGCTCGGTATCGGCTTCCCTACTCTGATCCCGGAGAACGGAATTGTGCCGATGATCGTCCTTCCTTCAAAAGGTGTAATGGTTTCGGGGATGATTTTCGACGCCGGAACTCCGAAGTCTCCGCTGCTGCTTCAGTTTGGAACTCCGTTCGGCCCGAGTTCCGGCTCTGACCCATCGGCGCTGCAGGATGTCTTTTTCCGCATTGGCGGCGCGGAGCCGGGCCAGGCAACGGTTAGCCTGTCAGTCGGCAGCGACAGCACAATCCTCGATGACATCTGGGCATGGCGAGCGGATCACGGCAACGGCATAGGTTGGACGGACAACACCGCCGACACTGGCCTCGTCGTTACCGGCAAGAACGTGACCGCTTATGGCCTCTTCGTCGAGCACTACCAAAAATACGAGGTCCTCTGGCTCGGCGATGACGGCACGGACATCTTCTTCCAAAACGAGATGCCCTACGACCCACCCAGCCAAGCTGCGTGGATGGAGGCTCCCGGCGTCGACGGCTGGGCGGCATTCAAGGTCGCCAATAATGTATCCAGCTTCAAAGGATACGGTATGGGTAGCTACAGCTTTTTCAACCAGGGCGTGACCATCTACGCGGCGAACGCGTTCGAGGTGCCCACCACCCTCGCACCATCGAGCATGAACGATCTGCTGACAATCTTCCTCAGTACCGCCGGGTCGGGCGGCATCCTGAACGTGATCGACAATACAGGAGGCTCTTCGACCATCGCAAACTCGGACACGCCGGTCACGGTTGTAGGTTTTCCGTGAGAGGATGACACGTCCTTCACTTGTCCCAACTGAATTCTCGAAGAAGCCCCGTCCAAGTTCCGCTTGGGCGGGGCTTTTGATCTTCGATTCATCCTCAGCTCCGTGGTGAACATCCAACCCTGCGCCCTCAGTTCATTCGCGCCATCGTGGTCGAGGCCGTGACGGTCGAGCGCGCCGTATGGTGATGTGGCAACGAAATCGTGGCGCCTCTTCGTCCTTTTGACCTGAGAAATTATTTTGGCGAGCAATCTAGAGCCAGAGATCCAATGGAGAGACGCAAGAACTCAGAACTGAGAGTTGCCCCTAAGAACTTTGTGCCGTAGCCGCCACAAAGTCAATCAACTGCTGCACGCCGTGCCGTTCATCCTTGGTGTTCAAGTGGAACGACACTCCCATCCCGTAGCCAGGATGCGAAGATTTCACTGCACCGCTCACGCGCAACTTCATCTCGTACGTACGGACGACGATTTCCACCGCCGACCCCGCTGCGAAGGCCAGGGGCATCTCGAGATAACATCCTCCCGGACTCAGATCGCTCAGATGGCAATAGTTCCGCACCGAGCTTCCCTTCTGATAAACCTCTGCCCCCAGACGGCAGGCGTAACGTGTTTGTCCTCGGCGGTTGCTCGGTTCACTACGCAGCCGAGCGACAGCCTCTTCATCGCGGCCATTCGATTCTTGTTTCTCGGTGTATTGGCTCACGGCATGATGCTTGTCCGCGGGAACCAGGTCTTGCGTGGGTCGGATAGAGTGTTCTACCTCTACCTTCTCGGAAGCCAATTGCTGCCTCGGCGCGTCCGCCAGATTCATCTTCAACCATTCCTGCAGAACCCGCCGCGAGGATTGCGGCACATCCACGAACTGAATGCCGGCACGTCCGTTCCAGTCCTGCCACACCACTTGACCCGACAGGCGCACGTTCGCGGTTTGTCCCGGCAGTTGAAACTGAAAATAAACCT
Organism: Candidatus Sulfotelmatobacter sp.; assembly: GCA_049519055.1. Lineage (GTDB taxonomy): Bacteria > Acidobacteriota > Terriglobia > Terriglobales > Acidobacteriaceae > Sulfotelmatobacter. The sequence continues at coordinate 15,406 of JBEKRE010000017.1, read as the reverse complement.
TGCACGTCGGCGGCACCTTTTTACCAAAATTCACCGCCATCCCATCTTCGGCTAGATCCACGAGGGTTGCTCTCGCCTGCTCCACGCCCGCGTAGTCGATGGTGGCATGCGTGTGCACGGCGGCGCGCGCTTTGCGGCGCTTATCCCGGTACAACACACTCTGTGCCGCCCGCAAGCTGCTCAACGCCCTGTCATACGATACTGGCTTGTAGAGTACGAAGTTCACTCCCAGCGAAAACATCTCGCGGATGTTTTCCTGTCCCGCTACCACGGCCACCGCCAGGGTGGAATCGTTCATGCGCGACGAACGGCTCTCGTGCAATAAGGAGGTGACATCCGCCTGGGTTTCACAATCGAGAATGATCAGGTCAAAGCGCTCCTGCGCCAGCCTCACGGCCGCACGCACCGCGTCTTTGCACAACTCCACCCGAATGCCAAGCTCTTCCAGGACGCGGCACAACACTTGCACTGCAGCCTCGTCCACGCAAACCAGGAGTGATGAGAGAGTCATACCTGCAAGCATCCTAGGATCACCGCCGTTCATCCGACAAGTTACCAGAGTCATTCCCTCGGCCCCCACCTTTCGTTGAGTCTTCCCTAACTCCACTGCACTCAATCAGGTGACCCCAGTCACCATGCGGATTACAAAAGACCAATGCGGGCGTGTTGCACCGTGGTGCTTTGACGCTATCACCCACCCTCCCTACGATGATGAATGCCCGCACCTCCCCAGGTGCATGACGAACCTGTTGCCCGCTTGCAGCACGGAATCTTGTGCTTAGCGGATTGGATAGTGGGGATCAGGAATAAAGCAGTTCTGGAACACTGATTCCCTCAGACGAGAACTTATGGCATCGAAAAAAACAAACGGTTTCTCTCTGCTGGAACTGATGATCACGATTTTCATCTCCCTGATTCTGACGGTAGTAGCGGTGGTCACTTTGCAACCCATGATCCAGCAGCAACACGTCAACGATGCCTACAACACCACCTTGACATCATTGCGTCGCGCTCGTGAAGCGGCGGCCGGCGACATGCGCGTCTATGTGGTCAGCTTCGGACCAGCCGTGACCGCCGGTCCGACACCGAACGGCGGCACAATCACAGTTAACGAAACCACCCCCGCCGGGTCGCAGTTGTTTAGTGTCTCCTTGCCTCCGGATGTCACTTTTCACGTTGAGCCAGGCGTGCCGACTTCCAACACTGCCCCACCGACCACGCCCGACTCCTTCGGCAATGCTGCCTTCGCCTTCGATTTCGACCAGAATGACCCGGCGGGTGGCGCCTCCACCGTTTATTTCTATCCCGACGGTTCGGCACGGGATATGAACGGCAACATCAACAATGGCGTGGTCTACATGGGCCGTCCGGGCAGCCTGATGAGCTGCCGCGCCGTCACTTTGTGGGGATCCACCAGCCGCATCCGAGGATGGCGTCTTAACAAGAATGCCGGCGCGTGGACCTGGAGCCAACAGTGAAAATCAAACTTCATTCGCGCTTGCGTCAACCGGATCAGTCGGGTTTCTCCCTCATCGAGGTCATGATCTCGGTTGTGATTCTCACCGTCGGCCTGGTTGGCGTGGCCGGCATTTTCGGGCTGGCCATCGCCGCGAACCAGTCCGCGCAGCAGGACATGCTTGCCCGTCAACTGGCCACGGAGACCATGGAGAGCGTCTTCACCGCGCGCAACACTTCACAGATAAACTTTTCTCAGATTCAAAACGTTTCCAACGGCGGAATCTTCGTCGACAATGCCCAGTCTCTTAAATGTGCCGGGCCAGATGGCATCGTCGGCACTGCCGACGACACTAGCTGCCTTACCGCCTCGGGAGCCACTTGCCCCAACGGTGGGGTCGAGTGTCTCACCGAACCCGGACCTGACGGCATCTTGGGCACCGCTGATGATGTGATCGTCTCTCTGAATAACTACACCCGGACGATCTTGATTACGCCGTTAACTACCGGTACACCCCCGACGACGATTCCGACGCTGGTTCAGGTCACCGTCACGATCACTTACTCCGCCCCCAATAACCCCGCTCTGAAGCGCTATGTTCTTGAAGAATACATTTCGTCGTACCACTAGAGAGGAACGCATGCGGCAAGCACCCAATCCGAGGTCCGGCTTCACCCTGCTTGAACTCATGGTGGCTGCCACCGTGGGGCTTCTCGTGATGGCAGGCGCCGTTTCGTTATTCAGTCAGGCCTTAAAGGCGACTTGGGTCACTTCCGAGAGGTCAGAGCTGCAGCAGGATTTTCGCGCGGCCAGCAACCTTTTGCAGAACGACATCAGCATGGCGGGCGCGGGAGCCATGGGTTCTCAAGGGTTGGGTGGGAACTCGGTTGGCTTGCCGGTTACCGCTACTAAGCCCGTATATCCCTGCAGCACAACCACCTGCAACTACATCAACGGTGTGGCTGTGGCTTACCCCAATAGCACGGGCACCCCGCTTCTGTACTCCATCATCCCCGGCCCCAACCTGGGAATCACGGTTAACGCTGCCAGCGGCCCCACCGACATTATTACGCTGGCCGCTGCCGACGTCAGTCTGGAGCTGAACTGTTACACGGTAGAAGTCGCTTCCAGCACCACGGCGAATTTCGGACTGCCGATCGGTTCCGACGGAAACGTGCCCGCGACTTGCATCCTGCCCACCGGCGTCCTCACGCCTCCGTCGTTGGTTTCGTCGACCACCAACGCCGCAGGCCTGAATCAGGGGGACATGATTCTGTTTGCCAATAGCGCTGTGGGAGTGGTGACCAACGTAGTGGGGGGCACAAACCCGGCCTCCTGCACTGCCCCGCCTCCGGCGGGAACCATTACCTACACGATTCCGGCCGGGAATTGCTACACCGTCACCTTCGCTAACGAAGCCGGCGCAGCCCCTGATCCCGGCCATATCAACCAGCCCACGACCAGTGCCCCCAAGCTGGGAGTTCTGGATGCTTACGTTGGTTCCACGACGCTATCCGCAGTGCGTTTGCTAGTCGTCACTTACTATCTCGACATTTCCACGGACGGTACAAATACCCCGCGCTTGATGCGTATTCAAAACGGCAAGACTCCTTCTCCGGTGGCGGAAAACGTCGTCTATCTCAAGTTCACTTATGACGTCAATAACAATGGAACCGTTTATGCCAATCAGTCCACCCTCCCGGCTGGCACCACGCCTTCCCTGATTACTCAGGTCAATGTTGCTCACATGACCATGCGCAGCCAGTTGCCGGGTACCTCCGGCTATCAGGGCCTGGATCTCCAGACCTCGATGTCGGCTCGCAACCTGAGTTCGCAACAGGAATATCCGATTTCGGGGTCGACCTTCTGACATGGATCTGATCATGGAAAAAAGAGTCGCAAAGTGTAACCAGGAGAAATACGATGCCTAGCGCCAAAGCCGTCTCACGAGGATTCACGTTGATCGCATCCCTGCTGTTGCTGTTGCTCTTATCGGGATTCGCGCTCGCCCTGCTTATGATGGTGAACACCGAGCAGCGGGCCGGCGGCAATGACCTCAACAACGCCTATACGTATCGCACCACTGAAGGCGCCATGGAGAAGATGACCTCCGACCTGGCCAACACCTTCAAGAATATTCAGTCGCCGCAGGCGTCCGACATTTGCAACTTAAGCACCAACTCTCCCACTTGGGACACGACCGTCACCTACCCCGTCTACAATGTCGCCCCCATCTCCGGCTGCTCGCAACCGCTGAGCGCGAGTCTGGTCTGGGGCCCGATTCAGACGGGACCGAACGCTGGCCTGTACGCTCAGATCATCCCGGTCAACATGAACGTCACCGCGCTGCGCGCGGATGGCAATGAATCGGTCAGCATGTCGCGCACGGCGGAAGTCGCTCTGATTCCCGTGTTCCAGTTTGGTGTGTTTTGCGACGGAGATTGCTTCTTCGGGCGCAGTCCCAATCTGGGATTTGCTGGCCGCGTCCACACCAACGGCGATCTGTACCTGGGTGTGGCGGACGGTGCCAATCTGGTTTTTGGAGACAAGATCAGCGCCTTCGGCAACGTCATCCGTCAGCAGATGGATAACGGCGTAACCTCGGCGGGCAACGATAATGGCGGTACAGTCATGATTCCGACCCAGAACAATGGCTGTAATGGACAACTGGCCAATGTCGCCGGTGCCACCCCGAGCGCCACGTGCGTCGACATCTCTGCTGGCTGGCTCCTTTCTCCCGGCCTTGGACCCACGAACGGTAGCGTTGTCGGCGGCCACGGCTCGTCGCAAAACGGCGCCTGGCAGAACGTCTCGAACGGCACTTACGCCGGCTACATCATTGACGGCAACGGCACGTTGCCCGCCACTACAGATGGCCCCAACGCGACTGGCGCCACCGATTTGACGCTTCCGTTTGTTCAGGGCACAACCTCTGCCATTCAGATCATCCGCCGCCCGCCCCCGGGAGAAGCCATTACTTCACTGTTGGGCGGATCACGGTTGGCCAATGAAGCCCAGATTCGCGTCCTGCTCAGCGACACTGAGGATGGGCTCCGTCTTTCCGACTGGAACGGCGATCCGACGCAAGACGTTCAATTGGTGAGCGCGCTCCCGACGAATCTGTCGAGTCTGCTGCAGGCGGCCGATTCTTCCAATCCCGGTATTGTTCAGGCCGGTTCAATCCCACTCGTTGCCGGTCACTACTACTCTTTCGGTGAGAGCTTCTGCACCGGAAGCGTCTACCCGGCTCCCACGACTACGGCCCCGGTGGCGAACGGCACGGTCGGCACCAATTACACTGTCACGCCAATCGGCAACGCTGCTGTTATCGCTGGCACTACCGCCTCGGGTAACTACATCTCGACCAACTACAGCGCAACGAACTATCTTTGCCCGACCCTCACCGGCCATGGCACCCTTGCCGCCGCTCCTGGGCTAGTCACTGACAACAATTTCGTGATTCCGCCGTACTACGGATCTCCCTCTCAGTTCTGGCCCCCGACTGCGTATCCGCAATGGCCGCCACAAAGCCTTCCGCCAATGAATCCAAGCGCAGGCCTGGCGAATTTCACTACGCCAAATGGCGGGACCAACGGATTGGAGTGGCCCCTCGTCGGCGGCTGGCTGCTGGTCGAGGCCAAATGGTCCGCCGATGAAAAGTGGCACGGTGTAACACAGGAATGGTTAAAGCTGGGCTTCGCGCGCGGCGTGAATGTGCCCACCCAGCCCGGCTCAACCTGCGCAGCGGCGCAGTACAATGCCGCGGGGTACGACGTCACGACGAACTCCCTGGCGACGGGCAACGGATGCAACTCCCTTGGCGACCACAAGAATGCCATTTTGTATTTCCAGTACACCAAGGACAGCAATCTGGCCGGTGCGCCTTCGACCGCAGCGGATTTCCCGCTGACCGGGGCTGGCATCTACTGGGACCCCGCCAACTGCGGCACCACTCCGCTGCCTTTATGCAAGTCGCAATACAACTGGTACCCCATCAACTTCTATGATGCTCGCGAGGGAGAAAACAATGACAATCAGGTTTACCCTGCGAGCACGGGAACGCCTAACGGCATCCTGAATGCCGTGGAACTCGACGCGGGCAACCTGCAGAATTGGCTGCTCGGAAATACCGGCACAACCGGAAAAAGCGTGGACTATAAGACCGCCAACGGATACATCCTGTATTTCTCAGACCGTCGAGGCATGCAGTTCACCAATCCGACCGCGGCGAGTCAGTCGCAGTCGCAGTGGGGAGAATACGGTTATGAAGACACGGTGAACTATGCCAACTCGGGCAGCGCTTTCAAACCCGATGGAAAACTTGATCCCAACAACTACAACGGGGTCTCGCCGGAAGATGTCAACAGCAATACCGTGCTCGACAAGTATGGCGTCTTGGGCGTAGGCGACGCTTACGGCCCGGCGCTCACCAAGGACACTGATGCGACTAGCCCACCTACGCCCTATGCTCAGACTGGGGGAACGGCAGAACGAATTCCCCTCACGACAGCCGGTGTGGCCAACCGGGTAACCGGCGCGCGCCATGTGCTGAAGCTGGTCGACGGATCGTTGGGCTATTTGCCCACAATGCCACTCACTGGCGGATGTTCCTTCACCTACGCCAACGGCAATCCGAACCCCACCGGATGCGGCGGCTTCTCGGTTGCATCGGAGAATCCGGTTTACATTCTGGGAAATTACAACACCAATTGCCCTAAAGCGGGTGCCGTGGGCTGCACTCCCAACAACGCAACCTACGATGCGACGTGGGGCGGCTCAACCACAGAACCCAATCACTCGGCCGCGTCGGTCATGGCTGACGCTGTCACCATGCTCTCGAGCAACTGGCAGGACGTGGGCTGCCTCACGGTCAGTGCGACCTGCACCAACACCATCAAGAACACCAGCGGCAGCATGGTAAATCCCTTCAATCCGGGTGGGCAAGGTAGCCCGGCCGCCCAACCCAACCGGATTGCGATCACAACCTACTATCGTGCCGCCGTCGCCGGTGGTAAGACCATCGCCTTCAACAACGCCAGCCAAACTCCGGAATTTGCTTTCGGCATGGATGGCGGTGTGCACAACTTCCTCCGCTTTATCGAGGACTGGGGCGGCATCGCGGCTCAGGCATCCTTGTATTACAAGGGATCCCTGGTGAGCCTGTACTGGAACCAATACGCCACCGGCACCTTCAAGTGCTGCAACCTGGTCTACAACCCGCCGGACCGCGAATACGTATTCGACCCGTTGTTCTCGCAACCTCAGAACCTGCCGCCCGGAACTCCTATGTTCCGCAACGTGGATAACCTGAGCTACCGTCAGAACCAGATCGCGCGCACCAACTAACGCGATCTTTGGAAATGAAACCCCGGTCCTGCTCCGCGGATCGGGGTTTTCTTTTTTTGTACTATTTTCTCCGCACGACCTCTTGGCTTACAGTGACGAACTAAAATCGTTCATGCCTCGCGACCTCTAACTTATGAGTCCATCTCGTCTCTCATCTTCGCAACTCCGGAGCCAATCCCAAACCTGGCGCTGGCGCTGGATCTGGATCGGCTTCTTCCTGTGCGCTTTCGCCGGGATCGCCTGGTTCTTCGTTCCGGCATTTATCATTCGTCCCTTCCGTTATCAGGCGCCGCGCGCCCTGCTCGTGGCCATGTCCCTGCGTCAGCGCGCTCCGATCGGCACGCTGATCGCAGCTCTCGCCTGCTTCATCCTCGCCTTCGCACTGTGGAAAATCTCGAGTCGATGGGGCAAAGCCCTTCTAACGTTCACCCTGCTCGTCGTCACTTTCTCTGCCGTGATGGCTCGCCTCAATTATTTCGAATGGATGTTCCATCCCCTCCCCGGTCCGCAATTCCTCGCGCAATCTGAGAGCAAGCTCGGTCCAAGAGAAATGATCATGTCCGTCCGCCTCGGTGGCGACGACCGCGCTTATCCCATCAGCCAGATGGCCTACCATCACGTCCTCAACGACGTCGTAGGAGGCGTGCCCATCGCTGTCACTTATTGAACGCTCTGTCACACCGGTCTGGTGTGGACGCGAACCATCAACGGACGAGTGCTGCACTTTTATCTCGCCGGCATCAACAACCAGAACTTCCTCATGCGCGACAAGGAAACCGGAACCTGGTGGCAGCAGATCACCGGCAAGGCCATCTACGGTCCGCTGCAAGGTGCGGCGCTCGACCTCGTCCTGGGCGACGAGCTCACCTTCGGGCAGTGGCGCACCGAATCCCCCTCGGGCCAGGTGCTCGCCCCCGTCGCCAAATACTCGAAAGAATACGACCCCAACTGGGAACCGGAGGTCGCCAAGCTTCCCGTCGTCATCAGTTTTCCCGGCACGGAACTGAAGTCGCGCGACGTCGTGATCGGACTCACGATCAACGGCGCCGCCCGCGCCTATCCCTGGGAAACATTCGCCAAGCAGTCTCCCGTTCTTGACCGTGTCAACGGCACGCCGCTTCTACTCGTCCTTGGCTCCGACGGCAAATCCTTCCGCGTCTTCGTCGCGCGCATCGACGGCCACGACGCCGAATTCTTTCTCCAGGCTGACACGCCGGTGTGGGCTCTGCTCGACACGGTCACCGCCAGCCAGTGGAACTTCCAGGGCTGCGCCACTTCCGGTTCGGCGCAGGGAAAGTGCCTCGCCCGCATCCCCGCCCTCAAAGATTATTGGTTCGACTGGCGCAACTACCACTCCGACACCACCATCTACAAACACTAAGCAAATTGCTTAAAATCAAAGTGACCGAGGAGGATTTCCGAGTGTCCGCCATTCACGCCATCTTCTGGGATGTTGGAGGAGTCCTGCTCACCAATGCTTGGGATCACACCGAACGCGCCGCCGCGCTTGAACACTTTCGTCTCGACGCGGAAGAGTTTCACGCGCGCCACGAAATGGTTGTGTCGTCGTTTGAGCGCGGCAAGATCGCGCTCGACGAATATTTGGATCGGACGGTCTTTTACCGAAACCGTTCCTTCACCCGCGACCAGTTTCGCGATTACATGTTCTCGCTGTCGCAGCCAATGCCGGAAGTCCTCGCCTATGCGCGCGCACTCGCCGCTTCCGGCAAGTACTTCATGGGCACGATCAACAACGAGTCGCGCGAGTTGAATCTGTATCGCATCGAGAAGTATGGCTTGCGGGAAATCTTCCGCCTGTTCGTCAGCTCCTGCTTCGTGGGCTTGCGCAAGCCGGAGAGCGGCATTTATCGCTTGGCCCTGGAGATCACGCAGATCAATCCGGAAGAATGCTGCTTCATCGACGACCGTGCCCTGAACCTAGAGTGCGCAGCGAAGTTAGGTATGCGCACGATTCAGATGCAAACGCTTAATCAGTTGCAGGCAGACTTGGCGAAGCTGGGAGTAAACGTCTGAAGGAACCGGTCTCGAGTGTTGGATCATGGATCCTAGGCCTAACACCCAAGACCTGTGATCTAAGAGCTACGAACGGCGGCTAGCTTCTTCTTGGCGGCGCCTTCGATGCCGACGACAGAACGCCAGTTTTCGGAATGTCCGATTCCGCATTGGTCAGAGTCAGATCGCTCGACCAGCATTCCGAGATCAGCCTCCATTCTCCGCCGCTTTGCTTGGCGAAGACCCACAGATACTTGCCACGCTCTTCGCGGCGCTTGCCGCTAGTGCCGGGAACCAGAGCGCTGTAGCGTCCTACTTCGTGTGCCAGATCGCCGACCACTTCCACGCGGATCGGTTCCACCTCGACTTCTCCAAGACCCGATTCCAGCGCAGAGTGGAAGAACTCGCGCACCGCAGCTGCGCCGCGCAGCAGCGGGAAGTTCGAGCGCAGCACCAGCGCATCTGGAGAATAGAGGTCGATCAGCTCATCGAGCTGCCGCGTATTGCATGCCAACACCCATTCTTGCGTGAGACGTCGAACCGCAGCCTCGTTGCGGCTCATGGGTTCGCCTTTGGCAGCCGCTGCGATGCGCAGGCGGTCGGCCTCGCGCGTGCTGTCGCCAGCGATGCCGCGCGCTGGCGCTCCTACCGCGCCTTCCACTCCGCCCTGGAAATAGTGGTGATGGTAATGATGGTGGTAGTGATGCGTTCCGGAAGCAGCGCCTTCTGCCGGATGAATCTCCTGCGACGCGGCTGCCGGAGTTTGCGTCAACTCCTTGACTAGACTGGCTATCGTCGCGTCGGGCGATTCGAGCGCGGCCAGTTCGGAAGTTGGTGAATCAACGTGCGGTCGTTCTCCCCCCGAGTCTAGCGGAAGTCCGCACGTGCCGCAGAACTTGTTGCCTTGGCGATTCTGATGTCCGCAAGAAGGGCAAGCTGCGGAAGATCCGAGAACTGTCTGCGGCGTGGTTTCCTCCACCGCCGTTTCGGAGTCCATCTTCATGGTGAGCCGCTGCATGGCTTGCAAAGCTACAGCAATCGCTTCCTGATTTGGCTTGGGACGCCGCATCTCCGGAAACAGACGCCGATTAGTCTCATCCGCCGCCGAACTAGCGGGCTCAATGCCAGATGCTGGGCTGTTGGAATCCGCTGCAGGAGTCGCGTCCGATGGCTTGCCGAGTTTCTTGTCTTTATCCACGATTCAAAGCACGCTGCGATTGGGTTAGGTTATGGTCCATTCTAGCCCAAGCGAGCGCGACTTAACGCCGGGAAAACTCGATCTTCCCTTCGGCTTCAGTAGGTACTCCGTTGCAGGTTGCCGGACGGTATCGCCAGGAGCGCACCGTCTGCAGTATGTTGCGATCGCCCACTGGCCCGCCACTCCGCAGTATGAGAGGGCTATGAACACGTCCGTCCGCGCCGATGATGAAGCTGACTTTCACCTTGACCGCCGGAACCACCAGCGGATCGGGAGTGGCAAGAGCCTCGGGAGGCTGGGTATCTTTGCAACGTGCCCAAGCGCTCACGTGCGGCACTTCGCTGAACTCAGATGCTCGGACGGGAGTTTTCCAGAGCAGGTGTTCATGCTCACCCAACCCCGCCTGACCAAAATGCGTGGTAAACGGCTGCGCAGACGTGGCAGCAGGAATCGCGAAGACCAGGAAAAAGCAAGGCCAGAGTCGGCGAGACATCTTGCAACCCTCAAGGGGGGCGAGTTCGCCCGTATATGCCCCTGTGCTGGCAAGCTAGGGGCCAGCTCGCACCTTTCCTAAGCGGCCTAGTGTCAATCTCTTGCGGACAACCGATGAGGTTAACGATTAACCGATGTGAAGGCGATTGCACATCTCAGCCGGCATAATGGCTCGCTAACGCTCGGACCGCCAGCAGAGTAATTTCGGGCGGGCAATTCAAGCGGACCGGAATGCCCACAGTTCCTAAGCCCGCATTCGTGTAGAGGGCAAGACGCCCGACCTGATAAGTCCCCAAAACGTACTTCTTCGCCAGTTCCGGCAAGTACAGCGGAGGAAGCAGCGGGAGTCTAACCTGACCGCCATGAGAATGTCCAGACAGTTGAAGGTCGATAGGAAATCTGGCCGCTTCGTCAGCAAAGTCGGGTTCGTGGGCGAGCAAGATCACAGAGTCGGCGGCGGGCACGGCTTGCAGGGTATAAGCGAGGTCGGGGCCTCCGCTGATCACATCGTTGACACCGGCGAGCCAGAAACGTGCGCCATCGCGCTCGATTGCGACTGCCTGGTTCGCCAGCACGTGAATGTCTTCGGCTTGGAGCGCGTGGGTCACATGTTGGGGGTCGGTCTCCGCATCGTGATTTCCCAAGACCGCCCAGAGGCCATGGGGCGCAGTCATTTCGCGCAAAAGGCGAGCACATGGTTCAGCCGCGAACGCCGCCGCCCTGGCATGACGACGCCCGCTCAAGGGCACGGAAACGAAGTCTCCAGTGAGAACGATCAGGTCGGGGCGAAGGCCGTTCACGAGCGGAATGGCGGCACGCAGAGGGTGAATGGAAAAATAAGGGTCGAAATGAAAATCACTGAGCAGCGCGATGGTAAAACCGTTCATTCGCTCGGGCCAGCGTGGCAGCCAGAAATCCTGGCGCACAATACGAGGCCGGTTCGGCTCCAGCAGGACCGAATCACCCGCAATCGCGAGCGCGCCTACTGCTGCCGACCGGTAAAGAAATTGACGTCTTGTGGTCGGGTTCAACGGCAAACGAAACTTAGTCTAAGGGCAATTTCGAGGTATGAGTGCATGTATTCAGGATAACCGAAACCGCGGAGTCTTACGCCGGTCCACCGGCTGGCTCTGCCCACAACATCGAGCGGAGTTTCCGCGTTGCGAAACATCCCCGCGAGATCAGAAGCTGAAGCTCGCCTGCAAATCGATACGGCGAATCGCAGCAGAATTAGCAAAGGGTCCGCTGGAGGGAACTCCGTTTGACGTATCAAAGAATCGCGAGCCCAAAATGCCACTGGGATTTGCGTAGTTCACTTTATTCAGAGCATTGCGCGCAATAACGCCAAAACTCAGATTGTAGCGGCGATCCGAACCGCTGGGTATGCCGCCTGGTCCGCCGCCGAAGAGTGGGCCGCGCGGTCCGCCACCTCCACGTCCGCCACCGCCGCCTCCTCCTGGGCCACCGCCGGGACTTTGATTGCCTGCCGCGCGACCGGTCTTGGGACCGAATCCGAAAGTCTTCGTGAGACGGAGGTTCAGCGTGAACTGCGATGGACCAGTGCCATAGTTGATGGGGGTGATCTTTTCACCAACGACGGGCCGAGCGTCGAATGTCCCGAGGGGCGTGCAATAGGTCGTGGAGGGTGGCGTGTTTACCGTCGTGGGGCACGTCGCGGCGGAAACAAATCCGGGACGATCGTTGAAGATGGAATCGTCGTTGAGATCGTTGGTCGTCGTTATGTTGAAAGGAGAACCGGAGCTTGCGATCATGAACGGACTCAGACGGACGTTGTAAGGAAGAGCGAAAGAGCCGCCGAAGAAGAGCCGATTGCGGACGTCAAAGGAGCCACGCCCGTAGTCCGTGCTGATGTTGTAAGAGTTCGAGGGAAAGCTGGACACGCCGGAAGTGCCGCTGTTGGCATAGTTGAGGACGTAATAGCCAAAAACTTGAACCTTCGATCCGACCCGCACGTTGGTGTTGGTGATCAATTGATTCTGTCGGAAGACTGCCTCGGAAACGTAGCGATAGAGATTTTCGGTGGGGGTCGGGCAGGTAGGACTGCACGGGGTTCCGGGATAAGGTGCGTCGGCGTTGATGGTGAGCAATTGGTCAAAGCCGCGAGAGTTCAAGTAGGTGACGTTTAAAGTTGCGACCTTGGTGAGTTGACGCTCCACGCTGACGGCGGTTTGAAACGTGTAAGGCGCGCGCAGACGCGGGCTGATCTGGTAAATCGTGGGCGTAACGGGGACGGCCGCTCCAGTGCACGCAGTGAAATCCGTAAGAGTAAGAGACGGGCAGAGGGGATTGTCGATCACGAATTGTTTTTGCGTGATGCCGTTCAGGCGGTCGGCTTGCAGGATTTGGGCTTCCTGAAAGCGGTCATGGAAAATACCGAAGCCGCCGCGCAGAACCACCTTGGGGGGAGCGCTTTTGCCTCCGACTCCCCAGGCAAAACCCAAGCGCGGCGCCCAGTCTGCGTGATCCTGAATCCCGGTCTGAGTTTCGAAGCGCAGACCGTAGCTCAGCGTGATGTTGGGGCGCATCTTCCAGTCATCCTGGTAGTAAAGACCGGCATCGAAATTGCCCACCACCAGCGCCGGCGTACCGGTTGTGTACGTGAGTTGGGTAGCGATCGGCGTGGTGAGCTTTCCCGCGTTCTGAATGGCGGAGGCGTAGGAGATTGGGCACGGCGGTTGCCCTGCAGTCGGCACACAGGTGCTGCCGCCTGTAGGGTTCAGCAACGATGAAAACGTAAATTCTCCGTTGAATCCGGCAGTCTGGCTGTTTGCGTCGCGGATGCCGCGCAGCCGGACTCCGAACTTGACGGTGTGATTGCCGTGGATGATAGAAGTGTAATTCTGCAGCTCGTAGTGGTCCTGGTGGTCGAGGATATTGCCCTGGTTGTTGCCGCCGCCGTCGAAGGATCCCAGGACGGTGAGGGTAGGCTGGGTATTCAGCGCGAATTGGTTGTCGAGCTCGCGCAAATACTGGAACCGGGTTTCGTTCACGATTCTTGCGCCAATGACCTGGGTATCGCTGATTTGCAGAGTGTGTTCCGTCGAGTTGGAGTTATAACCTTGCGAAGGTAAGTTGAAGAGGCCGATGCCCTGGTTATCTTCGGTGTCGTGATAATACTGATAGCGGACCGTCAGCGTATTGTTCTTGGTGAGAGCATAGTCCACACGAGGCGTGATGTTGGTTCGATGCCGGGGAAAAGGCACGGCCTCAACGAACGGCGTCTCAGCGAGAGTAGTTGGATCGAGAGTGATGGCGTTGACGGCCTGAAGATCGTTGATGTTACGCCGCTGGGCATCGACAAAAAACGATGCCTTCTTGTTGATCGGACCGCTGACATTGCCGCTGAACTGAGTGGAATCGTAACCCGGCTCTGGACCGGCAAAAGGGTTAGGAGAGTTGAAAGCGGAATCGTTTCCATTGATCAAGAACTGACCATGAAATTTATCGCTGCCCGGCTTGGTGAATACTTCAATTCGGCCGTAACCCAGCTTGTCATACTCTGAAGAAAATGGATTCTGGTTGATGCGGATTTCACGAATGGATTCCTTGGGAGGAAGCTGCCCGGCGGTAAAACCATCGATGTAGAGCTGGCCGCCATTGGGGCCGGCGGACGGACCGGCAAGCGCTTGCAAGTCGGTAAGCAATTCGTCGGGGTCGTCGGGGAGAGCTTCTAGTTCCTTGCCTGAGATGGTGATGGCTCCGGCGTTGTTGGCCGGATTCATATCCACAGTGGGAGCAGTATCGGAGACCTGAATTTTCTCCTGTTCAACTTCGATCGCCATAGGGACATTCAGGAGCATGGCCGGCCCCGCGTTGACAACTACGTTGTCGTTTTCGTAGACGGAAAACCCGGGGGCCATCACGTTCATTGTGTACTGGCCCGGGGCCAGTCCCTTGAATTCATACTGCCCCTGTCCGTTGGCTTGCGTTTTAATGGGCGTCGAGTCAGCCGCTGCCGGCGTAAGTACAACGCTGGCGTTGGAGATAGCTGCGCCAGAAGGATCATTCACTTGCCCGTGCAAGCTGCCCGACGCGGGTTGGACTACGGGGGTCTGGGAAACGGCGACCGTCGCGCACAACTGCAACAATAAAAAAAAGGAGAAAAAAAACAAATACTTCCGTAACTTCATCAAGTATTCCATTCCGTGAAAAGAGTCTTACTACAGCTTTTCGGTTGTCTGATTCCGTTGTACGGCGTGCGAACGCTACGGGCCCCCAGCGTCGGCGGAGGGCGCGCCAAGGCTCCAGGGCGCAAGCATCATGGCCTGGCCGGCGTTGGGCGTGGCTTGCAGTATCGGCTCGACGCCACTGACCAGTATGATCACAGTGCCAACGCCCGCGCTGCCCTCCGTCGAGAGAATTTTCACTGCGTCGCCTTTGTGCAGGTCAGCCAGAGAAGCCAATGGCGCGTGGCTCAGCAGGCGCTGAAAATCCGGCGGACCGCCCGAACGCCCGCCCGCGGCATTCCCTCCCGCGCCCATGCCGCTGGAAGGAGATTCTAGGCGCGTAGCTTGTCCGTTGGCCGGGGAGCCAGAACTGGATGCGGCATTGGGCGTTGCCCCGGCGGCCCCTCCCTTCAGAAGCACTGCGAATCGCTGCGCCATCTCAGGGGGCAAGTGGCGAAGCTGCGAGTCTTGCGTGATTTTGACCGTCACGGTTTTCTTAGACGACAAATCGTGAACGCTAAGAGTGGATGAACTTGCATCAACGGAATTGATAGTGGCGGAGAAAAGAGGAAATGATCCTGAAACAATTTCTTCGGCTGCCAGTTGGCTCCCGTCGGCGCTGCGGTCGCCGCGCGCGTTCACCTGATCGCCGGGATGTATTTCCTGCAGAGTGCTCGGCTTGGCTTCGTCAAACTGCCAAGAGTCCGGCGCATA
>JBEKRE010000016.1:0-156989 GCA_049519055.1 Candidatus Sulfotelmatobacter sp. | reverse complement strand
ACGAGTCAAATCGCCGTCTGCGATAGCCTCGGCCTGGACCAGAACCGCTTGAGTAGCGCCGGAAATGCCGCGGCTCAGGAAAATGGCAACGAAAATTCCAAGGCCCAGGGCCCCCAGAGTGGCTATGATCATGGTCCAGATCATCGACTGGTTCTGCGCATCCATCTCGACAACGTTCTTGCTTATTAACTCTGCGAAGGAGTCCACCATCTCCCCGAGGGGTTTCTTGATCGCCTCGGTGACTACAGTCGCCTGGTCGGCAAAGTCGTTTCCCGCGTCGCCGACGGCATTGCGCTGGCCGCTCGCAGCTTGCTTCATGAACCTTTCCTGGCTTTCACGGAGGCTGGGAAGCATCTCCTTCGTCTTGGCAAACCGGTCGCGGTTGACCTGCAGAGTCCATCCGGGAGACAACTCCTCCAGTTTTGCGACATCCTTCCCAATGTCATCCCACGCCGAATCGAAGCTTTTCTTAGCAGGCTCCGATCGAGCTGAGTCGCTTCCGGCAAGGATGACTTGGCGACCTTTGCTCTGCGTCTGATTCAGGTCTCTCTGCAAGTCCTTTGCGGCGGAGATAGTGGGCACCCGTACAGCCGTGATACGCTGCTGCGTTTCCCTGATGGCGCTCGCTTTCATATCGGTGAGGATCGCGCTAAGAACCATGAAAGCGAGAATCACTCCAAAGCCCAGTCCCAATTTTTTTCCGAGTGTTAGTTTCATTTTGTCTCCTCGCTTTCGGCTTTGCGCCAGTGAGTGAATGAGATACGAAGCTCGCATACCCATCAGGAAGCGTTGTGGTATGCCTTCCAAGCACCTTGCTTTCGAGCGGCCAATGAATCTGTCTGCCTGGCGCGAGATGCGATTGGGATTGATTTCCCTTCCATATTGGTGTGTTGGCACACGCAGGGAGGTCAGCCAAGGGTTGTAGCCATTGTCTTCGCCACTCCCGTCATCTCACATGCCTTTTCGATATCCAGCACAAGCATGAGCCGGTCCTGCAGTTTGTGGACGCCCAGTATCATGGTCCGGACCAAGCCGCGCAGAGTTTCAGGAGGCGGTTCGAAGCTGGATTCCTCCACCTCGACCACGTCGCCGATTTCATCCACCAACAGGCTGACTGCGCCGTCCTCGGACCGCACCACCACGTTCATGGACTTCAGGCCCGGCGGGCCGGGTTCCAGTTCCAGTCGCCGCCGCAGATCAACGGCGGTGACGATTTGCCCGCGCAAGTTAATGAGGCCGCTAACCACCCCAGGCGCCAACGGAACCTGCGTCATGTCGAGCGAACGGATGACTTCCTGGACTCCCTTCAATTCCACCCCGAACAGCATCTTGTCCAGATAGAACGTGCAAAACTGTGAAGTGTTCGCGAGGGTCTTGCTCGTAACCTCGGAGGATCCTGTTACCGGTTCCAGCGTCGTCGTCTGCTTTAACTCTGTGCCGCGCAGAATGGCTGGGATATCGAGTAATTCGGTAACGCGGTCGCCGATCACGACCGAATAGAGGACGGAGGGACGGGTCGCGGCCGATCTCACGTCCGCCTTGTCCTCGACTATGTCCAGAATTTGCTCGACGACCAGGCCGAAAGATTTTCCTTCATGGTTTAGTACCAACACCTGAAGAGGTCCGGCGTCGAGGGCGGGTGGAACTTGCAGCGCGCGCAGCCTGCTGCGCCGTTCTTCCATTACCGTATTGAGGCGAAGCAAGGTCAGGATCTGCCCCCGGTACTGCGTTACCCACTGTTTGCCGGACATCTCCACTTGCGCCACCGGGAACTCTTCCAGCCGCGCCAAGGCACTCAGCGGAATGGCCATGCGCGAATCGCCGATGCCGGCGAAAAGCAGGAAGGCTTGCTTCTCGCCCTCCGTCGTAGCCGTTTCTGTAGCCTTGTCCGACAGGGCGCGGTCCCGCGTTTCGGTAACCACGCTGGCGCGTTGTGCCAGGCCGAGCACGTCCAGAATGAGGGCCACTTTGCCGTCCCCCATAATGCTCGAGCCGGCAAACGTCTTCACTGTCTTGAGCTGTTTGCGCAGCGGCTTGACTACGATTTCTTCGGTGTCGTTGATCTGGTCTACCACTAGTCCGAATTGCCTCTCATCGGCCTGCAGGACAACGATGTTGACCGCGCCGTCCTGTTCCGTCGCAGGGCGTGCATCGGGGGCGAGTTTCAGCTCATGGCTGAGATAGACGAGAGGCAGCAGTCGTCCGCGGAGCCGGTAAACGGGCGCGCCATGGACCAATTCGATGCCCTTGGGCACCTCATCGGCCTCGAGACGAACCAGTTCGAGCAAGCTCACCTGGGGAATCGCGTAGCGATCGCCGCCGCAGGTGACCACCAGCGCGGGGATGATGGCCAGGGTCAAGGGAATCTTTACCCGCACGGTGGTGCCTCGGCCCAGGCCGGACTGAACGTCTACGGTGCCCCCGATTCTTTCCACGTTTGTTTTCACCACATCCATGCCAACGCCGCGGCCGGATACGTTGGTCACCTTGTCCGCGGTGGAGAATCCGGGAAGGAAAATCAAATTGAAGATTTCCCGTTCGGTCATGCGGGCCGCCTGGTCGGCGGTGATCACCCCGCGGTCGACCGCCTTTTTGCGGATACGCTCCACGTTCAGGCCCGCGCCATCGTCGCTGATCTCGATATTGACCTGACCGCCTTCGTGAAAGGCGCGCAGAATCAGGCGACCGACCGGGTTCTTTCCTGCTTTCACACGGTCCTCGGGAAGTTCGATGCCATGGTCCACGGAGTTGCGCACCAGATGGGTGAGCGGATCTTTGATCGCCTCGATGATGGTTTTGTCGAGCTCGGTTTCCTTGCCTTCCATTTCAATGCCCACCTTTTTGCCACAACCGAGTGCAACATCCCGTACCGTCCGCGGAAACTGACCCCAAATGTTCCCGATGGGTTGCATACGGGTCTTCATGACCTGTTCTTGCAACTCAGTGGCAATCAGGTTCATCCTCTGAGAGACGGCCTGAAGGCTCGTGTCGTCGACCGTGTTCGAGATTTGCAGGAGCTGGTTGCGCGCCAGCACCAGTTCCCCCACCAGAGTCATCAACTTATCCAGGACGTTGACGCCCACGCGGATCGTGTCTGCCGCCGTGTCGCGATGCCGGGATTCCGGGGTTGGCTGGGCCCCAGTCACCTCGTCGGGCCTGGCCGGCTCCGCTTCCGGGGCGCGCAGCGGCGCAGGCTCCAGGAGCTGCCCGCTGATTGCTCCTTGGGGCTGGACCTTGGCGGCCGCCGCAGCGACCGCTTCCTTCGGCGCGGGCAGCGGAATTTCCTGGTGAGCCGGTGAGTCCCCCGCGACCGTCTGCGGGGCCGCGTTCGCCCCCGCCTGCTGCAGCCGCGTCAGGGTTTCCCGCAGTTCCGGGTAATCGACCTCGCCATCCTGGCCAGTCGATTGAATTTCCTTCAGCATTTGGCGAACCGCATCCACCATGCCCAGCAACGCGGTGGTGATCTCGGGATTGAGCGTGAGCAGCCCGTCCCGTAAGCGAGTCAGCAGATTCTCCCCAACGTGGGCGACCTTTTCCAGTTTGTTGAAGCCCAGGAACCCGCACGTGCCCTTGATGGTGTGAATGGTGCGAAACACGCCAGCCAAGGCTTCCTTGTCCCTCGGATTTTTCTCCAGGCCGACCAAGTCCCGGTCCAGCCGATCGAGGTTCTCGTAGCTCTCGACCAGAAAGTCTTTGACGATGTCGCTGTCGTTCATTGCCTGCGTTCCTTTCCAAATTGGGGATGACTACCGGCGGGCTAACGTTTGCCTGGCAGCACGCTAAGTCACTGAGACTTCATTTCGCGGGGATAGTGGTTGCAATCGCTTGGTCGACCTGAAACTAACTTATATGTGTGAAGTACCTGCACAACTGTTCAATTGTGATCAACTTGCGTATTGGTTGACCAAATCGGCACACCACCCATCAATTTCGCGGCAACTTCCCATCCCGGGAAATGCTGGCGTTTCGGACACAGTCGTAAGCTAAGGAGGCTGCCCGCGGGGGCGGATGCGGGCCTATGTAAATTGGATGGACCGGAAGAGCGGTGTCAAAAATTACGAGAATTTGCACTTTTCGGTGCGAAAAAGTGGAGACATTCACCGAAAGTGATCAATATTGGACAGCGCCGCAGGGTCGCCATTCCTTATCGTTCGTCCATCATGTTTATCATGAACGTAGTCGCTGAAACAGCCACAGAATTTGCTGTCTGTCTTTACGACTGCGGGCATGATGCGTGCGCTCAAGGGCACGCTATCGCTGTCAGCTTCTGCCGCCCGTGCCACAAAGGATCGGCTACAGCAAAGACTTCCACCAGGACGCTTCGCGAACTACTGGCGACGTCCATAGCCCGTGCCTCGCAGAAGAAGTCGTTCATTCCGTGCAGCAAGAACGGCCTTGCGTCGCTGCTTAACACTCAACCAACTAACGCGTGGCGGAATGCATTCTGGTCCGAGTTCATGCTACAGCTAAGGCCGTTGGTATCTGCCTCTTGGGAGTTCAAATTCTCTTAGACTATCCGTCCGGATTTCTGCGACTTCCCAAAGCCGCTAACGCTGTGTTCAGCCGCTCCACTTTCTTTGATCCGGGCGAGCGTGTGCCGGTGTCAAGATCGTGTTCGCAGGACTCATCGCGGCCGCAATTCGCGCTGGTTTACGCGCACAGTTCTCAATGCTCAATGCGAAAACTCTCACGGATTGGTGTCCCCGCCAACGTGCCGAGGCGTGGAAGTCTGCATCGGATGAATGCTCGCGGATGTACACACTGGCAGGCAGGTTGCGGCGACGCACTCAATCGGAACGCAGGATTGTAAGCGCCTATGAGAGATATACGATCTGAGGCAAGCCAATGAAGCCCGTTGCGACCTTTAAAGTCCGCCCTTTGCTGCCGGAGGCATTGCAGCCGTTAGTGCGAATCGCTTACAACTTGCGCTGGTCTTGGGATGCCGGCGCCGTGCAGTTGTTTCTGCGCCTCGACCGTGATCTTTGGGAAGCAACCGGGCACAACCCGGTTCTTCTATTAGGAAGCATAGACCAGGCTGTGCTGGAGGCCGCGGCCCACGACGATTCATTCCTAGCGCATTTGAAGGGTGTCGTCGACAAACTGGATTGGTATACCACCGGGGCGGCTACGTGGTATCGACGGGAACACAGAGAAGATCAGATGGTGGTGGCCTATTTTTCCGCGGAATTTGGGATTACCGAATGTCTCTCGATCTTTGCTGGCGGGCTGGGAGTGCTGGCCGGCGATCACTTGAAGGCGGCCAGCGACCTGGGCTTGCCCCTGGTCGGCGTCGGTCTCGCTTACCAGCAAGGATATTTTCGTCAGTACCTTAACGCCGCTGGTTGGCAGCAGGAGGCCTTCGAAGATAACGACTTCCACAACCTTCCGGTCAAACTCGTTCCCGACGTAAAGATCGAGGTCGATTTGCCGGCGGGTAAAGTCGCAGCACAAGTCTGGTCGGTGGACGTCGGCCGGCTGAAGCTGATGCTGTTGGACACCAACATTCCGCAGAACAAGCCAGAACACCGTGAGATCACGCACCATCTCTATGGCGGAGATCTGGAGATGCGGATCCAGCAAGAGATCTTGCTGGGAGTCGGTGGTTATCGCGCGCTCGAAATTCTTGGCGTTCAGCCGACGGTCTACCATATGAATGAGGGGCATTCCGCGTTTCTCGGGATAGAACGAATCCTGCGTCTAATGGAGAGCAGTCAGCTCTCGTTTCGCCAAGCCCGTTTGCTGGCATCGGCAAGTCTGGTGTTCACTTCCCATACCCCGGTGGCGGCGGGACACGACTATTTTCCGCCTGCATTGATGGACCGCTACTTCACCACGGTCGTCCAGCGTCTGGGGATCAGCCGTTCTGAGTTCTTAGGCCTCGGGAGAAAAGATCCTGGCGATAATGCGGAAGATTTCTGTATGACCGTGCTGGCCCTTCGTCTGGCCGCTTTCAGCAACGGGGTAAGTCAACTCCACGGCCTTGTGACCCGCCGGATGTGGAACCAGATCTGGAAGGGGGTTCCGGAATCGGAGGTGCCAATCGGGCATGTAACTAACGGTGTGCACTTTCGCAGTTGGGTTTCTTTCGAGATGAACCAACTTTATGACCGCTACCTCGGTCCCAACTGGAGAGAAGAGCCAGCCGATCCCAAGCTCTGGCAGAGGGCCGAGACGATTCCGGCAGCGGAGTTGTGGAGAACCCATGAACGAAGAAGAGAACGGCTAGTTGCCTATGCCCGCCAGCGGCTACGTGCTCAGCTGGTCGGTCGCGGAGCTCCGCAAACGGCGCTCGACGATGCTGACGAAGTGCTGGACCCGGACGCGCTCACCATCGGATTCGGACGGCGTTTTGCAGCCTACAAACGGGCCAATCTTCTTATTCGCGATCCTGAACGTCTGGCGCGTTTGTTAAACGATCCCAAGCGACCGGTGCAGATTATCTTCGCCGGGAAGGCTCATCCTCTGGACACTGGCGGGAAGCAACTCATTCAAGCCATCATCAGTCTGGCCGCCCGCCCGGAATTTCGTCGAAAGCTGGTATTTTTGGAAAACTACGACATGGCCATTGCTCGCTACATGGTGCAGGGATCTGACGTTTGGCTTAACACTCCTCTGCGGCCGATGGAAGCGAGTGGCACGAGCGGAATGAAAGCCCTAGCCAACGGTGTACTCAACGTCAGTACCTTAGACGGGTGGTGGGACGAAGCATGGCGATTTCGAGGCAACAACGGATCGGATGTTGGTTGGGCAATCGGCCGAGGTGAGTCCTATGTTGACCTTGCCTATCAGGATCAGGTTGAGGCCGAAGCCTTGTACGAACTGCTGGAGCGTCAGATTGTTCCCACCTTTTACGAGCGTCGTGCCGACGGAATGCCGCCCAAATGGATTGGATTCATGAAGACATCGATCGCGAAGCTGTGCCCTGAATTCAATATGCATCGCATGGTCAAGCAATACACTGAAGCGTACTATCTGGTTACTCACCGCCGCTACCTGAACCTTCGCGCCGAAGATTCGACCAGAGCAAGAAGCCTTGCCGACTGGCTGACAAGGGTGGAAACGGCGTGGCCTCTAGTTCGTGTCGATTTTGTGAAAAGCGATGTATCGGAAATCCGTTTGGGCGATCAAGCTCAGGTATCAGCGCGGGTGGCGTTGAATGGTCTCACCCCGGAGGACGTTGCCGTCCAGGCGGTTTTAGGATCGGTCGATGCCGGGGGCGAAATCAGGAATCCAGTGACGATTGAAATGCTGCCTTCGGGAAGAGATGACTCCGGCAGTGAGCTGTTCCAGACCGTGGTGAAGGTCTCGGCGAAGACCGGACTGTACGGTTACTCCATTCGGGTCTTGCCCAAACATCCGGACTTGATCAATTCATTCCTGCCAGGCTTGATCACATGGACCCTGCCACCCCCGACTTAACCGATTTTTCGCACGACCCCGAATGCAGGATGGAATTTAACACTAAAGCTCAGGAGCTTGCTCGCAGGAATCGCGGCTGGGCGCTTCCATAAATGATGATGTAGGCTCAATCAAAATCGATCTGCCCATCCTCCGAACTACGACTCACCGGAGGTTCTCGCCCTCGTGATCGCGATATTCACGAGGCGGGGAGCGTCCGCGAGACGACCGCAGGAATGGCGCGAAAAACAAAGTCACCAAACCCAATGCAACTCTCGAAGAAAGAGTTCGGGACTGGCCCGTCGCCGGTCGGGAACCTTGTCGGTGCCTTTTTGTGCCAGGCGATGCTCTGGTGGCAGTCTCTACGCTCCCTGCGCCCTGGCTTTCGGTTTCGCCTGAATGTTCTCCGAGTTTCCATCTGCGCTGCCGAGTTCGCTTTGAGACTGTGCTTCGAGCACATCCGTCCAAAAAGAACTGGTAGGATCGACTGCGGAGACACCGATCTGGCCGGATTCGGGAGTATTTTCTGCTCCTACCCACGCGATTAAAAACTGTTCCAGCTTGCCCGAGCGGGCCAGAGATACCTTGTCGCCCGCCCGAAGCGTTGCCTGGATGTCTCGCAATGAGGCGCCCTGCGGGCTGATATCGATGGTGATGACTTCCTGCTCCAAAGCATGGCCGTTGACATCGATCCCGGTAAGGCGGACGGGCAAGGCTATATCGATCCGTCGGTCGCGCCGCTCAATCTTGAACTGCCCCATCAGAGTGCTCAGCTGCCCCGCTATTTCAGCCAATTCCTGCGCGGCTTTTTGTGACTCTTGGGCCCGCGACAACGTGCCATCGGCAGCCTGCGCTACTCCACCGATGTTGGCCGAGATGTTACCCGCTCCACTGGCGGCTTCGCTGGCGTTTCGCAACATTTCATTGGTAGTCGCGCTCTGTTCTTCGACGGCGGCAGCGATCGTCGCGGAAATGTCATTTATCTGGTTAATTACGCCACTGATCGTCCCAATCGCTTCGATTGCGCCCTTCGTGTCGGTCTGAATCGTGGTGATTTTGCGGCTGATGTCTTCCGTAGCTTTGGCCGTCTGCTTGGCGAGCTCCTTCACTTCGTTGGCCACCACGGCGAAGCCTTTGCCGGCTTCTCCCGCGCGGGCAGCTTCGATGGTTGCGTTCAGCGCCAACAAATTGGTCTGCTGCGCGATCGAAGTAATAACTTTGATGACTAAGCCGATCTCCGCGCTGGACTGGCTCAGCTTAGCGACGACGGCATTGGCTGCCTGCGCTGTGTTGACAGCCGTGGAGGCCACTTTGGCCGCTTGATTGGCGTTCGCGGCGATACTCTCAATAGTCGATGTCATCTCTCCGGCTCCGCAGGAAAGGCTCTGTAGATTCTGGCTAACCTGTAGGGTTGCGTGGGAAACGGCATTGGCCTGGATCGCGGTTTCTCCAGAGTTGGTAGTAATTTGATGGCTGGCAGCCAGCAGTTGCTCACTGGCCGTTCTAAGGCGATTGGTGTGGCGTACGACCCCGCGAAGTATTTCCTGTAACTTGTCTGTGAACAAATTGAAGAAGCGGCTGACCTCCCCAAGTTCGTCGTTGCCGAAGTGGCCTGCCACCTCGAGTCGCTGAGTAACATCGCCCTCGCCCTCGGCGATACTCTGTATCATCTGGGTCAATCGGCGGAGCGACAGAGAGATCGTTCGCACCAAGACGAAGCTGCCCAGAAATAAAATCACGAGCGATACCCCACAGATTCCGAACATGACGTGCGTGGCTTGCGCCGCTCTACTGCCTGATTTCCTTTCGGCATCTTTGGCAGCCTGTTCCAATTGGTCACCCCTGGCCTGTAGTTCCTGCTGCACTCCGCCGTACAACTCGATTCCGTGGTTGACCGCCGCTGCCGCCGTGGAACGATCGCGGACAACCGCCTTGGAAAGCACATCGGTTGAGGTCGCGTATTCGCGTGCCAGCTGGACTTCGCCGTCCAGCGCGGAATGTATTTCGGGATCCACGACCGAGTCTCTGGCAGCGGCGGCCCTCAGCGCCACCAGTTCGGAGTGTGTGGCGAGGTTCGCAATAGCGTCTTGCTGCTCTTGATCTTTTTTTGTACAGATCGTGTTGATATCTTCCCGCGTCATATCGTTGTAAATGCCGGCCTCGATATTATTCCGAATGGCGACACCAATGGCAGCCACTTTGCCCGTGGTCCCGCTCACCGACGTGATGCCCCAGTAGCCAGTCCCGCTCACAGCAGTCACGAACGTCAAGCTGGCGACCATCAACCCGAACAGCTTTGTTCTAATTGTCAATCGCATCTGGTACACCTTCCTCTTGTTCTCAGCACCGAGTCCATCACTTTGATCTGTAGCCGCGACTTGACCGCACGTACCACCAACCTTCACCGACCTAACTCCAGGTTGCTGCCCTCTCCGATCAAATCGCCCGCCTGGACGAACCAATTGCACTCTGTGACGCAGAGCCAGATTCTTTACCGCTGCCGTACTGCTGCTCAACTCTTGGGAAGAGGTAGCGGACTTCTCGGTGAACCCGATCTCGGCCTTCGCGCGAACACCAATGCGGCCTGCGGTCAAGTCCGCCGGATGGCGCCATTGACTTCGGTGCTTCTCCGTAAAACTTAAGGGGTCGCCAAAATGGGCAAGAAGAATACAGCCCCGATCACTGCACAGTTGAAGCGCACGCGTCTCACCAACCACGCTATCCAGTAAGCGACAGTTTAGATCGCTGGCGATTTTGCGATCTGAGCAAAACAGAACACTTCATCTCTAAGTGCAGCGCGACCCTCGATCTGGACAAGTTGTGCGGAATCTTTGTCGTGACGTAGTACAAACGTGCATCAAAACAATCCACTAGCACCCAACCCAAGGGTTTTGGTCGTCCAAGGTCTTCGACGGCTAACTAAGGCAGTGGGCAGAGGCACTTACTCAACTCCAGGCACGATGAGACGGCCCAGTGCGTGTGCGCGTGTCCTCATGAGGGCGTGTCTTTCGAGCCCTCGATTGAGAGCTGCAATTCCGATGTCTCATACGGCTCTAATTTGCAGCTGCCTTGCGCTAAGGTTCAGAGCGGACTGTGCCGATAGATAGCGACGTGACTACAGCCTCAGCGCACGTCCCCGACCAAGGCAAAAAAACCCAAACACCTGGGACCAGGTTTGTAGCCCGCCAACCGATTCTTACCTCGGACGAGAAGGTCTTCGGTTACGAACTCTTGTTTCGCGATGGCATGGAAGACTTTTTCCAGAGTTCGGATGCGGACGCGGCTTCGCGCAGCGCCTTGAACACCTCGATGCTGGTTGGAATCGACGTTCTTTGTGACGGGCGCCGGGCCTTTGTGAACTGCACCCGCGACATCCTGCTCAAGGACTACATCATGTTGCTGCCTGCCAGCCAGACCGTCGCCGAGATTCTGGAGACCGTCCCGGCCGATGACCTCGTGGTGGCAGCCTGCCGCCGGTTGAAGGAAGCGGGATACACGATTGCGCTGGACGACTTTGCCGTGAACGATCCGCGGGAAGTTCTGACCGATCTTGCCGACATTATTAAGGTGGACCTCAGAGCCACTTCGGCTGCAGACGCCGCTGTCATGGTGAAGAGATTCGGGTCTTGGCGTTGCCGCATGCTAGCGGAAAAAGTGGAAACGCGCGAGGAGTTCAGGATCTCGAAAAACGCCGACTTCCGGTACTTCCAAGGGTACTTCTTCTCCCGGCCGGAAACCATCACATCGCACGAAATCCCCGCAAACCGACTCAATTATCTGCGCATGCTAGCGGCGGTTTCACAACGCGAACTGGATGTGCGCGAAATCGAGAATCTGCTGAAAGGCGAGGCCTCGCTATGCTACCGTTTGCTGCGGTATATGAACTCTGCCGCGTTCGGATTCGGGGCCGAGATTCATTCGGTGCGGCACGCCTTTTCCATCCTCGGAGAACAGGAAGTGCGGCGCTGGATTCGGTTGGTGGCCACACTTGGTGCCGGCCAGGATAAGCCGAGCGACCTGGTGCTGGCTGCGCTGGTTCGTGCACGTTTCTGTGAGCTGTGTGCTCCCAAACTTCAGCACGGAAATTCCGACCTGTTCTTGATGGGTATGCTCTCGATGATGGACACCATTCTCCAGATTTCCATGCAGCAAGTGCTCGACCAGGTCCCGGTCGACCAGGAGATCAAGGCGGTTCTGCTGGGCGGGCCCAGCCACCTGCGACCATTCTATCAACTGATGGTTGCCCGGGAATCCGGGGATTGGAAATCCGTGGGTGAGCTGACCGGGGAGCTACATCTCGACGAAGACGACGTTGCCGGGCTTTATTGGCAGGCGATGCACTGGGCGCGTAAGGTAAGTGCGGGGGCCTAGCGAAGTGGGTACAAGCCCGCATATCGATTCGTTACTAACCGTGTTGCGCAGGCGAGTTTGCTTTCTTTTTCGGGCCCGCAGCTCAAGATAAGTATTGCTATGGTCTCCCCGTCGGCTATCGAATGTGGGATGGATAGGATGGGATGTCCCTTCAGATGACGATGTGCTCGGGCCTGATCTCACGTCCTGCCCCTATGAGGATACTTGCCCTTTCGATCACGTTGCGTACTTCGCGGACGTTGCCGGGCCAGTTATGCCGGTGCAGAACCTCAGCGGCTTCGGGACACAAAGCAACATTGTGAGGGCAAAATTTCGTTAGAAAGGTATCGATCAAAGACGTCAGATCACTCATTCGATCCCGCAGTGGAGGTATCTCGATGGGGAAGACGGAGAGGCGGTAGAACAGGTCCTCCCGGAAGCCGCGCTCCTGAACGAGCTTCCGCAGGTTGGAGTTTGTGGCAGCAATGACGCGAACATCTACTCGAAATGTGTCTGCACTTCCCAGCCGCTGCACTTCTCCCTGCTCTACAAATCGGAGCAGCTTTGCTTGCAGACCCAAAGGGAGGTCGCCAATCTCATCCAGGAACAAGGTGCCGTCCTGGGCTGCGTGGATGCGGCCGATCCTGGACTGGATTGCCCCAGTGAATGCACCTTTGACAAATCCGAACAGCTCGGCCTCGAGCAGGGGCTCAGGTATGGCAGCGCAGTTTATGACTACAAAGGGTTTGTTTCGCCGCAGGCTGAGTTGATGGATTGCATTCGCCACCAGATCCTTGCCAGTGCCGCTCTCTCCAGTTATCAACACTGTGGTGTCATGTTGCGCGACCAGTCGAACCATCGCGCAAAGGCGCTGGGCAGACGGAGCGGACCCAACAAAACCAGGCAGGCTGTTATCCCGCCTCGCGTTGGTCTCCGCCGCGGACGAAGAACGTGTGTCTTCAAAGTTGAATGGACCACCCCGTTCGACCTCCCGAACCAGGTCAAAACAAGGCGAGCCGGGCGAAGGCGATGGCAGCATGAGCTGCCCCGTACGAGAATTGATGGGAATGATTTCAATTCCGGGGTAGTTTGTCTCCAGAATTTCCCGGAAATCCTCGACGTTCAGGTCGGTAAGGACGGGATCAAGCAGGACCAGAGAGAACGCACCATCGTGTATCTTTTCGAGCGCCGAAGCTCCACTGAGCGCCTCTTGAACATCCCAACGGGTCGATCGAAGCTTGGCAGCAAGATTGTGGCGCATATCGTCGTTTGCGCTCACGAGTAGAACACCAATCGTCCCGGAAACGATCGGACTCTGAGAAGACAAGGGCTGTTTGACGACTAGACCAGACATAATGATACTGTGCCTTTCTGTTGGTTCGGTTCGGCGGGCAAATCTGCCAAGAACATTTTGGAAAAAGGCATGAGCAAATCGGACCGAGAAACACAAAATGTAAGTTCCGCGCCCGCGCTGGCCGCAATCGCCGCTAGTTTCCGCCGGGATATGTGACGGGATTGAGAATCGTCGGCCCACGCGCTTTCCTGACCAGGGCCGGCGGTGTGCAGGCGGATCAGCGTGTCCGCCGTTTCTTCTTCTTCCTCGATCTGAACGAAAACCTTGCTGCCGACCCTAAGGTGTAGCAGCAGATCTGATAAAGCCGTCATTAATGAAGTGGCGGCTCTCTTCCGGGACATTCTGAGGCGGTCTTGCCCGGAGTCTTTTCTTTCGTCGAATCCCGACTGAAGGATTAGTTTCACTCCCGCAGAAGCAGCACGATCCTGCATGTTCATTAGGATCGCCTTCACCATTGACGACGCGGCGAAGGTGGCGACGTCCGGCGCAGGCGGATGCAGATTTACCAGTGTGCGAACGCGGTTGAAACAGTCAGTGGCCCTTTGCAGTTCCTCCAGCGATTGCTCAATGGCATGCCTGTATTCTTCCACCGTGCTCGCCGTCAGTAGTGCAAGTTCGAGTGTTCCCTGGAGGACAGTGATGGGCTGTGCCACCTGATGCAACCCGTGCGCTATGTCTCCAGCGGCGTCCCGATCAACTGACACTAATGGCTCACCGTTCTTGAATTGAATGACATAGGAATTCCTTTTTAGTTGGCAGCGAGAACGTATCCCACTCCGCGCACTGTACGAATCAGTTTGGCCGAATCCGCCGTCTCTATTTTGTCTCTAACGTACTTGACATATACGTCCACAAGATTGGTCTTGGCATCGTAGGGTGCCTTCCAGACGTTTTCCATGATCATCGCCCGGTTGACGGGTTTGCGCGCATTCATCATCAGGTATTCCAACAGGGCGAACTCTTTCGCGGTCAAATCGATCTTTCTTCCTGCCCTCTCGACACGAAGTTCCGGTCGATTGAGAATCAGATCACCAACCTGCACAATGCCTCCTGAACCCTTCCCATTGCGCCGTAGAAGCGCGCGGACCCTCGCACTTAGCTCATGGATTGAGAAGGGCTTGATCAGGCAGTCGTCCGCCCCACCATCCAACGCCGCTACCCGGTCTTCGAGCCGGTTTCTGCCGGTGAGCACCAATATTGGGAAGTTAGGCATGGTGGGCCGAATTTGCTTTAGGATCGCCATGCCATCCAGTTTGGGCAGATTCAGGTCAAGAATAAGTAGGCTGTATTGGGTTTTGGCGACCGCCGCAACGGCGGCCAGGCCATCATGGACGAGGTCCACGGCGTATTTTTGTGTTTGCAGCCCCCTCTGCAGGAAATGCGCAAGCGAAATGTCGTCTTCAGCAATCAAAACCTGTGCTTGACTGTCTGAGGGTACTCGTGCTTTCACGTCGCACATTGGGTAGTCCTTTGCTCCCCGAACTTGAGGTATCATCTTCTTGTTGTTGAAGCAGCGAAACTGGTATCGAAAAGAAAGCTCAAAGTGTGACCTTACGATTCCAACCGTTTCTCAAAACCTTAGAGAACAAGGGACCCAACTGGCGGTGACGGGAAAAGAGGACGAGAGCCGAATCCAATAGATTACATAGCAATTAGGTGGCCCTAATGATTGTCTAATGTATCTCTATGAATTAGAGTGAGTTGCGATGTCAACGCAGAACGGTAAATAGCGGAAGTTGTCCTCGATTCGTACACTAAGATCCGAAGCCGGACAATTCAAGGGAGACTCGCTCTTCAAAATCCGTTCCCAGCGGTCCACGGACGTGATTGACGCGATCCTTATTTTTCGGCCGAACCTTGGACTACTCTTTCTTAAGATCGCCCTTCGCCGTTCCGCTGGGGCTGGAGCCTTCGTCTGGTTCTTCCGTCTCTGTCTCTATATATTGAACGATCAGTGAGATGCGTCGGTTCGAGGGATCCGTGGCATCTTTCGGATTTCGCAGTCGTTGGTCAGCGTACCCTCGAACCTGAGACACTTGATCGGTGCCGACGCCGCTCTGTTGCATGAGCCTTCTTGCGGCGTTGGCCCGGTCTGCGGAAAGTTCCCAGTTCCCGTAGCCTCGCGCGCCAGCGTAGGGAGTGGAATCGGTGTGCCCTTCGATGGAGAGCTTATTGGGAAGTTTTCCCAGTTCTACGGCGAGCAAAACAAGCAGATCCTGGCCGTCCTGATTAAGTTGAGAACTGCCGCTTCCAAAGAACGTTCCGGAGGCAGACTCGAGTAGCTCAATGCGCAAGCCTTCTCCCGTAACGGTCATCTGGATTTGGTTTTTGAGTTTGTCGAAATCGGTCAATTTTTGGACAGACTTCTGCAGTTGCTCCTTCAGCTTGGGCATGTCGTCCTTCTTCAATATGAAGTTTTCGCCCGCGCCGCGCTTGTCCGTGCCAACTTTCTTCGAGTTTCCGGACGGATCTTTGAAGTAACCTCCCACCGCCTCTTGCATCTGTTTGCTGGAATTCATCAGCCAGAGCACGATGAACAATGCCATCATTGCGGTTACAAAGTCGGCATAAGCAACTTTCCAGGCGCCTCCATGGTGTGCGCCGTGGTTGACTTTCTTCTTGATAATTACGATGGGTCGGCTATTTGACATGTCGTTGCTAGTTCCTAAGCCGAAGCTGCCGCGGTCGCTGGAGGGGCTTCGCTAGCGCCACCTCGGCACGCCTTCTCAACTTCAAGAAAGGAGGGCCGAACATTTCCGGGAATTGCCCGCCGAGCAGATTCCACGGCCATAATCGGCGCTGTTCCCTTCAGGAA
Source organism: Candidatus Sulfotelmatobacter sp. (assembly GCA_049519055.1). Lineage (GTDB taxonomy): Bacteria > Acidobacteriota > Terriglobia > Terriglobales > Acidobacteriaceae > Sulfotelmatobacter. The sequence goes on along the minus strand of JBEKRE010000016.1, from coordinate 141,072 downwards.
AGTGATCATTACGACGCGCAGAACGTAGTAGTAGGCCCTCTCTTCCTCAGCCGCCTTGGCCATGTTCGCCGCGATCGGGCCCACGAACCCATAGCAAAGTAGAATGCCCAGAAATGTACCCACTAATGCCGCGGCCACTTTGCGTCCAATCTCCTCAGGAGGTCCGCCCAGGGCTCCCATGGTGATCACCACACCGAGCACCGCGGCCACGATCCCCAGGCCCGGCAGGGAGTCGGCCATACTGCTCAAAGCGGCAATGGGCTGACCGGCGTCGAGGTGATGAACTTCCATGTCAAGATCCAAAAGCTGGTCCAAGTCGAACGGCTCAGCGCCTGTAACCGCCATGCGCAGTGTGTCACAAACAAAGTCGCGTATGTGATGGTCCTTCAGAAACTCGGGATGCTTGGAAAAAACCGTGCTCTTAGAAGGTTCCTCTACATCAGCTTCGAGCCCCATCAGTCCTTCTTTGCGTGCCTTGTTGAAGAGCTTATACATCATCTTCAGAGACTCGATGTATCGCTCTTTGGTGAACTTGGATCCAGTAAATATGCCGACCACGCCAGAGGCTATCTTCTTAAGAATATAAAGCGGATTGGCGATCAGCACGGTCCCGATAGAAGCTCCCAAGATGATGAGGAGTTCGGCGGGCTGAAGCAGCACCCTCACATTCCCGTGCTCCATCAAGTAGCCACCCATGATCGCGGCGATGACGATTAGAATGCCAATGATTGCAAACATAGACGTTCTTAATTCCCCCTCTGTGCCCGGACTGCCTGCCCCGAGAGATCCTTGTTTGCGGGCCCGGCCCGGGAAACGACAACCAAGTCGACGCGGCGATTGATTCTTCTAGCTTCTTCGGTTTCGTTGCTGACGATAGGACGGTATTGAGAATATCCCGCGGCTGAGACCTGCATCGGATCAAATCCGTAACGTTCTACAAGCAGCGCGACCACTTCGGTCGCCCGGGCTGTGGATAGTTCCCAATTTGACTTGAAGTGAGGCGTATGGATGGGCACATTGTCGGTATGCCCTTCGACTCGAATCTGAAACCCCTTCGCGTTGAGGATGTGAGCAATGCGACCTAGCGGAGCTTGTCCGTCCTTCAAAAGTTCGGCGGCTCCGCTGTTAAAGAACCCGACTTCGTGCAGACTTACGACGAGCCCTTCCGGAGTCGTGTGCATTTCGATTTCATGTCTCTTGATCTGGTCTCCCAGAGCTTCTTCCAGTTCACGTTTCAGTTGGTCGACGTCCACGCCCTCACCACCGGCGGCGGATTCATTATTAGCGCTGGGCGCTACCGCATTAACCGCGGGGAGGACCGCCAATTGCTCGAGCGCCAAAATCGGTCGCACCTCGACAGCGGGCGCTTCCACGCGCACGATCGATCCTTGAGCACTGGCAGGGAAGGCATCTAGCTCCTGAAAGGCTCCCTGGATGGCCGCGGACATTCGAACCACTTTCTTGTTGTCCACACGCGAGGTGGAGTAAAGGACGACGAAGAAGGCAAAAAGGAGGGTAACGAAGTCAGCGTAAGAAACCAACCAACGCTCGTGGCTGACAGGCGCTTGCTTTTTTCTTCGGCGATTCATGCCTGTTGCGGCTCCCGTCGCTCTGGCTTGAGCATATATCCGAGCAATTTCGTCTCTAGGATTCGCGGGTTCATGCCTTCCAGAATTGAGATGACTCCTTCCAGGGTCATCTCCCGCAAAATCTGCTCTTCACGGCCCTTGATCTTGAGTTTCCCGGAGGAAGGCAAAAACAGCAGGTTGGCCGACCCCACTCCATAAAGGGTGGCCACAAATGCGACCGCAATGCCCTTCCCCACTTCATCGATGTTCGACAAATGCTGCATCACCTGGATCAGACCAAGAACAGCTCCAATGATGCCGATCGTGGGCGCAAAACCACCTGCCGACTCGAATACTTGCGCGATCTTGTCGGAGTGTTCCGCCTGATTTTCCAGTTCCAGTTCCATCATCTTGCGCAGTTCTTCCGGTTCAGTGCCGTCCACCGCAAGCATCAACGCCTTTTTCAGAAACGGGTCCTTGATATTCGCCAGTTCAGGGTCAAGAGAAACGATCCCGTTCTTGCGCGCGCGATGCGCAAAACCCACGAGTGTCTCAACCAAGTACCGGGGATCTTCAGACTTGTCGAAAAAGACCCACCCCAATCCCTTGAACGCCTGCACCACCGTCGGAAGCGGAAACTGAACCATAACGGCGCCGAGGGTTCCACCCAGCACGATCATCGCGGCCGTGGGTTGAACGATCTGAGCTATCTTTCCTCCCTCCAGCAGCAGGCCCAACAGGATTCCTCCGACTGCGAGGAAGATTCCGCCAATCGTGCTCTTATCCACGGCATCTTTCCTCTGGGGACCGCAGGCTGCGATCCCGCTGCGTGTTACCCTCGGCAGCCACCGCAACGTTAGGATCTGCCCCGATCGACAACAAGCCGGTGATTACGGCACGCCGGAATTCGATGACTCGCGCTGTGATCTCGTCCGCCGTCTCGTGAACCAGGATTTTGTCACCACTCGTCAAAGTGATCACCGTGTCCGGATTGCTTTCGACAAACTTGATCAGATCGGAGTTCACGGTAATCTGTTGACTGTTCAAACGCGTAAGTCGAATCACGGCATACCTCTGTGAAATCTCTGGGGGCGAACGCAGAACGTTCCGTGCCCCCCACTAATCGGCATTTTGCGAACCATTCTGGAGTCGTTCGCCTTCTTAACCTGCACCGAAGTAATGCGTCTCACGGTAACTTTGCCCACGCCCTACCTCTGTACTCGTGGAACGCCAACAATCGCGAGCCCACCTCAACTCGGAACTGATGACGCCAGAGAAAAACCGCCACCAGAAGCCGCCAATGCACACTCTTATTTCGCTTCCGCCAAGGCGCTACACCCTGCTGCTGCCCGACGGCTCGGACGCTTCATGTAGACGTCCACCTGTTGCTTTTCCGCTTTCGTCAATAGGCGCTTGCGCAACACAACCCGCATCTGGTCGACGGCCCGAGGGTGTCGTACCAGATCCTCGCCCTTCATTTGCTGCTTCTGCAGCGCCTCACCTACCGGGCTCAGGCTCAAATCGAATTGCGCGAGATCAAAGCGCGCTTCCGTCCAGCCCATGTACCAGAACCAATCGGTGTAATAGAGCCAGCTTCGCTCATTGAAGGCACGTACATGGGTTGGGTCCTGCCAGGCGCCCCAGGAGAGGTCATACGGCACACTGATGCGAAACAGACCACCGACCTTGAGCAAACTCAAGCAGGAACTCATGGCGGTCATCAGACTTGGAATATGCTCCAGCGAGTCGTTGGCGAGGATTTCATCGAACGAATTATTCTCCAGCAGAATCGCGCCGAAACGCTGGGTATCGAGCCGCTTTCCGACGGGCAAGGGGTGGTTGAAATCGAGCACGGCATCCGGCTCCCAGTAGGCATCAAAATCAACATTGAAGTGGTCCTCTCGCCAGTCTTTTCCGCTGCCCAGGTTAAGTTTTGTGGGAATTGCAACCTCTGTGCTAGTCGCCACGGTTGCGCTCTCTTCAAGTGCCTTGCTCAAGATTTCAGACTCCTTCCGCTGAGAGAACCATTGGAACCCCCGGCTCTCCAGCTTTCGACGTTCTTCATCGTTCTTCAGAAGTGACAAACACGCCTGCACCAGTGACTCATAAGGACAACCCAAGACACACTCGGCCAGCCCTTTCTCAATCTCTGTGTCGGGACAACATTCCGTCACCACGGCCTTCGAGTTAGCCAGCAGATATGACACGCGGACAATTTCGAAGATCTTTGCATCATAAAAATGAACATTGAGGACGATTTTTGACCGCGCTATGAGTTCGTCCCTCTCTTTGCCGTACACTCCGAACAAGGTGTGCACTGTGGCTCCCGCATCCCTCAACGCTTTTAATATTCCAATCCGCCGTCCATTCGAGGAACCGTAGAAGAGCACATCGATGTCTTGCGTTTGTGAAGGTTGAATGCGGCTCAACTCGGGCACATATCCCAAGGGAACGAGAACTGGCGGGCGAGCACAACTCGATGCTGTCCACTGCTTAATGTTCTGTGGGCTGTAATCCCAGATGCAGTGCCGCCGCGCCATGTCATAGAACTGCGCGGGCAGACTGGGGCCGCCGAGTTGCTCCAGGTTGTACACAATCGACCCCGGGGGAACCTCCGAGGCCTGCTGAAGCGAAAGCAAATGGGATCCGAGCAACACATTGGTCGCCGTTGCATCAAAGAGATTTTCGTGAATTTGCGCTGCATGGCCGATGCTTCGGAATCCGAATTGAAGAGCTTCCGCGACCTCTCGGAACGCCTCGGAATGGAGGAAACCCTCCGGTCGCACCAGCGTGATCTGAAATCGGCTCATCTAGGTTCCTTAAACGCATTCGATGTCCACGGAGTTGTCTAACCATAGCCCGTTGGGCACATCTTCCCCTATCCCGCTCGCCCTAACCCTTGCAATCCAGTCGCCTCATCGTCTTCTAACTCTCGAATACCCCCTCAAAGCCGAGGACGAGTTTCGGCACGCTGATCTCTGCATGTTGTTGCCCGATTTCGATGTTCCGGCGCGAGCCTTCACGGCGGCTCGTGGTGCTATACATGCAGCGTATCCCACCAAAGAAACAGGAGACTCATGCGCTTTTCAAATCGAACTCTAATGTGTCTCCGAGGCAGCCCGTGCCGAGCCTAGGGCTTTCGATGATCGTAAAGAACGCAGCCGACTCGATTCGTCCGTGTCTCGAGAGTGCACGTAAGGTCGTAAGTCAGATTGTGATCGCCGATACCGGTTGCACCGATAACACGTGCGACATTGCCCGCGAATTTGGTGCCACAATCCTCTCCTTCCCTTGGGGAAATAATTTCGCCAATGCCCGTAACGCCGCGCTCGTGCCAATGACCACGGACTGGGTTCTTGTGCTCGATGCTGACGAGGAGCTTGATCGCGAGGCTCGACACTACATTCCAGCTCTGCTCCGTGCGGCGGATGTGGCTGGGTACGTAACTCCGATTCGGAACTACATGTTGAGCCGGTTCAACCGCGGATGGGATCGTGTCGGCGTCCCCAATGACTCCCGACACGAGCGGGCCAAGAAAGCACCATCCTACATCGCCCACGAAAACTGTCGCCTGTTCCGGAGGCATCCGGGGATTTACTTCACCGGGCGCGTTCACGAACTCGTGGAACCCCAGATCAGGACGCTGGGTCTGAAACTCACGCTGGCGCCCTTCTTTATCCATCATTTTGGACAACTTGTCGACTCGGAGAACAGAGAAAAGAAGAAGGATTTCTATCGTGATCTGCTGCGCGCAAAAGCCGAGGACACGCCCGATGATCCCGTAGCCTGGACCCAGCTTGGTCTCCACGAATTTGAGTGTTTCAATCAGCCCGAAGAGGCTTTGCGATGTTTTGTGCGGGCCTTGACCTTGCAACCTCTTGCTCCGGAAGCCTGGCTATTCACAGGAATGGTCTTGCTCAATCTGGAACGATATCAGGAGGCCCTAAACGCGCTGGAGCACGACCGGCGAAATGGCAGCAGCCTTGCCCTGCGCGAAGACCTCAGAGGAGATGCCTTGTATGGAGTAAGCCGATACAAAGAAGCTCGGATGGCTTATCGCCGCTCGCTGAAGCTCTCCGGAAGCAATCCTTTACTGGAAAGCAAGTTGGGATATACCGAGGTGAAGTTAGGCCAAAAGAACGCTGGTCTGGCAAAACTGCGACATGCGGCGAGGGTGGTTCCCGATATCCATTCGATTAACGACCGACTCATGAAAGGCTGCATCATGGCAGGCAGACTAGCGGAAGCAGCCGAGGCGGCGGAAAAGTTCACACTTGTGATGGGTCATCCCAAGCTCTTTCTACGCGCCGCGAGCATCCGCGCTCAATTGAAACAATGGGATCGGGTGGAAGAAACTCTGTCGCGGGGACTAGGACTCTTTCCCGACTCGCCGGAGTTGCAGGAGGCGCGAACTGAGGCGACAAAGAAGAGACTGGCAAGTGTCGGCACCTCGGCCCCTGAACAACCAATTACCGAATAATCTGTCGCATGACACCCGTGTTCATGAACCCTGCAAATGTACTCAGAGCCACCATCAATTGTTTCAAAACCAGTTACGGAGAATGGGGTGCCGATTCTATGGTTCCTATTTGGACTCATGTCCCAGAGTAACTCTGCGCAGGTTACTGACGTAAGTTGGCAGGCTAATGTCAGAAAGCAGAGTGCCGATAGATAGCCTGCCAAACAAACCTCTTGCTCAAAATGGACGGTTCTCAAACTTCGAGAAGTTATAAGAATGGGCCGCTACCCTCAGCGCAGGTGGAATTCGATCCAAGGAGACTTTTACAATGTTAAGCATCCTGAATAACATTTCTTCACTGCAAGCCGAAAACGCGTTAAACACGACGCAGGCGAATCTCAACAACACTCTTCAGCAACTTTCCACAGGTCAGCGCATTAATTCTGGCGCGGACGATCCGGCCGGTCTGGCCATTGCCAACGGGTTGCAGGCGAACGTAACCGCCCTTACCCAGTCGGTACAGAATGCCAGCGACGGCGTGGGCATGCTGCAGGTCGCCGATGGCGCCCTGTCCCAGATCACGACACTGTTGAACCAGGCGGTCACCGTGGCCACTGAGTCGGCTACGGGCACGGTAAGCAGCGCGCAGCGCACCTCGCTCGACAACGAGTTTCAGTCGATCACGAGTGAAATAAGCAACATCGGCAATAACACTACCTACAACGGCCAGGCGATCTTCGGGTCCGGCACGCTGACCGTCTTCATGAGCGATTCCAGCACCGCTGGTACCACGAGCATTACCGTGGCAATGGTGACGGTAAACTCGGGCAGCCTGAACGGAGTTTCCCTGACCGCCGATGCCTTGACCACAGCTGCATCTTCCACAGCCGCGTTGGCCAAAATCAACACCGCAATCGCAGACGTCGCCGCTCTGCGCGGTACTCTTGGAGCCAGCTCCAACCAGCTCCAGGCAGCTACCAACGTGATGAATAACCAGATCACGAACGTACAGAACGCCGAGAGCGGAATCATGGACGCCGACATCGGGGCGACCACGGCTAACCTCTCCAAATACACCATTCTGCAGCAGACCGGTATCGCTGCACTACAACAGTCGAGCCAGATGACGCAGTCTGTACTCAAGCTGCTTCAGTAATTACAAGGGCGGAATGGTGGGACCTTCGGGTCCCACCGTTCTTTTATTTGTTGTTTCGTTTAGGGGCTAGTCGTCGAGTAAAAAGGGGTACTCAAAGCTATGAGTTCTGTTTCTGGGGTCAACCTAAGCTCGCTGTTGTCAGCATTAGGGTCATCCTCTTCAGGTATTAATGTTGCTTCGGCAGTCTCGGAGGCTATGACGGCGCTTTCCGCCCCGGAGACCAACTGGAAGGCGCAACAGGTAACCTTAGGAACGCAGACCAGCGGTATCGACCAGATACAAGGTGATGTCGACGCACTTCAGACCAGTTTGACCACGCTGTCGGATCCTGCCGGCGCACTGGCCTCTATGACGGCCACTTCCTCAGATACCAACGTCGTAAATGCATCAGCCGCGGTGGGCGCGACCGCCGGAACTCACGTCATCATGGTCACCAATATCGCCTCAAGCGCATCGGCATACTCCAATGCCGTTGCCACCAGCAGCACCCCTCTTCCGGCAGGCAGCTTTACTCTTACGCCGGGCTCAGGCGCAGCCACGACGATCCAGATTGGAAGCGGTGTGAACACGCTCGACGAACTCGCCAGTTCCATCAACACACAAAACCTTGGTGTTACCGCCAGTGTGGTAAACGATTCGAGTGGATCACGCCTGGCGATCGTGAGCAACAATACTGGCAGCGCCGACGGCTTCACCGTAAGCGCCGCCTCCGGCCTTACCTTCACGCAAACTTCGACCGGACAAGATGCTTCCCTTAATGTCGACGGAATTCCAATTGACAGTGCATCCAACACCGTGAGCGGAGTACTCAGCGGTGTGACCTTGAATTTGGTGGGCGCGGCTCCGGGGGGCCAAGTAACGGTTACTATCGCACCTGATGCCAACACGGTTTCGCAAGCCATCACCAGCTTTGTAAGTGCCTACAACACGGCCATTGGCGACGTAAACGCTCAGTACACGGTAAGTGCGACCAATCAAGAAGGCCCGCTGGCGGGTGACAGTTCGGTGCAAATTCTGCAAGACAATTTGTTATCGATAGCCGGCTACACTGGGGGCGGGAACGGGGTTTCGACCCTGTCCGATCTCGGCATCAGCATGAACAACGATGGCACTTTGAGCGTGGATAGCACCACCCTGAACAACGCAATACAAAACAACTTTGCAGCCGTGCAGAATTTCATGCAAGGAGCTTCTTCGAACGGCTTCGCTTCCTTCCTCAACACCCAGTTGAATACGCTCACGGCGCCGGGCACCGGTGCATTTACCGTCGATCTGCAAAGCATCAGCAGCGAAAACACGGACTTGCAAAACCAGATCAACAACTTTCAGACTTACCTCAACGCCCAGCAGACGCTGCTGACGGCCCAATATAACCAGGCCGATATAACGTTGCAGGAAATACCCGAGGAAGAAGCGCAAATCAACGGAGAGCTCGGATATCCCCCGACGACCACAACCGCATGATGAAAAGCCAAACTGAACTCACATACCTTAGAGCGGCCGCCCAGGACGCAACCGAGGCGGGACTCGTAATCATTCTTTACGACCTTCTGGCACATAATCTGGGGTTGGCCATTGCCGCGCTCTCCGATCGGGACGTCGAGAGGCGGACCGCGGAAATCAAGCACTCTTTTCTGGTGCTCCAGCAGCTCGAAGGATCGCTTGACATGGAAAATGGCGGGGAGGCGGCAAAACATTTCTCCGCCTTCTACGCCGCCTTGCGCTGCAAGATTCTGGAAGCACATATCAAGGCAAGTGCGGAGATCCTGAGGCGACAAATTGAGCTGGTGCTCGACGTTCGCCAGGCATGGCAGCAGGTGGACAAGCCCAATCTGGGCCCCGGATACAGGGCAGCCGAGTTGGCCCCTTCCGGGACTGAGTTCTCCATGGCCATGGCCACCGGTGGTAGCGAAGGTGCTTCCAACACTTGGACGGCGTGACCAGGAACCGACGGAGCTCTTGACTACCGTATGCTTCGTTGATCGGCTTCTCTGCCTTCGTTCAGCCGATCAGGAACGGTGCGTGAGTTCGGCTGGGCTTGAAGGGTTTTTGCTCTGCGCAAGGGGTGGCACCAGCAGCGGAACCAGAGCTGCGCCCGCCGTGTCGGTATCAGAGCCTGAAATCGATCTTGAAGATCTCGCTCGCGCCTGTTCCCCCGCCCCGGATGCCAACTGGGCGGGATCATGATTCGGTAGGGCCGACTTACAAGGCGCTCTGAACTCTTTGCACCACGGACGGCCAATCGTCGCGCTTCCGCTGCCGGAACAGGCGCAGGGTAGGATACCAGGGGCTATCCTCGCGCTCCTGAAGCCAACGCCAGTCGGAGACGAACGGCAGCAGCACGAAAGCTGGAACGCCCAGCGCCCCGGCCAGATGCGCTGTGGAGTTATCGATTGTTACTACCATGTCCATGGCCGCGATCTGCGCCGCAAAGACGTCGATGTTCGAGAATTGATCGACAGAGCGATCAATGAGGATGGGCGCACTTGCCGCAACTGCCTGGCTCTCCAACTCGTCGTGATCCCCATACTGCAGGCTGACCCACCGGATGTCGGGTCGTGCGAACAGCGAAGCGAACAATGACAGGTTCATTGATCGGTAACGTCCCCCGCCACGGTTCTTGGTATACCAAGCCAGCCCGACCAGCCGTCTGCCGTCGCTATAGTGGGAGGAAAAGCGATCCCGTGCAGCCGGATCGGCAACGAGGTAGGGCGACGTCGTAGCGGCAAAAGCAGCCTGGTTTGCGCGGAACAGACTCGGCAGACTTCCGCTGGGCAAGTGTGCGGAGATATCCAGTTCCGGATTGTGCTCCGGATCACTGCCGGAGACCACATCGACGCCGGGAAAGGATCGACTGAAAAGGGGTTTGAGGCGCGCGTCGCAATCGAGCAGGCAACGGTTGCCTGTGCGGATGACGTCCGGGATGAGTCCCGCGAACATAATTTCGTCGCCGACGCCCTGCTCGCCCCAGATCAAAAGACGCCCCGATGCCAGGTTTTCGCCGGTCCAGAGCAGTTGGGGATAGACTCGCATCGGCGTGACGAAACTTTTCGATTGCCAACGCCTTTCAAAGTTGTGCCAGCCTGAGGGGAAGTCCCCTTTAAGCAGTTGGGACAATCCCAAGTTGTAGCACGCTTCCGCTAGCTCAGGCTTGAGGACCAACGCTCGCTCATGACAAGCCACCGCTTCATCCAGCTTGTCCAGCGCCTGGAGAACGTTACCCAGGTTAGTGTGGACCTCAGCTAAGTCCGGCCTTAGAGCCAGTGCACGCTGATAAGATGCCGCCGCCTCGTCCAGCTTGCCCTGGGCCTGGAGGACGGTGCCCAAGTTGGAATGATAGGAAGCCCCCTTTTCGTGGATCGCAATCGCCCTGCGGATCATCTCCACCGCGCCCTCATGACGTCCCGCCTGATACGCGATCATCCCGAGCAGATGCAAGCAGTCCGCGTGCTGGGCATCGATTGTCAGAATCTGCCGGTAAATCGGCTCGGCCTCGACCAGCCGGCCAGCCCGGTGGTGCTGAAGAGCGTTCTCCAGCATGCCAGCAATGACCCGAGACGAGCCTTGACCCTGTCCTTGCCTCACGGTCCTATGCTTGTGGCTCGCGAACTCGTCCTTCGTCTGTCGGTAACCGTGTTCGTATGGATTAGGCATTTACTGAGACGCTTGAACTCAAACTGGACGCTGACGCCGTCGGCCCACTGTTTTCGTTAAGTTGCTGGAACGGCCTCAGTGCCGTAGAAATTACGGCTCGAAATTCCCGAAACTAACACCGCGTCTTCCCTTTTTCGCGGCAAGGAGTTTGCTCCACTCGCTGACCAGTCCGACTCGATTAGAGCGGTGTTAGAAGCAAAAAGGTTCTGCATAAGTTCGAAGGCAATCCGCGGTCCACAAAAGGCAAAGCCGACTTCATGTCATGGTTCGGGTCGCAGGCCACGGCGAGCAAAATTCTAGTCTTGGACAAAGCGGGATGTTACTGGAAATCCGAGGTTGTTTGGTTATCGACCTGCTCAAAACAACTTGGCAGCAATGCCCCGATTGAGGAAGAGCAGATGTCTCAGGTGAGCGATTACTGGACTCAGAATGTGGGCATGGACCCTTCGGCGAAGGCCAACGAAACGCTTGACCCGGCAGCTTGGGATGCCTTTCGGAAGCAGGCCCACCATATGCTGGACGATATGGTCGATTATATCGAGAACATTCGAGAAGGTCCGGTGTGGCAGCCGATCCCGGACGAAGTCCGGAATCGGTTTCGCGGCGCGGTTCCCCGGATTCCAACTGATCTGAGCGCAGTCCATGAGGAGTTCATGCGGGACGTGCTGCCCTTTGCCGCGGGGAATGTTCATCCCGGCTTCATGGGCTGGGTGCACGGCGGCGGTACTCCGGTTGGCATGCTGGCGTAGATGCTGGCTGCCGGACTGAATGCAAATCTCGGCGGCCGGGACCATGCCCCCATCGAGGTTGAGCGTCAACTGCTCCGATGGACGCGCGAAATCTTCGGTTTTCCCGAGAGTGCGACAGGATTGTTTGTAACCGGAACGTCAATCGCAAATTTGATCGCCGTGGTCGTTGCCCGGGACGTGGCCCTCGGCTTTGAGGTGCGGCGCCGCGGTGTAACCGCTGAAACAACGCGGCTAACCGCCTATGCCTCCACCGCGGTTCATGGTTGTATCGGCAAGGCTATGGATCTTTCCGGCGTCGGCAGCGATGCGCTGCGGTTAATTCCAACCGACGATCGTCACCGGATCAACCTCGCTGAGCTGGAAAAGACAATCGAGAAAGATCGCGCCGCCGGATGTACGCCGTTTCTCGTGGTGGGAAACGCGGGAACGGTGGATACAGGAGCCATCGACGATCTCGCTGGAATGGCCGATCTGTGCCGTCGGGAACATGTCTGGTTTCACGTCGATGGAGCCTGTGGCGCTCTGGCGAAGCTCGCTCCCGATCTCGCCTCGAGACTGGACGGCATGGAGCGGGCTGATTCACTGGCATTTGATTTTCACAAATGGGGGCAGGTGCCGTATGATGCCGGCTATATTCTGGTGCGGGACGGCGTGTTGCACAAGAACGCCTTCTCTTCTCCGGCGGCCTACCTCAAGCGGGTGGAGCGGGGATTAGCTGCCGGCTCACCCTGGCCTTGCGACTTCGGGCCGGATCTCTCGCGCGGCTTTCGAGCATTGAAAACCTGGTTCACGCTGAAGGTGCACGGGACGGACGCGCTGGGAGCGGTCATTTCGCGAACCTGCGAATTAGCCCGCTATTTGGAAACCCGGATAACTGACGCACCCGAGCTCGAACTGATGGCTCCGGTGGAACTGAATATTGTCTGCTTCCGCTTTAGCGCCGCGGAAGACGAGTCTGACCAGTTCAACGAACAAATTGTCATCGAGCTCCAGGAGTCCGGTATCGTCGCGCCGTCTACGACCATGATCGGCGGTCGTCTGGCGATACGGGCCGCCATCGTCAACCACCGTACCGGCCGCGCTGAAATCGATGCCTTGGTGGACAGTACTCTCTCTTTGGGGCGCGCGGTTCGGAGTCGCGTCGCCGCGGGCAAGGCTGCCCCTCAGACCCAGGAGTTTCATGCGCATGCGGTTTTGAAGTCACAATTGCAGACAGTGGAAAGACAGTTGGATTCTATACCGGGCTCAGTTGCCCTGCTCTTTCTACGGGGCAGCATCCTGGAGCAAATGGGAAGGAGCCTGGAGGCGAGGGACACCTTCAAGCAGTTGCTCGGTCTTGAGCCCTCTCATCTAGGAGCGCTGAACAGTCTGGGAAGGCTGCAGTTCGCTGGCGGAAAGAAGACGGATGCGCGAAGACTGTTTTCGGAAGCAGTTGCGAAGCATCCGGATGATCCCATGAGCCGCGCGAATCTTGCTGGCGTTCTCATTGAGGACGGAGAATCGGAGAAGGCTCGCGACCACTGCCAGCGCGCGCTGAAAATCGATCCGAACCATCGGCAAGCGCACGCCAACTTGTCCCTTGTGTTTACGGACCTAGGCAACCCGGAGCGGGCATCGTTGCACCAGCGAGCGGCCTTTCAGGGCCGATGCGTGGTCCCGGTAGCCTATCGCGGCGAGCGGTCGCCGATAACGGTGTTGGAGCTTATCTCTACCAGTCGATGCCTTTCGCGAATAACGACCTTTCTAATCGACCGCGTCTTCCAGAAATACGTCGTCGTCACGGACTTTTACAATGACGGGGTGACCCTGCCGCCACATCAACTCGTCGTCAACTCAATTGGCGATGCCGATTTGGCTGCCGTGGCGTTGGCGGGGGCACAGTCCCTCATCGGCCATACCACAGCTCCAGTCATTAATCCTCCCGCCGCAGTGCTGGCGACTGGCCGTTGCGACATAGCGCGACGTCTTTCCGGTGTGCCGGGGGTGGTAACGCCGAAGACCGTCACCTTGTCGCGGAACTCGCTTGCCGCACCTGATGCACAGAGCACGCTGACCGACCACGGCTTTGAGTTTCCTCTTTTGCTCCGATCGCCAGGATTTCACGGAGGAGATCACTTTCTGCGAGTGGAAACTCCCGGCGAGATCCCGGCCGCGCTGGAGAAGCTCCCGGGCCGCGATCTGACCTTAATCCAATATCTCAATGCCCGCGCGCCAGACGGAAAAACGCGCAAGTACCGGGCCATGATGATCGATGGACAGCTCTATCCGTTGCATGCTGCGATCTCGAGCAATTGGAAAATCCACTATTTTAGCGCAGAGATGGCAGACTATCCGGAGCACCGCGCCGAGGATGCCGAGTTTCTGGAGAACATGCCTGGTGTGCTCGGTCCCCGCGCCATGACCGCCCTCCAGGAAATCCAGAAAACTCTCGGCCTCGACTATGGTGGAATCGATTTTGGTTTGAACGAGAAAGGCGAAGTTCTGCTCTTCGAAGCGAATGCGACGATGGGCATCGTTCCGCCCAGCCCGGACAAGCGATGGGACTATCGTCGACCTGCTGTTGAGCGGATTTGGAGAGCCGTTGGCACGATGCTAATGGACAGGGTGAAGGTCAGTTCATGAGATCCTTCGACAAACCCGAGCGCATGATTTCCAAAAGCAATCTGCGATCCATCCTGGTGCACCGAGGTTAGGGGTTCCACGGTTTGTGGGGCTGCTCCAATCGGTTCGCGTCTTCTGCTTTTTTCTGGGAACTGGGGATTGAAAACTGACCACACGTCCCGAAGCGACTCGCAGCGCCCTCTGATCGTGGGGTTGCGCCAGTTTGCGACCCCGTGCCCGCGATTAAGGCTTCCCATGAATCCTCCCAAGGGATGGTCGCTAGATGGTTAGATGATGTTTTTGATGTAGCCTCCGTGTCCTTGCTCATTCGAAGTAAAATAAGGCATCCAGCCGCGACGGGGTTCACCTCAACCTATTTCATGCCTACCGTCGAACTTTCGATGATCGTTAAGAACGGAGAGTCGACCTTGGCTCGCTGCCTGGAAACCGCGCGTTCCATCGTGGACGAGATTGTGATCGCTGACACGGGTTCGACGGATGCAACCGTGCAGATTGCTCTTAGCTATCGAGCTCGAGTCGTCGATGTTCGCTGGGAAGATGACTTTTCGAAGGCAGGGAACGCAGCTCTACGCCACGGACGCTGCGACTGGGTGCTTTTTCTGGATGCCGACGAGTTGCTGGACTTGGCGGAGGCGAAAGGAATTGCTGCGCTGGTGGCAAATCCAGCGGTGTTGGGCTATGACGTTCGTATTTGGAATTATGTGTCAACACTAAACACCCGGATGCTGAACCGGCCTGCTCAGCGAAATCCACATCGTATTGAAGCGGCGCGACGCTTCCCCGGCTATGTGGAAGGGGCGGCACAGCGTAATCGGAAGATGAAGTACTACCAAAAACTGGGCCGGAAGAAGTTGGAGGAAGCTCCCGATGACGTTCTTGCGCATTACGAATTGGGGCTGGGAGAATTAGAACACTTTCACAATCCACGCGGCGCACTGCAATACTTCATGCGCGCCATCGAATTGAAACCAGACTCGAGCGTGTTATTCACCTATGCCGGGATGTGCCTGGTTCGCCTCGGAGAGACACTGAAGGGGCTTGAAGTTTTGCAAAGAGCGGAACGGCTCGGCGCGCGCGATGCGGTCCACCTGGAAGCGATGGGCGATGCCCAATATCACCTGGATAGATTTGGCGAGGCGAGGCGAAGTTATGAGGCAGCGACGGTCGCCGGCAGCGAGTCAATCGTTCTGAAGGGCAAACTCGGAGTTTGCGAAGTGCGGCTCGGCTCGACCGAGGCCGGGCTGCACCGCGTACAACATGCAATTGAGTGTGAGCCCGAGTTTGGCGAACTGTACGATATTTTGATGGCGGCGGCTCTGTTTGCCGGGAATCGGCCACTGGCGGCGGAAACTGCCGAACGTCGTCTGCGCGTTGGAACTCTCTCGGCGGACAGTTTTCTTCTGACCGCCGGAATCTGGGTTCAGCTTGGAGAATGGCAACGAGCGGCTCAGGTTGTGCAGAGTGGCTGCCAGAGATTCCCTGGAGATGCGAGGCTGTGCTCGGCCCTGACCGAAGTGAATCAGAAACTAGGAATCTAGCATGGTTAACCTGGTATCGGGTTCGGCAAACTGGGTTGTCAACGACCACCGAAAGCGGTGATCTTCAGCCCGTTAGGTGAAATGGCGCCATAATAACTGATCCCCCGGGTTCTGAGTGAGTCGCCCGTGGCTGTTTGTAAAAGTCGATGTTCTTCAAAACAGCAAGAAATTGGGGGATAGAGTTGGGGGATAGAGAATGTATAGGAAAACGGAGAACGTCGTTTGTAGTGCATCCTGACGCGATTTTATTTTTGCGAATTTTCACTCATGACCCGAGTTCAAGTGGTCCCCGCGGTTGCGGCCGGGCGCTTACGATTCAGACCGATTCTTCCCTTGGATAGCAGCGGGTGGGAAGATCGAGCTCTAGCAATCCGCCTGCTACTCTCGCGGCGGGGCAGGCGTAGATTCAGCCGCAACCCTGTTGCGATGAGCGACCACCTCCGTCGACTACTTGAGGTAATTCAGCAAGCTCTGGGGAATTATTTGGGCGAGGGCCGCCAGCGTCGCGCTCTGCGCCGCCTGCGCCTGAGACAGGTTAGTTGCCGCCGTGGCCATGTCGGCACCCACCAGCGTGTTCTCCTGCGTCTGCAGACTCACCTGCTCTTGCTGCAGGAACGATTGGTTCGAGTTAAGTTGACTGACTGCGCTGCCGTAGAAGACCCGCTGCTGTGACAAATAGTTGAGCGCGCTGCTCACCTGAGTCGTCGCCGTGCCGATATTGGTTGTGTTGCCGCTCTGCAGTGCCGTGACCAATTGCTGCAGTGAACCCATGACATTGCCACCCGCGCCCTGGAAGACTTGGCTTCCGGGAAGATTCACTTGAATGCTGCTGCCTGGTGCAATCTCGACGTTATTCACTCCACTATTTCCACTGTAAAGCACGCCCGAGGGCTGAGTCGAATCCAAAGCGAACGGGGCCGATTGGGTTGCAGTCCCCCCGAACAGGAAGCTCCCTTGATAGGAAGTGTTGGCGAGCTGCACGATCTGGCTCTGAATGCTCTGGACTTGCAGTGCAATCGCCTGTTGATCCGCGGAAGACACCCCCCCGTTGGCCCCTTGGACTCCCAGTGAAATTGCCTGGTTAAGAGCGGTGACGACCGAGTTGAGCGTCGAATCTGCGGTTTGCAATGAGCCATCGAGGTTGCTTGTATTCTGGATATATTGATCGTTCTGGCTCTGGAGCGCCTGGTTCTGCACGTCCGCGGCGGCGGCCGCAGGATCGTCAGAAGGCATATTGACCCGTTTCCCAGTAGCCAGTTGCTCGATTGCAGTCTGCGCCTGGGTCTGCGATTGCCACAGATCCGTGAGGATGTCTGCTGTGTAGTTTGGATTTACGCGCATAGGTTTACGGTGCTGCCGTTACCCCCGAACCCATATCGAGAACAGATTGGGTCAGTTCGTCCACAGTTGTTATCACCCGAGCCGCCGCCTCGTAGGCTCGCTGATAGTTCATGAGGTTGGTCGTCTCCTCATCAAGGTTGACTCCGGAAACTGAACCCAATTGATCGTTGAGTTGATTCAGGCTGGCTGTGCTGGCGGTCACTTCGGCGTTCGCCTGGGAAGCGAGGTTTCCGGTTTGAGATACTAGATTGGCGTAAGCGTCCACCGGAGTCTCACCCGAAGGGAGAGCCTGGGTCTGCACCGCCAAGAGATTGGCAACGTTGCCGTTGCTCCCCTGAGTTCCGTCAGAACTGGCGGCGATCAGACTAGGGTCGGTAATGGCAACCTTGAGATTGCTGGCTGCCCCGGCTCCGGAGGTATCAGAAAAGAGAGGTTGTCCGACATTGCCGTTCAGGTCGTAACCCGATGCCTGCGCAGCGTTCATACTTGTGGCAAATTGACTGGCCAGAGTGTCGACTTGACTGAGCAGGCCTGGAATCACGGTATCTCGAACCTGCAGGTTGCCCCCCAACTGGCCGCCCTGAAGAGAACTCGTAATGTCCTGGCCTTGAGAAGAGATATCGGTCATCCCCGCAGGCCCGTTCGTTGTCTGGAGTGCAAAGCTTTGACCGCCTACAACCAAGGGCGTTCCGTTGCCAGTAGTCAAAGTGAGTCCGTTTTCCGTCTGTATCTGGTTTACGTTGGTCAGCTGCGACAACTGCTGGATGAGTTGGGTTTCCTGGTCGCCGAGGTTGCCGGGATCCTGGCCCAACTGTTGCATCTGCCCGACCTGCACATTGAGCTGGGCAATCTGCTGGGTCAGAGTATTGATCTGGATAACGGTCTGGCCGACCGACTGATTTAGGCCGGACTGAATCGAGTCCAGGTTCCGTTCGGTGGAATTAAAATCGCTCGCCACCGTCTGCGCCGCAGTAAGCACCGCTTGACGATCGGGTATGCTCGCCGGATCGGTGGAAAGCTGGCTGATGCTGTTGAAGAAAGCCGTGGTGTCTGCCCCAATGCCGGTTGTGGGATTGGAGAAGAGACCCTGGACTTGCTGCATCGCGCTGTATTGCGCCTGCGCACTGCCTTGTTGCTGATTCTGATCTGAAATCTGAATCTGCAGAACCTGATCGCGAACGCTCTGGATTTGCTGCAGCACGACGCCGTTGCCGTAGGTTACGTTTCCCTCTACGGTCGGAGCTGCTTCCGAAAGGACGGCTACTTCGCGAGTGTATCCCGGGGTGTTTTGATTAGCGATGTTATTGGCGGTGGCGTCCAGCGCCCCCTGATCCGCTCCCAGAGCTTCAGACGCGATCCACATCGATGATGATAATGATCCCATGCTGTTATACCTCGCACGACCAAGTATGACGTTGCGCCAAAAAGGCGGGTCGGCGATCATAGCCCTCTCCCTGACTCCTGTACAAGGCGGCAATTAGTTCGACAGACTTTCGACAGCGTTTTACCAACTCGGCATATACGCGATTGAGTTGGGCCAGCACAAGGTGGGATTGCCGAATTTCTTGCAGCAGCTGAGCATCCCGGTTCTCGCCGGAAACTGCTTTCTCCTTAGCGCTTGACGATAGCGTCCACTTCGTTCCCGAAAGCCGGTTGCAAATTGTTTCCTGCGCCGCCAACTGAATCTCAAACTTTCGCAGATCGTTCTTCTCGATGGCTGAGATCGCGGATGCCACCGCCAGCGTAAGGGCTTGGACTTGAGCCAGATATTCAAGTAGCGCCTGCCTGCGAATTGCGCCGGCCTTCTGCATGGTCGATTAACTTCCTCGGTCTTGACTCGTTTCTAACCGCCCAGGATCGCGTCGGCGATCGCATTGGGATCGAGTTGGTACTGCCCGCTGCTAACACTCTGCCTCAGGCTGTCAACCTGTGCCTGCCGGACTTCGGGCATCCCCATCGCCTGCGTGGCAAGGGAACTGAGCGTAACTCTGTCCTGCGAAAAGGTGGCGTTATCACCCGCAGGTGACGATTCGGCCTGGTTTGTGGCAGGAGTCGAGGACTTCTTTGTTTGTTCAGCGGAGATCGACGGCTGATCCGGTGCGTTTAATCCAATTCTCATATCAAAACCTCACAGTTCGCTGGCGACCTTATTATCGGCTCTTCGGCCGAAAAACTTTAGTCGCCGCCTGCGCAAATGTGCACCCGTGGTAACTACTGGCTGTTCTTTAACTTAGGGGCCACGCTCTGAGACGAGATCCCCCCAGCCGGCTTGGCGCCGTTTCCGGTCCGTTTCGCCTCTACGGCCGTCAGATGCTTGCTGATCATGGCGGCGATCCCGAAGCCGCCATTCTTGGTCAAACCCTGCGCCAAATACTGGCAGGCGATGCTTTGAAATTGGTCATGACCGGAGTCTTGGTCTTGATCCGGGTCGGCACCCGGGACTGTGGCAAAAGACTTCTCGGCCTTCTCCAGCCATTGCCCCACCAGAATGCTTTCGAAGTCGTGCGCCGCCTTGTCGATTTTGGACGAACTGCCTTTCGTCGACGGGTTGCGCAGGCTCTTCGCGGCAAGATCACTCTTCGCCTGAGTGAGAGTCGAAATATCGATTGGCTGGGCTGCGATACGGAAATCACTCATGATCTAGAGCACCTCCAGTTCAGCTTGTAGTCCGCCGGCGGCTTTTATCGCCTGCAGAATTGCAACAATGTCCCGGGCGGTCGCGCCCATTGCGTGCAGGCCGTTGATCAACTCCTCGACGCTCGCTCCTTCTTTCAGCTGAAACGAACGCACCGGTTTGTCGTGTGCCCGCACTTCGGTTTCGGCCAGGACTTCCGTTTTTCCATTCGAGAGCGGCTGTGGCTGCGAAACCTCGAATGTTGTTGTGACCTCGACGGTGAGATCGCCATGTAGGACCGACACGCGAGATAGCTGCACGTCGCCTCCCATCACAATCGTCCCCGTGCGCTCGTTCATGACGACCTTGGCAGGAGGGTGCACGGAAACCGTAAGATTCTGCACCTGTGCAATCAAACTTGGAACAGAAGACTGTCCTGATTGGGCAACGTTGATATCCACGTGGCGGCTGTCCAATGCCGAAGCCAACTCTTTCCCGAACTCGTGATTGATTGCGTTGGCAACGTCGCGAGCTGCGGTGAAATCCGGTTCGCGTAGGGCCAGCGACAGAACCTTTAGATGTTGCAAATCGATCGAAGTGTCACGTTCGACAATTCCGCCGCCGGGAACCCGTCCGACGGTCGCATGATTCACCATCTTGGAGTTGCCGCCGCCACCGCTCGCCATGTAACCGCCCAGAGTAAGTGGACCCTGTGCCTCGCCATATACCTGTCCGTCGGCGGCGTGCAACGAGGTGAGCAGGAGCACACCGCCCTCGAGACTCTTGGCGTCGCCAATCGAGGACACGGTCACATCGACGACCGTTCCTGGCCGGGCGAAAGGAGGAAGCGAAGCGGTGACCATCACAGCGGCAACATTGCGAACTTGAATCAAGGCTGTGGGAATCTGAACTCCCAGCCGCTGCAGCACATTGGCCAAGGTCTGGGTTGTGAACTGGGTTTGCTGGCTGTCTCCGGTTCGGTTTAGTCCGACGACGACGCTGTAACCAATCAGGGGGTTTTCCCGGATGCCTTCGATGGTGGTAATGTCTCGAATCAAAACCTGGCGGCTGTCCCCAGCTCGCGCGCGGCTCGGTCCGGCGAGAATCAGAAATAGAAGGGAAAATAGGACGGCCTGGGAAGACTGCACCGAGAGCCCCTGCAATCTGGAGCCACCTCGGTTCACCAAGTGAGCAGCCATAGCAGCCCCCTAATGAGAGGATTCTGCCGGCCAATGTAATCCGAAACAACTCCCTTGCCCTTCAGTTCGATCTCGAGGTTGGCCAACGCAGTCGCCGGAGCGGAGTTTTGTGGTCCGACATCGCCGGGGCGCAGCACGCCGCGCACGATCAGGTCTTCGTGTTGACTGTTGATCAGGATTTTCCGCTCCGCTTCCACAACCATGCTGCCATTGGGCAAAAGGGCGATCACATGAGCGGAGACCGTGGCCGTGACACTGGAACCCGTCGACGTCTCGCCTTGCCCCTTTAGACTCTTGGAGGATTGCATGCCAAGCAGCGGGTTTTTCAAACTGGTTCCGGGCAGATTGGTGATTGCAGAACTGGCCGCGAATGCTCTTGAGTTATTCACGTCACCGGTGGAGGAGGCTGCGGTTGTCTCCGACACCAGCAGAGTAACGATATCCCCCAAATGACGCGCCTTATAGTCTGCGCTCATGTCCGTGAAAGCACCATTGGGAGTGTATAAGCTGCCCAGCGTGGCAGTTTCCTGGGTGGTGGGCTGCAGTAGCATTCGAGCAATATAATCAGAGCGCAGTTTCTGCGAACTGTCTTTTGCTTTTGTGGCGGCCAGCAAAAACGACGCGCCGGGCAGAAACATAACGGCGGCAAACAAAACTATTACGCACCGGACTCCATGGCACGCGCTCATCAGTTTGCCGTATTTCAAAGGCTGCCCTTCAGCATTCCAGTCGAAACTATTTTCGCCTCGAAGAACTGCCTATGGTCCGGGCTGGCTACCCGGATGGTTTGGCCTCGCACTCCACTCTGCAGGCAGATCACGGGCAAGCTCATTCGCGAATCCGAGCTTTCAAGGATCAAGGTCGCATGATCGCCGCCGCGAACCACGGACTGCGGCGCACTTACCGCAACTGCCGGCGCAGTGGGCACAGTGTGCACTTCCGGACGGTTCAGATTCATTCGATCCAGGCGGCGTACGAGAACGTAGAAAGGCAGGCATTCGTGATTATCCCGGCAACGCAACTTCACTTTGGAGTCGCCGGCGAGGCTATTGGTCACGCTAAGGACTCGCACAGTTGTACTTTCTTCGAGATTGCTTTTTCCGGAGAGAAATTCGATCTGATTGGGATTTACGAAAACGCCCGCGAGTTCCATGGCATCCGCCACACGGTGCGCCGAGAGCGCGGTCCGAGCGACGGTTGTCTGCCCCGTGGCCACGGGCATGACCATCCCGAAGGCCAGGATGGACCAGACCAGTTTATCGATAATTCCTTCTTTGAGCATGGGTGAACCGCTTAACGGCCGAGTTGGGCAAGATCCTGCAACATCTGATCTGCCGAGGTCACGACGCGCGAGCAGGATTCATACGAACGTTGCGCCACGATCATGTTGACAAATTCCGCCACCACATCCACATTCGACTGTTCCAGCATGCCCTGCTGGACCGTTCCCATTCCTTCTGCAGCGCCAGGAGCCCCTACGATCGGATCGCCGGAAGCGGTCGTCGCCAGATAGAGATTGTTGCCGACGCTGTTCAGCCCGCCTGGATTCGGGAACATCGCAAGTTGGAGACTTCCCACCTGCTGGGCGGCTATCTGGCCCGACTGAGTTACCGAAACCGTGCCGTCGGAGCCGATCGTGACTGTTGTTGCGTTCGCCGGAATGGTGATGTTGGGTTGAAGCGGAGTTCCGTTCGCGGTCACAATATTTCCCGTTGCGTCAAGATGGAAGGAGCCGCCCCTGGTATAGGCGATTTGACCGTCCGGCAAAGTGACCTGAAAGAAACCGAGCCCCTGAATTGCTATATCCAAAGGGTTGCCGGTGGGAACGAAGTTGCCCTGCGTCTGCACAACCTCGGAGGCGGCGGGCATGGTTCCAAGTCCGACCTGGAGACCGGCGGCGATCGTGGTTTGCTGGGTCGCCGCGGCTCCTGGCATGATTATGTTCTGGTAGATCAAGTCCGAGAATTGAAGCCGCCGTGCGTAGAAACCGGAAGTGCTGGAGTTCGCAAGGTTGTTGGCAATGTTGTCCAGGTTGAGTTGCTGCGCTGACATTCCGCTGGCTGCTGTGTAAAGTGCACGAAGCATTTCACGCTCCTTTAGAGGTTGGTGACTTTGGGCAAGTCCTGTGTCGCAATTTGGTTCATTTCCGTGTGGAACATGGTCAGAGCCCGCTGCATCAGCTCCGCGTAGCGCTGCACCGTGATCAATTCGATCGAACTGGCAACCGGGTTTACGTTCGAGCTCTCCAGCATTCCCTGCTGGATGCCGGCACTAGCCGATGGGACTCCGGCCTTCTCGGGGGCCGAATAGTAGGTCTTTCCCGCGCTCGTCAGGGGAGTTCCGGCCGGGAAATCAACGACCTTCAGCTGGCCCGCGAGCGCTCCATTCACCGAGATGGTTCCATCCGGACTCACGGACACCGGAGCACCCACGATTGTGATGGGACGGTTGTCGGTCCCCAGGACCGCGTCCCCTGCAGAGGTGATGAGTTGCCCTTTCGAGGACACATGAAAGTTGCCGTCGCGCGTGAAAAGTTCCCCGCCGGCAGTCTGAACCGCGAAGAACCCCTTGCCTTCTATGCCGAGATCCAAGTCATTCCCGGTACGTTCTAGACTTCCTTGGGAAAGGTCGAGTTGTCCACCGCCCAGAACCGAATAGTCATTTACGGCTTGATTCAAGCCGGAAAGAGGCATGGCGGAGGAAGTGGCGAGAAGCGAACTAAACGAGCTGTGCTGAGCCCGATATCCAGGAGTACTCACGTTGGCGAGGTTGTTCGCAACTAGATCGAGGGTCTGGCTGCGCGCCATTAAGGCCGTGCATGCTGCATAGAACCCGCTGTCCATGGACGCTCCTGCACAAGAACAAGCACGGGCGTGGCCATATCGGACTCGGGGGGGGAGAGCTGTAAGTGATTGAAGACTTGCAGATGCGGCCGCCCAAATGAGAGGCGGATTAAGCCGGTGCGGGATTATGGCTCGGCCAGAGCGCGCTACATTGGTATTTCTAACCGCGTCCTAGTCTACAAGGTGGATTGTTGACGCGCGCCGTTCGGACTCACGCACCGCCAGAGACTTCAGCCGGGAGGCCCAGGTGTCGGCGGACGTCACAATGTCGAGCAGTGTGCGAGATTCATGAGTGAGGCAAACTCCGCGGTCGCCAGAGATCACCTCCGCCAGGACACGCGGAAATCCCCAAGCGTTGGCCATTCGATAGCCGATTTGACGGCAATCCCTTGCGTCCGCACCCGGCGCCGCCCAGCCCATGACCAATGGCAGATCGCCAAGATGACATAACAGTCCAGCCATATGGGCATCTGCGATGCGGATCTCAGAAGACCGGTCGGCGATTTCTTCCGCCAGCAGAGCGATCAACCTGGAATGCATCCAGAATCGTTCGCCAGTACTTAGTCCAGCTGCACCGGTGACATCGTCTGGCAGAGCTCGGGTTTGGGCCACCAGAGCCTTGAGCTTCTCAAGTCCCACGTGGACAACAATGTCGCCGATGGGTACAACTTGGCCCGGCGATTCTTCCATTTCCCGTGCCGCCAGGCGCAACAACTGAGTGGTGAGTCCGATGTCGCTCCGTATGATGTCAGTAATGTCCTGCAGATCGGCCCCAAACGCGGACAACGAGCATTCAAGCCGCAGCAGCGCACTCGGCAGGGCCGGAGGACTGGGAAACTTGCTTTCTCCCGGCGGAGGGAAGGTCGACGTGCGCCGAATCTCTACCAAACACGTTGCGGGAGCGAGCGCCAGCTGAGGCTTCGAGTTTGTCTGATTTGCAAACATTGGGACCATCCTGCCTGTGTTCATCGGCAGTTGATGGTCCCAAGGTTAGTTCTCGGCCCAGTTTACATTCTCACCATCCACTAACCATTCTGCACGCGGAACAGCAGGTCCATTTCCCGGTTGCGCCCCCAGAGCCGGGCCCAGAGATAATCGCGACATCTTCCCAGCCGCACCCGCTCGGCCGCAATCTGGACCACATAGTTGCTCGCAATGCGTGCCATTTCGGTGGCTTCGACGATCTGATCAAAGACCAGTTCGTCGTCGCGGAGAAAGGGTGTGGACGGAGAGTGCAGGTGCAGATCGTATTCGCGGGGAGTGATGAAGCACGGGGCAACCGTGCAGGAGGTCATATCCCCGATTGTATAAAGCACGTGGTGCTGGACGCCATTCACAAAGCCGATCAGAAGTTTGCGATCACTCTCCGCAAAATGGACAGGAAGCATTCTGTAGAGTTCGAGGAGTTGCCGAGGAACCCGGACGTGTACTTCCAGTTGCCGGTCTCCTAAAGAAAACACCGGACAGCCCCATTGCGCTGCCACTGCGGCAGTCACTTGCTCCTGGGTGGCGAAACCCAGTTGCTGCACTACGTCCCCGAAGTTCAGTTCACTCGACCGATGCTTTTCGAGCGCAATCTTGAGTTGCTCTGCGGTCAAGATTGCCCGCTGCAGCAGCAACAATCCGAGGGGGATTCGCGAACTGCGCGGCTTGGCCGGCTTGCCCTGGAAGGTCATCAATTCCGCGATCTTACCCTTAACCGCCTGCTCAAAGCAGCCTGGACCGCAATACCATTGGCCGCCGACATTCATCCCGTGATTCCGATGAGTAATGGTTTGGAACAAAGTTTTTGAAGAGCAGTTAGAGTTGGCACAGTGGGGAGCCCATTTTCGCCACATGGACACCAACTTCGGAATGTTCTGACCTGCGGACATAGTTCTTTGCCTCGAATCTGATTACAGCAACGCCTCGTCCAGGGCCGCGTTGTGGAGCGTCGCCCGCAACTTCGCTAGAGCCAAAGTGTGTAGCTGAGAGATCCTCGACTCCCCCAGATGCATCACGGCAGCGATCTCCTTCATGGTCAGTTCTTCCTTGTAATAGAGAGAGATGACCATTTGCTCTTTTTCCGAAAGGGTTCCAATGACAGCCGCGAGCTTCTCTTTGAGTTCCGTCCGGACGCAGAGTTCAAAAGGATTCTCATCCGGACTGGGTGCCGATTCAATGAGATCGAGCTTTTCTGGACGCTCGAACATCGAACTAACCTGCTGGCCGACCAGAATCGCTCCATCGATGCGGCGAGAGATAGCATAGAGCTCGTCGATGGAAATACCCAGTTCGGCGGCGATTTCATCGCCCTCTGGCTGCCGGCCCAGATTTTTTGACAACCTTGAAATGGCCTCGTCGATCTGCCGCCCTTTCTGGCGCAGAGGGCGCGATCCCCAGTCCATTTCGCGAAGGCTGTCGAGTATGGCTCCGCGAATGCGGAACTTGGCAAAAGACTTGAGAGGAACCGACTTACTCGGGTCGAAACTGCGAATCGCCTCGATCAAACCGATCACTCCGGCGTGAACCAAGTCCTCCAGCGGCACTTGTTTTGGTAGACGCTCCTGAAGTTGTCTGGCGATGTAATACACTTGGGGCAACTCTTGCAGGATGAGTTGCTCGCGGTCGTCTTTCTCATCTACCGACTGTTCCTTATACGCGGTTTGTGCCTGTAGCATTGGGGTCCTCGACTCATCTTTCACTGCGCTTGACTGCCTTACCGTAGCGCTCCAATCGACTGAACTGCGATCAACGGTGGAATCTCCGAGGGGGAGAGGACCACTATTTTGGGCAGAAATGGCTCCAGCAACCGCCGTAGTTGGAAGCGCGCTGGAGATGAACACAACAGAATTGGCGGTGCCGTGACGACGTTCTCGCCGAAGAGTGCACGCAGACCGTCGCAAACCCGACGCGCGGTATTGGGCTGCAAGGCGTTCTGGCCGACGGTGATGGGCTGAGGATTCAGGCTGCGCGTGCATTCTTCTTCAATGCTGCGGTCCACCGTCACCACTCTCAGCTCTCCCTTTTCATCCAGTAGGGGCCGAACCAGCGCCCGCCCCAGCGTATGCCGAACGGCCTCGACCAGGAGCACCGGATTCTTATTGATCGCCGCAGTTTCTACAATCGTTTCCAGAATCGTCCCCAAATCGCGGATCGAAACCTGCTCACGCAGTAATAACTGGAGGACTTTCTGCACCTCGCCCAGCGTCATCAGCTTGGGGAGAAGTTCTTCGATCAGCTTGGGGTGAGAGTCTCCCATCTTGTCAATCAGACGTTTCGTTTCCTGGCGGGTCAGGAGGAGGTGTGCGTTCTGCTTCACCACCTCGCTCAAATGGGTCGCCAAGGCCGAGGTGTGATCCACAACCACGTAGCCGGCCGCCACAGCCTGGGGTTGCAACTCAGGGGAGATCCACTTGGCGGGCGCATTGAATGCCGGCTCACGTGTGTCCTGCCCCGGCAATGCCGGGAGTGATGCTTGCGAACTGATCGCGAGCAGACAGTCGCGCCGCATCTCCCAGCGCGCAATTTCGACTCCGCGCAGATAGATCACGTACTCGCGCTCCTTCAGCGTGAGGTTGTCGGTGATGTGGATCGATGGCACAAGAAATCCGAGTTGCTGCGCCAAAGTTTTTCGCAAGGAGCGCACCTTCCCGAGCAACTGCCCTCCCTGCTTGCTGTCCACCAGAGGCACCAGCCCCAGACCTACTTCCAGCATTAACTCATCCAGTTTGAGAACTGCATCGAGAGGATCGGAAGCAGGTGCGGCATTCGGCTGAGGCTTGCTGGCGTCCACGGCCGATGCCGCCAGGGCATCCGCGACCGTTTCGGGACCTACCCGGCGCGCCAGAAAGATGAGTATTCCAGCCATGAGAATAAAGGAAAGCTTCGGTAGGCCTGGAATGATCGCAAGGCTCCCCATGACTCCCGCGGCAATCCATAGCGGACGGCTCTTGCGAAAAAGTTGCCGGCCAAGATCCGCTCCGAGGGTGCTGTCTGAGGATGCCCGGGTGAGTACGATGGCCCCTGCAACTGAGACCAGGAGGCAGGGAATCATGGTAACTAACCCATCTCCCACCGTCAGCACGGTGTAGGTTTTCAAGGCTTCCATGAAAGGAATGCCGTGCTGAAATACTCCAATCAGGAAGCCGGCAATAATATTGATGGCCGTGATCAGAATCGTTGCCAGGGAGTCTCGCTGGCTGAAGCGAGCAGCGCCGTCCATTGCCCCATAAAATTCCGCTTCGTGGGCAATCTGTTCACGGCGAGATCGAGCTTGCTTTTCATCGATCAGCCCGGCGTTCAGGTCGGCGTCAATCGCCATTTGCTTGCCGGGCATAGCATCCAATGTGAATCGGGCTGTGACTTCCGCGGTGCGCACTGCACCGTGGCTGACGACCATATACTGGATCGCAATCAATGCAAGAAAGAGAACAAAGCCCACCACATAATTGCCGCCTACTACAAATTGGCCGAAGGACTCAATGACTTTTCCCGCTGCTCCCGCCCCCTCACTGCCGTGCAACAAGATCCGGCGGCTGCTGGCCAGGCCTAGAGACAAACGAAACAAGGTAAGCAAGAGCAACAAACTCGGGAACACGGAAAACTGAACCGGCTTTAAAATCTGGATGGCAACCAGCATCACCAGCACAGATGCGGTAATGCTGAGAGCCAGCAGAAGATCAAGCGCCACCGCGGGTAAGGGGATCAGCATGACAAACACCATGCTCACCGCCAGCGCCGGTACGATCCAATCTCCCGCGCTACTAGCACCCGAACCCAGCAATTTTGCCTTAATCGCCATTCTCTCTCCGCCGACTTGAAAGACTTCTCAACGTACCGGGCCTTTCTTCGCTTGCTGACGAGCGCGCGCTTGCGCGCGGAACACGAATGCCAGGATCTCGGCAACGGCGGCAAACAGGGCCGCCGGAATTGGCTGCCCGACTTCAACCGTGCGGTACAGCGCCTGCGCCAGCGGGGGATTCTCAAGTACCGGAATGTCATGCCAGCGAGCGACTTCTTTAATCTCCTGCGCCAGAAAATCCCGCCCTTTCGCGATCACAACGGGAGCCTCCATGGCCATTTCGTATCGGAGCGCGATCGCAAAGTGGATGGGGTTGGTGATCACTACACTGGCTTTTTCCGTGTCGCGAAGCATTTGGCGTCTGCGCAAGGTGCGCAGCAGGCGCCGAATCCGGCCCTTGATTGCGGGGTTGCCTTCCGTTTGCTTGAATTCATCCTTCAGGTCCTGACGACTCATTTTCAGGTCGCCTTCGAGTTTCTGTCGCACCAGAATGTAGTCGATACCCGCCCAGCCCACCAGAACTAGGCCAGACTTCCACACCAACTCCCCCATCACGCCAGCCAGAAAGCCTCCGTAGGTACGCACCCCCAGTTCGGACGCGTGAACTACGGCCCCCCAATGCTTGCTGATGGTTGAGACCCCGATCCACGCTATTGCTCCAAAGGGCAGAAGCGACTTCAGGATTCCGCTGAGTCCAGCCAGAGAAAACATTTGTTTCAGTTTTCCAGCCGGACTCATCCGTTCTGGTTTCGGGGTCAAAGCTTTAGGAGCAAATACCAAGCCACCTTGCGCCAGACCTGCCGAAACGGAAAGCACCCAGGCCGTTACTGCCACCGGAACGATCCATCGCAAGACGCTACAGGCCATCCAGAACAGGATGGGCCCGCCGGGCGTGATCGATTGGCTCACAGAGAGGTCCAAAGAGTTCTGCAACAGGCCTCGCCATTGCCGCTCCACATCCGGAACCTGCCAGGCCACCAAAGCCAGCGCGCCGCTCCAGGCCAACGCATTGGAGAGTTCCCGGGTCCGCGCAACTTGGCCTTGTTCGCGGGCTTTCTTTCGCCTTTGCGGTGTCGCTTTTTCTGTTTTGCTCGAATCGGCCATGAGTTATCTATTGCGTCAGGTCTATCGCGCCAGGTGCAGCACGTGCTCCGCGTATACAATCGACTGCGAAAAATACTGTTCAAACATGTGCGGCCAGAAGCGCATCGTGACCCCAAGAATTGTCACTCCCAACATGCTTTTCACCGCCGGCCCGAGCAGCATGAGAGGCATCTGTGGCGAGGCTTTTCCCATCAACCCGAGCACTACGTCCGTCAGCAGCGTGGCCGACAACACCGGTGCTGCGATCTGGATTCCCAGATCCAGCACAATTACACCCTCGTGCAAAACCGCCTGGACGAACAGCGGGTTTAGAGTCGCCGAGCCCGGAGGCAGATATTCGAAACTATTAGCGACCGCTCGCAATATCCAGTGGTGAACGTCAAGCCCAAGAAAGATGAGCATGGCCAAACTCTGGTGGAAAAATGCGATGACGGTACTTTCAATCTGCGTACTGGGGTCGAGGATGTTCACCAGGGAATATCCCATCTGCACGCTCAACACTTGACCCGCCATCTGGGCGGCTTCGAATACCACGTTGGTGGCAATTCCCATCGCGATGCCCACCACTGTTTCACTGGCTACGAGGACGGGCCAGTGCGACATTGCCAACACCGGCAGGTGGGGAGCGTACACCGGGTAGAGGACCGCTGTGATCCCGATTACCAGCACCACCTTGATCCGCGGCGGGATCACGGCGCTGCCAAAGAACGGCGCAAACAACATCAGCCCCGAGACTCGGAGTCCTATGACCAGCACCGAACTTAGAATGTGCAGGAGCGATATTTCCATGTTTTCAACGCAGGTACGGGTGAAAATCGGAGAACAGTTGCAATGTGAACTGGCACAACTGTTTCCACATCCAAGGCATCAGAAAAAACACGCCTGCTCCCACTGCCAGGAGCTTCGGTACGGCTGCGACAGTGGTCTCTTGCAGAGAGGTCAGTACCTGAACGATGTTGATCGACAAGCTCACCAAGACCGCGATCGCCAATATGGGGCTGGCTAAAAGAAACACCTCTCGCATGGTCAAGCGGCCCAGATCAATCGCTTGTTCGACTGGCATCATGATCAATGGAAGCTCCTCATGAGGGACCCAATCAAAAGGTTCCACCCATCCACCATCACAAATAGCAAGAGCTTGAGAGGCGTCGAGATCACGACCGGGGGCAATTGCAGCATTCCAACGGACGTCGAGATCGAGGCAACGACCATGTCAATGACAAGAAAAGGGAGGAACAGGACAGTCCCTATCTGGAATCCCGTCCTTAGCTCGGACAACACGTATGCCGGCGCTATCACTCGCAGCGAGAGATCGTCCGGGTCCTGGGGCCGTGGTTCTTTGGACAATTCGACAAAGAGAGCCACGTCTTTTTCGCGAACGTAGTGCAACATGAACTGCCGCACCGGCACCGACCCCCGTTCCAGTGCTTGCATGGCGGAGATATGCCCTTCCTGCAAAGGCATCACCGACGTCTGATAGATGATCGCGCCCACCGGCTGCATCAGAAAGAAAGTGAGCACCAAAGCCAAGCCGATCAGCGTTTGGTTGGACGGAGTGGTTTGCAGTCCGAGTGCCTGGCGCAAAAAGTGAAATACGACCAGCAGCCGCGCGAACGGCGTCATGCACAGCAACAGCGAAGGAATCAGCGTCAGGAACGTTAACAGAACAACGATGCTCCATTGCGACGACCCTTTTCCAATACCCGTGATACGAATTTCGTTGGGATCTACTGGCGTGGAGGGGCGCTGCCTCGCAACTGCAGCCGGGGTTCGTTCCACCTGGTGCGGTTTCGCTCCTTCGCCCGAGGGCTGCTGGGCCCCCGCGCTCCCAAGCAGGGCACACGTCATCACCAGCACAGCGATCGCAATCTTGGCGCTCCGAAAGGAGAGAATTCTCATGCCTGAACTGGGTCCTGGGCCCACCGACGCTTCAGCACTTCGGAGAACTCCTGCGAGGGTCCGAGGCGAGCTAGCGTCGCCACCGAACTGGACGCGCCGCCCACGAGAAATTGCTCTCCGTCGACCTCGATCACCGCAACAAAGCGCTTCTCGCCCAAGGACACGCTTTCGCAAACCCGGAGGCGTTTTGTAGACGGTCGGGATCTCACGTGCTTTAGCGCCCAATTCCATGTCTGTGACAGCCAAAGCAGGATCGCTTTCCACGGCATTCCGGCATTCGGGCTCGTGAGTGGATTCAAGTCCGGACGTGCTTGCAAGGCAGTATGTGCCGCAATTTCTTGCGGCCACTCCCGTCGATGTTTCGCAGCCGTCCCGGGAATGATCTCGCCCAGCGTTAGGCTCACCACTGGTAGCACGTTTTTCTTGATAACCACCTTCGTCTTGACCGAGCGGCGCTTGTCGATCGACTTGATCCTCGTTGCCGTCTTACTTGCTTCTTTCGGCCCGGAGGGCGTCGCCGCATCGCGGCGGCATTGGGCTCGCACGCTACGGCGAGGAATCGTGGTTTTCCTCACCTCTGTTTGTTCCAAAGTTCGTTCCTCTATCCTTTTGCTCATGCCATTTCCGTGATACGCACCGCCAAACGATTTCCCATCACTTCAAATTCTGTCCAGGCGATAAGAAGCCCGTTTGCCCGTAGGGGAATGTCGCTTGAGGAGAGGGAGTCGGTTTCGACGATCGACTCCTTGCCCAGGCGGAGCAAATCTCCCACGGTGAATTTGACAACAGGGACCTCCAGCGATAGTTGGCACGGAAGCCAACCGAAATTCTCCGCGACATCTTTCTTGGCCTCCAAGCGGGGAACGGTGGGGATAGATAGCGTGTCCTTCGCGGGCTGTGCTGCTGCATCCATAGCTGGTTTCGCTGCCCTTACCGTCCGCAACCGCTCGATCCCGAAGCTCCGCACCGCAAATCAGTGCAAGGGGAGCAGAGGCGCTTCAGATATGTGCTCGGGAGCGCTTCTCTGTCCCGTCATCGCAAATGCGCCTAAACTCAGCTTCACAAATGCAAGTCGCGTACCACGCAGCCGCTGTCTCGCTCGTTCGCTGCGCCGTCGGGTTAGTCTCGGAAGGATGTGCGTTGACAACAACTTGGAGGCCGCGGTTACTGACGTACATGTGCCACTGCGGCAAAAAGCGATTAGAGATCGAATAGACGAAGAGGAAGCGCGGCGCGGCTTGAGAGGCCGTGCCGCCGTGTCCTCTAATTGCGGTCTAATTCCCCGGGCTGGCTTGTAAGTTGGTGGTTGACTGGCCGACTGAATCGAACGTAGTCACCACGCGAGAATCCGCTTCGAATCCACGCTGTACGACGATCAGGTTTGTAAATTCCGTGGAAATGTCCACATTCGACAACTCCACCGAGCCTCCGGTGAGTGTTCCGCGGCCTCCGCTGTTAGCCGCCCCGATCACCGCAGCGCCCGAGGCCAGCGTGCTGTCGTAGCTGTTTCCGGCAGTTGCTTCCAAACCGTCATCGTTCGCAAAACTTGCCAGCGCGATCTGCCCGAGCGCCTGGGTCTGTCCATTGCTGAACTGGCCCTGGATCGTGCCGTCTTGCATAATAGTGAAATCCGATAGGGTACCTGCGGCAAAACCGTTTTGGAGTTCAGTCGTGGTGGTGCTCGCCGCCGATGCCACTTGAGTGAGCAACGAGCTCCCGCTAGGAGTGGTGAGGCTCCACGCCGCACTCATGTTGGCCGCACCATCCGCCAGGCCAGTGATGGCAACGGGAAGGGATCCGGTTGGGGAGGTTAAGTTGCCGTTGCTGTCAAAGCTCAAAGTGCCGGTGGCGAGTGCGGTGGGAGCGCCCGTGCCGCCAGTGTCTGCCGCGGGCAACGTAACCTGGTAAGTCCAGGTGTTGGCAGCAGTCATCGTGTAGTTGAACGTCAGCAGGTGAGACTCGCCCAGGGAGTCATAGACTGCCTGGGTGGTGGAATAGGGTGTGCCGACGGTTGCGGCTGCGTTCAAGTTGGTTTGTTGCTGCATCGTGGTAGTCGCGGACGGAGGGCTGCTTGCTCCAGATCCCACATTGAGCGGGGACAATACCGCAGCCTGATTGACCACACCGTTCAGCGAGGGATAGCCCATAACTGTCTGGCCACCCGAGGTCACCAATTGACCCGCCGAGTTAACCGTGAAGTCCCCGGCGCGAGTGTACTGAACCGTCCCCTGAGCATCTTGCGTAACGAAGAAGCCGTTGCCTGTGATGGCGGCGTTCGAGCTTATGGAAGTGTTCTGCAAGCTTCCGTCGCTGAAGTTCGTAGCCACCGAACCGACGGAGGTTCCGGCTCCGACCTGAATCGGATCGCCGGCCCCATCGCTGCCGATATTTTGGTAGAAGAGGTCCTGGAAGTTTGCGCTCTGGTCCTTGTAGCCGACCGTATTCAAATTGGCCAGGTTGTTGGAAATGATGTCCAGCGCCTGGGTACTGGCGGCCAGACCGGATAGAGGAATCGAAAATGATGCCATTAGTGGGCTCCTGTCAGTAATTGCTGCGCATACGAGGCCGCTACGTTTGCAGGCAGCAGGGTCGCAGCGTGCAATAGCGAAGTGGCTATGTTCGATGGAGCCGCTGCGGGTGACGAAGTGCCGGCGACGGGAGAAGTCCCGCCCGGAGCCGTTCCGCCGGAGGTGGTCCCCCCCAAGGCAGTCGAGAGTGTCGAGTTGATATCAATTAGCTGCTGCAGTTGATTCATCGAGAACATCTGGCCAACCATCTGCGTGGGATCCATTGGTTGCGTGGGATCCTGCGATTGCAGTTCGGTGACCAATAGCTGGATGAAGGTTTGTTCTGCGCTATTTGAGCTTAGAGTTGGGGTTGACGTGGTTGAGCTACCTGAGCCCGTTGCGGCCAAGGGGGCCGTGGCTAGTCCCGCTGTGATGCCGGGCAACGCTTGGATGTTCATGGATAATCCTCCTGCTGCTGTTCTGCTTTATCTTGTTCTGTTTTCCGCCCTTACATGTGAATATCAAGTCGTGATGCCAGCGCCGTTCCTTCGAAGGCAATCAACGCGGGCATCGGACCTTCGTCTCGTCCACTTAGCAAATTCGTTGCATACTGTTGCTGCCTTTCTCGCGGTTCCCGTTGATCAGAAGCCGAGGAGGAGCTGCCGCTGTGGTTCTGAACCGTAATGCTCGCCACTGGCACCCCTTGCTCCGTGAGCCGGCTTTGCAAACTGGGGAGTTCTGCCGCCATCACACGTCCAAGTTCTCCACGTTCGACGGAGATCTCAGCCGAAAATTGGTTACGAACCATCGACGTCCGGATGTCGACACTGCCGAATTCCCCGGCTCGAATCCCAAGCCGGAGTTCAGCCTCACCGATGCGCTCGACTAGCTTCGCCGACTGCACAGGAGAGGTGGGATAAACTACGGTAGTTTCTATCGGGCCCTCGGTCTCCGCAACGAGTGTCGAGTTCTGCTCCAGTTGGCCAGGTTGCTGACCGCTGCCGGGAGTGGGCACGACGTCACTCGGACTCTTGCCATCCCCACTTATGGTGGAGGGTTGAGTTCCCACTGCGGAAAACGTTGAAGACAAGTCGATAGTTTTTAGCGGAGCGCTATCCGTGCTCGGGTCGGTCGCTGGTGAGCTTGCAAGGGACGGCGAGTCATCTTTGCGAGGCTGAGTCTTTGTCTCCCCCGTCATTTCAACATAGTTCCCGGGCGTTCCTGCGCTGTCCTGGGTGGCGCTAATCCTGGATTTTTCCGTTACCGATTTGTCTCGGGCTCCCTTGGGACTGCCAAGATCGACTTGGCTAAGATCTCGAACAGGCATCGGGGCAAGGAGTACCGGAGGAATAAGTGGCAGAACTAGGGTCGCCGGGACCACAACCTGAGTGGGTTCGGGCGCTACCGCGGCCTTCGTCTTGTTGGCACTTTCAGCGATCTCGACCGGGTCGCGCGACGGGTTGTGGAGCACCAGGGGCGCATTACCGGCCTGCGTTTTTGAATCAACCGCAGTTGCGTCAGATCGATCTGTAACGACTCCAGCCACCGCCCCTGCGTCGTTACTGTTCGCACTCCCAGAGTTGCCCGAGTCCGTAGTGGGTACGCCTGTCTGTGGTTCCGCCGGAATGACATCTTCAGATATCGCCTGGCTCACAGGTAATGCGGGCGTAGCGTCCGGTTTGGGAATCGCGGCTCCCCCCGAAGCACTGAAAAAGGTCACCGCGTCGCTCGGAGCCACGGTATGAATCAAGGCGTCGAACGCAAAATTCTTGAGGCCAGCGTCCCAGGGGAGGGCTTGCGAAAGCGTCGGTTGAGCTGCGGCGATTGGAGCTGATTGGTTCGAGCCATCATGGCTGGGTGCTGACGTTTGGATTGTGGCGTTGCCACGGCTTTGTGAGTCCTTTGCTTTGGACTCCGGCGTTTTAGAATCCGACGTTTTGGTATCTGCCGTTTTGGCATCTGCCGTTTTGGCATTCGCTGGTTCGACTTCGCGCGTGGATGTGTCGCCAACCCGGGAGTAGTTCCCGGGCACAGTTGCTTGCTTGAGACGTTGCTGCGATCCGCGTGACTCGCTCGGGGAGGGGTTAGCCCGCTCGAGCACAGCCGAAAACGATTGCGTTGCCGCTTGACCGGCGAGAGGGACCTTCGACGAAAAAGGCATCGCGGATGATTCACCGGCTGCGACTTTTGGCATGATTGCAATCACTGTCTGCACTGACCCGGACAGTACCTTGCAAGCAGTAGGCCAAAAAAGTCCAGATTAGAGACGATTCCCGTGGTGACACCAGCGACTAGTTAACTAAAGACTTTCTTGAGTTGTGCCGATTAGAGAGGAACGACAATTGTTGGGAATGTGCCTGACTAGGCAGCATTTGCCTAGCCAATGGGTAGGCAAATGCTGCCTAGTTACTGCGTCCACGCCGCGCTAGGAAGATGTCATCGAGCACAGCTTGTTCACGCTTGGTTCGTTGCCGGTTGTAAGCGTTGAGTTGCTTCTCGCGGAGAATTTCCAGCGTCTCGCGGTTGCGCCGAGCCAACTGATAGCAGGCCAGCTGCTGGCGCCATTGCATCCTTGCATTCTGCAACAGAACCCGGAGCGCCTCGCGCTGTTGTTCCAGAGCGCGCAGGTATTCGTATGCAAATTGCACTTCAGCCGCGGGAATGCCTTGAGCCAGTTTTGCAGCTCGATTTTGCACTGCTGTGGAGCAGTCGTCTGCCACTTCGCGCATCCTCATTTCAATCTGGATGATCTCCTGCTGAATTTTCTCAAGTGCGACA
The DNA here is from genome assembly GCA_049519055.1 of Candidatus Sulfotelmatobacter sp. Classification (GTDB taxonomy): domain Bacteria; phylum Acidobacteriota; class Terriglobia; order Terriglobales; family Acidobacteriaceae; genus Sulfotelmatobacter. The sequence goes on along the minus strand of JBEKRE010000016.1, from coordinate 104,258 downwards.
TACTCCTGTTGCTCGAGGCTTTCGCGATATCGCAAGACCGCCGCCAAAGGAAATTGAAAGGACATGGCTAGCTGGGAAGAGCAAGCAATTGCTCGAGGTTCGATGCCAGCGGTGCGGGCTCATCCGGTTCCTGCTGGAGATATTTCTCGATTTGCGGCAGAGCCGCCAGCGCCTTATCCAGAGTGGGATCGGTGCCTCGCTGATAGGCGCCGATGCGGACCAGATCCTCGGACCGGGCATACGCGGCAAGCAACATCCGCAAAGCGCCCGCTTTCTGAATGTGCTCATGCGAGCAAACACTGGGCATCAATCTGCTCAAACTGTCCAGAACGGAGATCGGGGGATAGTGATTGCGTAAGGCGAGCCGGCGGTCCAGAACAATGTGGCCATCCAGCAAGGAGCGAACTGTGTCCACGATAGGATCCTGTTGATCGTCGCCTTCCATTAGCACAGTGTAGAAAGCCGTTATGCTGCCTTGGGAAAAGCGACCCACTCTCTCCACCAGCCGGGCCAGCATGGAAAGTACGGAGGGCGTATACCCCTTGGCGGTAGGAGGTTCTCCGGCTGCTAAACCGATTTCTCTTTGTGCCATAGCGAATCGGGTGAGAGAATCCACGACCAGCAAAACGTTTTTTCCCTGGGAGCAGAAGTACTCAGCGACGGCGGTTGCCGCCATCGCAGCCCGGATCCTCAGCAGAGCGGACTGATCGGACGTTGACACGATCACGACGGAGCGTTTGCGTCCCTCGGGTCCCAAGGTGGCAAGAAACTCTCCGACTTCCCGGCCGCGTTCTCCCACCAGAGCTAGCACAGTCATGTCAGCCGCCGTGCCCCGAGCCATCATCCCGATCAGCGTGCTCTTGCCTACTCCACTTCCCCCGAAAATGCCTACCCGTTGTCCGCGTCCACAGGTCAGAAGGCCGTCAACTGCCCGGATGCCGCAACCGAGGGGTTCATTAATCAGCGTCCGATCGAGGGCCGGCGGCGCCGCACCATCGATCAGCCTTGATTTCGTGGCTCGATATTCTCCCAGCGAATCGAGAGACTGGCCGGTCGCGTCAATGACCCTACCCAGCATTTCGGGCCCAACTCGAAGAGATGATCTTGCTCCCCAAGTGACAATCTGATCACCCAGGCGAATTCCCCGAGGGGACTCCAAGGTCATCGAGAGCACGTTAGGGCCGCGAAATCCGACAATTTCACCGGGAAACCGCGTTCCGGCCGAATCGATGATCTCGCAGGATTCACCCACCGAACAGAATGGTCCGGCCGATTCCACCAGGTTGCCCACAACCTGAGTCACACGTCCCTTCCAGCGGACGGTGGAACTGCTCCGCAACCATTGCGCGTAGGGATCGAGAGAACTGGGATTCATTTTGGTTCGGGTCGTTGCGCCATGAGGTCGAAAAAGCCCTGTTCCACTTCCTTCAGTTGAGCGTCCAACCCCAAGTCGGCAACACCAAGCTCGGTTTCGAGAAGGCACGCTTTGGGCTCCAGGGCAGAGTCCTCCATAATCTCCACATTCGTAAGGTCACGGAAGTAGTGCCTCCAACTTTCCGCATCTTCCGGTCGCAGGCGGACGACGATCTTTGTTTTCTGCTGCAATCTCTCGACCGCCACTTTCACCAATCCCGCAACCACCATGCGGTCCACCTGTGACTCACGGTGCAAAATCTTGCTGGCTATCGCCAGCGCTAACTGGACCAGCTCAATCTCAACTCTTGAGTAGTAATCCGTACGCTGGTTCTGAAACTCGAGGATCGAGTCGGCCACGCGCTTGCGCTCCCCCGCCAACTCTTCTCCAAGACGCGCTGCTTGGCGTTCTCCTTCCGCTAATCCCTCCGCGCGAGCCTGCGATGTAAGTCGAGATATCTCTTCCGGGCCGATGCGCGTTGCCCTGTCGACCTTGGCGGTACTTTCCTGCCCCGGTTCTGCATGAGACACCGCCGACAGTTCCAACGTTAACGGCGGTCCAAACGTGTCGTAATACGGGAACGCTTCTACCACCGTCGGGATGCTGCCGGCGGCCTCGTCAAACAACGTATTCATCGTCTCCCTCGGTTTTCAATGTCACTTTGCCGTCGGCCTCCAACTTGCGTAATAAGGTCACCGCTTCCTGCTGTGCCTGATTGACGTCCTTGCCCCGCACCGGACCCAGCGCTTCCATGTCTTCCTTCAGCATCTCAACTGCGCGAGTGGACATGGCTCTGAATACGTGATCCTTCAGATCCGCACTCGCACCTTTCAATGCCAGCGCCAGCGTCTTCTTATCCATTGAGCCCAGCCATTCGCGAACCGAGGCGTCGGCGACTCCTAGGAGATCCTCGAAAGTGAACATCAAGTTACGGATACTGATGGCAGTTTTGGGATCGTCTTGTTCGATGTTTTCGAGAATTGATTTCGCCGTTGTCGGTTCGAGCCGGTTCATCACGTCAGCGACACTTTTGAAACCTGCATAAGTCTTTCGGCTCTGTTCTCCCAGCGATAACAATCGTCGGTTGAGTACAACAGAAACCTTCTCGGCCATTTCCGGCGAAAATTGCCGCAATTGCGCGAGCCGTTTGACGGACTGAGCTCGCACCTGTTCGGGCAGTTTCATCAAGAGCGCCGACGCCTGCTTTCCATCAAGATGGGCCAGAATCAAGGCAATCGTCTGGGGATGCTCACCTTCGAGAAACTTCGCTAATTGCTGAGGGTCAGCTTTCTGCAGTGAGTCCAACTGGCCGACACTCAGTTCCTGAAGCCGCACAACTTTTTGCAGAAGGTTGTTAGCAGCGTCCGCCCCAAAGGCTTTCACCAGGAGGCGGGTTGCAAACTCGATCCCCCCGGCCGCCAGATAATCCTGGGTTAGAGCAAGTTGGCTGTACTCTTCCAACACACCGTGGGCCATCTCAGCCGGTATTCTCCCCAGCTCCGCGAGTTCCTTGGTGACGCGTTCTACTTCTTTCTCGGAAAGAGTCCGATAAATCACGCTGGCAGCTTCCTCTCCCATGAGCGCCATGAGAATTGCTGCCTTGCGAACCCCATTCATCCGCGAAGGGGAAGGAGTTGTCATCTGCTACCCTCATTTAGCCAGGCTTGCACCAGCTTGCCCGTTACCGCTGGTTCGGTTTTCACTTTTTCGACAAGCTGTTTCTTGAGTGCGGTTGCGCGTTGCTGTCCCACGGATAACGTGGCCACGTCGTTTCCGGGACCGAGTTCCGCTTCTGCTGCTCCTCCTTGCGATCTCTTAGAAGCGATACGAGCCGGCAGTTCGCGGAAGGTGGTCAGCAATTGCTTTTTCAGCGGTCTGAGCAGCAGAGAGTAGACCAGCAGGAACAATAGGATCAACGCCGCATACCTCACGATATTGGACCAGTCATTCAGGATGGTTCGCACCCGTTCGGTCACGGGCATTTTGACCGGCGCATCCGAAGGAATTTGTTCAAAAGACAAGTTTTGGACGGTCACACTGTCTCCGCGACTCGGATCGATGCCGATGGCCGCTTTGGCGAGATCCTCAATCTGTTTCAGTTCGTCCGGCGTCCGCTTTCGGCGGGACTCCGAGCGTTTCCCGTTTTCCTGTTTCACGTCGATCGCGTCGTCCACGAGCAATGCCGCTGAAACCCTTCGTATGCGTCCGGCGGGCTGCACGGTGTGGCGGACAATTTTGTTGACTGCGAAGGTGTTGCTCTCGCTTTTCGAGAGCTGCGTCCCGTCTCCACTCTCGACCGCTGGCTTCGCGCCACCGCTTCCGCCGGGCACGTTGCTGGACGTTCCCGGGACACCGCCTGCCAGGCCGCCGCCGACCTGCTCCACCGAACTCTGGGAAGTCACTGCGACTGCGCTTTTCGGGTCGTATGTCTCCTGGCTCTCTTCGCTGCTACTGGAGTCGTACTCCACACTTACGCTGGCCCGTACGTGCTGAGAACCGACAACCGGTTCCAACGTCTGCAGGAGTCTCGCGGTGTAGTCCTCCTCCAGGCCTCCATCCGCGGAATACGCTCCATGCCTTGGCGTCCCCAGAGGCCGGTTCGTGTCGGCATCGATTACGGTCACATTTTCAGGACTGAGCTTGTCCACCGCACCGGAGACCAGGCGCGCAATTCCCTGCTGGGTTTCTTGGGAAAGCCGCCCCGACCGTAACCTAAGGATGACCGACGCTTTTGCCGGCCGCTCGCGATCCAGAAACACCGAATCGGTGGACATCACCAGGTGAACCCGGACACCCTCCACATCTCGCAGAGTTTGGATCGAGCGCTCCAGTTCTCCTTCCAGCGCCCGCTGGTAGTTCACCTTTTCGTCGAACTCGGTCTGCCCCCAGTTGAGTTTGTCGAATAATTCAAATCCCAGGCGGCCGCTGTGTGGGGTCCCATCCGAGGCGACTTCCATCCGGCTGGAATCCAGCTTATCGCTGGGTACGTTGATTCCCTTGCCATCAGCGGAAATCTGATACGCGATGTTTTTCGCTGCCAGCTTCGCCCCCAGCGCCTGCGCGTCGGCCGGTTCCATTCCGGTCATGAGGGGCACATAGTCCGGTGTAGAAATCAGATGCGCAAAGGCCGCCAGCACCCCGATGGTCAACACGATCGCTCCCACCAGCAACATGCGTTGCTTACCGGTGAGACCGGCAAAGAAGTCCGTCAGTTGTTTCTGTACTTGGCTTAGTGGTGGCATACGTTTAATTTCGGTAATCTAAAGTGGTCAGAACTGCAGCTTTGAGACTTCTTGGTAGGCGTTAACAATCTTGTTTCGTACCTGCATCATCAGTTGAAAAGCGACGTCGGCCTTTTCCACTGCGATCATGACGTTGTGGACATCGCCCTGGCCACCCTGCACCAACTCCGCGACCTTCTGATCCTTGCTGTCGTTGAGGTCGTTCACCTGGCTGATCGCATTCTTCAGCGTCGCCCCGAACCCACCTTCGGCTCCGGAACTCGAAGGCAGGGTGGGGCTGGTTGGCAGAGTTCCAGTAAGGGCCGGCAACCCGGAAGCAATTGTGCTGTTCATCTTCGTTGTCCTTGAGTACAACCTATTTCAGAAGTTCAATCGATTGCTGGATCATCTGCTTGGTCGCGGTGATGGCCGAAGCATTAAGCTGATAGGAGCGAACCGCCCCCATCAGATCGACCATTTCTTGAATCGGATTAATGTTGGGGTAAGCCACGTATCCGTCTTTGTCTGCATCGGGGTGGCCGGGGTCATATCGCATTAACGAAGGCGCAGGGTCATCCACCACGCGCTCCACCCGTACTGCTGCCTGAGCGCCACTCAGGGTCGGTTGGAACTTGGCCAACATCATCCGAAAAGGCAGGTTCCCCGACGATGCGAATACCACCTCTTTGCGCCGGTATGGCCCTCCTGTCGAGGTATGCGTGGTCTCTGCGTTGGCCATGTTGGCTGCGACCACCTCCGCCCGCTGCCTTTCGGCAGTCAACGCAGAACCGCTGATTTCAAGCGTCGAAAACATGCTCATCCTTGACCTCCTGCTCCGCCGTTGATTGCGCTCAACAAACCGTGGAATTCGTGCTGCAGCAACTGAATACCGAGGCCAAACTGCATTTGCGTTTCCGCCAGCAAAAGGCCTTCGCGGTCCAGGCTGACATTGTTTCCGTCGGGCCGTTCGAGAAGCCCCGGCACCGAGCGCGCCACCGGCAAGAAGGTCTCTTCTTCGTCGGAGCCGGCAGCGAGTCTTAGCTCACTTCGGAAATCAAGATCTTTTGTGTGGTATCCCGGCGTGTCCACGTTCGCCATATTGGCAACCACCAGCTTGTGGCGTTGCGAAGTGACGTCCAGAACCTTCTCCAGCAGGTTCATGATCGGGGTCGATACATCGTTCATGCATACCTCCTTGGTGGTAGACCGTGTTCACGAATTTTGTTCCGTATCGTCCGCAGACTCACACCCAGCATCTCGGCGGTATGAGTGCGATTGCCGCCCGTGCTCTCCAGAGTCGCTTCCAATAGGTGGCGTTCGACTTCGCGCATCGACGTTCCTGCGTGCGGAGCCGGATAGACTGGAGGCAGAGTCCTTGAATAGGTCGAGCCAAAGAGTTCAGTCTTCAGGCAATCCGGACCAATCTCGCTGCTGTCACTCAAGGTCACCACTCGGCGCACGAAATTTCCCAACTCGCGCACATTCCCTGGCCAGTAGTGCGCTTGCAATCCGGCGATAAACTCGGGATGGAGAACCGGAATCGGCCTGCCGCCTTCGCGGGCGACTTTTCGTGCAAAGAACTCAGCCAGCACCGGTATATCCTCCCGGCGTTCCCGGAGCGGAGGGAGGGGCAGGGGAATTACATTAAGACGATAGTACAGGTCGGCCCGAAACTTCCCTTGCTCGACCATGGCGGGAAGCGAAAGGTTGGTGGTGGCAACGATACGGATATTCACGGGTGTGCTGCGCGTATCTCCCAGCCTCTCCACTTCGCGTTCCTGGAGTGCACGCAGCAGTTTCGGCTGCAGATGCAGTGGCATCTCACCGATTTCATCCAGCAGCAGGGTGCCGCCTTCCGCCAACTCAAACTTTCCCGCCTTGGATGCAGTTGCGCCGGTAAAAGCACCGCGCACATGGCCAAACAGCTCGCTCTCGAGGAGATGCTCCGGCACCGCCGCACAATTCACCGCCACAAAGGGCTGGGCCCTCCGGTCGCTGTTCTCGTGGATGTAGCGCGCAAAGAGCTCCTTCCCAGTTCCGCTCTCGGCTTCGATCAGAACATCGGCGTCGGTTCTGGCCGCATGGCGGGCTCGTTCAAGGGCCCGCAACAGGCTTGCAGCAACGCCGATAATCGCTCCCGACGGAGCCGCATTTTCCGGCATGCTGCCTGCCTGACGCATCACTCGTTCCACGGCAGACTGTAACTCTTCAAACGAAATCGGTTTGGTTAAGTAATCACAAGCCCCGCCCCTCATCGCCTGCACTGCTTCCGGGACGCTGCCAAAGGCGGTGAGCACGATGATCGCGGTCGACGGACTGGAGGCTCGGAGAGATCGCATTAGTTGCAGGCCGTCTCCGTCGGGCATGCGGACGTCGGTAACGACCAGGGGAAAATGCTGGGATTCGAGCTTGCGCCGGGCTTCTTCACTCCCCGAGGCAACATCCACAAGCCAGCCTGCGCGCTGGAAGTTTGTCCTCAGCGCCATTCTTATACCCGGCTCGTCATCCACAACTAATACCGACTTGGCGGTCTGGGCGGTCATTGAACTGGAAACTCCATGCGAAATGTTGTGCCTCGTCCCAGCTCACTGCGTACGTTGATTGAGCCATGATGCTGCGCTACGATTCGCTGGCAGACCGTCAAACCGAGTCCCGGAGTCCGCCCGGTGGTGGTGAAGCCCACTTTGAAAATGTGAGGCAAATCCTCCGGCCGGATCCCGCTGCCCGTGTCGGTAAACTCGAGGACTGCAGTTGGCCCGGAGACACTCGTTTCTAGAGCGGCGTTAATTATTATTTCGCCGCCGGCTTGCGTATGTCGCAATGCGTTGCAGCTCAGGTTTAGGATCAGCTGCCTCAAACCATTGGAATCGCCGGCGATCTCTGCGCCGTTCAGAGTCTCTCGCAGAGTAAGGCCCACGCCTTTCTGCTCTGCCAGGGGACGAACAAACTCGATACTCCCCCTGAGGACGGAACCAAGCTCTAAAGGACACATTTGCTGGGTCCCGGGGTCGTGGAAGCACAGCACGTTGTTTACAGTTGCGGAGAGCAATCGTATTCCGGTTCGCAAGTACTGGAGGCATCGTTTCGATTCATCCCCCAAGCCGGGATCGCCAGCCAAACAGCCGGTTAACAATTCAAGGCTTCCCAGCGGGTTGCGGATCTCGTGGGCAAGAACCGTCGCCATTTCCGCCAATGCAACGAGGTTGCGTGATTTCTCGCGCTCCTGCTCCGCGTTCTTGTGCGCCGTCACATCGCTGATAATCAAGACCAAACACGAGGGATCGGCGCCGGCTATTCCGACCGCAGGACCGCTCATCCTGCTGTAGCGAATCGCAAGCCAGAGCTTTCGTCCGTCTTGCTCAACTACGACTTCTTGTTCGTAGCGCTGCGCCCACGATTCACGAGCCGCCTCCTTGACCGCGGTCCGCAAGCTTTCGGGCAGATCGTACCATCCGGCCGATTCCGGGACTGCAAGGAGTCTGCACCCCTCGGGATTCAATAGCACTACTCGCTCGCTCCGAGTTTCGAGCACCGCGACGCCACAAGGAGAAGCATCTAGTATCTGGCGCAGCAGAATCCGCATGCGCTCGGTTTCCGCAACGCTGCAGGCGAGGGCGCGATTGCGCTCCTCCAGTTGCCTGCGCAACTCAGCCACCTCATCGTGCAATTGCCGGTGCGTGTCCTCCAGTCGGTTCGCGGCCCCGATGAACGCGTTGAAGGCATCGGTGAGCTGAATCTCCGCGATCTGTGGCGTTACCAACGATGAGTGCATTGGAGTCTCGTGAGAACTAGGCAACATCTGCCCAGTTGGCATGCACCGGGTCTGCCAAAATGGGGCAACTTCCTAAGACCCGTATCGAAGGTAACGAGCCTGAGCTGAAGATCGTTCGGGATAGCTAAAGAAAACGTTCTGATGTGCCGATTGCTGCAAAGCCGCCCCCCGATGGGCGAAGGATCCGGCCTTATGGGGGGCATAGCCGACAGGTCGCTCGATTGGGCTGAAATGAGAATGCGGGCGTGAGCCTGCTTTTTCGATGGCTCTCGGGGTGCTGATAGAAGAATCTATGATCGGAGAGCAAACGAAATGACGGAGCGCATATACAACTACGGGTACCGGGCACCGCGTTTCCGCGCCGATTTTCGCTTCCTTCTGCAAATCGACGGTCGCCATCCCGCGCTGCTCGACGCCCACTGCACAGATCTGAGTGAAGTAGGGCTCGCTGCTGAAATAAAAGTGGCCCTTGAGATCGGCGCGAAGGTGACGCTTATACTGGCACTGCCAGGGACGTCGACCCCTATGAGAGTCACCGCCAACGTGATCCATCGTCAGAGCAAAGGTTATGGATTCGCTTTCGACTTTTCTTCCCCAAGCCAGCAAAGACAGATGAGCGAGTATCTCGAATCGCGGCGCACGAACATGGTTCGCTCGGTGTAACTGTCTGGTTGAAGGCGCTCGAGCGGCCTGCCGACATACTCTTTTCCCGTCGAACTTTGGCCCATCCCGTGCATTGTTGCTAGGCAGATGTTGCCTAGTTGCTCATCTTGCTCTAACAAACTGCCAGTCGACTAAGGTCCCAGGTAGCGGTCCTCCATGGAAAGAGTTTTAACTCAAGAAGAAATCGACGCTATGGTACGCGTGGCATCTGGCCGGCAGGAGGACAGCCAGCCAAAGGAAACGCGCTCCATCAAGTCTTGCACCTTCCGGCAGTCCGGACAACTCACGGGTGAGCAGGTCGCCGCCGTCAATAGCCTGCACGAAGGCTTTGCGCGCACTCTTACCCAATCGCTAGGCGCCTACCTGCGGGTGTCTTTTGAAGTCACTCTCGTCTCGATCGAGCAACTGCCGTATAGCGAGTTTCTGGAGCGGATACCGGAAGTCACTTATATGATGTGCATCAGCGTTGAGCAGATGAATGCCGGGGCGGCCATGCAAATCGATCACTCCCTGGTCTTTCCCCTGGTTGACATCCTTCTTGGCGGGGTTGGCCATTGCGAGGTCTTCACCAGGGAGGTCAGCGAGATTGAAGAGCAGATCATGGAAAGCGTTGCCAGGATCATTTGCCGCGAATTGGAAACGGCTTGGACACCTCTGGGTACAAAGCTCGAGTTAGACGGACGTCAGCCTCCCGCGCAGATGCAACGCTTCCTTGCTCCTACTGAAAAAACCCTGTGCCTAAGCTTCGAAGTAAAACTGCTGGACACTACTGGAACGTTGAACTTGATTTTTCCAGTCTCGATATCCAATACGCTCTTGCGCAAACTCTCCGCCGACTGGTCCTACGGCAGGTCTCGCCCGGCCGACCGGAGCGGCGGACAGATGACTGCCAAAATGCTGGACTGTTCATTTCCTATTGAGCTGGGAATTACTGCCATCAAGCTTCCTATCAATACTCTCGCCGGACTTGTCCCCCAAACCGTGTGCAATCTGGGAATTCCGGTTCGAAAACCCGCATCCCTCATCATTGCCGGCCGCGAAGCCTTTGAAGCGAATCCCGTACGCCAAGGACGACTGCGGGCCGCACAAGTCGGACAGCGGATCGCCTTCGCAGGAGAGGAAAGGAAGCTCTAGATGCCAACGATCACTCCAGGAACTCCGCTACAGTTCTTTATGGATGCCTTGCGCAAGGCAACCGGTGACGTATTCTCGCAGGCTCTCGGCGCAAATTGGGATATAGAGATCGACACGGCCGATGCCGCGCCTTCCGTCGAGCCTTCCGCCCTGTGTTTTCAGTTGTCATCTTCCGGAGCGCTGCAAGGTAACACCTTGATCCAGGTTGGAAGCGCAGATGCGCTCCTGCTGGCACAAAAATTTCTTGCCGAGCCCCTGGATCCCGCTGCCGAACTGAATCAGGATCGAAAAGATGCTTTGGAGGAACTGCTGCGGCAGGTTGCCGGTCTGGCGGCTACGACTTTAAAGAGTCTGCTCGGTGAAACGAAGCTGGAAGTTCGCAACATAGAGCCTCCGGATTGGCAGGGAGTCAACCTTAGGTTGCTGGCATCGGAAGCCTCCTCGGCCAAGCTGACCCTTGAAGTCCGGATAAGCCCGGAATTGCTTGCCAGCGCACCGTCCACTAAAACCGCAGACACAGTTCCGACTCCGGCTACAGATCTCGAAGCGAGCGCCGCAAGTGTAACCCATGAGCCCAATTTTGACCTTCTGCTCGGAGTCAATCTTAGTCTCACCCTGCGTTTCGGACAGCGCGTCCTACCCCTGCGAGAGATACTGGACTTGGCTTCTGGTTCGGTGATTGAGCTCGATCACGAGGTACAGGAACCTGCTGACCTCCTCCTCGGCGATAAGGTGATCGCACGGGGACACGTGGTTATCGTGGACGGCAATTACGGCATTCGAATCACCGAAGTGTCAGACGCTCGGCAACGAATTGGAACACTGTAGTCTTAACATTTCAAACTGATGAAGTAGAAACGGATTGGAGCCAGGGGCTGGCTTCGATAGCTATCCCATGCCAGACCTTTTCGAACAAAGCTCGTTGCTGAAGTAATGGCAGGCCTTGGCAGATGAGAATGTGCAGCTTCCCACGCTCTACAGGCGATGGTGGGCTTCCAAACTTGGTTTTCGCAAGCGGTTGTTTATAGGAGACATGAATGTCGATTCGAGCATTAATCGTAGATGACTCCTCAGTAATGAGGAAAATTGTTGAACGCTGCCTCCGACAGGCAGGGATGGATCTTGGGCAGGTCTTTGAGGCCTCCAACGGAGCCGAGGCCCTGGCCCTCGTCAGCGCGAATGCTTTCGACCTGATTCTCAGTGACATCAACATGCCGGTCATGGATGGATTGGAATTCGTCAGGCGTCTGAAAGAGATGGATACTGCCAAGAACATTCCAATCGTCATGATCACCACCGAGGGCGGAGAGAAGAGCGTTCTTGAGGCCTTGTCACTCGGCGCCAGGGGATATATTCGAAAGCCCTTCACTCCGGATCAGGTCAAAGAGCACGTCATCCCAGTCCTCCGGAGCCAGCCATGAGTGCACACATCCATTCGCCTGCGAGCAACGGTTCGGCGCCTTCCGATTCATGGCGCTTGATCTTACGCGAGGCCGTTACAGAAGTCTTCTCCATGATGGTTGGCGCGGAAGTCTGTGTCGCCGAGGAGGCAAATCCTCTCGCCGTCGCCGAAGTGACTGGCATGGTGGGTCTTGCGGGCGAGCTCTGCGGAATCCTCAGCCTTCGCTGTGGCAAGAGTTGTGCGTCAAAGATTGCCTCGAAGATGCTCGGAGTCCCGATTGCCGAAGCTGCCGCCGAGACGAGCGACGCCATAGGGGAGATTTGTAACATGGTGGCCGGCAACTTCAAGGCTAAAATTGACGGCCTTCAAGATAGATGCATGCTGTCGGTCCCTACCGTCATCGTGGGCGGGGATTATCAACTCCATTCGGTGGCTGTGGGCGACCGAATCGAACTGCCCTTCCTCTTTGCGGAGGAATTGCTATGGATCGTACTAGAGGTTCGCAGCTAGACCGCATGGGAACTTCGTGGATCGGGCAAGTTACAATCTAAAATGATATTTTTGGGGCTCGCAAGCCCTGAAAAGTCTGTCGGATCAGGCACAATGTTGTCCATTGATTTCTCTGGAAGACACAGACCATGAAGATCGATCTAAGCGGTTCTACTCCCGACCCTATGATTACGTCACGAGGCAACCACCAGGACGCCACGTCGACAAGTCAAGTCCACAATGCCGGAGGAGATACGACCTCTCTGTCGTATGACCGTGCCAACATTGGTTCGTTAACTTCCCAGGCCCTGTCGTCGGCTGATGTACGTCAAGACAAAGTCGATGCGCTGCGCCAAGCCATCGGCAGCGGTCAATACAAAGTTGTGCCCAACAAAATCGCGGAAGGAATGCTTCAGGAATATCCAGAGTGATTGTCTGCCAGTTGCAGAGTCCGGGATGAGTGTGGGGCCAAATTGCTCCCGATCCTACCGTCGCTGAACTTGTCGGTTCGCCATTCGAAAGCGGTCGCGCTGCACAAGAGGGGCGAACGTCTGTCCCCACATCTGCCGAGAGGACTGTTTGTGAAATCTAGGAGCGCCCCCGCAGGCCCTGCGAATCAGGGTAACCAGCCAACCCTTTATGTAGCCCGCCAACCCATTCTCACTGGCCACGAACCGGTGTTCGGCTACGAGTTGTTATTTCGCGACGGCGTTGAGGATTATTTTTGTCATTCCGATGCCGAAGCCGCGGCTCGCAACACTCTGGACACGTCGGTGCTGATGGGCTTGGATACCCTATGCGACGGCCGGCAGGCGTTCATCAACTGCACTCGCGAAACCCTCCTCAAGGGCTACATTACTCTCTTGCCTCCGAGTCACGCGGTAGTTGAAATCCTAAAGTCCGTTCCTGTTGACGATCTCGTGAAAGCGGCGTGTGTCCGTCTCAAGGATGGTGGCTACACCATTGCTCTCGACGACTTCGTCGCAGATGATCCGCGGGCCGGGCTCCTGGAGTTTGCCGACATCATCAAAGTAGACTTGCAAGCGACCTCCCGCGCGGAGCAATCGGCGTTGGTCAAACGCTACGGCAGCCTCCGTTGCCGTATGCTGGCTGAGAAGGTTGAAACTCGCGAAGAATTCAACGCCTGCCGGAAGGCTGGCTTTTTCTATCTTCAGGGCTATTTCTTCCGCCGGCCCGAGCTTCTACACGCTCGCGAGATTCCCAAGAACCAAATAAACTACCTCCGACTATTGCAGGCAATCTCGCGCGATGAGATTGAAGCCAACGAAATCGAAGATATCATCAAGGCCGAAGCGTCCCTCTGCTACCGGCTACTGCGCTACTTGAACTCGGGCGCTTTCGGCTTGGCTTCCGGATTCCACTCCGTCAGACATGCGCTTGCCATCTTGGGCGAGCGGGAAATCCGCCCGCTGGGTGCGCCTGGTCGCGGTGAGAACAAACCCTCAGATCTGATTTTGTCCGCCCTGGTCCGGGCTCGCTATTGCGAATTGCTTGGGCCCGAAATTCCCCATGGGGAGTCTGATCTTTTTCTTGCCGGCCTGCTCTCAATGATGGACGCAATCCTGGAAGTGCCCATGGGAGTAGTCCTGGAAGGACTCAACCCCGATCGTGAAACCAGAGCTGTGCTCCTCGGCCAGAGGAGTTCCCTGGAACAGGTCTGCCAGCTAATGCTGTGCCAAGAAGCAGCCGATTGGCCAAAACTCTCCGTACTCTGTGCTCAATTGAAACTCTCTGAAAGCTTGGCGACTGAGAGTCACTGGCAAGCCATCGAATGGGCTCGCGCGATGACCACGGGGGCTGAGGAACCAGTGGCCCGGCTCTTTGCTAAAAAACCGCAGTTGCGAAACACTGGCTGTAACTCGAGGCCACGCCGCAACCATCCGCAACCGTCTGCAGATCCCCTGAAGCCGGTTTCATCGGGCGGGCACGCTCAGACAATCTCATCAATTGTGTGCAACTCCTCGTCGTCCTGAGGCGGATCTCTGTTGTCGTCTCGAACATCGGGTAAGACTGGGTTTCGATCTCGACGGCGACGTCGATCAGAAGAGAGATCCGGTCGCCGCGTGGGCTCAGTGGCAGCCACCGGTTCGAGCCGGTCGGGCAAGGATAAATCATCCATGGATCCTCTTCAAGCCTGATTGTACATCCGTGCACCACTCCCGCGCTCGATGTTCTCAACGCTGGTGGAACAGAGGTTCCCCGATCGGACAAGAAACGCGACTGCACCTCTCTTCCGCTTTTTCCCGAGATCCTCGAGCTGGATCAGAACTCCGCTCTGCTCGCGAGATGAGTGCGACGATTGTCACACGCTGGGCAAGAAAGAGCTTGAATAGTGCGCTCCAGGCTTGCAAACTGCGAGACCGTACGGATCAGACAAGCAGCGGTCCCACGCTCCCAGGGTTAAATTGAAAGCCATGTACGAGCAGATCAGGTAGGTCAGCATGAAGAAGATTTAAATCTCTCCCTTTGCGCGGACCCGGAGCGGGTAAGAGGCCGGCACGAAGCTCCGGTTTGGACAGCATGTAGGCAAACGCCGCTGGGACGTTGCCTCGAGTCTCGTGCCCGGCTCCTTGAAACGAGCGAGTTCGGATTGAGCTAAACCGGCACGAGCGCCATGATTTCGTCGTCAATCGTCCCCGCGCGGGAAAAATTCTCGAGCTTGATGAGGAGAGCGTAAGTAACTTCCTGTCCTTTGGCGACCATTAGCATTCCTGTCCGGGTTCGGATCTCCTGCTGCAAGATCATGCCTATAGTCAGCTTTGCGGTAGAAACCTTGCGCAGCTCCATCCTCGAGTCCTCGGGCGCTAACTGCTTCAGAGCGTCGAGAAGGTCCCGCGCGAACTCGCCGTGCCGCTTTTCCAGGCGGGCGATGGCATGCTCGTCCGATAAACCACTCATTTTGCAACTGTCAAAAGCCACGGCGAGTTTGAGCATCTTTGCCCCCAACACGATGGCTTGCGCGGACGCAGTTGTCGCATCAGAAGGAATCTTATGGACTGCTTCCCGGGTTAGTTGCTGACTGATCATCCAGGCTATAGGCTCCAGCCGGGGAATATTGCCGAGGAGATCCTTGGCCACCTGAGGATGAGAGTCAAACCGGGACTGACCTTCCGGCGAAAGTTGCTGGCCCACGTAGGCTGCCTTGATGAGCTCAGGATCAAGCGTCACGCAGCCTAGCTGCGAAAGCATGGCCGCAGTCTCGAAGCGCCATGGCGCTGGAAGATCGAATTTACTGACCAGGTGGCGCACAACCCGTGTTATTCGCATCGATCTGCCGAATGCCTCCGGGCTTGACGCACTTAAGACATCTGTCAGTACCTTAATGCTCCCCATTAAAGTTTTTTCCAGGAGTTCCTTCTCGGCCGTTACCAGACGGTATTGCACTAATCCGGTGGTGATGGCTCTGGCCAAGACCTCCTTTTCGCACGGCTTGGTGAGAAACCGGAATATGTTCCCCTCATTGACCGCGTCCATGGCCGCACTCAAGTCGGTGTATCCGGTCAGCAATATCCTTATCGTGTCTGGCGCAGTCTGCCGCAGCTGTGCGAAGAACTGTGCGCCATTCATTTCAGGCATCCGCATGTCAGAGATCACGACCGAATAGGGACCGTGTTCGTGGGTTGCAGCCAGTCCTTGCTTCCCTCCCCCGGCTGTGTCCACCTCGAAATCGCGGTGCAGCATTCGCTTGTAACCATCCAGTACGGCAGGCTCGTCGTCCACGAACAGGATCTTGTCAACCATGATCTCCCTCGAACATCGACTGTTTGTTGTGCCAGGTGCAGATTTCACCTAATCGGCAAGTTGTGCTAACCAAGCAGTTACCTAAGATTTCTCGTCACTGGACGTTTGGAGCCTGGATCCAGTGAAGAAACCTACGTCTTAGGCCGATGGTGGGACAGGAGAATCGTTGGCGTGTGCGCCAGGCTAGCCGATGACAGAACTGACCCCTATTCCGGCAACCTACGACTATCGATTGGTTGCACTGTCGGTAGTGATCGCCATTTGTGCGTCCTATGTCGCGCTCGACCTCACCGGACGTGTTACCGCGAATCGAGGGTGCGCCCGCCTGGCATGGCTGCTGGGAGGCGCATTTGCCATGGGCAGCGGGATATGGTCTATGCACTACACCGGAATGCTGGCCCTCCGCCTACCGATACCTGTCTACTATCACGTTCCCACGGTGATGCTCTCGCTGCTGGCTGCAGTTCTAGCCTCTTTGATCGCCTTGTACGTGGTCAGCCGCCAGCATGTGACGCCGCTCGGGGTTGCGGTTGGAAGTCTGCTGATGGGCGCCGGCATTGCGACCATGCACTTCACCGGTATGGCGGCAATGCGCCTGGGCGCGATGCACCATTACCGCAATGGTTTGTGGATGCTTTCAGTCTTTTTGGCGGTCGTTATCTCAGCGGTCGGCTTACTCCTCATCTTCCATTTTCGCAACGAGAACCGTGGCTGGAAAATCAAAGTCTTGAGTGCCCTGCTTATGGGGCTGGCCATTCCCGTGATGCACTACACGGGAATGGCGGCTGTCATTTTTGTGCCCACCGTGGCGGCGTCGAATCTGACGCACTCGGTGGACATATCGGCACTGGCCAGCATGGCCATACTGGTCGTGACTTTCGTGATTCTGGGCTTTGCCCTGCTCACTTCGCTCGTCGATCGCCGAATCTCCGCTCAACAGATATTGGTGGATAACGAGCGCAGAATGCTTCGCGCCTTAATCGACAACATCCCGGATTTCATGTATGTCAAAGACGAAAAGAGCAGGTTCGTGGTGGCTAATTCTTGCTTGGCGCATGCCGTTGGCGTAGAGACTCCAGAAAAGCTGCTGGGGAAAACCGACTTCGATTTGTTTCCACGGGAGCTGGCCAACCAGTTCTACGAAGGCGAACAGATGGTGATGCATTCCGGGCAACCTCTGTTCAATCGTGAGGAAACAAGCATCGACGGTGCAGGAAACAAGATCCACATTCTCACCACCAAAGTACCGCTACGCGACAGCGAAGGGCACATAACTGGCATTGCGGGCGTGGGGCGCGATATCAGCGATCGCAAGATGGCTGAGGCAGCAGTGCGGACGGCGCATCGGCAGGCGGAAGTGTTTATTGACGCCGTGCCATCGATTCTTATCGGGTTGGACCACGATTCACACATCACGCGCTGGAACTTAACCGCGGCCCGTGTATTCGGCTTGTCTGGGGCCGAGGTGACTGGAAAACGACTTGCCGACTGCGGCGTCAGATGGCTCCGGCCTGGCATGCGTGACGAAATCCGATCCTGGTGTTCTGAACCCATTAATCGGCGGAGCGATTCCATTCCGTTTGAATTGAACGGCGAGACACGCCTGCTGGGACTGACGATCACCGTAGTTTGCATGGCCGACCCAAACTCGAAGGAACTACTCGTCATCGGTTCCGACGTCACCGAGCGCGAAAAGGCACGGGACGCGCTTCGGGAGGCCGAAAGGAAGTATCGCGGAATATTTGACAACGCCATCTTCGGAATCTTTCAGAGTACGCCGGGCGGACGCTATTTGAGTGTGAACCCAGCCATGGCCCGGATCCTGGGCTACGATTCCGCGGAAGAAATGATCGCCACCCTCTCTGACATTTCCCAGCAGATGTATGTCGATCCCAAACGTCGTGACGAGTTTATATCGGTGATGGATAAGGCGGGAATCATCCAGAACTTTGAATGCGAAGTCTTTCGCAAAGACGGCAGCAGGGTATGGATTGCTTCCAGCGCGCGTGCGGTTTGTCAGGATGGTTTTGTAATCCGCTACGAGGGAATGTCTGAGGACATCACCGAAGGCAAACTGTTGCGGGGCCAGCTTCTTCAGGCTCAGAAACTGGAATCAGTGGGGCAACTGGCAGCCGGAATAGCTCACGAGATCAACACGCCAACGCAATATATAGGAGATAACGTACGCTTCCTGAAAGATGCCTTCCAGGACGTGAGCAGTCTGCTGGCAAACTACGAAAGGTTGTTGGCAGCGGCCAAAGCCAACACTTTGTCTCTCGAAACGGTGCAGGAGGTTGCGGCTGCGGTGCAACGCGCGGACGCCGGCTATTTACTTGAGGAGATTCCCAAAGCCATCGCACAAACGGTCGAAGGCATAACCCGGGTGTCTAAACTGGTGAGTGCGATGAAAGAATTCTCTCATCCAGGTACGAAGGAGAAGATCCCGCTGGATTTGAACCACGCCATTGACAGTACCATTACGGTTGCACGCAACGAGTGGAAATACGTGGCTGATCTGGAAACAGAATTTGACCCATCACTGCCCTTAATCTCCTGTCAGCCTGGCGAATTTAACCAAGTGATTCTGAACCTGGTCGTCAATGCCGCACATGCAATAGGCGACGTTACCGGAAAAGGAGGTGCAGAAAAGGGACGGATTAAGGTGCAAACCCGGAATTACCCGGACTGGGTCGAAATCCGAATCCAGGATACCGGCTCAGGTATCCCGGAAAAGGCGCGAGCCCGTATCTTCGATCCCTTCTTCACGACAAAAGAAATTGGCAAGGGAACTGGGCAGGGGTTAGCCATCGCGCGCTCGGTGGTGGTTGACAGGCACAGTGGCACCATTCATTTCGAAACAGAAGAGGGAACGGGCACGACCTTCATCATTCGCCTACCTCACGACGGCAAGGCTCTTACCGCTATGGCGTCGTCGTGAAACGCATCCTGTTTGTGGACGACGAAAGCAATGTTCTCGACGGCATCCGGCGCATGCTGCACGCCGAGCGGAATCGTTGGGACATGCGGTTCGCAGTCGGCGGTGAAGCGGCCTTGCAGGCCTGCGAAACAGGCAGCTTCGACGTTGTCATTTCCGACCTGCGGATGCCTGGAATGGATGGTGCCACACTCCTCGGTCACATTCGAGACCGCTTTCCGAGCACAGCGAGAATTGTCCTTTCCGGATATGCCGAAGGCGCGCTAGCTACACGCGTGGTTCCCGTGGCACACCGCTTTCTTACCAAGCCATGCGATGCCGCCGAGCTGCAAAATACGATTGAGCGCGTCTGCGCGCTACAAGAGATACTGTGTGCGCCCGAGCTTCGACGAATCATTGGTTCCGTCGGGGAACTGCCTTCCCTTTCGCGCACCTACGTCTCTCTTACGCAGGCGGTGGGGGACCCGGACACCTCCATCAGCCAGGTGGCAGACATCATGGAGCAGGACGTGGCAATGTCGGCGAAGGTTTTGCAGCTCGTTAACAGCGCCTTCTACGGCTTGGCGCAGAATGCCACCAGCTTACGGAGCGCCATCTCACACTTGGGCATGGAAACCATAAAGCATCTGGCTTTGGCTAGTGAGACATTCAGAGTCCTTGCGCCGGACTCGCGTATTTCAGAGTCAGTCTGCGAGACTATCCAGCAACATGCGCACCGCACAGCCGCCATCGTCAGCAAGCTTCCTCTGGACAATAAGCTTCGGGATTGTACCGTCGTGGCTGCACTTCTCCAGGATGTTGGAAGGCTCATTCTGGCTAGCAAAATGCCCAATGAGTTCTGCTCCGTCCTGGCACTGACTCAGGAGCGCAAATGCGAGCCCTTCGAAGCAGAAGAAGAGATACTGGGGACCTCACACGCAGAGATAGGCGCCTATCTGCTCGGATTGTGGCATATCCCTGACTATGCTGTGGAGGCGATCGCGCACCACCATCGCCCCACTCGCATCCCCCACTCCGGTTTCGACAGTTCAATCGCCGTCTATGTTGCAGATCTGTTGGCCCGCGAATTGGATGCTCACCCCCAGGATGCGACAGGATCTGAGCTCCGAGAGTCTGATCGAGCTTGCCTTGAAACCTTGGGGATTTTGCAGCGGTTCACCGAATTCCGTCAGTTGGCGGCCCAAAGTCGCTGCGGCCAATATTAAAGGTCGTGTTTTCGGGTGGCGATTCGCTGGCGCATGCCGCAGTAGCCCATGGCAACCCGGATTCGTGACTGTGCTTTAAAGCCGATTGGATTCGCGCCAGTTCCTTGAATCGCGTCATGCTAACCACCCAACCGCATTGTCGACACCGGTGGAACCGTTGAGCATATCTGAGGATCGAGCCAAAGCAGTAAATTGCCCAAATCAGGCGCGGGCCTGAGCTGGGCGGCGGAGAGCCTCATTTAAAGCGAATATTTTTGGTCGTACTTTTGTCGTACCCCCGGCCCCGAATCTACCCGATTTTGCCCTATCGAGGCCGATCTAGAGCGAAGCGTTGGAAGTGAACGGAGTCCAGCGAAATCAGGCAACTACAGGAAAGGTTGGAGGCGCGGGTCGGAATCGAACCGACGCATAAAGGTTTTGCAGACCTTCCGGTCGCGCCTCTAACCCGCTTTCCCTCAACACTCTTCGCTGATCCTCACTGCTTTTGACGTACTTTTTGACGTACCCCTCTTCGCTGAGGGCTCCGCAAATGGGGGGATCTGCGCAAACCGTCGGTACCTCCGCTCGCTCCGCGCGGGCGGATTTGGTACGGGCGAGTACAGTGGTTTCAGGAATGATTCGACGATCGGGCCGGCGCTTCGACTCCACGAGTTGATCGAGTCGAGCGTCGCCTTCCGTTTGGCGGCTCGGTGAACGCGACGCCGGCGAACTGAAAAGTTTTCAACGCTTCTCTTCGGGCTGGTCCATCCCAGACCCGCGACCTCCACGAAAGTTCAAACAGTCGAGGCGGCTTCCCGAAAGCCGAACCTCGGACATTGGAGGATCTAATGGCAACGGCAACGGCCTCACGACCGACAGCGGAGCGAACAGCTCACCCCAGATTTTCTTTGACAGAGCGCGAGCTCCGAGAATATTCGTTAGCGCGCGCCATTCTGACGAGCGCAGAAAATCAGGAAGGCTCCGAAAGGCGAGCAGAGCGTAACTGCCTCGAGCTCGAGATTTCAGAGACGATCGAGAAGACGATCACCGGGAAACGATACGGTGGGCTCTTTGTTCCGTGGAATATTTCCGCGGGCTCGTTCGCTCGCAAAACACAGCAGCGCGCGGGACTCTCCTCGAACGTCTCGACGGCGGGACAAGAACTCAAGTTCACCGAACCGGGGGCGTTCATCGATTTTCTATATAACTCGATGCGCGTGAAAGAACTCGGCGCGACGCTGGTGACCGGACTGCGAGACAACGTCGCTTTCCCGAAGCAAACCGGAACGGCGACCGGAACCTGGGTCGCTGAAAATCCCAGCGCCGACGTCGCGGATTCAAACCTCACGCTCGGACAGGTCCCGAGTGCTCCTCACACTTATCAGTCCTCGACGAGCTACTCTCGGCAATTGCTCGCGCAATCCGTGATCGATGTCGACACACTCGTCCGACAGGATCTCGCGCGCGACATGGCTCTCGCGGTCGACTTCGC
The DNA here is from genome assembly GCA_049519055.1 of Candidatus Sulfotelmatobacter sp. GTDB lineage: Bacteria > Acidobacteriota > Terriglobia > Terriglobales > Acidobacteriaceae > Sulfotelmatobacter. Next base: position 82,790 of record JBEKRE010000016.1, on the reverse strand, counting down.
CGCGATCCAGGGACCGAGCGGGGGAAGCTCTCCCGTCGGAATTATGAACACGACGGGCGTCCAGTCGTTCGTCGTCGCGGCCGATTCTGGCAACGGCGGGGCCGTCGCTTATGCCGATGTGATCAAGATGATCGAGGACCTCGAGGACGTGAACGCGGATCAGCTCGGCGATCCGGCATGGTTGACGACGCCCGGAATTAAAAGTGATTTGAAACTCACGCCGCGACTCGCGAATACGATCGCTTTGCCCGCCTGGAGCGACGATGACATGCTCGCCGGCTACACGGCTCGATCTTCGAATCAGGTTCCGAAGACGGGAGTCCGCGGGGACACGGCGAACAATCACGCACTGATCCTCGGCGTCTTTCCGACGATCGTGATCGGGATGTGGGGAAGTGGATTCGAGCTCGTTGTGGATCCCTTTCGGCTCAAGAAACAAGGCATGATCGAACTGACGACGTTCATGCTTGGCGATTGTGTCCTGAAATATCCCCAGGCGTTCGTCGTCGCACAAGTCCAGAAATAAACGGGCTTGTCCTCTGCGACCGCGGGAGCAAGCGGTTCTCGCGGCCGCTTTTTGGGACAGTACGCGCAGGGCTCCATATCCCGAGAATGATCTGCTAAGACACGGTATTTCAAGGGTTTTTGCTAGAAGTAAGCCCATGCGAGGGGGAAAAAGATTAAGGATCTCCAGGCGGGGGTAACCAAGCTGAGCCACGTTCTAAAGGGGGTGCAGGGGCTGCGTGCGCGGGAGGTCTGGTATAGTTAAATTCTCCTGACTCTGTCTGGACAAGGGAAGCGTTATTCCGCCTCTTCCAAATTTCCAGCGCCCACCAGTAATCGAGGTCGCCGCCGGAGTTCAATTCGAGCCACTGAGGGGCTGGCAGACGAGGCATTTCGGCCAGCTCTGGAGCGAGTTCGCTGCGGATTATCCCTCGACGCAAGACCAGCCTCCATTTCCGGACATCGTGGAAGGTGGGCCTAGGCTCGAAATACTGACACTTCCGCCCCTGCGGCGCATTCTCCTGCTCTCCCAGGATCAGAATTACGTTGTCCAATTGCAAGAGTCTCGGCTGCACTTTAACTGGAGAAAAGTTGGAGATACGGATGACTATCCGCGCTTCGAGCCAACGATTTTTCCGAAGTTCCTAGACGTTTGGGGAAAATTCTCCACGTTTGTGACAAAAACGGGTCTCGGTAACGTTCGCCCTTTGCGGTACGAACTGACGTACATAAATCACATCGAGCACAGTGCCGCCGATTTCGCTGGCTCGCTGGAGAGTCGCGTCAAGTTGTTTCAGTGGTCTAGCATCCACGCAGAATTTCTCACCCCGCCAACAAGCGTCAATACAGTGTGGACTTTCGAACTGCCAGATCAACGAGGCGCTGGTCAAGCAAACCTCAGTCAAGGGACCCGAGCTGACGGGCGAAATGTGCTGGTTCTCGGAATGTCTTGCGGGGGGCCTGCGGGAGCGAGGTATTCCCTAAACGATTGGTTCGCAACTGCCCACGAATGGATCGTGCGCGGCTTTGCGGACCTGACTACGAACACCGCACAAAGCGAATGGGGACGAATCGAATGACCGACCGCCTTGCCCATGCTCGGAGCGTGCCCGATCCCGACGAAGTGATGGCCATTGTCCTATGCTCTCCTCCGATTGTTCCATCGGACATGTTGACCGTGAACGTACATGACCGTTTGAAACAGGCGTATGGCAATTACATCGTGAGCACAACTTCGTTCCCCGAACTAACCTTGCCGATCGAAACCTCTGTTTCCGGCTCGCAGTTCTCGGACTTTGCGGGTCTCACTAACATCGTCGTCGTCGCCAATATCGGACCGGCGGCGACGCCTCCGATCCGTCTCAATCGCGTTGTCAACAGTGGAATATACAGGATCCCTGCTCCGCAGTTGATGCCCGGGGCGCTCTATGGGATTTTGCACTATGGGGATAAAGTGGCGCGCAAAATCTGTATCCTCCGCGACCGGTTGAAGCAATTTCAAATTTTTTCGCAGGGATGGGACGCTGCGAGTGGCGAGGCATTCACAGCTGCGACGATCACAAATGCGGATAAGGTCATAGATCTGATCCTGAGAGAATGTCTAGTCAGATCTATGGTCCCTAATGTCTTACTGGGCCCCGTTTCCGACGGAAGCCTTCGGTTCGAGTGGAAGAACGATAACAAGGAATTGTTCATAACCGTGCTCGGCGAGAGCGTCACTCTCCAGCAGTGGCAGCCCCTGGATGCGGTTGAGTCTCAAGGCTACTGGGACACTACTCTGGAAGGGATTCATCCGCAAATCGAGTGGCTGCTGACGTAAATACACTATCGGATCGCCTCGATGATACCGAAAGGCTTTATCGCGGTATTAATGCCTTCTTTTACCAGGAAGGGCACGTCCTTAGCGGAGCTTTTTGCATCAAGGCACGCGACACGAAGGACGATGCGCCATCGGTTGGACTCGCCAGACTCATCCCACTCTCTGCTTTTCAAGACTTGATGAATCCGGATTGGGGAGTCTCGGAGTTCTTCGCCGGTGTGCCTCAGTCCATGGGGCTCTCGGTTGAGCGGTATCCCGATCCGCTGTGGAAGGATTACTCGGATGCGCACTATGTGATGACCGGCTACCAGAGTTGGACCAACAGGCGCAGGACGGACGTTAGTCGGCAGATGAGGGACATATTCGAGAAAGGCCTAGTGGTTTCACCAAAATCAGCCTCTTGATAAATTACGGGTGAGAGCCGGCGCCACGTAATGACATCTTGGGAGCGAGGGCTACTCATGGTTCGATTGACTCCCGCATTACTTCGGACGAATATCCTTGCCTGGTTTGCGGCCGGAGTCAATTAGGCCTACAGCGCGGGGAACGAAGAGCGCATCCGGACTCTGATTCTCCGCACGTCGATTTCGTAAATGTCCTCCAGAGTCAGTTTTGTTCCCGCAGTTCTCGCGATCTCACTGATTGCGATCGCCCTTTGAACGGGAAGGCAATAATCGCCGCGCACCCACCGGTAAACCTGGGAAGAATCGAGCTGGAGCTCGCCGGCCAGTCGCTCGACCGTGAAGCTCGAGACGAACTCTCCAAGCTTTCCGATCCACGTTGTAGTGCGGGGCCGGCCGCGGGGTCGAGTTGGCATATGGGGCCAAGCATACACCGTCGGGTGCGCAGGACGAATGAGGGGCGTACAGTTCGAAGTGAGAGCGACCCATGAAAAACTCGAGGGGAAAAAAAGCAGCTCGCAAACAGATCCGCACGAAGAGACCAAGCTGGATCGGCAAGATCGCAGACGTCGCGCGCGAGCTCAAAATCGGCGAACGCTACGTCTACGATCTTCAAAAACGCGGACTCCCGCGAGTGAAACCCGGAAGGTACAACGTTGTCGCGTGTTTTCGCTGGTACGTGCGATACCTCCAACGCAAGCTCGTCGAGCGCGCACTCCCGGAAAACGGCGACGGCTCTATCGCTGGAACAGCCGCCGGCGAGACACGACACAAGCTCCTGTCGATCGAGGCGGAGCTGAAACAGATCGAGCTCGCCGAAAAACGCGAACAGCTCATCTCGATCGAGCGAGTCGAGAAGGATCTGGCAAAGATCGTCACTGAGGTCCGAACGCGGATCCTCGCGCTTCCGCCCAGGCTCGCGGCCGAGGTCCTCGGCGAAACTGATCTCGCGGTCTCGCAAGTGAAAATCGAGCGATCGCTGAAAGGCGCTCTTGCAGCGCTCAGTCAATTCGACCCCGACGAGGTACAGTAGGGGCTCAAGTCGTACTGCCTTCGGCCCTGGCCCCCGCGCTCTCCAGCAAAAGGATTAGCTCTTTCCATGACTGCGCGATCCGAGGAGGCATCCGAAAAGGATCGCCGCCCTCCTGCTTTGGTGAGGGCGCCTGGGTTGCTCCTCCTGCTTCCTGTTTGATTCCCGATCCACTGCTTTCGAGAAGGGTCCAGGCGCCGAAGGTCGTGCGATCGTTCGTTTTGATGATCGTCTTCCCTAGGTACTGCCAGCAATAGTGAAGGTGAGAGCTGATTCCAGATGGCTTGGTTTTCGTCAGCATATTCGTAAGCGAGAAACCGAGGATCGCCCCCATGCCTCCGGGGTTGCCAGTTTCCATCTTCATCAGCATGAAGTTCCGATCGTGCTTGTTCGACACATCGTCCAGGTATTTCTTGAACTCAGCCACCTCCGTGCCCGAGCCGATCGCCGCCGCTTTGTGCGTTTTCGCCTGCATTGGAGCAAAGTCGGGTGAACGGAACGTGTGAACGTAGGTCCGCGCGCCGAACTCGGTCGGCGCAGGGTCGGGATCGGCCGATAGCATCAAGAGCGCACACTGTCCTTCTCGCTCCTCCGGCGCCGCGGCTGCAAAAATATCTCGGGCGATCGCGGGCCAGAGCTCCACGGTTTCAAGAGGCTTCCACGCGTGGTCCGGCTGATCGCAATGAAGCCACTCTCTCATTACGTCGATCATCCGGAAACCGATGAACACCGAACCCGCGAAGCCTAGACTGATCGACTGCGCGATCGGGTAAATCTTCTGGAGACAATCGCGCTCGGAGCCATCCGCGAGCGTCACGCGGATGTCCGAGATTCCGATGCTGTATCCCCACAATGTGGGCATTCCGACGATCCAAGTCATTTCAGAGTCGTGTAGACACCCGCGTCTCCCCTAAGAAGCATCGTAGCAGGACGGATACTGAGAGATAATGGCGAGTATTCCCTGCGGTTCGATTCATGACCGATATGTCGGACATCAAGGACGGCTTCTCATTGAAGCGACGACGCGAAAACGCACGAGCCCCGGCCGAAGGAAAGAAAAAAACGAGGCGAACGCCACGCGGTGAGCACACGATCCCGCCTCCGCCGGCGAAGCACATCCTCGCGAGCTTCACCCTCGCAAACCTCACCAGCAAACGCTCCGTATCCGACTATGTCGAAACCCAGGCGCGCGGTGAGAAGGTTCTGCACGCGGAAAGGGTGAAAACCGAACACATCCTGGGCAGCGATTACGACTGCTGGGACGTGCACACGGACAAGGACCGCTATTGGGTCATCACGTCGCCGACAAATCTCTATTCCCAGCACTACTTTCCGAGTCTCGACTACACACTCTCATTCCACGTGGGCGTGAGCGCTCGGATCATGGTGCGTTCACGCGGAGCGCCGGACGACGTGCAAAAGGCGCGATTAACACCCCCGTGGCGTCGTTGGGAACAAGCGGCCGAGACTCTCGACGAGTCCCAAGAGGCCGAGGACTTTCAATCCGTGGGTATGAGGTGTCGCGAGTGCCTGATTCAATTGGTCAGATCACTCGCGAAACCTGAGATGGTTCCAGCCGGCGAAGATGCCCCGCAGCGCAGCAATTTCATTTCGTGGTCCGCTCTGATCGCGAACGCCGTCGCCGGCGGCGAGAGCGCGAAAGCGGTCCGCGGCCACTTAAAGTCCACCGCGAAATCGGCGTGGGAATTGGCAGCATGGCTCACTCACGCGAACGGCGCCACTCGCCTCGATGCCGTGATTGTTCTGGACGCCACGCACACCGTCCTCGCGACGTTCGGCAGCGCGGTAATACGCCACGAAAGCAAAGCTCCCGATCGATGCCCCAACTGCGGTTCGTACAATCTTGACGTGGGCTTCAATCCCGAGCTGAGGGCCTACATGCACGGGTGCGAGGAATGCGGTTGGCAAAGCCCTCCCGAGTTGCGGTAGTGCCGAGCATGATCCTGAGCACACTCATTCCGTTTGGCAAAATCGAAAAAGCTCAACTCGTGCGTTTACCGGACGGCTCGCACGTCGAGGTCGCAAAGCGATCGATGGAGTTTTCGCGATGTGTCCCTCTTTTCAAAGTTTGGGGAAAACCGATCATCGATGTGAACGGCGAGAAGATGTGTCCAGAAACGGCCGTCGCGAAGATGTTTCGGGATCGAGGATGGGAAGCGGTTTGGATCAGTCGCAATCGATACATCGGAGCGTTCCCTCCGCTCACACCTTGCGAGTTGAGCACAAAAGCCGAGGCGGAGTTGCTCAAGGTGAGAGCGAATCGAAATTTCACGGGGTGTTGGGACGTTTTCGCATTCAAGCGAGGCAGAGTGCTCTTTGTCGAGTGCAAGGGAAACGACCGCTTTAGACCTTCTCAGTATGCTTGGTTGGCCGCGGCTCTCGGCGCTGGTTTCACGCTCGAGAATTTTCTTATTCTTCAATTCCGGCTGAGATCCGGACTGAATGCAACCGCGTCCGCGACATGATGCGACTCGGGCCGAACCCCTTCGCACGTTTCCTCGATCCCCGACGACACCGAGCGGCTTTTCAGTCGGGACTTGCGAACTCTCGGAGACTGTCCTCTTGCTCTTTGGTGTCGGTAAACGGAAGCAACGTCGCGACCTTCAACTTCGCTTTGATCTTTCGATTCGCCTTTTCGAGCTTGAACTCGTCGATCATCGTCAAAAGGGTTTCCCGGTGCGAATCCGCGGCGAGCTTGAAAGCCTGACCACACATGACCGTGAATGTTTCGGCCTTTAGATTCACGATACCCGTGAGCCCGGAGTGAACCTGCCAGCTCAGCTGCGGATAATGAACCTCGTAGATCTCCTCGAATGGTGGATTCAGAAGTTTGACTCTGCCGGACATCCTCATTCCCGACCAGTGAGACATCGTTTCGGGTTTCGGCCAGAGAGCGCGCCTCGCGGCTTCGATTCTGCTCCCGTTGCTCGCGATGAATGTGTCGTAAATCGTCGTCTCGACCTGGGCGCTGGGGTGAGCGGCTTTGAATCGCAGAGCCTTCCGAGCGGTCCTCAGCTTTTCCACATCGACAAACTCGATCATCTTCTCGCAACTGTCCGGGATAACGCCGATGAGCCTGATATCGACGGCCAACTCGAACAACGATCGAGTAAGCATGACGATGGCTTGAAAGTGCTTTGCCCTCTTGAGCTCGAGAAGTGTGGCGATGTTGGCGATGCTGCGCAGGTATATCCCGATGAAGCACTGCTCTCGTCTCGACGGCGACAGCAAAGTATCGATCACACTGCGAACTTCAATCCGGTCAAACTCGTGGATGCTCTTCACGATCGTGAAACACCGTTCGGTAGACTGTCGGATATCGAGGGATACGGAAGTGGACATGCCTCATTCTCGCTAGAAATTGCTTCCCGGCACAACTGAGGGGACTCGAGGCAATCGCGCGGATTGAGATCTCCTCGTTCCGATGGCACGTTCGAACGTCGTCCCACTTCCGCCGGCTGGATCCGCATGATCTATGTAACGTACATGATGCGCTGCAAGTCGTTGCGCTCGAGTGCTTTGGACGGCGGACACGGACACGAAAGGATGGAGGATCAGTCACTCCACTTGGCTCAAGGTACTACCCGACACCCCCCCGCGCGAGGGTGACGGCGACGTCGACACAATTCCTGACGTAGGTTTTGAAATTCAGAGTTCACTGCACCGGTGGGGTCCCACTTTTCCACGCGAAAAAGCTTTTGACGAGCTCGAGGATTTGAGCGTGAGCTCGAGGACGAACGTCGAGCGCGAACTCTCGCGACTCCGGGAGACAAACATCAACACAGCGGGGCCGCGGGGCCCTCCAGGGAGAGGATTCGCCGGCTTAGGACGAAACCACGCAGCGTGTGGAAGAAGGGGGCTTAAATCGCCTGCAAATAAAAAGACACGCCAAAAATAAGCCGAGGATCCACAGTGAGAGAACGTCGCGAAAATGTCGCGTCATTCCCCTCGCTTGGAGTCACGACCTGGTCAACGAGTGTAAACGCCATCTGTTCTCGTCAGTTACCAGCAAACCATCTCTAACTAGAGTGCTTCGGACGTACTAGTGTGGCTTGCGGCATGGAAAAGTCGAAACGAGGACTGCACCGACGACACCGGATGCGTCCAGCTTGCGGTCGTCGGGATACACCATCAAATCCTCTCCCAGTTTCATTTTGACCGCTAGCTCTATAGCCGAGGCGGAAAGATCGTCCGGAACACAGGGGCGACCTCCTTGTGTTTTCCCATCGGCAATGCTCATCCCCATAGAAATCCCCTGCGTAATCCCCAAAACGTAAAATCGACATGCGGCTTTGGATTCAGCACTAGAGCCAATGCAAATCTGTTGAAGGTCTCCAGCCGTCATTGCTGTCTCCTCAGCGGGAGCGCGTTTCGACTGCGTCACACCAACGATTGTCAAGCCGCAGACTGCTAACAACAGCAAGGCCCTTAAACGCATTGGCAATCTCCTGTCGTGAGAACTTGATCAGTATAGGGAGCCTAGTCCCAGGTTCGGTGCTTCTGCAAGGATGAGTTGAAAGAATGCGGTTACGCCGGATTGGGGGATGCGTGGATCGACGGAAGGATGCGCACAGTGAGACTCGGCCCTGCTACGCCAATTCGATTATTGGCGAGAAATCGCGATTACTCATTTAGAATCGCTGGTCTAACTCCCACCGAACTGGTTTGCCATAACTTATTCAGCCGCACGCTCACTGGAGCGCGCAGCATACAGAAGTGTAAGCCTGGGCCCTGCGGCTGTCGAAAACTTTGTGGAAAACGCGGGTTTCACGCGCCTAAAACATTTCGGGCTGTCGGGTATACACTCGTGTCGATTTGGACTGCCGGTCGCGCCCTCGCGCTCTCGCCGGTTCCAACATTCCTCGGGATAGATCGCTGAGTGATCATCGAAAATCACTCAGCGAAATGGGCGGAGTTTCTCGACTCCGCTCGCCCCGAGGTTAAGTTCCCCAGCCGAGACACCAACGAGAGGGTGAGTCGAAATGTCTTCCGACGAATCGAACGCAGATCTACTCCAAGAACTCCGACGCAAGTTCGAAGCCGCGGTGCGGCTCTCGCGAGATGACTTCAAGCAAGAACTCAAAGCGATCCTCAAAAACGCTTTTTTCTCATATGGGGTGAACGGCGGAAAAAATAATCTGATCTGGGTGAAGGACCCAGAAGATCCGCAATCCTGGAAGTTCATAGAGGGGAAGGACGAGCGGGATACAGTTGAGAAGGCCATCTGGGGTCACCTGGAATTTCTTGCCGCGGCGATGGCTCCTCACATTCGACGAAACTTCAAGCCTGTCGCGGTATTTGCTCGAAGATGGCTACTGTCAGATCCGTTCTCCGAAATGCTGAATGACGCGCCTCATAGCATCATCACTTGCCTTTTTGAGAATCAGGACTGGCTCGAGCGGCTGTGCAAGTTTTTCTGCTACCCGGAGGTCGCGGCCATCAGGGAACGTTTTCAAGGGATGCTCGCCGAAGAGCTTGACCTGGTTCTATGCGACGCGGAGCTTGCCACAGCCTCGCCGCTCTCCGATCAAGACAATGATGTTGACGCGATTACGCGGCGAGCTCTCGCTCCGGATCCCGCCCCAAACGGAGTTCCGGCCGCGGAGGACGACAAAGAGAAAAAGCGTATTGCCGTGATGAATAAAATCAACGACCCCAGGAAGAATCACCCCTTCATTCGCCTGGACGAGGCGGCGGCAGTTCTGGGGCTAGGCACCACGAGAGCGGTCCAAAAGCGCATCAACGACAAGGACGACCCTTTGGAGCGGGGGCCGCATGACGGCACCGTCTCGATGGACTCCGTGAGAAAAGCTCTCAAGATTCGGAATTAAACCTCCCAAGACGCTCTCCTAACAAGACTCGTCAGAGTTTTCGCCATTTTGTGCGAACCTACGCGAACCTACGCGAACCCACGCGAACCTACGCGAACCCACGCGAACTTTCACGAACCCGGCGTGCGAACCTACGCGAACCTACGCGAACCCACGCGAACCTACGCGAACCTCCCGCGTTTGGACGTTTTTGAAAGTCGTGAAACAACTGACAAGTTCCCCGGAGGCGACCTGTGACCAACACAAACCCGATGAATTTCCGGATCGTTCGACAACTGCTCGCCTTGAAAGCGTTCAAACTCGCCGATGCTTCTGGATTGAATCGCTCGCGACTGTTCGTCCTGGAGAGCGGCATTCGCGATCCGACCAGGAACGAGGACCTGACACTCCGCGCCCTTTTGCTCAAGGTCGCTTTACGTCGCCGGATAGAGATCGAGACGGCGATTATGTGGCTCCAGTCGCGCGAGCCGCAAACCTGGGAATCGGATCCGCGGAAGGCGCTGTTTGAACCTCTGCCTGAGGGACGGGAGGCGTCCGCGGAGTCGTCTTCCCCATGAAAAAGCCTCCCGCGCGGCGAGAGGCTTTTTTGACCTTTCAGGATGGTCAGCAACGACAAGCAACCCCCCGAGGAGAGGATCACTGATGAAACATAGCACAGACTCCCGATCGCCTTCGACTAATTCGGCTCCCGACTCCAGCTCCACACAGCGCGAGCGGATTTTTAATCTTCTGATTTGCGCGCAGGGCGATTGGGTCCCGCTCCTGGAGATCGCGGCGTGTGCTGCTCAGTACAACGCGCGAATCTTCGAGCTCCGTCGCTTTGGCTTTCTGATCCAGAATCGCACGAAGGAAATCGACGGAGCCCGGCACTCATGGTTCCGGCTCGTTTCCTCTCCTGCCCGGGCTCACTCCGCGACACCTCCGGCCGCTCAGCGCGTCGTCTCCATCAATTCTCAAACGAAACCCGCCGGCGACGTGACGTCGCTCCCCCAACAAGAGACGCTTCCACTTTTCCGCACAGGAGATCGATGATGCCCAAGAAAGATTTCAACGCGCCAGTCGAGCGCAGAGTTCTCGCGACGGCATTTATCCACCCGGAAATGTTCGAAGAGTTTCGTTCCGTGAGCACATGGTTCGACGATCGTCGTCACAAGATCATCTGGAACGCGATGCACGTCGCGAGGAACACTCGCGGGGTCATCGACATGATTTCCGTTTCCGAGGAGCTCGAACATCGCGGTTACCTGGATGACGTCAGCGGCGTCGCGCACCTTTCCGGACTGCTCGATTCACTCTTTCCCAACGAAAGCCCGCTCGCCGTCGTCGCGGAGTGGAGAAACCGGCGATCACAACCCTCGCAAGGAAATCATTCATGAGAAATCTCCCGTGGTTCCCGTTCTATTTGAACGATTGGGAAACCGATGCAAAGGTTCGGCTGATGGGTCCAGTCGCCCGCTCGTTTTTCCTCGTGTTGCTGATGTACCAGTGGCGCGAAGGCGCGATCCCGGCGGATCGGAAAGTCCTCCGCCTGCTGCTGCTCATGCCGAGCGACCCGACAAAGCCTCGCGAAGCGGCTGGATCTCGACTCGAAGACTTCATCGACTACGACGCCGTTCTCGATCAGATCCTCCAGTGCTTCACTCCCACCGATAAAGGCGGGCTCGTGAACGGCCGTTTGGAAACCATTCGAGCCGGAACCGATCAAAAGCGAGTTAAGTCTGCGGTCGGAGGTCAACGCGGAGGTCGCGTGAGGAGCGATGCAAAAACCAAAGCCGTGCGCGCGAATGGTGCGAAAGGCGGACGTCCGGCACAAGAGAGCTTAGGTTTTGATTCTCCGCAAGTTGCAGAAAACACGGAAGAAAAAAACCAAAAGTACGCGCGCGCGCGTCAGAGTCAGAGTCAGAGTCAAAATCAGAATCACAAGGAACCGGAGATCGCTTCGCTCTCTCCGGTTTTCGTCGAGCCCGCCGATGTTCCAAAAGCTCCAGCAGCCGAAAAAGCAAAAACAGCGAGCGAGCTCAACCCCTTACCCGTTGGCGAGTGCGACGACGGAACGATTCGGATTGATGAGTGGGTTAAGAGAATCGGGCCTGAACATCCGAAGCTCGCGCATCTCAAGGGCGCAGATCTCCCCTACGACGTGCAACGTGCGATCGCGGAAGCGATTCATCGAGACGGACCCGAGACTGTCCTGCGTGGAACCCTGAATCTACGCGACGCCGTGGCTCGTTGGCCACCTGGAGAGCAGCGGTTCGCTCCGAATGCCGTTAAGTTTTTCGCAACGAGCGAATACCGGAAGAAATCAGCGGTCTGGGACCGAACTTCGAGGAGCAAATCCGATGACGCAACCGAGCAGTTCCACAACTATTTCGACGGAGAGGACGCCATCGTCCGATCGCGTATTACAAGTGCTTAGCATGCTCAAAACGTTCTACGGCGCGATGGGGAATCAGCCGGACCTGCAAGGGGCCGTCGCGCTGATCGCTGAGACTTTAGCCTCGCGAGCGGATCCTCCGGCCATCAACGCAGCGTTGAATCGCTGCATGGTCGAGTGTCGGTTTCCCGTCCGGCTCCCGGACATCCTCGCGCGGATTCCGGGAACCGAAGCGCGCCTGGGAAGTTGTCGAAAAGTTCGTCGACAAGTGGCTCCGCTGGAATGACGATCGGACGTCCGCCTACATCGAGAAAGGCGCGCCGCCGATTTCGAAACGAGTGATCGATTGCGTCCGTCGCTCCGGAGGGTGGAGCTTGTATCTCCGGATGACGGACACGGATTTTCCTTTCGCACAAAAGCGGTTTTTCGAGGAGTGGGAAGCCTGGACGGAGGTCGATCAAATCTCGCGGGATCCGTCGAGAGCTCTCGTCTTTCCCGAGCTGAAACAACTCGCGGAGGCGCGGACGATGGATCGGCTCGAACGCGGGCGAGATCGGGATCGGGATCCGGCTCCAACCCCGGCCGCGCCGATCTCCCCGCAAAAGGCGCGAATCTTTCGCGCGATCGAGAACGCGCGAAACCGTCGCGAGATCTGAAACGAGTTCCCGGCGTTGTTCGTACTCCGGCAACGTCGGGTCGCGGCAAGGGCGTTCCCCATAACCCGTGGGTGGGGAAGCGACCGGCCGAGGGGGAGCGGAGTGAGCTCCCGCCCCCCCCAAAAATTCTTATAGCGGCGGACTATCAGAAACCGCGCCAGATAAGGGATCTGGCCCGTTTACGCCACTGACAAAGTGACCTCGATCGACTAACATGACCGCGCGGCAAGCACAATTCGACGGCGATCTGAGTTTGCGAGAACGCCTCCTCTCCGCGGAAGAGCTGGCGCAAAATCTCGGGCTCAAGCCCGCGACTCTCGCGGACTGGAGATCGCAAGGCAAGGGTCCAGCGTATTTCAAGACGGGGCGAGTGATCTGGTATCCGAAGGATCGGGTCGGAGCGTGGATCGAGTCACAGATGCGGGAAGGGAGCACGAGCGATGGCACTGCGAAACCGGAGCGGAACGTGGCACTACCACTTCAAGTTCGACGGCCGGCGGTACACCAAAACAACCGGCTTGGCCGCCACAAAACGAAACGAGACGGAGGCACGCGACAAAGAGGCGGAACATCGTCGAGCGTTGAGAGAGGGCCGAAGTCAACCCCGAAAGATCCTGACACGCGAGTTCAGTGACGCGGCGAAAGCATTTCTCGATTGGGCGGAAACGCAGTATCGCGCACACCCGAACAGCTACCGGCGGATCGCCACGAGTTTCGCGAGTGCGAAGGAATTTTTCGGACGCGAGGCAGTGAGTCTCATCGACGAATCGCGCGTCGAGTGCTACATGACCTGGCGCGTGAAAGAGCACGAGGTTCGCGACGTCACGCTGCGTCACGATCTGCACGCGCTATCGAAATTCTTCGGCCATGCGATCAAGCAGCACTGGGCTCGGGAAAATCCGATTCGCAACGTGGAGATCCCGTCAGACGAAGATGCGGTTCGGATCCACGTTCTGACGGCGATCGAGGAACAACAATATTTCGCCCGCGCTGCGAAACATCGAGACCTGCACGATCTCGGGCGCCTGATCCTGAATCAAGGGCCGCGCCCCGACGAGGTTGTCTCGCTCGCGAAGGCGGACGTCGACCTGGAGCATCGGAAGATGCACATCCGAAAAGGAAAATCTCGAGCCGCGCGAAGAAAACTCGATCTCACGGCCGAGAGCTGCCGGATCCTGGCCGCGCGGATGTCAGGCGAGTCGCCTTGGATCTTCCCGTCCAGTCGGAATCCCGGCCGGCACGTCTCCAGGGTAAACAACGCGCATGATCGTCTCTGCGAGAAGGCGCGACAGAGCGGGGTCGAGTTGAATTTTGTTCTCTACGACTTCCGCCACACCTTTGCGACCCGCATGGCCGAAGAAGGGATCGACCTCGCGACGCTCGCGAAAATCCTCGGTCACAACTCGATCCGCATCGTGGAGCGTTACGTTCATCCCACGGCTGAGCACACGAAGAGTGCTATGCTCCGATTTGAGGCGGCTCAGATGGCGCGGGCCGAAGCAGAGCAGCTCGGGAGGCTGAATTGAACGGGATATTTTTTGACGTACTTTTTGACGTACCCCCCGGCCCAAATCAGCCCGATTTTGCCCCATCGAGGCCGAACGAGGCCGAAGCGCGGAAGTGAACGGAGAACAGTGAAATCAAGCAATTGCAGGAAAAGATTGGAGGCGCGGGTCGGAATCGAACCGACGCATAAAGGTTTTGCAGACCTCTCCCTTACCACTTGGGTACCGCGCCCCTGTTGAATACGTTAGCGTTCCGGATGAAAAAAGTCCATCGACCGGGAGGGTGTGACTAAAAATGTCTGGAGCGGGAGACGGGGGTCGAACCCGCGACATCGACCTTGGCAAGGTCGCGCTCTACCACTGAGCTACTCCCGCTCGACGCCCTTGATTATAAACAAGCGGCAAGTCTGCGGCAATCACCGTCACCGGTCCATCACAGCGGCTTCGACATCACGATGCAGTGGCATTGCACGTCACCCTTCAACGGACGCGTCGGGTGAAACTCCTCGATGTCAATTTCGGAATATCCCAGCCTTCCATAAAGCGGCAGCAGTTCGGGCCGCAAGTTCAGCACGCTGATGTCCATATGCTTGCACCCATGGTTACGGCCGAAATTTTCTGCCGCCGTGGTCATCAATCTCCCCAGTCCTTGGTGTTGTTGCGTAGGATCGACCGCCAGCATGCCAAAATATGCCCGTTCGCCTCGCAGCTCCACGTAAACGCAAGCTACGGCTTTGCCCTCACGTTCTGCGACCAGAACATCGCCCTTGCGCATGGTCCCCGACAGGTGCTCCGCATCCGTCCGCGTGCCATCGATGAACGTCTCGATGGCGAACGCCCGGTTGATGAGAGAGACCAAAACCGGAAGGTCCTCGGCGTTTGCAGCCCGGATAGTAACTTGATCGATCCAACGCACCATGGTGGCCAATTTACGCATTGCCGCACAGAGCAAGGCTCATCGAAAGAATTCGATGCGAGTTTAGTGAGGCGCCCACTGCGGATCTTCTTCCGGCCGCACGATGTGGCCGTCTCGCATGTGGATGATGCGGTCCCCGAACTTGGCGGCTTCTGGATTATGCGTGATCATGAGCACGGTCTGGCCTAGCTCCTGGTTCGATTGCCGCAACATTTTCAGCACGATATTCGAGTTTTCGGTGTCCAGATTACCCGTCGGTTCGTCTGCCAGAACTATGGCGGGCTTGTTGATGAGGGCCCGGGCCAGGGCCACGCGTTGTTGCTCACCGCCGGATAGTTCGGAAGGGCGATGGTTCAGGCGCTTGCTAAGGCCCAACAAATCGCAGATGCGCGCGAAGAATGTGGGATCGCGATCGGCATTACCGGAGATTTCCTGCGCAATGGCGATGTTCGAACAGGCGTCCAGCGTGGGCAGCAAGTTGAACTTCTGGAATACGAAGCCGATTTTGCGCTTGCGCTTGCGAGTTCGCTCGGCATCGGAAAGCGTCGCGAAGTCGTCGCCATCCATGATCACTTTGCCGGAATCGGCTCGGGTCAGGCCGCCGAGCAAATAGAACAAGGTGGATTTGCCGCTGCCGGAAGGACCAACGACGGTGACGAACTCCCCTTGTTGTACGCTGAAAGAGACGCCACGCAGCGCCGGCACGTCGATCTTACCCACGCGATAAGTTTTGTGTAAATCAATGGCTTCAATGAATGCGCCCATGCCAACCATGATCTTACACGACATGATCTTACGCGACGGGATGCGAAGATCAGGCAGAGCGGGCCACCCGAGCGCTTAGAGCTCAGGCCACTCCGACGTGTCGCGCCAGCGGCGCGGACCGCTGCTGCATTCGCTTGGGTCCGCGCCTGCGCACCAGAAGCAAACGAATCCGCTCCAGCAGGTCGGCTGGGGCATACATTCCTCGGGCCAGGAACACATCGGCTTGAGAGTCGTGATCGTAGACTCGGACTTTGCTCGAAATGAGGATGGCCGGGACGTGGGGCGATAAAGTTTTTACCGCCGCAATCAACTGCGGGCCGTCCATCCCAGGCATCGCCATGTCGGTCACGACAAGATCGATGCCTCCCTGCTTAAAACGTTCGAGAGCCTCTTCGCCGCGCGAATAACTGGCCACCCGGTAGCCGCGGGTCTCGAGCATGATTTTTCGGTAGGAAAGCGACTGCTCGTTATCGTCAACACAGAGGATCGTGCGCTTAGGTTTCATTCACCGCCTGTAACCGAAAGTCGCCGGTTGCGAAACCGGAGCTCCGGAATTTTCTCAGTTCATGAAGGATATGAAGAGCCAGATGATGCTAACGACAAAGGTGAGCACTGTAAAGTACCGCCGAAGCAAATGGCAGGGAGTGGCTATTGATATTTTGCAAGGCTGTGAAGAGCATGATTTTGCAACGCTTGCGTGCGGCCGTCTAGAGGAAGACTTCGCCGCGCATTACTTCAACCGAAGATCCTCCGACGCGAACGTTTACTACGCGGTTATCGATGCGAGAGGCACGAACAAAAATCCGGCTGGGCCGCTTCATCTCCACGCCTTGTTCAATCAAGACGCGTTCATCGCTTTTGGCTATCCCGTGACCGACCATCCAGGCTGCGGCACAACCGGCAGCGGAGCCGGTCGCAGGATCTTCGCCGTTGTAAAAGAGCATGCGGGCGTGAAGCCGGGCTTCGCGATCAAGAGTTTCGCGGCAGACGAAATAAAAAAATTTGCCCGCAGTCTTAGCCAGATATTCGGCCGCACGGCCGAGATCGATCCGCAGATTCTCGATGACCGCGTGTGATTTCAGCGGCGTCACGATGTAGGGAAGTCCGGTCGATACGGTTTCGATGGGCAGGGAATCATCGAAATCCTGCACGCGCAATCCAGTCGCGCGGGCTACCATTTCGCGATCATGCTGCATCCCGAAGGTGGGATCGATCTGCGTCATCTCGCCGAACGGAGGCTGACCGTCCTTGTCTTCGAAATGTACCGGCACTCTCCCAACATTCAAAGCCAGCACAATTTCTTCCGCGCCGCTCTGGCCGCGCAGCGCAAATGCTGTGCCCAGCGTGGGATGACCGGCGAAGGGCAGCTCTTCCTGCACCGTGAAGATACGTACGCGAATACCCTCTTTCCGCTCGGTGGCAGCGTCGCGGCGCAAGATGAATGTGGTCTCAGAGAGATTCATCTCCTGGGCAATCGACTGCATCTCGCGATCCGTCAGTCCGCCTGCGTCGAAGAAGACGGCAAGCGAATTACCCTCCAGCGGACGCGACGAGAAAACATCCCATTGCGCCATCGACAGTCGTCTTGAAGATTGGATCATCGACTCTGCTCGAGGAGAAAAGTTCACGAAAAGCTGCAAGAACACAGATGCAGACGGCCTCTGTACGATGCATTAAAAGCGCGCCGGCAATGGCTGATTCAACCTCTCGCGGTTGACACCGTTCGTGCGGGCTTCTATCCTAGCTGGGTGTTTTGCCCTTCCACCCTCGGTACCACATGTTGTTGCATGTGTACGCCATCGTGTGGGTAGGGAGCTCAGTGGATTTCTTCCAACCCACCCGACGAAGCGGGTGGGTTTCGTTTTTCTTCCAATCTGTCATACGAATGCGACGATGTGCAGGCAATCTTAAGATCTCAACGATTCAATTCACGAGGAGAGAAAGATGAGTACTGAAACCGTAGCCGAGACCACCAACAGAATTCCCCGGATCAACGATATTGCGCCGAATTTTACGGCGGAGACCACGCAAGGCACGATCAACTTTCACGAATGGGTTGGCGATGGATGGGCGATTCTATTTTCCCACCCCAAAGACTTCACGCCGGTCTGCACCACCGAGCTCGGCTATATGGCGCGGTTGCAGCCCGAATTCGCCAAGCGCAACACCAAGATCATAGGACTCAGCGTCGATCCCGTGACCAGTCACGGTAAGTGGGCAGCCGACATCGAGGAGACGCAGGGCGCCAAAGTGACATACCCAATGATTGGCGACCCCGAGCTGAAAATCGCGAAGCTCTACGGCATGTTGCCCGCCGAAAGCGGGAACACATCGGAAGGGCGCACCGCGGCGGACAACGCTACCGTGCGCACCGTATTTGTGGTCGGCCCCGACAAGAAAATTAAGCTGCAACTCAGCTATCCCATGAGCACGGGCCGAAACTTCGACGAAATCCTCCGCGTCATCGATTCCATGCAGCTCACGGCGAAACATAGGGTTGCCACTCCGGTGAACTGGAAGGTGGGCGACGACGTCATCATCCTGCCGTCGGTTTCGAACGAGGAAGCGCAACAGAAGTATCCTGGCGGCTGGAAATCGCCTAAGCCGTATCTGAGGATCGTGCCCCAGCCGAGGTAGGGTGGCGAGAATCTGTAGCGTTATTGATGGAAGCGCATGCGGTCCGGTGATCGTCCCGGTCTTCAAAACCGGCGGGCGGCGGGTGACCCCGTCACCGGTGGGTTCGACCCCCACTCGCTTCCGCCACATCAAGTTCTTGGCAGACCGTGACAGGGCAGCAGACTTACTATCCATTTGCGGATGTGGTTGACTAAGCTGGTTGCGGGCGAAGGAAAAAATCATGAAGATCGCGAAGGACGTCATCGAACTGATTGGCCACACGCCACTCGTGAGGCTCAACAAAGTTACAGAAGGCTGTGTGGCTGAAGTGGTGGCCAAGCTCGAAAGTCAGAATCCTGTGGGCAGCGTGAAGGACCGCATCGGCGCCAGCATGATCAGCGATGCGGAGCGCGCCGGCAAAATTCAGCCGGGCAAGACGGTACTGATCGAGCCTACCAGTGGCAATACTGGAATTGGCCTGGCTTTCGTGGCAGCGGTGAAGGGCTACAAACTGATCCTGACCATGCCCGAAACGATGA
The DNA here is from genome assembly GCA_049519055.1 of Candidatus Sulfotelmatobacter sp. Lineage (GTDB taxonomy): Bacteria > Acidobacteriota > Terriglobia > Terriglobales > Acidobacteriaceae > Sulfotelmatobacter. The sequence goes on along the minus strand of JBEKRE010000016.1, from coordinate 63,813 downwards.
GCCTGGAGCGCCGCGTTCTGCTGCTGGCGTTTGGAGCGGAACTTGTCCTTACGCCCGGCCCTCGAGGGATGAAAGGGGCGATCCTTAAAGCCGAGGAGCTCCTGGCAAAAACTCCGAACAGTTATATGCTGCAGCAGTTCGATAACGCGGCCAATCCCAAGATTCACTTCGAGACCACGGGGCCCGAAATTTGGAATGACACGGACGGCCGCGTCGATTTTCTGGTCTCTGGCATTGGTACCGGCGGGACGATCACCGGCGTCTGCGAATATATCAAGCCGAAGAAGGCCTCCTTCAAGGCCGTTGCGGTGGAACCCGCGGAGAGTCCGGTACTTTCCGGCGGCAAGCCAGGGCCGCACAAGATTCAGGGAATCGGCGCCGGTTTCGTCCCCCGAATTCTGCGCGCCGATTTCCTTGATGAAATTATTCAGGTCAGTAACGACGAAGCCATTCGCATGGCGCGCCGGCTCCCCCTGGAAGAAGGCCTCTTTGTCGGGATTTCTTCGGGAGCGGCGGTGACGGCCGCCCTGCAGGTGGCGCGCCGTCCGGAGAATGCGGGGAAGCTGATCGTCGTGGTGCTGCCTTCCTTCGGAGAACGTTACCTGACCACCGTTCTGTTCGAAGAGCTTCGCACCCGGGCGCAGCAGATTCCTACATCTGCTCTTCCCGACTAATACCTGGCCTTTGGCGGATATCGCGCACGCAGCGAACTCCCTTTCCTGCGTGGGCTTGAATTCGAGTGGAAATGTCTGTGGAAAATTCTTTCCCGGTGTCAAATTTTCGAACGCTCCATCAAAAAGCTGGGTGTATGATGATTTTCCAACCAGCCGATTAGGGTTCCAAGTGCACACGGGCGCTGGCAATCCGGTCGTTGACCATGCCGTTGTTAACCGTGCCCTCAACGCATTCCTATCCGGGATGAGTCCCCAACCTGCGCTTTAGATTGCGAGTGCGTGTTTCGCCCCAATTCCTGGTGGACACCTTGGGTGAGCGAAGGATTTAGCTCGTCTCCGCTCGTACATGACCCGTTCGTAATGCTCTCCCAGCGCAGTTCTATCGATAGCATGGAGGCTGCAGCACTCCGTCATTCGACGGCTTGTGCGAAAGGCTTTGTCATGGGTACAAGATATAGAATCTCCGCGCTTTTCCTGGCGGCGCTTTCACTCGTTGTCGCTACCGCCTACGCGCAGGACTCGCCTTCGCCTTCCCTGGGCGACTTGGCACGCCAGCAGCGCCAGCAAAAGGAGCCATCAAAAACAACTTCCAGCAAGGATGCCAAGCCCTCCAAGGTCATCACCAACGAGGAACTTCCCGGGCACTCAGCCATGGCTGCAGGGTCGGTGGTGAGCGCTGAGGTGACGCCGCAGCCTGCTTCTTCAGAGGGTCCGAAACAGCCCGCCGAACAATGGAAATCCCAGATTCTGGCGCAGAAGAACCAAATTGCCACGATGCAGAGTCAAGTTGAAGATCTCAACGAATCCATCCGTTTTGCTCCCGCCAATTGCGTGGCGAACTGTGTGGCATGGAACGAGCACCAGAAAGGGAAGCAGCAGCAGGTCGAACGGATGCAGGCTCAACTGGAAGACATGAAAAAGCATTTGGACGAAATGCAGGAATCTGCTCGCAAACAAGGCTATGGCAGTTCGGTTTACGACCCGTAGATTTTTTCGCCTTCCTTCAAAGCTGCCGTCCGTGCGAAATTGGTTGTATGACATTAGTTGTCCGCCCCTCACGTATCCATGCAGCGGGAGTCTTTACCAGCGCGCCCATCCGCAAAGGTGCTCGGGTCGTCGAATATTCGGGTCCCCGCCTCAGTCCCGAGGAGGCCAACCGTCTGTATGACGGTGCATCGCGCACCTACCTTTACGGACTGGAAGACGGCAAGACCGTGATCGATGGCGAGGGCCTGGGCGCCTACCTGAATCATTCGTGCGATCCCAACTGCGAAGTGGATGAAATCAAGAACCGCGTGTGGCTGCTCGCCCTGCGAAATATTGCGGCCGGTGAAGAATTGGTTTGGGACTACAACCTCTATGACGACGAAGACCCCGCACCTTGCCACTGCGGCTCGCCTAAATGCCGCGGGACGATGTATTCGCGGGAATGGATGGCCAAATTGAGGCGAAAGGCGCGAACGAAGGCTAAAAGAAGAGCCGCCGCGCGAGAAGCGAAGAAGGAGCAAGCGCAGAGTTTCGCACGAGAGCTAAATCACCGAACCATTGTTTCTGGCGGAGTTAGGCCGGGTGATTCTTAGCGCATTCGGTCATTGAGTCGAAGCTGTTTTCTTCCCGTGTTCCCGCCAGCCTTCAATAATCATATACAGCACAGGGATGAAGAAGAGATTTAGTACGGTGGACATAATCATGCCACCGAACACCGTGGTTCCGACGGAATGGCGACCATTTTCGCCGGCACCGGTGGCCAGGACCAGCGGCACCACGCCGAGAATGAACGCCAGCGAAGTCATGAGAATAGGGCGGAGACGAATCGTCGCCGCCTGCACCGCCGCTTCCAGCAGCGGGAGTCCGCGCTGGCGTAATTGCTCCGCAAACTCCACGATCAGAATCGCGTTCTTGCTGGAGAGTCCAACCAGCATCACCAGCCCGACCTGGCAAAACACATCATTCTGCAAGCCGCGAATCCACTGCGCTCCCAGCGCACCGAGCAGAGCCATGGGCACGGCCAGCAGAACGATGAAGGGCAACACGAAACTCTCATACTGCGCCGAGAGCGTGAGGTATACGACCAGCGTGCCCAGTCCAAACAGAATCAGCGAAGTGCCACCCGCCTGCAGTTCTTCCAGGGAGAGGCCAGTCCAACTGTAAGCGAAACCTTGTGGCATCTTCCCGGCCAGCTGGTCCATCGCCGCGATCGCCTGCCCCGAACTGTAGCCTGGCGCAGCCGAGCCGTCGATTTCTGCCGACCGAAAAAGGTTGTAATGGCTGATGACTTGTGGAGTCGTGGTTTGCGAAACGGAAATCAAGTTATCCAGCGGGATCATCGCCCCGCTATCGGAACGAACGTAGAACTGCTTCATGTCCTGCGCTTCGGACCGGAACTGCTGGTCCGCCTGCACGTAGACGCGATACGAACGATTATTGAAGTCGAAATCGTTCACATAACTCGAACCCATATAAACGCCCAGCGTGTCGGTAATCTGTGACAGCGGCACGTGCAGGCTCTTGGCCTTCTCGCGGTCAATCGTCACCAGATATTGCGGATCGTTCGCGGTGAACGGCGTGTACAGGCCCACGAGATCCTTGCCCTCACCCGCCTGCCGTATGACTTCGTGTGTGGTGTTCGAGAGTTCCTCCAGCGTGTGCGAGGTTTGATCCTGCACCACAAATTGGAATCCACCGAATTGGCCGAGTCCGTTGATGGCGGGGGGAAGCGTGGCAAACACAATCGCCCCGGAGACGGAAAACATTCGCGGCCGAAGCCGGTTCAGAATCGCGGTCGCCGTGTGGTCCTCGCCCTTGCGCTGGGAGTATGGTTTCAGAGAAACGAAGATAAGCCCTTGATTCGGAGCACTGCCGGCAAAACTGAAGCCCGCCACCGAAAACGTTCCCTCCGCCTCCGAGACATCACTCAGCAGATCCGAAACCTGCTTCCCGATTGCTTTCGTATATTCGAGCGAAGCCCCTGACGGAGCCTGAATAACGATGATGAAATATCCCTGGTCTTCGTCCGGAACAAAGCCGGCAGGCACACGCGTGAATACGAAATAGGTCAGCCCCAGGCCGGCGAAAAACAGCACCGCCATTGCCAGCTTGTATCCCAGCAGGTGATGCAGCAGGCCATGATACCCGCGGGTGAGGACAACGACGCCATCGTCAAACTTTTGCAGCCACCACCACTTTTGCCGGTGGCCGCCACGGAGGAAAATTGCCGCCAGTACCGGAGCCAGGGTGAGCGCGTTGAAGGCAGAAATGGCGATGGAAAATGCGATGGTCAGCGCAAACTGGCGAAACAGAATGCCAGTCGTCCCGGGAAAGAACGCAACCGGCACAAACACGGCAATGAGCACCAGCGAGGTGGCGATGACGGCGCTTGTAATCTCGGCGGTAGCTGCCGCCGCCGCTTTGTGGGAGTCGTGTTCGCCCTGAGCGATATGGCGCTCAATGTTTTCAATCACGACGATTGCGTCGTCGACAACCAGGCCAGTGGCGAGTGTGATGCCAAACAACGTCAGCGTGTTGATGGAGAAGCCGAGCAACTTTACAAAGACGAATGTTCCGATGAGTGAAACCGGAGTGGCGATAAAGTGAATCATCGTCGTCCTCCAGTCGCCGAGAAAGATAAAGATCACCAGGATGACCAGCAGGATCGCCGAACCAACCGTGTACACCACATCGCGGATCGATTCGCCCACCGCGTCCGTGGTGTCGAAGGCCAGCTTGTAGTGCATTCCCGGAGGAAAGCTTTTCGAGAGCCGGTCCAGTTCGGCGATGGCCCGCCGGTCGACATCGAGTGCGTTTGCCGTGGATAGCTGGGTGACGCCGATGCCGACCGCATCCTGCCCGTTAAATTGCAGGTCGTTGCTGTAATCCTCCGCGCCTAACTCGGCCCGGCCCACATCTTTCAGACGGACCAGGGTCCCGTCAGCGTTGGTCTTGAGAATGATGTTGTCAAATTGACCCGCCTCACTCAGGCGTCCGACCGCCCGCACGCTGATCTGGTATTGCTGCCCTTCTTTTGCAGGTTGCTGGCCCACCTGTCCGGCGGCCACTTCCACGTTTTGCTCCGATAGAGCATTCACCACATCCGGCGCTGTCAGTCCCCGTCCCGCCATGCGCACCGGGTCCAGCCACAGCCGCATGGAATACTTCCGCTCCCCGAAAATCTGCACGTCCGCCACACCTGGAACCCGCTTGAGCGAATCTCTGACGTAAATGTCCAGGTAGTTGCTCATGAAGAGAGTGGAATATTTGTTCTTGTCGGCAATGACCGCCGCGCCAAAGACGAAGTCTTGCGAACTCTTGGCCGTCGTTATGCCGATGGCCTTCACCGCGGCCGGCAGACGTCCCTGTGCCGTGTTGACTCGGTTCTGGATGTCGACCGTAGCCAGGTCTGGATTGCGGTTCAGATCGAATGTGGCCGTGATATTGCTCGTTCCATCGTTGCCGCTGGTGGAGGTCATGTATTTCATTCCCTCCGCGCCGTTGATCTGCTGCTCCAGCGGAATGGTGACGGCGCTTTCCACAGTCTGAGCGCTGGCCCCGATGTAAGCGCTGAAAACGCTTACCTGCGGCGGCGCCAGGTTGGGAAATTGCGATATCGGCAACGTGGGAATGACCGCAGCGCCCGCCAGAATAATCAGCAGCGCGCAGACCGTGGCGAACACCGGACGACGTATAAAAAATTCAACGAACATAGAAGATCGGACTGCGGACTGTCAGCGAAACATTGCGCAATTAGCATTTGGCCAGTCCACGATCTCGCATTTGCCCGCGAGCATACTGGTAACGGCCGACTGCTGGCTGCTAATTGCTTCTGATTGAAAACCACCGCGACTTAAGAGCCGAAGCCCGGATCCCGAAAGCCGAAGCTTGCTTCTCAGCCTTGCGGAATCACCGGTGCTCCATCCAGCAGGAACTGAGTCCCGGATACGATAACTTTGTCGCCGGGCTTAATGCCATCCTCGACTTCGTAGTTGTTGCCTACCGTCTGCCCGATCTTTAGCGGCTTCTGTCGTGCCACGTAGGCGCCGCCATTCTGGGGCTCGGCCACAAAAGCGAAGTATTGTCCCGCCAGCCGCGACACGGCAAGGATGGGTACCTCGGGGCTCTGGTGCGTGCCCCAAATAATGCGCGCCCGGATGAACTGAGATTGCCGCAGCGCGTCACTGCGATTGGGAATGCGCGCCTTCACCAGCACTGTCTGGGTGGCGTTGTCGACCTGCGGCGAGATGAAACTGATGCGGCTATTGGCCTGAACCTTGCCATCACTGTCCAACACCTGCACCGGCAGATTCATTTTGAGTTGTGCGGAATGCTCGATCGGCACATAGACGTAGATTTCCAGGCTGCCGGGTTGGTCCACCGTCGTGAGTTGCGTGGAGGTCGTGACCCGGTCGCCCACACGAACCGGAATGTCCCCAACAATCCCGGTGCGAGGCGCCACCACGTTGTAGTAATGCAGTTGCACTTCCTGTTCGCGCACTTGCGCATCGAGCGAGTCCATCTGCGCCTGGGCGGCGTCCAGCGCCGACTTCGCCTGGTCCAGATCCTGCTTGCTGACTACGCCCGCCGCATAGAGCCCTTGCGCGCGGTCATATTGCTGCTTGGCCCAACTCAGGTTCGCCTGTTGCGCCGCTCGCGAACTTTCCTGGCTCTTGACCGTGGCCTGCTGTTTCAGAGGATCGATTTCCATCAAAGGAACGCCGGACCGAACTGAATCGCCCGAGTGGACGAAGATCTTTGTGATTTGGCCCTCCACCTGCGGCATGATGACGGCGGAGTCTCGCGATTTCAGCGTAGCTACGTATTCCGTGGCATCGTTGACTGCGGTCGCGCGGGCCTCTTGCACTTTTACCGGCATCGCCGATGGACCGTTGGCCTGAGCGCTCTGTGCAGAGTTCCCGGAGCATGCCCCGCCTGCTCCGCAGGCAGCGAGCAGCAATACCAAGAAACTGTGGGCCAGATATTTCTCAGATCGCATAAGCTAGGTTTCGATTCTAAGCCACTGACACTGATACTTACTAGGATTCCTGGAAGCCGGTTTGCCTCATCTCGACTTAGACGGCCCAACTTCTCTGCGGTGATCGACCAGTTGGGAGATTCCATTGCCAGAGGATAGAAAGAATAATTTTCCGAATTTGAAGAGGTTGGGTGCCGGTCTTGGCGGGTGCCTCAGGCGCGGCGCGTCGAGCGCTCTTTTTTCACCAACCCATTCTGCTACATTGTTGCCCTATGGAGCAGAACTCGTCCCCGCCCACCCGCAACTTCGCCAGCGACAATAATGCCGGCGTGCATCCCGAAATTCTGACGGCCATTACGCGCGCGAATCAGGGGCATGTTGTTGCCTACGGCGACGATCCCTATACCCGTTCGGCGATCAAGAAATTCGAAGAGCATTTCGGAAAAGACATTGCCGTGTTTTTCACCTTCAACGGCACTGGAGCGAATGTCTTGGGCTTGCAGGCTCTGACCCGGTCTTTTCAGTCGGTGCTGTGCAGCGCCTACGCCCACATCTACACCGACGAGTGCGGCGCTCCCGAGAAGCACACCGGCTGCAAGCTGATTCCGCTGCCGCAGCAGGACGGAAAGATCACTCTGGATTCCGTGCGCCACGCCTATCACGGCATCGGCGACGAACATCATTCGCAGCCCCGGGTCATTTCCATCACGCAATCCACGGAGATGGGCACGGTTTACCGTCCGGAAGAGATTCAGGCGCTGGCCCAATTCGCCCACGAGCAGGGCATGTTCCTGCACATGGATGGAGCCCGCATCGCCAATGCCGCGGCTTCCCTGGGCCAAACCCTTCGCCAGGCCACACGAGATCTAGGCGTCGACGTGTTGTCATTCGGTGGCACCAAGAACGGAATCCTGGGCGGGGAAGCCGTCGTGTTTTTCCAGCCCGGACTGAGCCACGATTTTCTGTATCTGCGCAAGCAAGGCATGCAACTGGCATCGAAGATGCGCTTCATTGCCGCCCAGTTTGAAGCGCTGCTCACCGGCGATCTCTGGCGGCGCAGTGCCGAACACGCCAACCGCATGGCTCGTCTGCTGGAAAAGGAAGTCAGCCGCATCCCAGGCGTCAAAGTTGTGTGGAAGGTGGAAGCCAACGGGGTCTTCGCACAAATCCCGCGCCCCTCCATCGAAAAGATCAAGCAACATTACTTCTTCTATATGTGGATGGAGGAGGAATCGATTGTGCGCTGGATGTGCTCGTTTGACACCACTGAGGATGATATTCGCAAGTTTGTGGCCGTAGTGGCCGAGGCTGTAAAGGGGTGACGAAGGTTGCTCGACCTCACCGTTAGCGATTGCTTTTTGCCCCGTTCTTGACTAAATTGGCCCCATCCCAATGCACCAGCATTCAGCCGGATGGTTTGTCCCAGGAGTTCGTTGATGAGCCGGAAGTGGTTCAGCATCCTCGCCCTTATCGCCACCACGACATTTCTATTGAACGTGTCCAGCTGCGGGTACAATCAGCACCTGGTATCGATTCAGGTGGTTCCTCCGGGCGCAACTTTCAACTCTATCGGTGCGAGCATCATATTCAAGGCCATGGGCACGTATGACCATCCGCCTGAGACTAAAGACATTACCAATATGGTGACTTGGTCGGTCGACTCCCAGAACTTGGTGACGATTACCGACACCAGTCTAGTGACTGCGGTGAGCATCTGTGGCAGCGGTAACCTCTATGCCAGCTATTACGACAGCCCAAACCAAGTCACAGGTTCAGCATTTCTCACGGGAGGGGGCGCTGGTACCGCGGGCTGCAACCAAGCTGTTCTAACCGTCGATATCGTGGGATCTGGCAGCGTGATTGACTCCACCCAAGCCCTTAAGTGTCCAGGAACCTGCACTGCTGACTTTCCGCTGGACAGCACGATTGGGCTGACCGCCACTCCAGGAGCGGGTGCGTCGAATGTCACTTGGACGAACTGCAGCTCCTTTGTGGGCGACACGTGTACGGTCGTGCTGAACGCTAACACGAACGTGACCGCAACCTTTAACTGAGAGCCGCTGACGTCTTTAGCCGGGCATCTCTTTATTCGTCTTCTCCCAGCAGTTTGCTGAGCGTAGCTTTGTGCTTTGCCGGATCCTTCTTCTTGTGTGGAACCAGCTTCGCCGCCGGAGGCGCGCCCACGCGTTCCCGCGCCAATTCTTTCACCGCCTGCACCGCGTGAAACCGTCTTGCCTTCTTCTTGCGCGCCATCTCCGTGGCACCCCGACATTCATGTTGCCATAGCTTTGTCTGCCGCAAAACTGTAATAATTGTCCTTCGCGGTTGGAGCGGAGGCTGGTCTCAAAAGACGACCGGCCGACGACCAGCGACCAGCGACCGGCAATTTCATGGAAGAGCGCGATTTTTTTGACGAGCGTACTGAGAAGAAAACCTCAACCTTAAATTGTCCCCACTGCCATCAGCCCGCGGAATACGAAGTCACCTGGGTGGTGCGCACCAAGAAGCGTCAGTTAGCCGGCCGCGCCGACGAGCGCGACCGCGCCCGCTTCGCCAAAGCCCGCTCCTACATGCTGCGCAAAGACGACCTGATGGCCTGCAAGAACATGCGCTGCCGAAAACGCTTCGAGATTTCCGGCGTGCAGTCCGTGGTGTTTACCGACTAGCAGACGCGGGGCTGGTAATCCCCGGCAATCCTTCCAAACCCACCCGTCCGCTTTCAGTCTCGGCGAAGTTCAGCAGCGCCCGTTCCCGGTCGGCCAGAATTTCCGGACGCCGGTATTCCGCCAGTAACTCTTCGACTCTTTCCTGCGCGCGACCCAGAATTCCCTGCGAAGAGTCCGGACCGCTGGCTAGTCCGCGATCGATGATGGCAGAAGGAAAGTGCTGTTCTTTCCGGAACAGAGCCCGCGTTTCCTTCAGTTTCAAGAAGTCGCCTTGCAATCCAGTCTGTGCGAATGCTGCCACGGCCAGTGACTCGCTACGCGGCTCAATCCCTCCAATCAGCCGTTGCGCCGATGCGATCGCTTCCGCGTCCATCACCAGCTTCTCGATGCTGTGACACGCCAGGAAATCGAGCATCCCCGCCCCGGAAATCATGTTGATCCCGGCAAGCGCCCCCAACACCGTCGACATCCCGCTCTCCATCCCAACTTGCGCGTCGATCATCCGGCCATCGCCTGCCACCATGTAGGCGTGCGTCGGCAGCCCAAAGTACTTTCCCACCTCCGCACAAGCCACATCCAGCATGGCGGTTTCAATCGCGCCCATGGGAGTCCTTCCCGTACGCATATCGAAAATCGCCGGCGCTCCTCCCCAGACGATGGGCGCACCCGGTTGCGCCAGCTGATGAATCGTGATTCCGCTGATGCACTCGGCGGCGTGCTGCACTACCGAACCGGCTAACGTAACCGGCGCGGTCGCTCCCGCCAGCGGCATGCTGACAATCTCAGCTGGTACTCCCGCTCGCGCCAGATCCACCAGATTCTGCGACGCAAATTCAGACCAGTTCAGCGGCGGCGACGGACACACATCGAAGACGGCGCGCGGTTTGTTCCGCAATGCCTCACACCCTCCACTTTCAATCGCGAGCAGCTCCAGCAACGTGTGCAAGCTGGCTGCGGAAAACGCTCCCGTGACCACCGGCTTCTCCGAATGCCATAGAACCAGCAACAGCCGGTACCAATCCCCAATCTCCGGCGGAACGTCATTGCACACCATGGCGGTCGACTGCGCGGCAAACTGTGGCAGCATCTCCGCAACCTGCACCAGTCGCACCAGGTCAGCCGCCAACGCCGGACGCGCCTGCTGCGTCTCCGGATCCAGAATGTTCAGGCAAGAGGAGCCGGGATCGAAGTGAATGTCATCGCCGCCGTAATGCACCGCAGCTTTCCCCCTGCGGTCGTAAAGATAAAATTCCCGTGGAACCGGTTCCAGCAGCGACCGCGCCAGTGCTTCCGGAATGTGAGCCACGCCTTCCGTGACCGTCACTCCCGCCGAGCGCAGCAGTTCGACCACATATGGCGCCACCCGCACGCCCGGATCTTCAATCAGTTGGAAGGCTTCCCCCAGAATGCGTTCAATCAGCGGCTTATCGAGGAGTTCGAACCTTGGCCTCATACCGCTTCCCTCACCGGCAGGGCTTTTGGTTCTATTAGGCTGCGAGCCAGGGCCACCGCGCTCATCGCATCTTTCGCGTAGCCATCCGCTCCAATCTCCTCAGCCCACTTGCGGGTTACGGGCGCGCCGCCCACCATCACTTTCACCTGCGACCGCAGCCCCGCTTTCACCAGCGCTTCCACCACGCCTCTCTGGTTGCGCATGGTCGTCGTCAGCAGGGCTGAAACGCCAACGATGTCCGCACTCAATTCCCGAGCCTTCGCCGCGAATTTTTCGCCCGCGACATCTACCCCCAGGTCGTGGACTCTGAAGCCGTGTGCAGAGAGCAGGGTTCCGACCAGAATCTTCCCAATCTCGTGAATGTCCCCTTTCGTAGTGCCCAGCACTACGACGCCCGCCATCGGCCTTTCAGTTCCTAACTTCTTCAATTCCGGATCGAGCACCGCCATCGCCGCCCGCATGGCCTCCGCCGAAGCCATCATGTCGGGCAGAAACATTTGCCCCTGCGCGAACCGATCGCCTACGGCATGCATTCCCGGCACATAACCTTCGTTAATTGCCGTGAGCGGCTCAATTCCTGAGGCCACCGCGCGCTGTGCCAGATCACAAGCCGTGTCCGGCGCCCCGTCGATAATGCTTTGCCGCATGGCAGTAAAGGTATCGTCTGGCATGAAATCTCCTCAGCCATGCTGAGCGGATTGCCTGACGCTCGTCTGTGATCCAGATCACAATCCGCAAGGGAGCGGCCCACATTTCCATCGCCCCGTCGTTTATACTGACCAGTTTCCTCTGTGCTCCCCAAAGGCACAGAGGTAAGGAGCAAGGTTTTGAAAATCCTGGTTTGCATGAAGCAGGTGCCGCAGAAAGATGCACCGCTCAAGCTCAACGAAACCGGTGCCTGGATCCGCGAAGACGTCTCCTACGAAGTGAACGAGCCTGACGCCTACGCGCTCGAAGAGGCGCTACGCCAGAAAGAAAAGCATACGGGAGAAGTAGTGGTCATCACCTCCGGCCCGGCTCGCGCCCAGCAAGTGCTTCGCGAGGCATTGGCCAAGGGCGCCGATCGCGCCATTCATCTCGAAGACAACGCCTTCGTGGGACTCGACGCCTTCAACACCGCGAAAGCCTTCGCCGCAGCCATCAAAGACGAAAAATTCGATCTGATCTTCACCGGTCTGCAATCCGATGACTACGGCTACGCGCAGACCGGAGTGATTCTCGCTGAACTGCTGGGCTGGCCACACGCTACTATCATCATGCAGATCGAGAAAACCGACGCTGGCATCCGTGTGAAGCGTGAACTCGAGGCGGGATTCTTTCAGTTCGTTGACATGCCGCTGCCCGCCGTGCTCACCATTCAATCTGGCATTAACAAGCTGCGCTATGCCACGCTGATCGGCATCAAGCAGGCGAAAAACAAGCCGCTGCGCAAGGTAACCTTGGCTGAGGTGCAATCTGCCATTGGCGAGAACCTGCAAAAAATCGAACGCTTGTACGTTCCGCAAAAAACGAAAAAAACAGAGCACATCGAAGGCTCGCCGTTCGAGATTGCGAAGAAACTAGTCGACAAACTGCGCAACGAACTGCGCGTGCTGTAGCGCCGGCGTCCCGCCGGCTTTTTCGTAAGCGAGGAGTTAGCAGCAAGAAGCAGACTTTATGCCCGATACCATCTTAGTAGTCGCCGAACAACGCGAAGGCAAACTCAACCGCGTCTCCTGGGAGACCATCACCGCGGCCCAATCCATCGCCGCCGCGACTGGCTGGACCCTCGAAGCTGCCGTCGTCGGCGCGGGCCCTACGGCGATCGCTGCCGAAGTCGCGGCGAAGAAACTAGCCAAGGTTTACGCTGTCGAATCGCCGAAGCTCGAACCCTACACACCCGATGCTTTCGCTGCAGCGTTGAAACAATTGCTCGCCACCAAACCGCCGAAGCTGGTGCTCATGCCGCACACGTATCAGGTCCGCGACTTCGTCCCGAAGCTGGCGACAGCCATGGGACGCACCGTGATCAGCGACTGCATCGGCTTCAGGCACGAAAACGGCAAACTGGTTTTCACTCGCCAGATGTTCCAAGGCAAATTCGCCGCCGATGTCAGCTTCAATAGTGACGCCCCCTGGTTTGCAACTTTCCAGAACGGCGCCTTCCGTGGAGACAAGGCCGAAGCCGGCGCCAGTGCGGCTCCGGTGGAAACCGTGAATGTCGATATCGCGGACGGCGTGGTTCGCAACCAGCCGCAGGAAGTGTTCAAAGAAGCCAAGCAGGCCGTCGATCTCACGCAAGCCGAGATCATCGTCTCCGTCGGCCGTGGAATCAAAGAACAGAAGAATATCGAGATCGCCAAACAACTCGCCGATGCCCTTGGCGGAGATCTTGCCGCTTCGCGTCCTATCTGCGATTCCGGCTGGCTGCCCATGGATCGCCAGATCGGCTCGTCCGGACAAACCGTTGCCCCCAAGCTTTATCTGGCTCTCGGCATCAGCGGCGCCATTCAGCACATCGTCGGCATGAAAGGTTCGCGCACCATCATCGCGGTTAATAAAGATTCCGAAGCGCCGATTTTCGAGATTGCCGATTACGCGATCGTAGGAAATCTGTTTGACATTGTCCCGCCGCTGATCGAAGAAGTGAAGAAGGCGAAAGCAGGAAGCTGAAACCTGCATGTTGATTTTCCGCAAACCCATGGAAGGCGTCGAACGCCCGCAAATGCCAGCCGACGTGGTCATCGTCGGCGGCGGTCCTGCCGGAATGGCCTGCGCCTTGCGCTTGTCGCAATTGATCGATCAGCACAACGCCACGTATCCCGATTCACGGCTCAGCAAAGAAAATGTTTACGTCCTCGAGAAAGCCCGCGAGATCGGCCAGCACTGCCTCTCCGGGGCTTTGCTCGATCCTCGCTCTATGCGAGAACTGATACCGGGATTTGAAAAAGAAGCCCCACTCGATGCTGAGGTAACAAAAGAAGCCGTTTACTTTCTCACCGAGAAGAGGAAGTTCAAACTCCCCATCACGCCGCCTCCACTGCGTGATCACGGAAACTACGTCATCTCGCTAAACCGCTTCGTGAAGTGGCTCGGCGGCAAGGTGGAGGAGACGGGTATCACCATCTTCACCGGATTCGCAGGCTCGGAATTGCTTTTCGATGGTGATCGTGTCACCGGTGTTCAGACCGACGATAAGGGAGTCGACAAGGAAGGCCATCAGAAATCCAACTTTGAGCCGGGATACGATCTCAACGCCAAAATCACAATTCTCGCTGAAGGCCCCCGCGGATCGTTGACCAAGCAACTGGTCTCGAAGTTCGATCTCGCCAAAAACGCGAACCCGCAAACCTACGGCATCGGCGTGAAAGAACTTTGGGAAGTCCCTTCGGGCTCCGTCGCGCCCGGCGAAGTCACTTACACTCTGGGCTGGCCCCTCACTCCGAAAGAGTACGGAGGCGCCTGGATCTACGGTGGCAAAGACAATATCGTCTCCCTCGGCTTCGTCACCGGACTCGACTATCCCGACCCGCGCCTCGATCCGCAGCGCGTGTTGCAGGATTTCAAACAGCATCCCATGGTTGCGAAGCTGCTTGAGGGCGGCAAGATGATTCGTTATGGCGCGAAGTCGATGCCCTATGGCGGCTGGTGGGCGATTCCGCCGGTTGCTGGCAATGGATGGATGATTCTCGGCGACTCCGCCGGCTTCCTCAACTCCGCGCGCCTCAAGGGAATTCATCTCGCCATCAAGAGTGGCATGCTCGCTGCCGAAACCGCCTTCGAAGCACTCAAGAAAGACGATTCGTCAGCCGCCGCGCTCGGCGAATATCAGAAAAAGGTCGAATCCAGCTGGATCAAAGACGAGCTCTGGAAAGTCCGCAACATGCACCAAGGCTTCGAGCAGGGCATGTACGCGGGCATGTTCCACACCGGATTGCAGATGATTACCGGCGGACGCGGCCTGCGCAACCGTTATCCCGCAAAAGCCGGACACGAGCACATGCGCAGGCTCGCGCAATTGCCCGCTGATGGCGGCAATGAAGCCCACCTGCTCGGTCCCGCCAAAGGCGACGGCAAACTAACTTTCGACAAGCTCACCGATCTTTACCACTCGGGCACGAAACACGAAGAAGACCAGCCCGCGCATCTGGTCATTTACGACACCCATGTCTGCAACACACGCTGCGTCAAAGAATTCGGCAGCCCTTGCCAGAATTTCTGTCCTGCCAACGTTTACGAAATGGTGGATGACTCAACCCAGCCGAATGGCAAGCGCATCAGCCTGAACCCGTCGAACTGCGTCCACTGCAAAACCTGCGACATCGCCGACCCCTATCAGATCATCACCTGGGTGCCTCCAGAGGGCGGCGGGGGACCGAATTACGACGGGATGTGATTTCTACTTTACTCAAAGGGGTGCGCGATGACCACGCGACTACCACACTCTGCCTTGCAATTCATTTCCGTTCTACTTCTCGCAATTTCCGCCGCGGCCCAGGCAGCCCCGCCTGCTATCCCCTCCACCGGCTTCCCCGGCCTCGACCAATACCGTGCCTCCCGCATCGCGATCTTCACGGATGATTTTGGCCAACTCTCCCGCTACCGCGAGGCCAACGCCGCCCTCAAGCCACCCGCTCCCGGCGAGAATCGAGTCGTCTTCTTCGGCGACTCCATCACCGACAAGTGGCGCATTGACGAATCCTTTCCCGGCGAGCCTTACATTAACCGCGGCATTGGCGGACAGACTACACCGCAAATGCTGGTCCGTTTTCGTCAGGACGTCGTCGACCTCCATCCCAAAGTCGTCGTCATTCTTGCCGGCACGAACGACATTGCGGGCAATACAGGTCCGATGCGGTTGGAAGATATTGAGGCGAACTACGCCTCCATGGCCGAACTCGCCGGCGCTCATGAGATCAAAGTGATTTACTCGTCGGTGCTGCCGGTGCACAATTACACGCCCCGCTCGCAGGATCTTTTTGCGCAACGCCCGCCGGAGAAGATTCTCGAACTGAACCGCTGGCTGAAAAGCTATTGTGCGTCTGCGCACGGCTGCCTCTATCTCGACTACTTCAGCGCCATGGTGGATGATAAGGGCCTGCTGAAGCGCGATCTGGCCGAAGATGGCCTCCATCCCAACGTGGCAGGATATAAGATCATGGCGTCGCTGGCCCAGTCCGCCATCGAGAAGGTGCTGAGTTCTGCGAAACCTTGAAAACTTTTCAGGCTCGCGAAACTCTATAATCGAAGAAGTGTTCGTCTGGGACCGCAATTAGCAATTGGCATTTAGCGTCGCCAGCTAATTGCCAATCGCTAATGGCTGCTCTCACCGACAAATTCTGCCGTCCGATCACCGACCTGCGGATCTCCATTACCGACCGCTGCAACTACAAGTGTGTGTACTGCCGCACCGGCAATGAAGGCGCTTTGTACGGCGATTTGCCGTTCGCGGATTACCTTCGCATGGCGCGCGTGCTCGTCGGCATGGGGATCACCAAGGTTCGTCTGACCGGCGGCGAACCCCTGCTTCGCAACGGCGTTGTCGAGTTCGTCCGCGAGTTGGCCAGGCTGCGCACGCCCAATGGCGGAAACGGCGGCGATGCGCTCGACATCGCGCTCACCACCAACGGCCACCTGCTCGCCGATCTCGCACAGCCGCTCAAAGATGCCGGTCTCACTCGCGTGACGGTTTCCATGGACGCCGTCGATCCCGACCGCTTCGCTCGCATCACGCGCGTGCCCAATGGGTACGACAACGTGCTCGCCGGCATCCGTGCCGCCCGCCGCGCCGGACTCTGGCCGCTGAAGGTCAACTGCGTGCTCATGCGCGGCTTCAACGAAGACCAGATTATTCCCTTCGGCATGTTCGCGCGCGAAGAGGGCGTTACCGTGCGCTTTATCGAATTCATGCCGCTCGAAGAGGGCCGCACCTGGTCGCCGGAGACCGTCGTTACTCTTGACGAAATTCTCGTGCGCATGAGGGAGTATCGCTCTCTGGTCGAAATTCCGCGGGGACGTTCTGAAACTGCCCGCCGCTACCGTTTCCACGACGGCGTCGGCGAAATCGGCATCATCGCTCCGGTCTCGCATCCCTTCTGCGGACACTGCAGTCGCATCCGCATCACCAGCGACGGCAAGATCCGCACCTGCCTGTTCTCGGTTTGGGACCACGACCTCCATGCCCAGATGCGCCGCGGCGCCAGCGATGAAGAGCTAGAAGACTTCATCCGCGGCGTGGTGCAGAAAAAAGAAGAGCGTCACCACATCGGCGAAGCGGACTTCGTGCCCGCGTCGAGAACGATGGTGCACATCGGTGGATAGTGCCCACGATGCGGTCAGTCAAGCTCGCTCGAGGCCCCGTTGACCGTGTCGATACGGTGGTAACATGCCGCTGACATGCGACCACTCCCCAAACGAAATCTCACCTTCTTGCTGTTGATGTTTGCCTTCTCCAGCCTCCCGTATGACCTGATCATCCATACGGGACACATCGGCGCTGGCAACGGCCTTATGGGGCCCTTGGTGATGTGGTGCCCTGGATTCGCCGCATTCGCCACTTGCGGGCTGTTTAAAATTGATCTGGCCACGCTGGGCTGGAACTGGCGGCCCGCGCGCTATCAGGCACGGGCTTACGTGATTCCCATCCTCTACGCACTGCCGGTTTGCGTTTACGTGTGGGGGACGATTCGCGGGTCGTTTGCGTTCTCGGCATTCGCCGATCCCTTGGCAACAGCTTTCGGGTTTCCGGATCATCCACGTGCCGTAGCCCTATTCCTTGCCATCCCCGGCTATGCCACGCTGAGCATAATCGGCCGAACCCCGCGACCTCTGGGCGAGGAAATTGGCTGGCGTGGATTTCTCTTTCCTCGACGGGTGCGCCAGACCGGCTTCACTTGGGCCTGCCTGATCAACGGATGCATGTGGGCAGTGGGGCATTATCCCGGGCTCTTGTTTGCGGACTGCAACGCAGGCACGCAACCCGCCTTTGCGTTGACCTGCTTCACGCTCATGGTGTTTGCCGCCAGCTTCATCTGGGGCTGCCTGCGACCCAAGTCGGGCAGCCCATGGAGCGCCGCCATTCTTCATGCCAGGCATAACATTTTCATCCAGATCATTTTCGATGGCATGACCGCTCCCGTGGGCCTGACGCCCGGACGCTCTACATCACTACCGAATTCGGCGCAGGATTGGTACTGACGATGGGAGGGTTGCCGTTTATTTCTGGACCAGGCGCAACGAAGTAACCAGCGACGCTTGAAACCGAAGCATATGAGATTATCCCGTTCCACCATAGCGTTGATTTTTTCGTGGGCGATGGTGTGGGCTCAGGGCGCGCCCTTCCTCGGCTTCGACCGCAACACCTACCCCGGCGATGCCAGCTTGAAATCCCTGCACCAGACTTTTTCCTACACCGGCTACTGGCTCAACAATCCTCCCGGCGAGAACACCAACACTTGGACTGGCCACCGTGCCGCCGTCGAATCCGCCGGCTTCGGATTCCTTGTGCTCTTCAACGGACGCCTTTACGCCGAATTAAAATCCGTCGCCCACGCAACCAAACTCGGTAACTCCGATGCAAGTGCCGCTGTTTCTTCCGCACGCCGCGAAGGCTTTCCGGTGCATACCATCATCTTCCTCGATCAGGAACAAGGCGGACGCATGCTGCCCGAGCAGAAAGCCTATATCTACGCCTGGGTCGACGCCGTCACCGCTGCCGGCTTCCGCGCCGGCATCTACTGCTCCGGTATCCCGTCGAAAGATGACCACAACATCGTCACTGCCGAAGACATTCGCGCTAGCTCATCGGGACGCGACATCACGTATTGGTCGATCAACGATGCTTGTCCGCCTGCCCCCGGCTGCGCTTTTCCAATGCATCCCCCAAGCCCGGCCGAAAGCGGCGTCCGCCTCGCCGAGGTCTGGCAGTTCGCGCAGTCGCCGCAGCGCAAAGATGTGGCGGCGCACTGCTCTAACTACAATCGCGACGGAGAATGTTATCCACCGGGAATTTCTCCCGCCCAGCGGCTGCATGTGGACGTGGATACGGCTACGTCAGCGGACCCTTCGCACGGTAGAGCGCGTTAACCTCGGACACGCCTTCCACTCATCGCATCGGACGGGGTTGAAAGCGAGTTCTGGGTGGACCCAGCCTCCGTTTGTTAAACTATGTTGCCTACGAATCCTCTTCAAGGAGAAATCTGAATTCATGTCCCGTACCTTCTCCCCCTTCGTCATCGCCTTGCTTCTCACGCTCTCCGCCGCTGCGCAGGACACCTGGCAACTGGATCCGCCGCACTCCTCGGCGCAGTTCTCCGTTCGCCATCTGGGGGTCTCCACGGTACGCGGCGCTTTTTCCAAGGTGAGTGGCTCGGTGGTCTACGACGCCGCGAATCTCGGCAAGTCGTCGATCCAGGCCACCATCCAAACCGCTTCCCTGGATACCCGCGTCGAGATGCGCGACAACGACTTGCGCAGCCCGAACTTCCTCGACGTACAGAAGTATCCCAGCATCACTTTCGTATCGAAAAAGATCGAAGCGGCGGGCACGGGCAAGCTGAAGGTTACGGGTGATCTCACGATTCACGGCGTCACCAAGGAGGTGGTTCTCGACGTCGATGGGCCTTCCGCGGCGATGAAAGATCCGTGGGGAAACCAGCGTATGGGCGCTTCCGCAAGTACCAAAGTCAATCGCCTGGATTTCGGAGTGGCCGGCGCTCCCGGCGTTGTGGGCGACGAAATTGCCATCTCGCTCGATATCGAAATGATTAAGAAATAGCCCGAGTGTCGTTGCCTCCCGTCTTGATAGTCGGCCATCCTCAGTTTAGCGAGCGACAAACGACTAACGATCGGCGCACTTCATGCGCTAGAATAGGGTTACTTTTATGTCCGACCGCACTTTCACTCTCAACCAAGCCCAATCGCTGCTCCCGATCCTCGAGTCACTTCTGCGTGCCGCAATCAGTGGCAAGAAGCTGATGGAGGAGGTCGAGGGAGAGATGCAGGAGCTCAGCCACCGCATCTTCCTAAACGGCGGCACGCATGTGGATGTTGTCGCCGTCGCTCGCCGCAAGGCCGAGCGCGCCAAGGCCGAGCAACGCGCCAAAGACGCACTCGCTGAAATTGATTCCATCGGAGTGCAGGTGAAGGATCTCGATATCGGGCTGCTGGATTTTCCCTGCGAGGTGGAAGGCAAGATCGTGTTGCTCTGCTGGAAGATGGGAGAGAAGTCCATCACCCACTGGCACGGTACCGACGAAGGATTTGCCAGCCGCAAGCAGATCGACGAACGGATCGCGCGCTCGAAGCGGGCTAATTAGTCAACAAGTCTCGGCTCTGAGTAAAACCGAGTCTTATCCCCTCCAACAACTTTTGGTCGGGCAACATACTCCAACCCCCGGTGTTTAAGTGCGAAAGAAGCGTTTTCTGGCCGAACGTCTGGCTCCGGATTTATTTCGGGCCGGAATTTTCTTGAGTCGAATTTGCCCCATGTGGCGCCGCCGCTTACAAGCCAAGCCCAGTGGGCCAGGCTCGGCTCACTCTCAGAACGCGCTTTCGCGCCTAAGGCCAGTCCAAAACCGAGCGCTCCCAAGCCGGAAAAATGCGCACCGCCCAAGCACGAAAGCGCTCTTCCGGAAGAAGAGCACAAGGGCTGATAAACTGATTCATTACCGATTCCACCGGCTAGTGCAAGTTTCTGCACTGACCTTTTTTCTTGCAAGTCCTTGAGCTTTGGGGCGTTCTTATCCCAAGCTCGGCACTGGCTGGGCTGGTTCCAAGCCCGCAAGGGATCGGTATTAGGCGCCCAACCGGAAGTCTTCTGCTACAATTTTTTACACCCGTGGTGGCGCCGAAAGGGTATGCTAAAGAGGCTAGCGGCGTCCCCCGCATGACGGCAGATGGTGTAGAGTGGCAGATCGGATCGCGCGGAACCAGCGCGGATCTTGATGTCTAGGCGTTCAAAGATGTTGATGGCCGAGTGGCCGCGGCCCTGGAGTTTCAGATAACTATGTCATCCGCCAAGCACAAGCTCTGTCTCGCCAGCGCCCTTTGCGCGCTCGCAATTGTAGTCTCAGAAGTAGGGTGCACCGGCTTCTTCGTCAACCCGACCCTGTCATCCATCGTAGTCGGTCCGGCATCGCCCACCATCCTGACCGGAACCACCAATAACACAGTGCAAATGACTGTGTTCGGCACCAACAACGATGGCAGCACTGCTAACAACGTGCCAGTCGCCTGGACCATTACTCCCACAGAATTTGCAACTATCTCTTCGACTGGCTTGGTGACGTCGGTTGCCCTCGGGACGGCAACCGTAACCGCAACCGCGAACGCGAATCCATCAATAACTGGGACGCAGACGGTTACCGTTAGCCAATGTGTCACTTCGATTACTGTAAAGCCGACAAGCGGTTCCGTGAGCAATAACACCGCTTTAACCGTACAGCTGACCGCAACAGCGACCCCGTGCGACAAGAGTGCATCGGTTGACGTTACCAGCGTTGCAACGTGGACCTCGAGCAACACAAGCCTGGCGACGGTGTCTGCCGGTCTGGTCTCGGGGGTAGCCGGTTTAACTAGCGGTGGAACCGTTACCGTCACTGCCTCAATCGGCAGCGTCATCAGCAATACGGCATCTATAACGGTCTCGCCGTAGGAACATCGCTGCATTGGAAGATTGTGGAAACCCCATTTCTCGCGTCTCTTGCGAGAAGTGGGGCTTCTACGCCCTGGTTCTCGGAACAATTGACCTTCGTCACTTATGGCAGGAGTTCGCGCCGCTTTGGACGCCCATCGCTTTCTCTTCCGAGTACCATACTAATTACTGGTATTCGGTATGGTCTAATCTCAACTACATCGTGGACACAGCGCGCAAAATCACAGTCGAAATCCCGCAGCATCTTCTGGAGAAGGCGCAACAGGCAAGCGGGACCGGTATCACTCAGACCGTCCGAACAGGCTGCAGTTGGTGGCGGCGTCGCAAGCGTAAAAACGCTAGCGGGGTTTGCGAGGCAAAGTTCGCTTCACTCGCACTCCGGCAGAGCTGAAAGCCGACAGATGATTGCAGCCGATACCAGCACCTGGATCGCCTTTCTAGAGGGCGAGCAAGGCAAGGACGCGCAACCGCTGGATAAGGCTCTGTCAGACCGGCAGGTATTGATGGTCCCCGTCGTGCTCACGGAGCTTTTGAGCGACCCACAACTTCTTCCCGACGTTGCCGAAACTCTTGCGGAGGTTCCGATGGTTGACCTCGGGGCGGGCTATTGGCAGAGAGCCGGAGCATTGCGGGCAAAGGTACTGTCGAAGCGCCGAAAGGCACGGCTTGGAGATGCCCTTATCGCTCAGACATGTCTCGACCGCGGCATTCCGCTGCTCACGCGAGACAAAGCCTTCCTTGCGTTTGTCGAAGCCGCACGACTCGATCTAGTGGTGTGACCGGCAAAACTCGTTCCCGTTCTCGTGATTCGAATCGGCCACCGCCGCGAAATTTGCCAGTGACAGAAGGTCCCCTCCTCTACGGCCACTCGTAAGTTGTAATTCTCCGGGGCCACAGTATCATCGAGAAGAACGGCCTTGTTCGTTACGTCTGGCCTAATAACGATTCATTCCTATGTCTGACATTCGCTGTATTGGCATCGCCACCGGAGGCGGAGACGCCCCCGGGCTCAACGCCGTCATTCGCGCCGCCACCAAAGCTGCCATCCTGAAGTATGGATGGAAGGTCATCGGGATCCCCGATGGCTTCGATGGCCTCATCTGGCCGGAAAAATCCTTCGAACTCACGCTAAAGGAAGTCAGCGGCATTCTGCCCCGCGGCGGGACCATTCTCGGCACCACCAACCGCGGCGATCCCTTTCACTACAAGAAAGTCGAGCACGGCAAAGAAGTAATGCGCGATATTTCTGGCAGGGTAATCGCCAATGCCGCCAAACTCGGCATCGATGCCATCATCACCATCGGCGGCGATGGATCGCAGAAGATCGGCTACGAACTTTCTCAGAAGGGCATGAAGATCGTCGGCGTCCCCAAGACCATCGACAACGATCTTTCCGCGACCCAGGTTACGTTCGGATTCGATACCGCGCTGCACACCGTTTGCGACGCCATCGACAAGATCCACACCACCGCCGCCTCGCATCATCGCGTGATGGTCGTGGAAGTGATGGGCCGCGATTGTGGCTGGATTGCGCTCGAAGCCGGCCTCGCCGGTGGCGCCCATGTCATCCTGATCCCGGAGATTCCATTCACCGTCGAACACGTTTGCCGGCACATCGCCGAGCGCGAAAAAATCGGCAAGCATTTCACGATTGTCGTGGTGGCCGAAGGGGTAAAGACGCCGCCAGAGTTAAGAGAAAACCGCCGTGCCAGTTCTATCGGCAATCTGCTGGGCAATGCCATCGCGCATGGCACTGGCAAAGATGTGCGGGTGAGCGTGCTCGGGCACATTCAACGGGGAGGCACGCCTTCTCCTTTTGACCGCATCCTTGCTACCCGCTTTGGCGTGGCTGCCGTCGACCTGATCGCCTCCGGCGGTTTCGGCATGATGGTGGCCCTTCAGGGCGACTCCATTGTCGCGGTCGATGTGGCCCATGCCGTCGGACACCTGAAATCAGTGAATCCCAACGGCGAGGTCGTGCGCACCGCCCGGGCCATCGGCATCGGCTTCGGAGACTGAGATATTTCTTTTCAACGTGTCTCTGCGCCCGCGAGGTACCTTCGTAACTTCTCGGTGCTGTCGTATTCGCGTTTAAATACTTTTTAAATACAAAGGCACTTTCGACAGTGGAATCACAGTCATGACTGATTTGGTATTGTGTCTGCTTGTGCAGCTGTGTCTGGCATTCGGTGTGGGCGGACTATTCTGGCCCGAGAAGCTGATGCCACTTTTCGAAGTGTTAATGTTCCCCTGGATCGCCAGCTATCGCGGTATCCGGGCCAATAGCATCGTTGCCATTGGATTGTCAGTGCTTCTCTTTGCCCGGCTGCTCGCGGGCATCGGCTGAGCCGGCGTGCACAATTCTGAGAGCGTTTTCCTCTATTCCCACTCCGCAACCACCACTCAGCTGTGATCGCGCTCACTGCCCAGCTCTAGTCGGTGATGACAATCTCTGGCCGGCGGCATTACGCTGCATCAGGAGCAAGCATGCCCGAGGCGATCCCGGTTCTATCCAGTGCGTCTGCCGCGCAGCGCGAGCGCAAGCAGTTGCAGGCGGCTCGCTTGGCCATGCGCTGGTCACTGATGATCGGTGTGCTGATGTTGGTGGGAAAGACTGCGGCATATTTTATGACCGGCTCCGCCGCAGTTCTCTCAGATTTCGCCGAATCTGTAGTGCATGTTGTCGCCGTCGCTTTCGCCGTGTTTAGCCTGCGACTCAGTACGAAGCCTGCAGCTCCCAACTTTCTCTACGGTTACGAACGCATCACGTTTTTCTCCGCCGGCTTTGAGGGCGCCATGATCGTACTCGCTGCCGTATGGATCTTGGTCGCCACAATCGAGAAGTGGATGGCGGGACTGAAGCTGGAGCACCTGGGCTCGGGCACGCTGCTTCTGCTCGCCGCTGGTGTGCTCAATGCGGGACTGGGCTGGTACTTGCTTCGCGTGGGAAAGAGCAGCCACTCGCTCATCCTCGAAGCCGATGGTAAGCACGTGCTCACCGACAGCCTGACCAGCTTTGGCGTCGTCGCTGGTTTAGTTCTGGTGATGCTTACCGGATGGAAGCCGTTTGATCCTCTAATTGCGATCGCCGTGGCAGCCAACATTTTGTGGTCGGGTGGGCGCCTGGCGTGGCGCTCAGCGGTGGGCTTGCTCGATTACTCCGACCCCGAAACCGGAAAGCGGATTCGGGAAAGGCTGGATGCGATCTGTTCCGAGCTCGGAGTGCAGTATCATGGCGTGCGCTTTCGTACCACCGGCTATCGGCACATTATCGAAGTACATCTGCTGTTTCCGCACGCCATCCCAGTCGGCGAAGCCCACCGCGTGGCAACCGCCCTCGAAGAGCGTCTCCCGGTCGAATTGGCCACGCCCGCTGAAGTGATTACTCACCTGGAATCGCTCGAAGATCACGAAGCCGTCCACTCCCGTGAACATTACACGGGTCGACCGGAGTAGGACCGGGTGCGAGGACGAGAACTAAGTGAGAACTTGCCTACTCTTTTACTCTTTCATCATGGAATCAATCAGCGCATAGAGCTGGCTGCGGTCGACCACTTCGACGAAGGGTTTGCCGGAGTGTTTGTTGCTGACCACATAAAGCGTAGGGGTGTGCTGCAGGTTGATGGACTTGCCCAGTTGCTTGTCCGCGTTGACCAGCGCCGCCAGCTTGCCATCGGGATCGACCACGAAAGGCAAGTCGACCTTGTGCTCAACCGCGAATTTCTCCGCGAAGCCGCGCAAGTTTTGCGGCGTAATTTCCAGCTGGTTGGAGAAAATGTAGTCGCGGAATTCGTTGCCTAGCTCCTTCGAGTGGGTATCAAAGTAACGCGCGATGATCGCGGCGTCGTAAGACCAGTTATGAAAGGGCAGCGGAAAGTCGTGCCGCACTACGGGAATCTTGTAGGTTCGGCCAGCCTCTTCCACCAACGGCGCCGCGCGGCGGCAATCGGGACACTGCAGATCCTCGAAGATCACGATCGCAACTTGCGCCCCTTTCGGCGGACGCAGCGCAGGGCTCACCGTCTGTTCTTGCGCCCAGACGCAAGTGGAAATTCCCACTATCGATGCCGCCAGCAGCAACCAGGAAGCCAATCGATTCCTGGAAATACCCTTCATCGTTCGTTTCATCATGAGAATTATGTGGTGCAGCGCACCTCCCTCATGTTAACCGAATCCAGGTTGCAATGTCAGGGGACAGCGGAGTCTCGGGAGTACCTACCACGGTAAACCTTCGTTCCGGAACCGGATCCCGCAACGCGCTATAGTGGAAGGTGAATCTTGCGGAAGTGAATCCCGCTGAAGTGAGCCGCACAAAGATCGTGAAATTTCTCCTGTCGTCCTCTCGCAGCGTCCCGGGCTGCGCGCTGGTTGTCGTTCTTCTTCTCACTTTCTCTGCCTGCGATCGCGGCCGGCACCGCGTACTGGAAGTGAATTATGTCTCGGCCGTACAGGCTACGCTGCGCGATCAAGTCGCAACCATTTACAACCGCATCGGCACCGTCAAGAACGGAGAGCGCGTGGAAGTGTTGGAGCACGAAAAACGCTTCGCCCGGGTGCGCACCGCGAGCGGCGTTGAAGGCTGGATCGAGCAGCGCTACCTCGTCGATCAAAAAACCTACGATGCTCTGCAAACGCTGACGAAAGATAACTTTAACGATTCCGTGCAGGCGCCCGGCGTGTTGCGCAACGACACCAACCTGCACCTCACGCCCGGCCGTGAGACCGAACATTTGTATCAGCTTTCGTCAGGAGCGAAGGTTTCGATTTTGAAACGTGAAACGGCGGACAAGCAACCCGGGACGATCGTGCAGCCGAAGGCGGGTGGCAAAGCCGCCGGCCCGGTCCTCGAAGACTGGTATCTGGTGCGCGACGCGGAGAACCGCGTGGGCTGGGTACTGGCGCGCATGGTTGATATCGACGTCCCGCTTGAGGTCGCGCAGTATGCCGAAGGCCAGCGCTTTGTGGCTTTCTTTGCGCTGAACCAGGTTCAGGATCCCGGCAAAGAGGGCGCCGACAAAAATGTTTCACAATACCTGTGCGTCATGACCGAGCCTCACGATGGCCTGCCCTACGACTACGATCAGATTCGCGTTTTCACCTGGAACGTCAGAAAACATCGCTACGAAACCGCTTACCGCGAGCACGGTCTCAACGGCTTTCTTCCCGTGACGGTGACTAGTGAGAATTTTGACAAGGAAGGCACATTGCCGGTCTTTGTCTTGCACGTGAAAGAAGACAGCGGCAACACCAACGAACGCAAATACAAGCTGAACACGCCTATGGTGCGACGAGTGCTGGCTCCGGGCGAGCAGAAGGAAGTGCCGAGGGCCACGGCCAAGCGTCGGCGACGATAGCTGCTCTTAGCAATAAAAATCCGCGATGCTCGATACCACCCAGCGCTGCTCCTCTTCGGTGAGCTCGGGAAACATCGGCAGGGCCAGAACTTCCTTCGCGGCGCGCTCCGATTCAGGCAAGTCACCTTCGCGATATCCCAAGTAGACGAAGCAGGGCTGCAAGTGTAGAGGGATGGGATAGTAAATTTCCGTACCGATCTTGCGTGCCGTCAGGAATTCTCGCAGCTCATCGCGGCGGTAGGCGCGGATGACGTACTGATGAAACACGTGGTGTGCAGACTCGGATGTTTGCGGAAGTCGAACCGGCCCTGAGTTCTCGCCTGACCCTGCAGTAGCGCTTAGCCCGGCAGCGGCGAAGAGTCGATCATAAGTCGCGGCTCGCTGGCGGCGATCGTCATTCCATCCTTCAACGTATTTCAACTTCACGCGCAGGATGGCGGCCTGAATGGCGTCAAGGCGGCTATTCCAGCCGAGTTCTTCGTGAACGTAACGTTGCAGGCTCCCGTGATTGCGCAGCCGGCGCATATGTGCAGCCATCTCCGGGTCGTTGGTCGTGACCAATCCGGCATCGCCATAAGCGCTCAGATTTTTTGTGGGATAGAAGCTGAATGCCGCAGCCGCACCCATCGATCCCGCGCTGCGCCCACCCCATCGCGCCCCGATCGCTTGCGCAGCATCCTCGATCACCGACAAATCAAACTCTGCCGCCAACTGCTGGAACCGGTTCATATCGATGCACTGGCCGTAGAGATGAACCGGCAGCAGAGCTCGTAGTTTGTCATGCGGGCTGCTTCGCAGAAAAGATTCGACCTGAACGGGATCGAGATTGAATGTCGATGGCTCAATGTCGGCGAAAACCGGACGCGCGCCCGCTCGCGCGATGGCGCTGGCCGAAGCGAAAAAGCTGAACGGCGTCGTGAGCACCTGATCCCCGGGTTGCACACCGGCGGCAGCTAGAGCCAGCCACAGCGCATCTGTGCCCGAGGAGCAGCCGACAGCCTCACGCGCTCCGCAGAAGCCGGCAATCTCCCGCTCCAGCGCTTCCACCTCCGCTCCCAAAATGTAACGCTGGGACGCACATACCTTTTCGATGGCCGCCATTACTTCGGAACGAATGCCCAGATACTGCCTCTGCAAATCGAGCATCGGCACAGAGCCGGGAGGCTTTGCGCCCGCCACAGGTTGACCGCTCGGCTGCGGCTTCGACCCGGTTTTGGTGGAGGATGTGGTCACTGAAAGGCCGATTGTAACAGGCGACAAAAGAGTACCCGGAATGCCCCCAGCGCGATCCCCTCTTGCGCGGCTCAGCAAGGGGGGACAAGACACTCAGCCCTATATACAAAAATCTACAACCTAATAGTTTAGGGCTTCATTTTTTGGAAAGGAGTTCTTGTCAGACCCGACAAAGCATTGAAAACATTAGACACTTCACCATTGATATTTGGAGCAAGACTTGCACCTGAATAAAAGTTGGGCTCATTGGACCGCGCGCTGAGTTAAAGCGCCCTCTGCATGGTCCAGTCTTTTTAGAAGAGTTCAAGTCGGAGGTACGGCATGAATCGACGCTTCGCAGCATTCAACAAGCTTGGTTTGTCATAGTTATGTTGCTACTTGGCGCTGGCTTGTTTTTTGGCCAAGGCATTGTGACTGTGACGTAGCCCCCGAAAACTGGACCGCCTAGAATGTGAGTTCTCCCAAACCCAAGGAGAGGAGAACCGCTATGAAAGGCACGCGACACAGCGAAGAGCAGATCATTGCGATCCTGAAACAAGGCGAGGCAGGATTGACGACAGCGGAGTTATGCCGACAGCAGGGAATCACGGAGCAACCTTACTACCGCTGGAAGGCGAAGTACGGAGGAATGGCCAGCGGCGAGGCGAAACGGCTAAAGCAACTGGAGGACGAGAACCGGAAGCTGAACCATGTGGTGGCCGAACTGACGCTGGATAATCGGGCATTGAAGGACGTGCTCTCAAAAAGCTGGTAGGGCCTGCGGGACTTCGGGCAGTCGTGAGCTACGTCGCGGCGCAGTATCAGATGAGCGAGCGGCACGCCTGCAGGCTGATGGGATTGGGACGATCGACACATCGCTATCGATCGCAGAAGACCGATCGGGACAGCGTACTGCGAACCCGCTTGAAAGAGCTGGCGGCCCGGCGCATGCGGTTTGGCTATCGGCGACAGACGGCGATGCGGCTGCGGGAAGGAATGGCGGCCAATCACAAACGCGTGTACCGGCTGTACCGAGAGGAAGGTTTGGCGATGAGGATTCGGCAGCGGCGGCGAATCCGCTGGCATGGCTTAGTAACTAGCCCAGCAGCGACGAGGGGGAATGAACGTTGGTCGATGGATTTTCTGAGTGATTGTGTGAGCACGGGGAAGGTGATTCGGATGTTGACCATCGTGGACGATTGCACGCGGGAATGTCCGGCCATCGAGGTCGATACCTCGCTGGGTGGAACACGCGTGCGCCGGGTGCTGGATCGGATCGCGCTGGAGCGCGGACTACCAGAAGCCATCGTTCTGGACAACGGGCCGGAGTTTCGCGGTCGGGCGCTGGCGGCCTGGAGCGCAGAACGTGGTGTGAGACTGCAGTTCATTCAGCCGGGCAAGCCGGTGCAGAATGCCTACGTAGAGAGCTTCAACGGGCGCCTGCGCGATGAGTGCTTGAACGTGAACTGGTTCGCCAGTCTGAGCGAGGCACGACGAAAGATCGAAACCTGGCGGCAGGATTACAACGAACAACGTCCGCACAGTTCGTTGGTCGAAACACGGAACAGGGACGCCCATCAGCACCGTCAACATGAGCGTCTACAAGAACACCAGGGTGACAGAACGGGCCACCATACAGTTCCAGGCAGACGCCTTCAACTTGTTTAACCATCAATGGCTGGGAACACCCATAGAGAATGTTAACGATGCAGCGAACGTGGTGAGCGGTGTGACCCAGTTCGGCAGCAGAGCCTTCAACGGTAACGGTGGCGCACCTTTGCCGGCAACATCATTACCGACGGTATCGGAAGGCGCCGCTTGCAATTCGGAGCCAAGATCATTTTCTAACCAACTTCCGTTCGAGAGTGGGAACCGAGGAGCATCCGCTGGGTGCTCCTTAACTGTCTCCAGTACCTTCCAATTATCATAGAATCATCCGTAAATCCATGTCTGTGACCTGATAGTAGCTCGAGGCGAAGTCCACATGCCTTTCATAATGAATACGTTACCTCGGTGTTACTTTGGAACATTAGCTGCTTTACTGTTTCGCTAACAGCGATGTATTCTCCCGTCGTTCGCCTTGGCAATCAGCGATTTAACAAACATAAAAGCTGCTGAGACCTGTTTCCTAGGGCCCCAGCTACTTTTAGGAGACAGTTCAATGGAATCTGCCTTTCACCCAGTTGTAGCCCACGATTTTTTTGCACGCTTCACGCCAACGGTAGCCAAACAATCCGCAAGGCTCTTTCGATTCAGCCTCATTGTCGTCGTTGCCCTGTTTTCGGCAGTGGCTTCGTTGGCCCAAACCGCAACGATTGCCGGGACCGTCACGGACGCCAGCTGGGCCGTAGTGCCAGGAGCTGAGATCACCGTGCGAAATACGGCGACGAATGAGACGCACCAAACCACCAGCGGCGCAACCGGCACCTATGGCTTGACCAATCTCCCGGTTGGCAGCTATGAAATCACGGTGAAGAAGGAAGGTTTCAAGGTCTACCACCTGCCCAGCATTGAGCTGAGCGTGGCGCAAGCGCTCACCGTCGATCCCAAGCTCCTGACGGGTGCGGTAAGTGAGGAAGTGACGGTGCGGGGGGATCAGACGCAGGATGTCGACCTCGAAACCGCGCAGATCACCAACCTAGTCGACCAGAGAGAGATGGAAGCCTTGCCGCTGATCACGCGCAATCCGTACCAACTCGTGTTGTTGTCACCGGGGACGTCGCAGACCGACAGCGGCAATGCGGGTATTACCGTGAACGGCGCGCGCGACCGGAATAACAACTTCCTGCTGGACGGTGTTGATAACAACGATACCTCTGTGCCAGGCGGAATCGGTGGAGTGCTGACCGCCAATCCAGAGTCTACCGAAGAGTTCCGCGTTATCACGGACACTTTCAATGCTGAATATGGCCGCAACACCGGCGCCATCATCGACGTGGTCACCAAGAGCGGCACCAATTCCTTCCATGGGAACGCTTATTACTTCGGGCGCTGGAACGGTTTTGGCGGTGCGCGCGACTGGTTTAATCCGGCGGAAGGCATCAATGGAGCGCCGATGAATCCCTATATCCGCCACCAGTTCGGGTTTTCCGTCGGCGGTCCCATCATCAAGAACAAAACTTTCTTCTTCTTCAACAATGAGATGGACCGGTTCCACACGACTTTGACCGACCAGGCCACGGTACCAACGCAGGCGTTTCTGACCGGACAATTCAACTATACCTACCTCGATACTTCCGGCGTACAACACACCGTTCCCATCGACCTCACGCCCACGGGAATCAATAACTTCACCGGCGCTGCGCCCGGTGCCGGCGTGCCCGAGGACGCGACGATGCAGAAAGTGTTTGCAAATTATCCGTTTGCGCCTGCGTCCTCGTCGGCTGACGGTATCTCGGGCAACATATTCTTCCCCACCACCTCGAAGCAGAGTACTTACGCTCCAATCATCAAGCTCGACCACCACTTTACCGACCGCGAATCGTTGAGCTTGCGTTATGGATACAACCACTTTTTTGATCCCAACCCGGGCTTCTCGGATATCCTCCCAGGATTCGGAGCTTATGAGGAAAAGAGCATCAGTCAGGGTTTAGCCGCGCAACTCACTTCCACCCTCAGCAATAACTTGGTCAACAATTTTCAATTCGGCTGGAACCACATCTACGCGGCCTTCTATCTGACAAAAAACACAACCAATATTTTGGACGCGCCCGGGGGAGTGGACAGTTTCGGAAACGGTTGGGATTACGACATGTTTCCATTTAGCAGTTTCGCCAGCCAGTTAGGAGGAGCGGACGCCCAGGCCCGAAAGACGGGAACCATTAGTTACACCGAGAGCCTTAGTTGGGTGCATGGAAACCACACGTTCAAGTTCGGTTTCGATTTCCGTGACGTCGGCGAGAGCGGCTTTGATGATTTCAGTTCGCGCCGGCAGATCGTCCTCGACCCCGAGACATTCTTCGGCGGCTACAACCCCGGGGTCGTGAATGAAGTGGATCCGCAGGGGAATCCGTTGAATATCGCCGACGACAGGGCATTGGTGGATGGTGCAGATGCTTATTGGGGCTTCGTGATTCAGGATTCCCAGTCCCAGTTTTTCAATAAGACTGCCGTCCGCCAGCCCTCGGACAACAAGAATTTCAAGCAGCACGAGTTTGACTGGTACGGTCAGGACACCTGGAAAGTCCGGTCAAATTTCACCCTGAACCTGGGACTACGCTATCAATACAACGGGGTCCCCTATGAGACCAGCGGAAACCTCTCCAACTTGCTGCAGGATCCAGGTACCTTTGCCGCAGGTCAGTCACTGACCTTCAGCATCGTAGGCCCAGGCTCGGGACATCAACTCTATCAACCCGACTATAAGGATATCGAACCGCGCTTCGGCTTTAGCTGGGATCCGTGGAAGAACGGCAAGACTGCCGTTCGAGGCGGGTTTGGCATTTTCCACGACCGCACCTTCGGCAATGCGTTTGGCAACGTCCGTGCCGATCCCCCCTTCCAAGCCACGTTCTCCAACTTTACCTTTGACACCCTGAATGGCCTCTTCGGAACGGGCGAGTTTCCTGGGCAACTCCCAACCCAGCCGGTTTCCGCCTCCATCGCGGACGGGAGCGCAACTCCGGGAATTGTAATTTTCGACACTCACTTTCCCAACGCCGCCAGCAACAGTTGGAACCTCGACGTTCAGCGACAGCTACCGGGCAACAACGTGTTAGATGTTGCTTACGTGGGCGCCATGGGCGTGCACGTTTGGGGTCAACGGGACGGAAATCCCCCAGATCCTAATCTGGTAGCGCAGTTGGTGGCGTTCTGCGTGCCCGGCAATCCGAACAATCAAGGGTTCCCAGATCTCATCTCTCCCTCGAATCCGCTCGGACAATGCTCCTCGTCTACCGTTAGCAGCACAGACTTGTACGAGGGCCTGCAGTTTGGTGATCTGCCTTTCAACGCAGTCAACAATAATGCACTCCTTCAACCCGACTACCAGATCAACGAGTTCAACTCCATCTACCATGGGTTGCAGTCGAAGTTTGTGCACCGCATGAGCCACGGCCTGCAATTTCAGGCGGCTTACACCTGGTCGCACGCCCTCGACAACTCAGTCGATCCTCTAACCCCAGCCGTTGGAGCACGCACGTTCCCGCGTAACTCCCTCAATCTTGCCCAAAGCTATGGCAATTCCGACAACGACACGCGGCACGTGGCGGTGATCAACTACATCTATGAATTGCCAACTGGACGCGGCAAGAGCTATTTGAACCGCGGTGCCGTGGGCAGGATTTTAGAGGGCATCGAGATGGACGGGATCTTCACCGCCCAAACCGGACACCCGTTCGTGGTTCGCGGGACCGAGGATACGCAACGCACTGGGATTGCCGCCTGGGGCTTCCAAGTGGGAGATCCGTTCGGCTCAGGAGCGGGCTGCGCGCTGACTCCCGCTCCTGGTGCTGGTTATCAATATATTCCCAACCAATGCGCCTTTACCAATCCTCCCTTTGGATCGCAATCTAACAACCAGCGCAACCAGTGGTATGGACCTGGATTTTGGGACTGGGACGTAACCCTCGCCAAGAGGATGAGCATAACGGAGCGGGTGAAGGCCGAACTGCGCTTCGAAGGTTACAACATACTCAACCACCCGCATTTCAGCAATCCGGGAACCGATGCTTCCGCACTGGGTAATTTGATCGGGCAACCTGGGTTTGGAGTGATCACCAGCACATACCAAGAGCCTGACGGAACCACTTCGGCCCGCCAGATCCAGGTGGCGGTGAAGGTTCTGTTCTAGCGCGGCAGCCTTCCACCCTCAACCCTCAACGGCCTACGGCAATCGCCGCAGGCCTTCCTCTATACACACCTATTTCCCAAACATCGGGTAATGGCTGGCCGCGCCCATGAAGAACAGCATCACCACTGACAAAAAGGCGTTGGCTCGTGATGTCAGGAAAGCTTGCCGGGCCATGGCTTTGGCTTTGTCCGGCATGGGAGTGCCATTGGTGGCATTGTCACGCGTCCACTGAATAAGGCGTTTCTGGATGCGCCAGATCACTCCCCAAACGTTTAGCAGCATCACCCAGCCAATACCGCCGCCGATCCCAATCGAAAGCAGTCGATTGCTCTCCCATCCATGCGTGTTCGAATTCAAGAAGAGCCACGCCGCAGCCGCGACGACTATGGCATAGACCAGGCCGATGAACGCGCCATTGTCGAAGATTCCTTTGCCGGGGATGAGGCAGGCATAGAGCACGCCCCAGACAATTGTCCAGATCAGAAAGAAGCTTCCCATCACTGTGCCGTGAGAGGGGTTCAATCCCAAGATCTGGCCATTATGGACATCAGAAGTCACAATGATTTCCCAGTAGCTGAGTCCGGCGAGCACGGTCAGCGCCGCCGACATCCGGAACCACAGCAGAGCGCGCGTCATCAGTGCGGGCATCACTTTCACCTTGGTAGTGGCGTCGAGTTCTTTCATGAACGGAACATTCACGAAATTGAAGAAGTAGAGCAGCCCAACCCATGTGATTCCGGCGAGGAAGTGGATCCAGCGTAAAAGCATCTCGATGTTAGTCTTGACGTCGGAGGGGAAATTGATTTGGGGTGCGAGCAAAGTAAGAGCGGCGCCTGCCATAATGATTCTGCCTCCTGAGATTCGGGTCGCGATTGGCCCACGCGGGCGATTGTACACAACCCGGCATTTACCACACTGAAACAATTGGGTGCGTCCGCGAAGTTCGGGGTTGAAAACCTCGATAAGACGCCGTATCGTACTCGCAGTTACCTGCTGGCCCAGCCTTGGGAAACCAGGTTGGCCCCAAGGCAGTTTGTCCCCCCGTATTCCTTCTGCGGACGGCCGCGAGGAAACGCTGTTGTTTTGAGCTGCTCCAAAGACGAAAGCCGAAGGAGCAAATGGCTAGGTCGCAGTTCAAAAGGATCTAAGGAGATCGGCTATGGAAAACAGCAAGCCGGCGCAGAATATCCAGGATTCCTTCCTCAATACAGCCCGCAAAGAGAGACTGAGCATCACGATTTATCTGCTGAGCGGAGTCAAGCTGACGGGCCGCATTCGCTCCTTCGACAAGTACTCCGTGGTGCTGGAAGCCAACGGCCAGGAGCAATTGATCTTCAAGCACGCCATCTCGACGGTCGTGATGGGCCGGGCACTCCCGCATAGCGCGCACGTGACGCATACCGATGGAAAACCTGTGGCTGCTGGAAGCAGCACGGCCTCATCATCGGCGCCGGCAACCGCCGTCGCGGCGAGCGCTTCCGGTAGCGAAGGGTAAGGCGTCGCCGGCTTGCGCAGGTCACATCCCAAGAAGACTCGCGATCGCGCGCCCGCTGTCGGACGGGTGCCTCTCGACACAGAGCCCGCTCTTGCCGAGGACGCGCAAGAACGCGCTTTCTTGGTTGGCCTCGACGTGCGGACGCGCGGACGCAGCGGAGCAAAGGTTACGGCACAAGCGCAGGCCGCGCGCGACGCTGCCACCGTTCAGTCCTGCGCGAATGGCAACGCTGGAACTCCAGCTCACGTCTCGGGAAAATCTGCCACCAAGAAACCAAGCATCCCAGAGTTCGACGCCGAAGAATCGCTGGCTGAGCTGCGTACCCTGGCGGGCAGCGCAGGCGCGAAAGTTGTCGGTGAAATTCTGCAGCGGCGCGACCGGCCCGATCCCGCAACCTTGATTGGCGCAGGCAAGCTGGAGGAGGTCGCGGGCGCGGCTGCGTCCGCGAATGCCGACTTGCTTCTCTTCGATCACGATCTCACCGCATCGCAACAGCGGAATATTGAAAAGATCGTGAAGCGGCGCGTAATCGACCGC
Organism: Candidatus Sulfotelmatobacter sp.; assembly: GCA_049519055.1. Taxonomy (GTDB): domain Bacteria; phylum Acidobacteriota; class Terriglobia; order Terriglobales; family Acidobacteriaceae; genus Sulfotelmatobacter. The sequence goes on along the minus strand of JBEKRE010000016.1, from coordinate 28,033 downwards.
ACCCAGCTGATCCTCGACATTTTTGCGCGGCACGCCCGCACCCGGGAAGGCCAGTTGCAGGTGGAATTGGCCCAACTACAGTACATGCTGCCGCGGCTCGCCGGACGTGGCGTCGAGATGTCGCAACTCGGCGGCGGCATCGGCACGCGCGGTCCCGGTGAAACCCAGCTTGAAACCGATCGCCGGAAAATCTACCGTCGCATCCGCCATGTGGAGCAGCAACTGGAAAACGTGCGCCGCATCCGCGCCCAGCAGCGGCAGCGCCGCGAATCAGCGCCCGTGGCGACCGTCGCGCTCGTGGGTTACACCAACGCCGGAAAGTCCACGTTGTTCAATGCGCTGACGCAGGCCGCCGTTCTCGCTTCGCCGCGCATGTTTGCCACTCTCGACCCAACCATTCGCGCCGTCGTTCTGCCCTCGAAGCGCAAGGTTCTCCTCTCCGACACAGTGGGATTCATTCGCAGCCTGCCGCACACGCTGGTCTCGGCCTTTCGCGCCACGCTGGAAGAAGTGCAGCGGGCCTCCCTGATTCTTCACGTTTCCGATGCCAGCAGCCGCCTTTCCGCCGAACAGGACGCGCAAGTGGAAATTGTTCTGAAAGAGCTGGAAGCGGAAAAGAAACCGCGGCTGCGCGTGATGAACAAAGTCGATCTCCTGGATGTGGAAGTGGCCAAGAGTTTGCGCGATGACGCGAAGACAGTTTACGTTTCCGCGGTCGAAGGCACGGGGCTGGACCGTTTGCTCGCCCGCGTCGACGAGATGATCGATGAAGATCGCGTTAGCCGCGTGCATCTGCGCGTCCCTCAGAAAGAAGGGAAGACTCTGGCCATGCTCGAATCCAAGGCGCGGATTTATTCGCGTGCTTACAAGGACGGCGCGGTCGAGTTGGAGGTGGAAGCGCCGCAGTCGATCGTGAGAAGAGTGCGGGACTTCGTGGTGGAGTAAACTTTGTCGGCTTGCATTGGGAAGGCTCATCTCGCTGTAAGGTGCCCGGTCAACCGCCGGCCTTCCGATCAGGGAGCGATTCATGAATCCTCGTCGTCAGGTCGTTAGATTCTGCCTTAGCGCCGCGATCTTCTTTTCGGCATTCTCTCTATTCGCCAGCGACACAGTTCTAGTTCACGGACACATCTACACCGGCAATCCAAAAGCTCCCTGGGCACAGGCCCTGGCCATCACCGGAACTCGCATTGATGCGGTCGGAACCGACCAGGAGATCCTGAGCCGGAAGTCCGCTAAGACGGAAGTCATCGATCTGCAGGGGCGAACCGTAGTGCCGGGATTTTCTGACGATCACACCCACCTGTGGTTCGGCGCGCTGGAGCTTCACGGGCTCAACCTCTCGACTCCCGAGTCGAGCATCACCCCGGAAGACGACCCGGAAGGCGTGGTCGCCAGAATCAAGGCTTTCGCCGCGAGCCATCCCAGCGACAAAGTTCTGTTTGTCCGTGCCGACTTTAGCACCACTCCGCCATCCACTCCCACGCATGAGCTGCTGGATCGCGCCGTCGCAGACCGGCCCGTCGTAGTGCATTACACGGCTGAACACGCGCTCTGGTTGAACGCTCGAGCTATGGCTCTGGCTGGGCTCACCGACCAACCGGTGGCCGATCCAGAGGAGGAGAAGTACATCATCCGCGACGCCAGCGGTCATCCCAGCGGGGTCCTGATGGAAGCTGCGATGCAGGTGATGGAGCGCGCCCTGGTGAACCAGTTTTCGTTGGACGAAAAGCTCGCATTCTTGCGCGACGCATCGCACCATCTCAACAGCTACGGCATCACCAGCATCAACAACGCCAGCGGAGATCTGGCGGAGATTCAGCTTTGTGCTGCCCTGCGGGAGCGTGGCCAGCTCACCGTCCGCACCCGCACCGCCTTCGGCGCGATAGGGGTGAAGCACCGCCTGACGCCTGAATTTCTGGCCGACCTCGACCAGGCGCGCACGCTCTATCACGACGATTGGGTTTCGGCGAACCTGGTGAAGTTTTTCGCCGATGGAGGCACCGGGTTGATCCCGCCTCTGATCTATGAACCCGCGGAATACAAAAAGCTGGTTCTCGAACTGGACAAACGCGGCTACCAGATCATGACCCACACCTACCGTCCTGACACATCGCGATTGGTGGTCGATACCTACGAAGAAGTTGAAAAGCTCAACGGCCCGCGCGACCGGAGACTTCGCGTTGAGCACGCCGACTTCGTCTCGGCGCAAGACATCCCACGGCTTGCCAAACACTCCATGATTGCCAGCATGCAGCCCACTTTCTGCTGCGACAAAAATGGCTCGAACTTCGATCCCCGCGATCGGACCACAACCGACCGCTGGCAGAGTATGGAAAAAAGCGGTGTGACGCTGGCCTTTGGCAGCGACTGGCCGTGCACTTGGCCGCCTAATCCATTAGTCGCGATCCAGGAGGCCGTCACCCGGACGATTTGGCGGCCGGCCCAGGGTGGGAGTGATTTTCCCGGAGGCACCTTTGACGGCGCTGGCCAGGCAGGAGCAGTCCCAACGAAAGAGTCATACGTTCCCGAAGAGCGCCTTACTGTCGAACAAGCCGTGAATGCGTACACCCAAGGCTCGTCCTATGCCAGATTCTCCGACGACCGGATTGGAACTCTCGAGGTGGGGAGGGAAGCCGACCTCGCGGTGCTTTCTCAGGATATTTTTTCGATTAAGCCCGAAGAAATTGGGAAGACCAGAGTAGAGATGACAATGGCAGGCGGGAAAATTGTCTTCACGGAAGGAAAGTAAAACCGACCAAAATTTAAATGGGCCGGCAACCAAGAAGCGGTGACATTCCTTGGCTATCGGCCCATTCGATCCTGAATTGGATCGGAGGTGATACCTATATGCTAATCCTCTTGCTGGGGAAGTCAAGGGTTAGTTGCAAGTTTCTGCAATGGTTCCAAAAGCTGCCTTGACGACGGGATTCGTCCTCTCCCGAAATGCTTCTCCCACCCCTCAAATTCTCTGCAAAATCGCAGCCCTTTGCGTTGACATAAACTCCTTCGGACGTTAGACTTAACAGTTTTCATAGCCCTCATTTCCCTGTATAGCAGCCTCAATGGATGAAACGCTACGACAACTAGGCGGATTACTGCTCGGAGCCGTGCCGACGGTAATTCTGGTGGCGCTGCTTTACGTTCTCTATACAGTGATCGTGCACAAGCCGTTGCGGCGTGTGCTCGATGAGCGCCGCAGCAAAACCGAAGGCGCCATCTCGAAGTCGCGGGCTGATATTGCTGCGGCGGAAGCGCGCACGTCCGAATATGAGCAGCGGCTGCGGGAGGCGCGGGCTACGTTGTTCCGCGGGCAAGAGGCTCGCCGCAAGGCGGCACTGGAGGCGCGCGCCGCTGCTCTAAATGAGGCCCGCGCGAAGGCCCAGGCGCAAGTCCAGGCGGCGAAAGCGGACATCGAGAAAGATCGCGAAGCGGCCCAGACCGGTTTGCAGGGTCAGGTTCAGACCCTGGCCATAGAAATCATGCGGCGCGTTCTGGAACCGGTTGGAGCCGGACGCTGATGTCGAAAGCTAGCAGCTCGAGTTACCACGCTTTTACAAGCATGCCTTCCATCAAGAAGACGATTGGAGCGACCTCACTCGCGCTGCTCGCAATCATTTTTGCCGGATCGACGACGCCGTTGCGTGCGCAGCAAACGCCTGCGGCTCCCGAAAAGCGCGAAGTCAAGCAGGCGCCGCCGCAGCGCGGCTTTGGGCAACAACTCGTCCACGAGTCGCGGGAAGTTGCCGGTGAAGAAAAAGACGAAACCGGCGAATTCAAGCAATCGACATCGGTGAGCCTGATCGCGAAGTGGACGGGACTGAGTCTGCGGCATGCCTATTGGTTAAGCGTGCTGCTGAATTTCGCCTTGATCGCCGGGGTGATCATCTGGGCCAGCCGAAAGTATTTGCCGGCAATCTTCAATGCGCGCACGGCTGCCATTCAGAAAGCGATGCAGGAGGCGCAGAAGTCCAGCGAAGAAGCGCGGCGGAAGCTGGCTGAGATCGAATCGCGGTTGATGAAGCTGGATGGGGAAATCGGCATGATGCGCGACGCTGCGGAGAAAGAAGCTGCTGCAGAGGAAGCCCGCATTCAGGCCGCAGCTGAGGAAGACAGGCGCAAGATCGTGGAATCGGCGCAGCAGGAAATCGCGGCTGCAGCCAAGGCGGCGCGGCGCGAACTCACTGCCTATGCGGCCGATCTGGCGGTAGGACTCGCCCAGAAACAGATTCATGTGGACGCCGCCACCGATCAGGCTCTGGTGCGAAACTTTGCCAGTCAGTTGGGTGCGCCCGGAAACTCATCAGATACCCAGGGAAAGGGCAGGCAATAGCAGATGGCGTCGGTAGCCAGCACGTATGCTCGGGCTTTCGCCGACGTGGTTCTCGGAGCCCATCTCGACGGGAATCGCGCCCTTGCCGAATTGCGCGCCATCGCCGCCCTGCTGGCCGAGAGTTCAGACTTGCGGCGCGTGTGGGAGAATCCCGCAATTCCCGCCGAGCAAAAGCGCGGCCTGTTGGACGCGATCACCCAGCGCGATGGCATTTCAAAGCACGTGAGAAATCTGGTTGCGGTATTGATCGATCACCGGCGCATACATTTCCTCGAGCCGGTCATCCGGCAACTGGAAAAAGAGCTCGATGCACGGATGGGATTCGCCGAGGCGGAGATTATCACCTCCCGCGACTTAGGCGACGCGGAGAAGCGCGAAGTCGAGGCCCGAGTCGAGAAGCTGACGGGCAAGAAGGTCCGCGCGCATTATGCGCAGGATCCCTCGCTTCTCGGCGGCGCCGTGGTCCGCGTGGGCAGCACGATTTACGATGGTTCGGTAAAAGGCCAGTTGGAAAGAATTAAGGAAGCTATTAGCTCTTAGCTTCTAATTCCTAGCTTTGTATGGCTAGTGGCTAGTAGCCAGAAGCTGGGTTTACGAGCTGATTCTATGGCACAAATCAAAGCAGACGAAATAAGCAAACTGATCCGCGAGCAAATTGAGAACTACGAGTCGAAGATCTCCGTGGACGAGACCGGCACGGTCATCACGCTGGGCGATGGCATCGCGCGCGTCTATGGACTGGATAAAGTCATGGCCGGCGAACTTCTCTCCTTCCCGCACGATGTCGCCGGCATCGCCATGAACCTGGAAGAAGACCAGGTCGGCGTAGTGCTGCTCGGCGAATACACCGAAATTAAAGAAGGTGACGAAGTGAAGCGCACCGGCCGCATCATGAGCGTTCCGGTCGGTGACGCCATGATTGGCCGCGTGGTTGACTCGCTCGGCCGCCCCATCGATGACAAAGGTCCCATTGCCAGCGACAAGTTCATCGCTCTCGAGCGACTGGCGCCCGGCGTCATCGACCGTCAGCCAGTGCGCGAGCCCATGGCGACCGGACTCAAGGCCATCGACAGCATGATCCCCATCGGTCGCGGCCAGCGCGAGTTAATCATCGGCGACCGCCAGACCGGCAAGACCGCCGTCGCGCTCGACACCATCATTAACAACAAGGGCAACGACTTGGTCTGCATCTATAACGCGATCGGTCAGAAGCGCTCGTCGATTGCGCAGGTGGTAAAGATTCTGCAAGACGCCGGAGCCATGGAATACACCATCGTGGTGGCGGCATCGGCTTCCGAACCCGCGCCCATGCAGTACATCTCGCCGTACGCCGCCTGCGCGCTCGGAGAGTACTTCCGCGACAATAAGCGGCATGCGCTCGTCATTTATGACGATCTTTCCAAGCACGCCGCCTCCTACCGCGAAATTTCTCTGCTCTTGCGCCGTCCTCCCGGACGCGAGGCCTATCCCGGAGACGTTTTTTATCTCCACTCGCGCCTGCTGGAACGCGCCTCCAAGCTGAGCGACAAGAATGGTGGGGGATCGTTAACCGCTTTGCCCATCATCGAAACCCAGGCCGGAGACGTTTCCGCCTACATTCCGACCAACGTCATTTCGATTACCGACGGTCAGATTTATCTGGAAACGGATTTGTTCAACCAGGGCGTCCGTCCCGCGGTAAACGTCGGACTGTCGGTCAGCCGCGTCGGCGGCAGCGCGCAAATCAAGGCCATGCGGCAGGTTGCGGGCACGCTCAAGCTGGAACTGGCACAGTACCGCGAACTGGCGGCCTTTGCTTCGTTCGGCAGCGACCTCGACAAAGCCACGCAAGCACAACTCAACCGCGGCCAACGCCTGGTCGAACTGCTAAAACAAGACCAGTTTTCGCCGCTGCCGTTCTCCAAGCAAATCCTGATTATCTTCGCGGGTACCGGAGGATTCCTCGATGATCTCCCGGTCAGTCAAGTCCGCGACTTCGAGAAAGAGCTTTACAAATATGTGGAGGCAACCAACTCCGCCCTGCTGCGTACCATCATGGAGAAAAAAATTCTCGATGACAATCTGAAGGCGCAGCTAAGCGACATAATCAAGCAGGCGAAGCAGCAATTCGTCTCGGAGCGCGAAGCAATAACAAAATAAGTCCCGAGATCCCGAGTAACGAGCGAAAACTGTGACTCGGTGTTAGATACTCGGTACTCACAACTCAAACATGGCTAACGTTCTCGACATTCGGCGCCGTATTCGCAGCGTGGTGAACACGCGGCAGATTACCAAGGCCATGAAAGTGGTCTCGGCCGCCAAGCTGCGCCGGGCGCAGGACCGCACTATGGCGGCGCGTCCCTACGCGAAGATGTTGACGAACGTGTTGCAGTCGCTGGTCGCACGCGCGGAAATTTACGATCCAGAAACCGGCGAACCCAAACATCCTTTGCTGGCGGAGCGCGAAGAGAAAAATATTTTGCTGATCGTGGTCACCGGCGACAAAGGACTGGCAGGCGCATTTAGCGCCAACGTTACAAAGGCAGCCACGCGGTTTCTCGAGTCCAAGGTAGGAAAGAATATCGACATTGAGGCGATCGGCCGCAAAGGGCGCGACTTCCTGCGCCGGCGCTATCCCGCCGCGGCGATTCAAACGCGTAGCCTCGCCGAGTCCGAAGACGCAACGGAAAAGCGAGGGGAGGCCGGGGATCGCACCGGAGCAATACAAATTGTGGGCGAGCACGTTGGCGTACTCGGCAAACTGGAGTTCGCCCAAGCCCGCACTTTGGCGGAGACTGTGATTGAGCGCTATGAGCGTGAAGAGATCGATTCGGTCTATATCGTCTTCAACGAATTCAAATCCGTGATCGCGCAGCGCCTTATCGTGGAACAGATTCTTCCCATCGAGCAGATTGGCGAGCAGACGGTCCGTCTAGTCGAGGAGATGACGGAAGAAGAAAAGAAGAAGGCCAAGGAAGCGGCGATCAGTGCCGGCGTCGGCCTGCGCGGCGAGAGTCCCATGGAAAAGGCTGCCTCGCAATTCGGCACGGCGCAGGTCGATTACATTTACGAACAGTCGCCCGAGGAATTGTTCCGTGCGCTCCTGCCGAAATATGTTGGCATCCAGATTTTTCGCGCGCTGTTGGAGTCGGTCGCCGCTGAGCACGCCGCCCGCATGACTGCGATGGATTCCGCCACCAGCAACGCCACCGATATGATCGACTCGCTCACCCTGGCCATGAACCGGGCGCGGCAAGCGAAGATCACAAAAGAGATTATCGAAATCGTAAGCGGCGCCGCCGCCATGTAAGTCGCATTCTGCAGGCGGCGTTCGGCCGATCGGTTGCAGAGTGCCAAGGTGAAATGGAAGGGCTAAGCGCTTACCCAAGCTAGCAGCTAGAAGCTGAAATTTATGCCACAAAACATCGGACATGTAATTCAAATTGCGGGACCGGCAGTGGACGTGCAATTTCACGAAGGCCACCTGCCGCCCATTTATGAGGCGCTGCGCGTGGTGAGCGACGGTTTCACCGTCCCCACGCCCATCAACGTGATCCTCGAAGTGCAACAGCACCTCGGCGAAGGCCGGGTGCGCTGCATTGCCATGGAAGCCACCGACGGCATGGTGCGCGGCATGAATGCCATCGATCAGGGTGGCCCCATTTCCGTCCCCGTGGGCCGCGGTACGCTTGGACGCGTGATGAACGTGATCGGCGAACCGGTCGATCAGCTCGGCCCCGTCGAGTACACGGAAAGAATGCCGATTCATCGTCTGGCGCCGGCCTTCGACGAGCAGGCTACCACGGCGGAAATGTTTGAGACCGGCGTGAAGGTCATCGACCTCATCCAACCGTTCCTGAAGGGCGGCAAGATCGGCCTGTTTGGCGGCGCGGGGGTCGGCAAAACCGTCGTCATCATGGAACTGATCAACAACGTTGCCAAGCAGCACGGCGGTTACTCGGTCTTCGCCGGCGTTGGCGAGCGCACGCGCGAGGGCAACGACCTGTGGCTCGAGATGACCGAGTCCGGCGTGATCAAGCCCGGCGATCCCGCCCACTCCAAAGCTGCTCTCATTTACGGCCAGATGACCGAGCCCCCTGGCGCCCGCCTGCGTGTGGCCCTGACCGGTCTGACCGTCGCGGAATATTTCCGCGATGCCGAAGGCGCGGACACGCTGCTGTTCATCGACAACATTTTCCGTTTCACGCAAGCTGGCTCGGAAGTGTCGGCGCTGCTGGGCCGCATGCCCAGCGCCGTAGGTTATCAGCCGAACTTGGCAACGGAAATGGGCGAATTGCAGGAACGCATTACATCAACCAAGAAAGGTTCCGTCACTTCGGTGCAGGCGATTTACGTTCCCGCCGACGACTTGACCGATCCCGCGCCGGCGACAACTTTCGCCCACCTCGACGCGACCACTGTGCTCTCCCGCGCCTTGACTGAGATTGGAATTTATCCCGCCGTCGATCCGCTCGCTTCCACGTCGCGCATTCTTGATGCGCGCATCGTGGGCCAGGAACATTACGACGTGGCGCAACGCGTAAAGAAAACGCTGCAGACCTACAAAGATCTGCAGGACATCATCGCCATCCTCGGCATCGACGAACTCACCGAAGATCAGAAGCTCACCGTGGCCCGCGCGCGAAAGATTCAACGCTTCCTCTCGCAACCGTTCCACGTGGCCGAGCAGTTCACCGGCGCGGCCGGACGTTATGTCAAGATTGCCGACACCGTGAAAGGCTTCAAGGCGATTGTCGAAGGCAAGTACGACGACATCCCCGAACAGGCTTTTTATATGAAAGGCCCGATCGAAGAAGTGCTGGAAGCGGCAGAGAAAATGAAGGCAACAGCGTAAAGCCGATCGTTATGGCAGATACTTTCCAACTCGAAGTCGTCACGCCGGAAAAGAAAGTGGTCGAGACGGCTGCGGCGGAAGTTCAGATTCCCGGCAAGGACGGCTATCTGGGCGTCTTGCCAGGACACGCACCGCTCATCACTGAGCTGGCCGTCGGCGAGATCACCTATCGCAATGGTGGGCAGGAGCAGCGTCTCGCGGTGGCTTGGGGATTTGCCGAAGTCTTGCCGGATAAAGTAACGATTCTCGCCGAAACCGCGGAACGTCCTTCCGAGATCGATGTGGAGCGCGCTCGCAAAGCCAAAGCCCGCGCCGAACAACGCCTCACCAGCGGCGACCCCAATGTGGACGTCGAGCGCGCTCTCAACGCAATGCACAAAGCCGAGGCGCGCCTGGAAGTCGCCGGGCAGAAACAGTAACCACCATCGGTTCCCTCTCTGGTACGGAGCACGTAATGCGACCTCATCCCGTTTCCCTGCATCTATTCTTGCTTTTGTTCAGCTTCGCCAGGTTCGTCACAGCTCAACAAATGAAATCTGCTCCGCATCCTGTCCCTGTCCCGCCCGTCCCGGTTGTGTCTCCCGAAGTTCATCCCGACGGCAGCGTGACTTTCCGCTTCCGCGCCCCCAACGCGCAGGAAGTCAAACTGGCCCGCGAAGGCGCGGAGCCGCAAGCCACGCAGAAGGACGATCAAGGCCTGTGGAGCTTCACCACAACTCCTCTCGCGCCCGACTACTACGGTTATTCCTTCGTCGCCGATGGCGTCCGTCTCATCGATCCCTCCAACCCTTCCTTGAAGCCGAATCTGCTGGCCACGGAAAGACAAGTGCACGTTCCCGGTCCGCCCTCGTTGTCCTGGGAGTTGAACAAGGTTCCGCATGGCGAGGTCCACCACCACTTTTACAAGTCGGAGATCGCTGGCGATGACCGCGACTACTACGTCTACACTCCGCCAGGCTACGAAACATCCGTCAAGAGGAAGTATCCCGTTCTCTACCTGCTCCATGGCTACAGCGATGACGCCAGCGGATGGATCGCCGTCGGCCGCGCAAACGTGATTCTCGACAATCTGATCGCCCAAGGCAAAGCCAGGCCAATGATCGTTGTAATGCCGCTAGGCTACGGCACCATGGAGATGATTCAGCAATCTTGGGATGCGTGGAGTCACAAAGAACTGCGCGATGCCAACTTCAAGAAGTTCACCCAGGCGCTGCTTGCGGAAGTGATGCCGCAAGTCGAGACCGAATATCGAATCGCAAAAGACCGCAACGCGCGCGCCATTGCCGGCCTATCGATGGGTGGTTCGGAGTCCCTGCTGACAGGCCTGAACCACCTCGACAAGTTTTCCTGGATCGGTGCTTTCAGTTCCGGGGGCATTCCCGAAGATTTCGCGAAGGATTTCCCCTCCCTCGATGCGAACGCAAACCAACAACTTCATCTGCTGTGGATTGCCTGTGGCACCGAGGATCATCTGATTACCCTCAATCGCAATCTGCGCCAATGGTTGCAAACCAAAGACGTGAATCATACCGACATCGAAACGCCCGGCATGCACACTTGGATGCTATGGCGGAGGAATCTTGCGGAGTTCGCGCAACTGCTCTTCGCTAAATGAAAGAATCGTATTCCCAAAGCAGCCTACGGCACGTTCACCGACTCCCTATCCTCCGAGGCGACTCGCTTTACCGCGGCCGTTCGCTCCAACTTGTCCCACGCGAACTTCCTCCCTTCGAGAGCGCGCTTCAGCGTCTTGAACAGAACCACGGAAAATAACTGGCGATAGGCAAAGCGCTGCAACCATACCTGGCTCAACAACCACACATCCTCTTTGTCGTCCGGACGGCGTCGTTCCAGCGCAAACGCCAGAGCCGACGCCAGGAAGTCAATCACCAGGAATGCGAAAAAGAACAAAACGAGTTTGTGAAAGCTCGCCGGATCAGTGGAATCGGGATGGAAATGTTTCTGGACGAAATACCACAAAGCGCCGAAAGCGAACATGATGTCAATCAGCGGCGACACCAGCGGCAGGAGAATCTGGAAGATCACAATATTCGGCAGCGCCACAAATCCCAGAGCTCCTTTGCGCGCGAACACCCCACTGTGTTTGTAGACGGCCTGCAGAATTCCAAACGACCAGCGGAATCGCTGGCGCATCAAGCCATTCGCACTGGTGGGCGCCTCGGTATACGCCAACGCCATATCTTCGTATTCCACGCGATAGCCGCGTCGTAACAGAGCCATGGTGAGGTCGGCATCTTCTGCCACGGTATCGACCTGGTAGCCACCGGCCTCGCGCACGGCTGAAACCCGCCACGCCCCAATCGCTCCCGGCACTACGCTCACCGCGCCCAGAACATCCAAGGCGCGCCGCTCGAAATTCTGGCTGGTGATGTATTCCAGTGCCTGCCACCGCGTCCACAGATTCACGCGGTTTCCCACCTTGGCGTTGCCCGCGATAGCACCAACTTTAGGATTGGTAAAATGCGGCACCAGGCGCGAGATGGCGTCACCAGCGATAATCGTATCGGCGTCAATGCCTACGAATAGTTCGGCATCCCGAATGTGCTCGATGCCGTAGTTGAGAGCCTCCGCCTTGCCCGCGTTCGGCTTGGTAAGGATGAGAACTCTGCCAGCCTTCGCTTCGGCGGCAAATGCACCTCGAGCCACTTCCAGAGTGCGATCCCTGGAGCCGTCGTCGATCACGATCACGCGCAGGTTTGGGTAATCAGAGTTCAGCGCGGCGCGAACCGTGCGCACAATCACTTTCTCTTCGTTATAGGCGGGAATCAGGACAGCCACCTTCGGCCTATACGATGCCACTTCCGCGGGCTTGCCGAAAATCTTCTCCTGCAGCCGGTCATAGACCGCTGCCGCTCCGATAAAAAGCAGTCGTCCGGTCATGAGCAAATCGCCAAGGAAAAAGATCCATGTGATCGAGACGATTCCGGCCTCGAACAGCCAGAATCCCAACCCATCCAGGCGTGCAGCCCAGCGCTGCCCGGTGCTCAAAGGCGACATCACGTCGGCGCGCGTTTTGCCGAACAACTGAAACACGGGCACGACCGCATACCCACGCGCACGAATGCCGTCGATAATCATCGGAAGCGCGCGAACCGTTTCCGCACGATTGCCGCCTCCATCGTGTAGCAGAACGATGTTGCCGCAGCGCAGATCGTTGGCCCCGCACGGCGGCAAGTGCGCCAGCACGTAGCCGGAAATCTCTTCGGCCGTGTGCCGCCGCGGCTTGTCGCTCCAATCGTTGGGGTCGATCCGGTTGCCGACCGTGATGTAGCCCATGTCCTGCGCAAATTCCAGCGGCTTCACTTGGTCGGCGGTGTCAGGCTCTTCGTCGATGGCGTAGGGCGGTCGCAGCAGTATGACGTGCACTCCCATAAGGCTAGCAAAAAGCCGCTCCGTCAGATTCAACTCGACTTTCATGTGGGTCGCGGAGATGTTGCTTACGTCGGGATGCGTAAACGTGTGGTTGCCGACGGTATGGCCTTCGTTGTAGATCCGTTTCGCCACGCTGGAGAAGTTATCGGTCTGTACCCCGATCAGAAAGAACGTAGCCGTCGCGTGCTTCTGTTTGAGCACATCAAGAATCTTCGGCGTCCATTCGGGATCGGGGCCGTCATCGAAAGTAAGCGCAACTTCATTCGGGCTGTACCCATAACGTCCCACGCGAAACGGTTCCGGCAGGTTCTGAAAATTTTCGTCGGTGATCAGCTTCGTGTTCGCGTCGATGGTGAGATCGCGAGTGCCGTGAGTTGGTCGATCTTCGATGCGCAGAATCTCGCCCTGGCCCTCCATGTCCACGTCCTGGCCCGGGGGCACATCGCGCAGTTTGTCCGCGGCACCAGCATCGCCAGGTACGTCCCAAATGCGCCACAGGGAACGGTCCTCGCCGCCCAGCCGCCACAGGGCGAAAGTCTTGATGCCTAACGTTTGTGCGGCCCGCATATGGTTCAGAGCCGTCACGGCATCGAGAAACCACACGTCGTGCCGCACACTGCGCTCGTCCAGATAGCTGAAGTGCGGATTCAATGCATCGTCATCAAAGGTCACGTCCTCATCCGAGTCGCGCGCAGCCAGCCAGGCTTCCTGCACGCTGACGGAACTGTCATGCTCCTCCGGGGGAAGCTTCCCCTTCTTTGGCTTCAGCACCCAGTCATAGCCATAATTTGCGATGGCGCAGATCAGCTTCTCCTTCGGGATCACACTTACCGCGAACTTAAGATTGTCGACGAACCAGTCTTGGGACGCGACCGGCCCCGACGACGCTCCCGGATAATGCTCGTCGTAATTCATGATGATCACGCCGTCCGCGGCCGCGGAAATTGCGGCGTAGTCGAACCCCTTGCTGTGTGGAGGCACGCTGACGTACAACTTCATCCCGCGCGCGTGCAAGTCCGCGGAAAGTTCGTTCAGCAGCGCTACATAACCCGGTTGGCCGGAGTCCGGGAAAGCTTCGAAGTCCACCATCAACCCGCCGAAGTGGTCGGAGGAAAGAAATATGCCTACCTGTTTGCGGAACGCCGCCCGCGCCTCAGGATCATTCAAGAATCCGGTAACGTCGCCCACCCAATCGGTGCCGTTGAAATTGTTAACCATGGGGAAGACTTCCATGCTGGGGTCTTCCGCCTTCAGAAACGGCATCACGCGGTCATCGACGGGGCGTGCGCGATCGTTCTGCACCACATCAAAGAACTTGTTGGTCTGGTCGTCTACCCCCTGCAAGCGGCCATCGGGAGTGAGCACATGCAGCCAGTCGGGATAAAGCAAATCGATCTGACGCGAGAAATCGCGCAGCGAAGAAAAGCTGGCCGCATCCCACGGAACATAGAACGCCGCCCGAATGCCTTCTTCCTGGTTTAGTTTGACCTCCGACGCTGGCACCTTCGATTTCCGATGCGAGCGGTTAGCCAATTTCTTTAGCCGATCCCGGGCCTTTTGCTTCTCGTTTTCTTTCAGAGCTCTGAAAGCGCGCTTCTGCGGCGAGAACAGCAGTTCCGGCAGACGCTCGTCCCGCAACGTGGTGTAGACGAAGAAGATGATGAGCGCCGAAAGCGCCGCGACCAGGACGTCTACCAGACGTCTCAGGCGCTTCCAGCGAGCGCGTTGCGGATCATAAAAGACAGGTTCGGCCATGGAAAGCTAAGCGTTAATCGTATGCTGCAAGCGGCAGACGGTCAATTCTTGAGAGAAGGTACAGGGTCGCGGCAAGTGGTAATGAATGAGTAAGATGCGCTTTCTCGCCGCGAAGTTGACTCAACGCGCTATATTCTCATCGTGCTGCAACTGCTGCGTAAGGATGCTCGATTCTTTCTGGCAGGGAGCTTGGTGGCAGTTGCGCTGCGGCTAGTCTTCGTCCTTCACTTTCCCGGCATCGTCGACGACTCCCGCCTGTACGCCGATATCGCCATGAACTGGCTGCAGTATGGCGTCTACGGCATCACCAATTCTGGCCGTGTCGTCCCCACTCTCTCACGGCTGCCCGGATATCCCGCGTTTCTGGCGGCGATTTTCGCCGTCTTCGGCTGGAACAACTTCCGTGCCGTCCTGCTGATCCAGGTCCTGTTCGACCTGGGCATCTGCTATTTGATCGCGGATCTCGTGCGCCGCCTGTTCAGTGACCATGCGGCAAAAGCCGCATTCATGCTTGCTGCCATATGTCCATTCCTCGCCAATTATTCTGCCGCGGCTCTTACCGAAACTCTGGAAATCTTCTTTACCACCCTGGCGCTGGATTTTGCCCTATGCGGGCTCCCATCCTTTTCTCCGGACTCTTACACGTCGAAATCGACCTACACCTGGATCGGCTGCGGCCTCTGCATCGGCGCCAGCATTCTGTTGCGCCCCGACGGCGGAATTCTTCTCGCCGCTGTCGCGGGATATTTGTTTCCACTTTTTCTGAGGACAATCGCAGGGCCAAAGCCAGCAATACTCCGCCCGCTTCCTGTCCTGCGCGCCGGAATTGTTTTGCTCATCGGCGCCCTCGCTCCGTTAGTCCCGTGGACGCTGCGCAACCTGCACACACTGCACCGCTTCGAACCGCTCGCACCTCGCTACGCCAATGATTCCGACGAACCTGTCATGACGGGATTCAATCGCTGGACCAAGACCTGGATCGTAGATTATGTCTCCGTCGAAGAGATCTATTGGAACGTCCCTGGCTCTGAAATAAATGTGGCGCAACTGCCGCGCCGAGCCTTCGACTCGGAAAAGCAGCGCCGTGAAACCGCGCAACTTTTCGCCGACTATAACCTGGATCACGATTTGGCTCCCGAACTCGACGCGCGCTTTGCAGCGCTCGCGGCCGAGCGCATTCACTCCGCTCCGCTGCGTTACTACCTGTGGCTTCCCGCTCTGCGCATCGCCGACATGTGGTTGCGTCCGCGAACCGAGTTGCTGCCTTCCGACCCGCGCTGGTGGGAGTTCAATGACGAACGCAATTGGCTTGCACTCAGTATTGCCTTCGGCGTGGTGAATTTGGCTTACGTGGTGGCAGCCGCCGCTGGTCTGTTGCGAGCGCGCCTATTTTTCGGAATGGGACTGTTCGTCTTATTTCTCGCGCTGCGCTCGCTGTTCCTCGGCTCGCTGGAGAATCCCGAACCTCGCTACACCCTGGAATGCTATCCCGCGGTCATAGTCTTGGCGGCAGCACTCTTTATCGGGAAATCGCATCGCATCCATCGAAACCTCAAATAAACAGGCTTCTAAATCTGGAACGGCGTATGTGAAAAGTTGTATTCAATCGTTTCAAAGCGCCATAACAGTTGAAGATTCAGCTTGCGCTTTGTGGCCCCGCAGTTGCACAATAGCGCCCCATCAGGTCCCCGGGGTCTCAAGTCCGTGCCTAACCTCCTGGGCAAACACAATTGAAAGCATCCGCGTTCTGAGGAGCTCCCCATGCCTTCTGGCTCACGTATAGCTACTCTGTTGATTGGATTCTTCCTCGCCCTCAGCGCTTTAGTCTTGGCACAGACCGCAACCACTTCTCTGCGTGGCACGGTCTATGACGCCAAAGCCGCCGTGGTTTCTGGTGCTACCATCACCATCACGAACCCGGCCACAGGATTCAAACGCACGACCAAGAGCGACGGTCAAGGTAATTACCAGTTTCTCGAGTTACCGCCCGCTAAGTACAACCTGTCGGCCGACTCGCCCGGCTTTGCCACATTGAGCCAAAACGGCATAGAGCTCCAGGTCGCAACCCCCGCCACCTTGAACATCAATATGCAAGTCAGCGGTGGAACCGTAAAAGTGGAAGTGAGCAGCACCGCCCCGCTGGTCAATACTCAGGATGCGAGCATGGGCCATGCGTTCGGAGCGGACCAGATCGCCGACCTCCCCTTCGAAGGCCGTGATCCCGCTGGCATCCTCAGCCTGCAGACCGGCGTTGTGTTCACCGGCAACAGCACGCATATCTCCAGTGCATCCGACAGCCGGGCCGGCGCCGTCAATGGTGCCCGCAGCGACCAGACCAACATCACCCTTGACGGCGTGGACAACAACGACGAACTTCTCGGCACGGCTTTCACGGGAGCGATTCGCGCTCCGCTCGATTCCCTGGAAGAACTGAAAGTAACCACCAGCAATTCTGACGCCGACACGGGTCGCTCCTCGGGAGGGCAGGTATCTGAAGTCACGAAGAGCGGCACCAATCACTTTCACGGCTCGCTGTATGCTTACAACCGGCCCACTTTTACTACGGCAAATGACTGGTTCAACAAGGCCGCGCAAATCCAGGCGAATGAACCCAACACCGCTCCGTTCTTGCTGCGCAATACTTTTGGAGCGAATGTCGGCGGGCCCATCATCAAGGACCGTCTCTTCTTCTTCGCCGCCTACGAGGGCCAGCGCAAACGCGAAGACTTGCAAGTCACGCGCGTTGTTCCCAGCCTGGGCCTGCGCACGGGCAACATCAGCTATCCTTGCACTGAAGATCCGACCTGCCCTAGTAGTGGACTAAACACCCTGTCTCCGAGCCAGATCGCTAGTATGGATCCCGTCTGCTCTACCAACACTCCTCCCACTTGCCCCCTCGGACCGGGAGCGAATCCGCTCATCGCCTACCTTCAGGGTAATCCGAACTCCAGTCCAAACTCCATCTTCAATCTGTATCCACAGCCCAACACGGACACGGTGGGCGACGGCCTCGACTTTCAAGGCTTCACTTTTCCGTCCCCGCTTCCGCAGGGTCTGAACGACTACGTCCTTAAAATCGATTACAACCTCACACGAGACGGTAACCACCGCTTGTTTGTGAAGGGCATCATGGATAACGAACAGCAAGCCGAGCGCAACGTCGGCACCGCCTACACGATTACCGGCGACGGCGGCGAGGAGTTTCCCGGACAGCCTCAATCTGAGACAGAGCACGATAATAACAAGGGCATCACGGTAGGTTATACCGCTACGTTAAGCAGCACCCTGATCAATAATTTTCACTTCGGCTACATCAGCCAGCTAATCAATATCTCAGGCCTGCAGACCCAGCCCTACGTTGATTTCCGTGGCATGGACAACCTCTACGGTTTTACTCCTACCGTCAACACGCACGTGCCGGTAAGGAACATCGTGGACGACTTCACCAAAGTAAAGGGCAGTCACACCCTTCAGTTCGGAGGTAACTACCGGCAAATTGACAACGTGCGCGAATCGAATGAGCAGAACTTTTTTAACGCCCTCACCAATGTCTATTGGCTGAACTTTTCCGGCATCTCAAACACGGGCAGCAGCTTGGATCCTGCCGCTTTCGGCTTTCCCGCCGTCGACTCCGGTTTCAGCGCCAACTACGACTTTGCCATGGATGCGCTCGCTGGCATCATTACCCAAGTCAACGCCAACTACGAACTGGATAAAAACCTGAATGTAATTCCCCAAGGCCTGCTCGTTCCCCGCCATTTTCGCGATCACGAATACGAGTTCTATGCGCAGGATCAATGGAGGATGAAACCCAACTTCACTTTTACCTATGGCCTGCGCTATTCGATTTTGCAGCCTCCCTATGAGACCACCGGAACCCAAGTCGCACCCACACTCAGTCTCCATGACTGGTTCAATCAGCGCGGAATGGCTGCGGCACAAGGACAGGTCTATGATCCGATGATCGGCTTTGCTCTATCAGGCCAGGCCAATGGCAAGCAGCCTTATTGGGGCTACGACTATAAAGATTTTGCTCCGCGCTTCGCCTTCGCCTATTCCCCGAAAGCCGAGGGTGGCTGGTCCAGGCGTTTGTGGGGGGGGCAAGGGAAGACCTCGATTCGTGCCGGCTACGGGATCTATTTCGATCACTTCGGCGAAGGCATCACCAATACTTTCGACCGCGAAGGTTCCTTTGGCTTGACCACTGCCGAAATCAATCCTGCCGGAATTCAGACGGTAGACGGCTCGGCACGCTACTCCGGACTCTACAACATTCCGACGAGCAGCAACGATGGCTGCAGCACGCCTCCCTGCTCGCTCATTGGAGCCCCCCCCACCGGTCCGTTTCCAGTCTTTCCGCCCTCCGGGGCCGCCACTCCCGGCGGCTTCGCCATCACATGGGGCTTGGATGACAAGCTGAAAACTCCCTACTCGCACGTCATTGATTTTTCCATCACTCGCGAGTTGCCATCGAACTTTGTGTTCGAAGCCTCCTACATAGGACGTTTTGCCCATCGCCTCATGCAGGAAGAGGATCTGGCAGAGCCAACCAATCTCTATGATCCTGGCAGCAAGAAAACTTACTTCCAGGCAGCACAAGCTCTGGCCAGGCAGTACTATGCCGGGACACCGATTCAAAACATCAGCGCTTCATCGATCGGCACCAACTACTGGGAGAACAAATTCCCGACAGCCGCGGGCGCGGCTGTCAACCAGCTTTTCGGGACCTCAAGCGAGCCAGCCGGATTCACCCAGCCTTGCCTTGGAAACCCGATTGCCAACTCCAACACCGTAACCGCTACCCAGGCGATGTACGACTTGTTCTGCAATTTCTCGGGTAATGAAACCACAGCCCTCGAACTCGCGGACTCACCGGGATTGATCAATGCCAATACTTGTTTCCCAGCCTGTGCCACCATCAACGGAACCCTGACTCAGGGCTACGACTACTATTCGCCGCAATTCTCTTCCCTGGATGCTTGGCGCAGCATCGGCAACAGCGCCTACAGCGCTGGCCAGTTCAGTCTGCGCCATCGTTCGGGTGGGTTTGCATTTGACCTGAATTACACCTACTCCAAATCAATCGACGTCGGTTCCAACGCCGAACGCGTCAGCACCTTCGAAGGCGGAGGTTTTGCCAGCCAGATCATCAACTCGTGGTTCCCCAGGCAAAATCGTGCCGTCTCCGATTTCGACACCACTCACATCTTCAACGCGAACTGGGTCTACGAGTTGCCGTTTGGCCGTGGCAAACATTTCGGCAGCGGCATGAATAAGATTGCTAACTCAGTGGTTGGCGGCTGGACGTTCTCCGGGCTCTGGCGCTGGTCCAGCGGATACCCATTCAGTCTGATCAGCCCTGAGTGGGCCACCAACTACGACCTGGAAACTCCAGCCGTGCCCATCAGCAGTGCGCGTCCTAAGACCGGCAGTTTTATCGTCGCCCAATCTGGCGGCGGCACCGGACCTAACGTGTTTCAGGACCCGGGAATCACGGATGCCGGCACCAATCCCAACGCCGCCATCAACCTTTTCCGCCCCGCCTATCCCGGCGAAGGAGGACTGCGGAACGGCCTCCGCGGCCCCGGCACGTTTGGAATTGATACAACAGTGACCAAGACTTGGGCCATCAAAGAAAGCCAGCTTGTGAAGTTCAGCTGGTCCATGTTCAACGTGACCAATTCCGCCCGCTTTGACGTGGGAACGATGCAGTTGAACAGCAACGATCAGCTCTCTGCCAGCAGCAGCTTTGGAAATTTCAGTTCAACACTTTCCAATCCGCGCGTGATGGAATTCATGCTGCGTTACGTTTTCTGAAGTTGTAGAAGGTGAGCGGAGATTACGAGCCCTACGACAGCGGCGAGTCGCTCATGCGGAACCGCGTCCGCACGTGCTCCGAGATCAACTCAATCGCCGACCGATTGGTTACCGGGTCACTCTGGGCCAAATATCTCATGGCTTCCACCAGCAGGCGCTGCCCATCCACGTAGCGAGGATCGGACGAGCGTTCTCTTTTTGTGGAACGACCTAATCGCGGAGGAACAGGAATCGTGAACACTTTCGCCATGCGTGGGATCCAAACTAGGATTCTTAAGGCAGTATAGCGCCCTGCCCGCTTTTTTCCGAACACATTCTTGCCCTTCAGATTCAACCACTTAGCCCCGAGGCGACACAAATTTCGTCTTGTTCGTGGTTTTCAGGCGAAACACCTCGTTATTGATCTTGGCGTTGACCTTTATCGCCGAATACCTGGCCGTGCGGGAATCACCCTGGCCCTGCATGAATTTCTGTTGGATGGAGATGCCGCGTTTCACGTCAATCCAAAGAAACGCCTCGCTAAAATAATTCCGCACTTTTTCGCTCTTCGGAACCAGGTGCAGTTTCGCGGTGGTGATGCCGTCAATGGTCTCATCGCCCTCAAAATTTACCTCAAAGGATTTTTTCAAGTCCTGCCCACTGCCCCCGAAGCCCAGCACCAGATAGCTTTCGATCTCGCCATGGTTCGCGCCCGTCGAGTACTCAATCACCTGCTCAATCTTTGGCTGGTACACCTGCAGCTTGCCATCCTTATAGAGCACGTATTTGCGATCGGGTTCCCTGATGTCAGCTAGCATTTCGATGTCTGGACCCGACCGGCGATAGTAAACCGTGCCCTTCTGTAGGTCGTGTTCATCTACCACTTTCTGATACTGATCCCATTCGAAATCGGCTTGCGCCGTCTGGAAGTGAGCCGCCACCGCATCCATCGTCTGCAGGACGCTGTCCAGGGTCACGGGCTCCTTCGCTTGCAGAGCAGAGGAAGAGCTCACTACTGCCAGCGAGAGCAGGCCGATGGAGATCTGCGCTGTGGAGGACGAACTCACTACCACCAGCCAGAGCAAGACGATGGGGATCATGTTTGTTTCACTATTCTCTCTTCACCCAAACCCGGTAGCTCTGGATCTTCCCCGTGCGATCGGAAACGGCCTCATACTTCACGATCGATACCGCGCCCGAAATCGGCTCGATGATCTTTAACAGCTGATCGCGGACCGAGCCGTCGTCCCCGGGCGAAAGCCCAGCTCCCGAAATCTCGTAGACAAGTCCGCCTTGCGCATCGGGCGTAACCAATACACCGCTCAGATGCGGGTTCCGAGGCACGGGTTTATCGTTGAAGTTGATCCAGTAAGGCGAGGAGAAGATGAAAAGGAGAATCAGCGTGACCATGATGTCGTAATGCAACGTGCCACGCTCATGCTGCCAGAAAATATAGCTTCGGATTGTAGGCCAAACGCCGCTCATCGGTAGGGATGGCGCGCCTGCGACCGTCGTGCTGATTTCCACACGCTGCAAGTCTAGTGACCGCGTCCTTTCTTAGCAAATAACGGCTTCTAGCTCCTAAGCTTCTGACCTCATGCGGTTCAGGCTAGAAGCTTTTTGCCGTAATCCTCTCCGCCCCCACATAGGGCCGCAGCACGTCCGGAATGATCACGCTCCCATCGGCTTGCTGATAGTTCTCCACAATCGCTACCCAAGTTCGGCCGACGGCAAGCCCGCTTCCATTCAGCGTATGCACGAACTCGGTCTTGTTCTTGCCTTCCGGACGATAGCGAATGTTCGCCCGCCGCGCTTGGTACGACTCAAAATTTGAGCACGAGGAAATCTCGCGAAACAACTTCTGTCCCGGCAGCCACACTTCAATGTCATACGTCTTCGCCGAGGAAGGCCCCATGTCCCCGGTGCACAACGTCACCGTTCGATAATGAAGGCCAAGCTTCTGCAGCACCGTCTCTGCATTCCGCGTCAGCTTCTCGTGCTCTTCATACGAGTTCTCCGGCCGGGAAAACTTCACCAGTTCCACTTTTTGAAATTGGTGCTGCCGTATGATGCCGCGCACGTCCTTCCCGTACGATCCCGCCTCGCTTCGAAAACACGGCGTATACGCCGTAAGCGAAATCGGCAACCGTGCCGCATCGAGAACTTCATCGCGATATAGATTCGTGACCGGCACCTCAGCCGTCGGAATCAACCAGAGATCCTTTTCTCCGTGCGGAACGCGAAACAAATCCGCCGCAAACTTCGGCAACTGCCCCGTGCCATACATCGACTCCGAATTGACCAGATAAGGCGGCAGTACCTCCGTGTACCCGTGCTCACGCGTATGCAAGTCGAGCATAAAATTTGCCAGCGCCCGTTCCAGTTTCGCGCCCAGATCCCAATAAACCGCAAACCGCGCCCCCGTTAGCTTGACGGCGCGTTCCAGGTCAAGCACGCCGAGTTCCGCGCCCAGTTCCCAGTGCGGCTTGGGCGTGAAGTCAAACTTCGGCGGCGTTCCCCAGCGCCGGACCTCTACGTTATCTTCCGCGCGGTGGCCCACCGGTACGCTTACCTGTGGCAGGTTGGGGATTCCCGAAAGAATATCCTGCAGGCGGGCGTCGAGGTCCGCAGCGGTTTTTTCCAGCGCTTGAATCTGCTCACGCAGATCCTTGGTCTGAGCGATGGCCGCGGTCGCGTCCTGCCCCGCCTTTTTCAACTTGGCGATCTCTTCGGAAGCTTTATTCCGCTGCGCCTTCATGGTCTCAGCTTCCGTGATGGCCTGGCGGCGGTGGGTGTCGACCTCGCGGAAATCCTTCAACACGGCAGCTGGGTTCGCGCCGCGCTGCCGCAGCATTTCTTCCACCCGAGACAGATTGTCACGCACAAAATTCAGATCGAGCATGGGAACCAATTACTCTATCGGAAACCGGGTGGAGAATGCACGCTTCCCCCGACCGCTGCGCTACGAACAGCTGACATTGACGAGAACCGGGCGTCGATGAACTACGATTTCCCGCAGCAACACAATGCTCAGAAGCAAGAGCACCCAAACCTGAAGCGACATCACCAGCGCCTCCCATCACCAATGATTCGTTAATGCCCTGGGAATGCGCCCGGCAATCTGCACGGTTTCCAGCGGCGTCAATCCTGACATCGGAAAAGGAAGCATCAACCCCAATGACACCAGCGCAGCAAAACGTTCTCTTCGAAACGAAACAAATGCCCAGCTCCACTGTACTGGATGTGGCGTCAAGGCTGGACTACGGTCAGTTCGAAAAGCCCGGTTCAACCTAGTGGCTAAGAAACCTCGTCGTCTTCATTCATCGCGCGACAATCAAACTCTTCTTAAGCGTCATCAACCGAGGCGGTCTCAAACGCAGCAATAGTTCGCCCTCACGAGATCTCGTGAAGTCCCGAGGACCTGTGACAGAGAACTAGCCGTAAATAGCTGATCTCACAGTGAATGCGATTGGCGGCGAGCTTGCATTGAGTCTCGTCGAGGCGCGCGGGAGAACGATGTTCACCGGTTGTCGCCAATTTTCGATCTACTGGAGATTTCAATGCTAAAACCGAGCGCTGTACTCTCTCGCATTCTGTCGTTGCTGCTGCTTCCACCGGCTGCTGCTGCTTTTTCCTCCGCGCAGCTCATGAAAGGTTCCGTTGCACCCGTGGCCGCCATTACGGCGGCCGGAGCGGCGATGGAGTACGGAGAAGACAACGCTCATTCCGACCGCTCTGAGCACCGCGATAAGAGCGGCGACTCAATTACAATCCGCTCACCCCGCGAGGGCCAAGTCATAACAACCAGTCCGCTTAGGGTAAGCCTGACGTTGGGTCGCAAACTTGATCGCAAGACGCTCCGAGTGGTTTTCAATGGCAAAGATGTCACTTCCCGCTTCACGACTCACCACGAGGATGACGACGATGGAAAAGCATCGGCAACACTAACGTCGTCCGATGGGCTACGAAAGGGCGAGAACAGATTACGGGTCCACGCCCACGGCGCGGATGGCCACGTAATGGAGCGGGTGCGGTTCTACTATTCCGCTGGCCTGCAGGCTGGGCAGAACCGGCCATCGTGGCTGCCTCCCAGTATCGGACTCTCGCTCAATGGGTTACCAGGAGCGCAGGTTGCACCGTTGTGATCCGATTCGCCGGGTTTTGAACATGAAACTACTACAGTTTTACTACAGTGTTTCCAGCGACAAGAGACCTCGCTGAGGTGACCACGATTCCGCCAGAAATCCTCAATAAGTGATAACTGATTTCAACAACTAAGAGAATTCTCTACTCTACTATATTTTTCAATGGGTCACCAGGAGTGCAGGTTGCACCGTTGTGATCCGATTCGCCGCGTTTTGAACATGGACCTACTACAGTTTTACTACAGTTGTTCGAGCGACAGGCGGCGTTAACGTCGCCACGATTTTCACCATGGAGGACGGGTCGATGACTGTAAAAACGATTTTCGCCACTTGGGGACATTACTTAATGTTGCGGAAGTTACCAAACCCTTCCGAAGAAAACTGAATAAGATTGCAGCTTTCCGTTCACATTAGGACGATAGTTCTGTGCGTTCCAGATCGTGTTATCGGTGTAGCTTCCGTAGTTGAAACGGAGACCGCCATCAAATCCGGCGCGAAGGTGGTAATTGCCCATGGCTCCCACAAGGGTCTGCGGCACGTTTACCTGGGAGACCGGGCCCGCGCCGGTGCCGAGCGCTCCGGCAAAAGCCGCAGCAAAAGCGGCTTCAGAGGGGTAGCCAGCAACAGAAACAGCTCCTGGGAAGTTGGGATAATCCGCCGGATTGAGGTCAGGGCGCCAGCCGCTGTGGGCAAGCGATCGCGCGAAGTTAAAATTGAGCCCCACTCGCTTCTTGAGTTCATAGGCGGAGTGAATCGAAAAAGTCTGACTTAGCTGCTTATAAGGCACTAGCGGTTGGGTATAGACACCGACAGCGGGGTCGTTGGCGAGCTGCATATCCGTGCGCAGATTGTCTTGCAGGTAAGTGTATCCACCACCAATGCTCCACTGCGGAACCGGCTTGATGGTCACGAACGTGGTATCGGTATAAAGGTGGTTGGTCCGCTGCACTACGGGAAACGACTGCTGCAAAATTACATCGCCGTCGTTGCCGATCGTGAACCAGTGAACCGGAGTAATGGTGACGTCACCAAACACACGGTGATTGGTGTGCGGGTCCGTGACATAACCAGGATCGTGTGTGCCAGTCCATTCATAGCCCACTCGTGCGTTCCACAGTTCCGCGCTGTGAAAATGCAAGGCTGTACCTGCAGTGTTGCTGAAACTAACGGGCACGACGTAGAGCGGATCTGTATTATCGGGCGAAGAGAATTGCGGCCACAAACCTGCATTTGACCGCGTAATATTCATGCGCTTGTAGTACACCTCCACATCGAACTGTTTTGACACGCGGTAAGCCAGCTTCAGACCCTCCCAATGCCTGTGCAAAGAGGGGTTGCCAAAAACGTAAAACACGGTTGGGTCAGCAAGAGAATACGACGAGACAAACTCGTTCACCAGATTCTGCTCATGAAAGTCAGCCACCGCTCGCAGCTGGGAAACTGGATTCCATGTCAGCGTGGCGTCCGCGTTAAGAGAGTTTTGGGAGTGATTGCCGGTAACTAGAACTCGCGGATCGGACGGAGTATATAGGTTGTTTGTTCGCGCATAGCTGACGTCGCCGTTCAAGGTGACGTGATGCGCCACCGCCATGCTGATCTGCAGCAGATCGGCCTGCGTTTGATGGCTGGGCAACACGCTGTGGACGTAGGGGCCCGCCGGAGTATAGGGGATGTTTTCGCTGGTGGGGATGGTGCCGGATGTTCCGTAGATATCTATCGGATTCTGCATGCGGTCGTTAAAGCTACGATACTCGTGCTGATAGACGAGCTTCAGAAGCTTTCCTAACTTAACCTCAGCGCCTCCGGCTATGTTTCGCGTCGTGTAGTTTAAGGTGCGGTACTCGGAAGCGGAATGGCAGTTGGCGCAGCCACTGTCGTCTATTGGTATTACCCCGTCCCCTCCCATATCGAAGTACTGCATCTGGCTGTTTCCGTCCCGCGCCTGCCAGCCGCCTTTGACAAACAATTTCACTGGTATTTTGGGTAACTGCACTTTGACCGCTGCGTTGTTCATCCTCCGGCGGATACCCAGCAAGGAATCCGGAGAGACCGTATCGATGCGAATGATATCCGGAGAAATTACGGACGCTCCGAAATAGGAGTTGTCATCGAGGTGGCGGATAAAGCTGCGATTGTCGAGGGTGAAGTCGAGCCATTTTCCGAAGGTGACGCGCGACTTCAAGTCGTAATCGTCCCGGCTTATGACATCCCAAGTGGACTTGATGGGCATGTGTTGCGGAACACTGACGTAGTCAAAGGACAAATCACCACCCAGCGATTGTTGCAAGGAGTCGTACTCACCAACCCGACCACCGTATCCGCTGGTATCCAGGAAGCGGTATTGCGGCATCATCACGGTAACGTGGTAGTTGACTTCGGGAACGTTCTCAGCCGACTGGGAAGCGGTCGAACTGGGTTGCTGAGCCTGCACCAGGTAGGTCGCTGCCGCAACTGTGACTGCAACTATGAGGAGTGCGGAAAACCTATTCATTGCGTGACTCCTTGCCCGAACCAGTCCTAATGGGCCGGGTACTACTTGTCGATGAACTTACTTCCGCCGGTTGCCGAAGGAATGTCACTTCCATGAATTGCGTTATGGCAATTGGTACACCGGTCGACCAAGGGCAGACTCGCGCCGTTGTGGTGCGCCGAATGACACTGCAAGCAGAGCGCGGGTTGGCTCACGGCAAGCATGTTCTGGTTTGGCGATCCATGAGCGGAGTGACACTTGAGGCAGCTCTCGTTTACCGGAGGGTGCTGGAAGGTGAACGGCCCCTGATATTCGGCATGGCAGGTGAAACAGAGTTCGTTAGTGTTGGACAACTTCAGATTGTTGCCCGCGCTGCCGCCGTGCGGGTCGTGACAATCAACGCAGCTCATTTTGGCTTCGCGAATAGGGTGGTGGTACGGCAAATCTGCTTCGGCATTTTGCTTCTGGTGGCAGCGCAGGCAGTTCTCATTCTGCTGGCGGCGAGAATCGATAGCTCTCGGAATACCAGAGGCTTCAGTCTGGAACTCGACACCCGTCTTTCCGTGCGTCTCGCCATGAATAGTGTGGCAGTCGCTGCACTTGATATCCTGTGCCGCGTGTGCGCCGGAAAACCAGTTGCGAACATGATCGGATTTCGCGTGGCAGGTTAGGCACACCCCGTTCGATTGTTCGGCGGAACGGTCACGGAAGCTGATGATCTTGTCTTTTGATTCGGTCGAATAGCCGCCTGCCGCAATATGCAGACTGCCCGCCCCGTGACACTGTTCGCAGGCAACTTCTTGCATCGCGTGCCCGCTCCGGCGATAGGTCTTCGAGAGATCAGCATGGCAGGCAGCGCATTGTTCCTCTCCAACTTTCTCCGCGCCGGGGATGTCCACGAACTTGCTGAAGTCCTGTCGGATCTTGTCCGACGTTGGGGTCTTGGTTTTGTCTTTTGCAGGAAGCGAAGGAGTGAGCAACAAGGAACCGGAGAAGAAAAGCGCGAGGAGCAAAGCACGTCGCCGCATAGCGACCTCCCGGATCAGTGCTCAGTCTAGTGAACCCGCCCGCAAGGGTTATGTGACCGCAGACACCTCGACCGGTGATGACGAATAGCCCACGCAGGGTTGGAGATGCAGGTCAGGATCCCGCTGGATGACGGGCTGCTCGGAAGTAACTGTTGTCAACAGATGGGATGAGTTCTACATGGCGCCCAGCGCCACAACGATTAATGAAAACGGAAGCGTTAGCAGTATGCTGTGTCGAGGCGTGTGGTCCAGAGGTCTTCGGCCTTACTGGCGCTTGAG
>JBEKRE010000015.1:0-86738 GCA_049519055.1 Candidatus Sulfotelmatobacter sp. | reverse complement strand
CGAGGGAAGGGACGCTGCCCCTTCCCTCGCGCACCCATCCCCAAAAACAAAACCGGGCCGTTTACACAAAAGAATTGACACACCTCGCGGGCGTTCACTCTCAAATAGGGCCACGCCGTAAACGCCACGCCGCCGCATCCGGATCGATTGCTGCTATGCCTTTCCTCAAAGCTCGATCTATATGGCGGATACGATTACGTCCGCTATCAATGTCTACCGGACTGACACCTTCTGTTCAACTCGTTCAAAACCACACTTGCATACACCAAGTCTTGTAATTCTGGTTCGTCGTCCGAACCCTCCCGGATCAAGTGGACTGCGCGTTCCCCAGCAGCTTTTCGCGCTTCAAGTATTCGTCGAGGGACAAGTTCCATGTTTGTTTCAAGGATGGCAGCCCTGTATAACTGCTTCCATGATTGGACATCTTGGGATCGTCGGTCTCTCTCCCGGATAGATTGGTTGATGTCCACTTCCGCCTTGGCAGGCTTTGCCTTTTTCACTTGTGCGCGAATGCGCGAGACGACATCGCCCGCCATTCTTCCTTGCTCGGCAATATCCACCAGGGCTTGCCGCACCTCTTCCAAGTCAGGCGACTGTGTTGCAAGAAAGCGAATGCCAGCGTTCGCGTTATTGACGATGGCTGCAAGAGGCTGCTTGACCTCGTGCGCAAACGACGCGGTCAACTCGCCCATCGTCATCACCCGATTGATGTGGGCCAGTTCCGCCTGAGCCTCTCTCAACTTTCGATTGGCAGCCTCGAGTTCTTCAGTGCGTTGCACCACGCGCAATTCGAGTTCGTCATTCATTCTTTTGATTTCTGCCTTAGCTTGCTTGAGTTCCGGAGTCTCAATCAACTCCCAAGACCCATTTCGCATGGCGCCCGCAAACTGGTGCGTGGTTATCACGTCGAGCAGATCGGCCGCCCCACTCGTTGCCATCGGGTAGGTGCAGAGCAAGGTCATATTCTGATCCGCCACGCTGTCGTTGACCATTTTCTCGTAGTGGCAAAAGCTACTCCAATCCTTTCTTTCCAGCCAGGCAGTGTTTCCGGAAACTCTCATTCCTGCATATCCGCGATCTAATGCCCGACTCAGTTTGTCGTTCCACGCACGGGTCACTCGCTCCATATCGAAAATCCCATGTTTCAGATACCATTCCCGCCCATGAAGGATTTCTATGCATCCATCGGCTAGGTATTCATCAAGCTCAGGTATCGTTTCCCTCAAAGCGTCCCAGGCCTCCGGTTCAGTGACGGGCTCAGAAATAACCCATACGCAGTATTCCTTGTTTTCAAGCCCGGCCTTGAAGTAGGGCACTAGCATCTCAACCAAGTCAGTCTTGGTCGCGTAGAAATTGCAGAAATGCGTTCCCCAAGGTCGATATCCTACTGGACCGATTCCCGTATTCCTCAATTTACTCGTCATCCCCGTTTCCATCGGAAGGCCCTCCCTTTGCATCGACATTCTGCATGCCTTGGTGACTCCCTCGCATCCCACTAATTGTCGGAATACTCTGCACACCCTCGCCGGTCAAAGGAACAGATACGATCTGATCATTGAACGCAAATAACAGGCTGCCGTTGTCCGTCTCGATTCCAAGCGGTGTGTAGGTCACATACACGTTGCAATGGGTGCCGGGCTTAACACCATTGGTACACCAATTTTCTGGAGCGGCAAACATGCTGCCGCTAACAGAGATTGTTAGGGTCAACTCGCTACCCCCCGTATTGTAAAACCGCACATCTTGATACGGGCTAGTGTAGCCGGGTACGGCCATCACGGTCACACTCAGAAGGACAACTGAGAATTACAGCGTGCTGCGACGGCGGCTGATTTATGCCCTCGGCGAAAGTTCCCTGAAACGCACCGCGGCGCTGAGTGCGCGATTCTCATCGACAACCGTCTGCCGGAGACGATTCGCTAGCTAAAGTCCGGGTGCCGCGCCGACCTGCAACCTGCTAGTCCATATTCGGGTCGTCCGTATTCGGGTAAATGTAGGCCGGGGAATAGCCATAGTCCGACCACCATGGGTTATACCAGGACGGTGGCCAATCCCAGAACGGATCCCATCCCCAACCCCAGCCAAGGCCGCAACCGCAGCAGCCCCAGCCAAAACCACCATAACCGCCCGAACCGGTCGAACTGGCAGCGCTCTACGCGGCAGTGTGCCACGTAAAAAACGGTTTCGAGTCGGCAGTACGGGATTCAGAACCAGAACGGAAAAGTGTAGTAATCCCGGCTACGCCAGCCCTGCATGAGCGTGCGGCAGAACTGTTTGGCGGAATTAAACAACTACTCCCGGACAAACCTGACATTACGGAATTGACCGCGCTTTATATGCCGTGCATGCCATGCAGAATTTGCTGGCGGAGGAATACGGAATCGAACCGGGATCGGTGGCCGATCTGCAGCCGGCATAAATAAAGGCTATCAACAGAAATGTTGATAGCCCTTTCCTTTCTTGCCGCACAGATCGTTCTCTTCCGCTCGCTTCTGTTCCGCTAAAAGTTGCGGTCCTCCGGCGTGCACGTGCAGTACCCGAACTCGCCGCTGCCGAGTTGCTGCGCATAATAGCACAGGGTTTCCAGCAAGGTCTTTTCGGAACTTGAGAGATTCGAATCCTGCAAGAGCGACTCGGTTACCGAGTAGGGCGCCGCCCCGAACGGGTATTTGTTGGCGGCGCTCTGGGTGTGCGTCGCAAAGCCGTGGAGTCCGGCCGCGGGCGTATTGGTAAATGACGGACCAAAGGCGGGAGTCGAAGACGCAATGATCTTGATGACGCCGCGATAGTCGTGTTCGGGAGTCAGGACCAGGTCAAACGACGCGAGCTGGTTATTCACCGACTCTGAAAGCAGGCCGTCCGCCGAAATCGGACAGCTGCAGCAGTCTTGCAGTTCCTCGCTGTCATCAAACACATAGAAGGACGCCCACAAAGTTCCTCCCGTGTCGCCGTCATTGATGATACGAATCGTTTCATCCGGCCCGGCTGTGAGCGCGTTGGAATAGTAGGTCGTGAAGTAAACGCTCTTGTCGCCTTGGGCCAGAGCATTTTCCCCGAGGGTCAGGGCGATCGCGACCAACCCTAACAGATACCCGAGCTTCTTCATTTTCTTGGCCTCCTGAGCAATTTGTGTGACGCCTACGGCCTGGGGGAACGCCGAATATGGGCAGCCGACGGCACTATAGCCTGTGGCTCGGGCAATACAATTACCCATACTGCCTAACCGTTACAGTGAATTCACACGGTCGGACGCGGGGAATGCATGATGCTGGGATGCTGTTTCTCGCGCATTACAGCCAATCTGAGCCGCGATCTTGCACGGGGGTGAGGATTTTTAGGGCGGGCGCTTGTATGGAGTAAGTCGGAAATCGCCTGCAGGCCGGTTGCGTTGGCTTTTCTTGGCAGCAATGAACCTTGGCGCAAACGTCTTGGACTTGCGCTGCATGGCTTCCGCTTCCGGAACCCGCGTAGTCCAACTTGGGTGTATGGGTGCAACTCAGACGCACTCTGATTTCGAAGCGATTCCAGATCAGTAAGTTAGCGTTGACTGTTCTACTCTACGAACCAGAAGGTCGGGAGTTCGAATCTCTCAAGGCGCACCATCGTTTCACAGCTTACCTAGGCGTAACCACAAACTTCCCACGTTATCTTCCTAATAAACAGGCTGACGAGAGAGTCGCTCTCTTTGCTACGTGTCCTGCGGTTAGACGAGCTGGCGCGCAGACACCACCTATAATGAGCATCTTCGGCGCTGTGCTCTGAGGCTTTTCGACCCGACGACCAGTTCGCAATGAAGAAAAAAGTAATCCAGTTCGACTCGCCTCAACTTTCGAAAAGACAAGTCTTCGGGCCACAAAAGGTAAAGCGCATCGCCATCAACCTGTTCCTGGGTTTTCACATTTTGGCAATCACTTGCTGGTGTCTGCCAATCGACACATCATTAGTCTCGTGGGGCAAGCATCTCGTCCGCCCCTATTTCTTGTGGGCCGGACTGTTTCAATCCTGGGATATGTTCGCGCCGACGCCCGCCTTGGCAAATAGTTATGTCGAAGCAACCATCGTTTTCAAAGACGGCTCAAGAACAACCTGGGCGTTTCCGAGAATGGAGCAACTCAGTCTCAACGACCGTTACATCAAAGAGCGTTACCGCAAGTTCACCGAAAACCTCCAAAATGACCAGAACGACCTTTTGTGGCCGGACGTCGCGCGTCGCATCGCGCGCATCACTAGCACGCCATCGAACCCGGCAAAAACCGTCATTCTGATTCAAAGGTGGTCGCCTATTGTGCCTCATGCGGATAGCGCTTATCAGCCTGAACCCTGGGACCAGCACGTTCTCTACGGCTACGGCGTGAAGCCCGAGGACTTGCGATGACGCCGAGGGCGTGGCTGAAGGCCTGGAATGCCTTTTTTTTTGAGAAACAATCCCCGCTTCCGATCGCATTGTTTCGCATCGCTTATGGCGTGTTAGTGCTTGCGACCCTCTTGCTGTTACGCCCGGATTGGTTGACCTGGTACGGAACCCACGCCTGGATCAGTCTGCCAACCATGCAAACCATTGAGCCCGGTAGACGGATAGATCTTTTCACCATCATTCCGCAAAGCGATGGCTGGATCAATGCCTTTTTCTGGGTTTTCTTGACCTCGGCGATACTGCTCACGGTCGGCCTCTTCACCCGCATCAATGGTCTGATCGTATTTCTGTGCCTGGTTTCAATTCAGCAGAGAAACCTGTTCATTACGAACAGCGGCGATACTTTTCTGCGCGTGACTGGGTTCTTTCTGATGTTCGCGCCCGCGGGCGCCGCTCTTTCCGTGGATCGGCTGATGCGGATCTGGCGAGGGAAAGAAGCTGCAGTCATCCAACCGCTGAGTCCGTGGGCGCAACGGATGATTCAGATCGAGCTATCGCTCCTTTACTTTGCGGCATTCTGCTGGAAGATGAAGGGGCCACTTTGGCTTCACGGCGCGGCGCTGTATTACGTCTACCATCTCGCTGCACTGAAGCGGTTCCCTATTCCAGCTTGGCTTCTGCAGCCGACGATCCTGAAGGTAGGAAGTTGGTTGGCGCTAGCTCTCGAATTCTCCTTGGGCGTTTTGATTTGGATCAAGGAGCTTCGCTACATTCTGCTGGGATTTGGACTGTTATTCCATCTCTCACTTGAATATTCTCTCAACGTTCCACTGTTCCAATGGGATGTTCTGTCGGCCTACATTCTTTTTGTCGATCCCGCGGACATCACGCGAGCGTGGAATTGGATCAGCGGCGGCGTATTCGCGCAGAGAGATCATCGATAACCTCCCGCCTCAGCGCTGGTTACTGCACACCGATGCCCGCGAGGAGTCCGCCGTCGACGACGTAGTCGGATCCGGTGCAGAATCCCGCGCGATCCGACGCCAAAAAAGCCGCCAATTCAGCGACCTCTTCAGGTGTGCCGATGCGGCCGAGCGGATGCGACGCACCGAAACGTGCGAAGACTTCTTCGGCCGGCATGTCTGGCGAAAAGTGCGCCGCGGAGCGCGCCAGCATCGGCGTGCGGATCGAACCCGGGCTGATGGAATTGACGCGAATCTTGTCGGCGGCATGATCAAGGGCGAGAGCTCGCGTCAAGCTGTGAATCGCCCCCTTCGATGCGGCATAGGCGACGACGCCGCGCTGGCATGCGTATCCCTGAACGGATGCCAAATTGATGATCGATCCGCCCCCGCGCTTTTTCATCTCCGGGATGCCGAAGTGTGCCAGCAGGTAGATGCTTCCGACGTTCACCATCATGCAGCGATTCCAGGTAGCAAGGTCAGTTTCCAAAACAGTGCCAAAGGGATGAATCGCGGCGGCGTTGACAATGATGTCCAGACCCCCAAGCCGGCTAACGGTCTTCGTAATGACCGAGCGCACCTGGTCGAGGTTGGTTACATCGCAGGTTTCGACCTGCAGGCTTGACCCATCTGACTTCGCATCGAGTCGTGCCGCATCGCGCGCCAGATTTTTGTTAGCGGCCGCCTCAATGCCGAGCGCAACCACTTGAGCGCCTCCCGCGGCCAAACGAATGGCAATGGCGCGACCGATTCCGGTCGTGCCCGTCACCACTGCTACTCTTCCGTCAAATTCTTTCATTGGGAGTTGGGTCCTCAGCTCACAGGTCTCTTTGTCACTCAGCGCACATTTTGTGATGGCAGCATTCTAGCTGTTTCAGTGGCGGGATGTGGTCAAGCAGTGAAATCCAGTGCGGCGTATAATCTCCGGTTCCCGGGTGTCCTCAATAACGTGAAAATCGTCAGGCTAAAGACTGCGGTAGTAGAAGGCAACTTTGATTGGACCTTCGTTCGAATTGAAACGGACGAAGGGGTTGGGGGGTTAGGCGAGTGCTTTTTCGCTCCTGGCCTCACCTCCATTCTGCGCTCGCTCGAACCACTGCTGGTGGGCGAAGATCCGCGCGACATGCATCGGCTGTTCCGCAAACTGCAGCTGGCAACTTCGGGATCCGGTTCGGTGGCGGGCATCGTTTACAACGCGATCAGTGGCATCGAGGCCGCGCTCTGGGATGTGTTTGGCCAATGGCTTGATGTGCCCATCTATCGCCTGCTGGGCGGCAAATTTCGCGACCGGGTTCGAATCTACGCCGACTGCCACGGCGGCGAAGCGCTGGAAAGTCTGGATGAAGTGCTGCGTTCGCGCGCAGCATCGTGGGAGTCGAAGAACCGCCAACACGTTGCGAAAGATTACTTTGGCGAGGCCGGAGAGGAGGCTCCTTCGTCGCCCGATGACTATCGCCGCCAGGCTCTCAAAAAACGAGCGGAGGGCTTCACCGCTCTGAAGTTTGATTTGGATGTGCCCGGCACACAAGGTTTCGATCCCCACAATCGAACGCTCAATAATCGCGCGATCGATCACATGGTGAGTTTGATCGCCGCCGTTCACGAGGCCGTGGGCAACGATACCGACATCGCCGTGGATTGCCACTGGCGCTATAACGCCAGCGACGTGGTAAAAGTGGCGCACGAACTGGAGCCCTTCCGCCTGTTGTGGCTCGAAGACCCGGTTCCTCCGAACAATACCGCCGCGCTGAAGGAAGTAAATGCGAAGGTGCGAGTACCGATCGCCACCGGAGAGAACCTTTTTCTCTTTGAAGGCTTTCAGGAGATTATCGCGCAGCACGCCCTGAGCATTGTTACTCCCGACCTGCAGAAGGTGGGAGGGTTGTCCATCGCCCAGAGCATTGCGCAGTTTGCCGACGTCCACACTATGCCGGTTGCGCCGCACAATATCAGCAGTCCAGTGGGCACGCTGGCTTCAGCTCATTTCTGCGCGGCGATCCCGAACTTTCTTGCGCTGGAGTTTCATGCCTCCGACGTTCCCTTCTGGAATGAGCTGATTGATGGATTGCCGAAGCCGCTGATTCAAGGCGGCTTTATCAAGATGCCGGAAAAACCGGGGCTGGGTGTAACACTGAATGAAGATGTGGCGCGCCGTTATGCGCGTCCGGGAGAACCGTTCTTTGAGTAAACAGAAGAAACAACCAATGGGGCGGCGGGTCGGCAGTGAGCGCGATAGGACTGGCACGCCCGGAAGCACGACGCAGATGTGGAAGTCCGACGACGAACTTTTCGCTATCGTAGAGCGCGAACTGTTCACCTGCGTGGTGGGCGATGTGATGGACAAGCTGGGCCTTCAACATCAGTTCCTGCCGCCGCAGATTCAGCCGCTGCGGCAAGATATGGTGGTGATCGGCCGTGCCCTGCCCGTTCTGGCGGTCGATGTGTTCAGCGAAAAAATCGTCGGCAGCGCCAATCGGTTAATGGAGAAGCCTTTTGGCCTAATGCTGGAAGCGCTCGACGATCTCCACCATAACGAAGTCTATGTGAACACCGGTTCCTCTCCGCGCAACGCGCTCTGGGGAGAGTTGATGAGTACGCGCGCTCGCAAACTGGGCAGCCGGGGCGCCGTACTGAATGGCTATGTGCGAGATACTAAAGCCATTCTGAACATGGGCTTCCCCACATTCGGCTTCGGTTCTTACGGACAAGACTCGGCGCCGCGCTACAAAGTCGTCGACTACCGGATTCCGGTGGAGATTGGAGTGGTGCGGGTTCGTCCGGGCGATATTTTGTTGGGCGACATCGATGGAGTTCTGCTAGTCCCCGCCGAGGCCGAGATCGAGGTCTTCTCGCGGGCGCTGGAAAAAGCTCGTGGCGAGAAGTTGGTGAAGAGAGCGATTGAAGAAGGAAGCAGTGCCGTGGACGCGTTCGACAAATACGGGATCATGTAAAGGGCCATGGAGACTCCGACTAAAAGTGCAAGCCAGGTAATTACAAATCCACCGTCTCGTTCGGAACAGATACGCGGCTTTCTTCAGAAAAATAGTTTGCAGGCATGGATTGCCTGGCGGCCCGACGAATTACTCATGCTCTCCGGCTATTTTCCTTTCTGGGGCGCTTCGTTGCTGGTCTGCTTCGCCGAGGCCGAGCCTCTTCTGTTCGTTCCGCAGATTGAACCGCGAGACCATGTTCCTGCTGGTTTGCGAGTGCAAGAATATCCTTGGGGCGATCTCAAGTGCGCTGATCCTTATTCTGTGGTCGTGGGTTTGATCGGCGACGAATTGCGCCGCGCCGGAATTAGCAGTGAGCAGGTTGGCATGAACCCAGGCGCGGCCCGAACTTCCCTGCCGATTCAGGCGGGGGAACAGATTCCTATCCCGGAGGATTTTGCTGGACAGCTTACTGCGATCGCAGCCAAACGAGAGCCTCGTTGCCGGGCGACTTTTGCGGATCTCTATTTAAGAAAAACTCCGGACGAAATTCAGGCAATCCGGCTGGCCAACCGGGTGGCGAATGTTGGGTTGCAAGCCTTCTTCGAGACTTTGAGACCCGGAATTACAGAAGCGGAAGTTGCCGCGGCGGTGGAGTCGGCCATATATCGGCGAATTGGCAGCGAGAGGATATTTCATTCCCGAGGATGGGCTATGGTGCAGTCTGGCCCCAACAGCGCCGATGCGGGGCGATTCAATCGCTCGACCGGACGGCGTCTCGAGAAAGGCGACCTGGTCTTGATCGAACTCGCCACTTGTGTGAATGGTTATTGGAGCGACCTCACCCGAACGGCAGCCGTAGGTTCGCCGAAAGAGGAGATCGAACCCATACTTACCATTGCGAAAGACGCACAGCGGGCCGCAGTCGACGCCATACGGCCGGGTGTTTCCGCGGCCTACATCGACGCGATGGCCCGGGACAAAATCGCAGCCAAAGGACTGGCTGCCTTCTTCCCTCACCACACCGGTCATCACGTTGGCTTTCGTTATCACGATCCCGGATTTCTAATCGCTCCCGGCGTTGATGCCAAGCTTGAACCCGGCATGGTCATCACGATTGAGCCCGGCGTTTACGCTCCCGAACGCGGCGGGGGCGCGAGAATCGAAGACAACGTGCTGGTTACCGAATCAAGTCACGAAGTACTTTCGCGCACAGCAGGAGCGGGCGGCCATGATCAGCATTGATCTTTCCGGAAAAAGGATTCTGATCACGGGAGCCATGGGCGCGATTGCCGAGCACATGGTACGGAGATTGGCTGCAAGCGGTGCAACCCTCGTGCTCACCGATATAAAAGGAGAGAGCGAGGCCCAGAAGACGCTCAACGATTGGCAGATCCCGGCTTCCTCTTATCTCTATTTCGCCGCGGATATTACCGATTCGAGCCAGGTGAACCGCATGGTTACGACGGCCTTCGAAAAGTTCCCGGGCATGGATACGGTCATCGGCCATGCGGGCGGCTGTGGATTGCATCCATTCGCCACGACATCGGAAGCCGATTATGAGCGCATCTTTCGCTTCAATTATTTTGCGCAAACTTTTCTGGCGCGGGCGGTGCTTGGACAATGGACCCGGAGCAAGATTGTCGGCCACCTGATCTTCACATCTTCTTATGTGGCTCGCATGCCGCACACCTTGATCCCCGCGTATTCTTCGGCCAAAGCGGCGCTGGAGAACTTCGCACGCAGCCTGGCTCTTGAATATGCACTGACCGGTATCCGCGTGAATGTGATTTCTCCGGGCAACGTGGCGGCGGGCAGCTCGCTGAAAGTGTTTGACGAAGATCCTGCCTACCGGGAATTTGTGCTGCGAGTCTCGCTGGGAAGAAGAAACAGCCCCGAGTCCATCGCGGACTCATTTGTTTTTCTGTGCTCGCCACTGGCCGCCGAGATCAACGGACAAGTCCTCAGTCCCGATTATGGCGCAGGTATCGGGAATCGCCTGTGAAAATTGGCCTCGGCCTCTACCGTCACATGCTGACGCGGGACTACTACGACTTCGCGCGGCAGGCGGGTTGCACTCATGTCGTGGTTCATCTGGTCGATTATTTCAGACAAGGTCCATCCAACCCGCGTGACAATCAGCCCACTGGCGCGAAATACGAAGCTTGGGGAGTGGCCGGCGATCCCAATCAGCTTTGGACGGTAAAAGAGCTCCGGACCCTGCGCGCGGAGATTGAAGATGCGGGCCTGGTCCTGGCCGCGGTCGAGAATCTCGATCCCGCACACTGGCACGATATTCTGCTCGATGGTCGGCGACGAGCACAACAGATCGAGCAAGTGAAAACGATCATTCGCCGCCTGGGCGAAGCCGGCATTCCGGTGCTTGGCTACAACTTCAGTTTGGCGGGCGTATGCGGCCGAGTAACTGCGCCGTTGGGACGCGGCCATGCCATCACGCTGGGAATGGACGGCCCTGCCGAAGACGTCCCCATTCCGAATGGGATGATCTGGAACATGATCTACGACCAGAATGCCGCGGCGGGCACCCTGCCTTCGATTTCGCACGAAGAGCTGTGGCGGCGGCTGCAAAGGTTTCTCGAAGAAGTGATTCCCGTGGCCGAGCAGTCTGGAGTTCGGCTTGCCGCCCACCCTGACGATCCTCCCATGCCAACCATGCGCCAGCAGCCGCGCCTGGTTTACCAGCCTCACATGTATCAGAGGCTGATCGATCTCGCTCCGAGCCCCAGTAATTCGCTTGAGCTGTGCGTGGGAACTCTCGCCGAAATGACCGAAGGCAATATCTACGACGCGGTGGATCGATACAGCAAGCAAGGCAAGATTGCCTACATTCACCTGCGCAATGTGCTGGGGAAGGTGCCACACTATCGCGAAACCTTCATCGACGAAGGCAATGTGGACATGATTCGCATCCTCGCCATTCTTCACCGCGACCATTTTGACGGTGTGTTGATTCCCGACCACACTCCTCAGATGACGTGTTCGGCTCCCTGGCATGCGGGCATGGCGCACACGCTCGGCTTCATGCTGGCGACGAAGAAGTTTCTCGAGTCTTCCCGGCGATACGACTCCGTCTGTCTTCCGCCACTCATTGGAGGCGACTGACCTGAACGAATCATCCAGTGCAGGCTATTCGCGCACTCCTCTCGTGATTGCAGCCACGGTTTCCACTCTCGGCGGTCTGCTGTTTGGCTACGACAACATTGTGATCAGCGGCGCGATTGGATTTCTGAGCAAACTCTTTCAGCTGGACGCGGCCGGGATCGGCTGGGCCGCGGGCTGCGCGCTGGTGGGATGCATCGCCGGTTGTGCGGCGGCGGGTACCGTTGCCGACTATCTGGGAAAGAAAAAAGGGCTCGCGCTTTGCGCTCTGTGTTTCGCGCTCTCTTCCGTCGGCATGCTTTTTGCCGAGAATCTTCATCAGTTCGTTCTGTGGCGGCTGATTGGCGGAGTGGGGATCGGCGCAGCCTCGGTGATTTCTCCGAACTACATCGCGGAGATTGCTCCCACACGAGTGCGCGGCCGCTGCGTGACTCTCTACCAGCTTGGAATTGTGGTTGGAATTCTCGCTGCCGTCTTCGTCAACATGCTCATTCAGCGCAGCGGCGATGAAGCGTGGAACATCTCTACCGGCTGGCGCTGGATGTTTCTCGCCGGAGTCGTGCCGGCTATTCTGTTTGGATTGATGATCCTGCCTGCGGTTGAAAGTCCGCGCTGGCTGATGAAGGTCGGCCGTCGGGTTCAAGCCGTCAGCGTGCTGACTAAGATCAACGGCGCTGAAATTGCGCTGCAGGAAGCCACTGCGATCGAGAACTCGCTGGCCACGGAAGAGGGCCACATCTCGGAACTCTTTACCACTTTCCGTCGGCCGCTGCTGCTGGGCATCATGCTTGCGGGCTTGCAGCAAATCAGTGGCATCACGCCGC
This sequence comes from Candidatus Sulfotelmatobacter sp., assembly GCA_049519055.1. Classification (GTDB taxonomy): domain Bacteria; phylum Acidobacteriota; class Terriglobia; order Terriglobales; family Acidobacteriaceae; genus Sulfotelmatobacter. The sequence continues at coordinate 74,548 of JBEKRE010000015.1, read as the reverse complement.
TGTTTTCTTTCCTGCCGGAGATTTTTCGGTCGGCAGGTACGGCGACCAGCGACGCATTTTTTCAGTCCGTCCTGGTCAGTCTGATCAATCTTTTGTTTACCCTGTTAGCACTCTGGCTCGTCGATCGCGCCGGGCGCAAGACTCTGATCCTGGCTGGTACCACCGTGCAATTCCTCTCTTTCGCACTGGTCGGGTGGTTCTATCACGTCCAGGGTAGCGGCTTGGCGGTCCTGATTTTTGTGATGAGCTTCGTCGCCGGTCATGCGTTTGGCAATGGAGTGGCGTGCTGGGTGATCATCTCGGAGATTTATCCCACGAAGGTTCGAGGGCGCGCTATGTCGATTGCCACCACCGCACTCTGGCTGGTGGGGTACCTGGGAAACCAGATGTTTCCCATCATGCAGAAACATTTGGGCTCGGATGGCACCTTCTGGTGTTTCAGCGCGGGCGCGTTGTTGACGATCATTCTTGTCGGCTGGCTGATTCCCGAAACCAAGGGACGATCGCTCGAAGAGATCACGAAATTCTGGATGGCGGAAAAACCCGCCACGGTGGGGTAAGTATCGGTGGATATTAGCACCACACTTTTAGGAGGAGCAATGGAGAAGCAAGAAGGAGCAGAAACCAAAGTCTCAGCTCCCAGCCCTGTTCGTCTCACTCGCCGCGCTTTACTGAAGTCGGCCGTCGCTGTTGCATCAGCCACGCTCTTGCCTTCTGGCTTCGCATTCTCACGGTCAGGCGCTTCAGCAACCGAATCCCAATCGTCGCCCTCTCCTGCGCCGGCGAAGAACCCCCGCTGGTACGGTTTCAATCTGCTCGAGTATTTCTCCACCGATACGGACTGGATGAAATATTTTCCCTACAAAAATGATGGGATGTTTCTCGAGGACGACTTTCGCTGGATTCGCGACTGGGGCTTCAACTGGGTGCGCCTCCCCATGGATTATCGCTTCTGGACAGCTCCTGACTTGTTTACCATCAACGAGAAGCATGTCGAGCCGATCGAACGAGCCATCCGGCTGGGAGAAAAATATGGAATTCATGTGAATGTTTGTCTTCATCGTGCGCCGGGATTATGCATTCTCGACACGATGGACGAAAAGCTTACGCGCATTGCAATCACGAAGGAAAAAACGAATATATTCAGCGACGCGCACACATTCGATGCTTTCGTTCACCAATGGACCTTCTTTGCTGATCGCTACAAAGGCATCTCGAGCGAAAAGCTTAGCTTCAACCTGGTAAATGAGCCTATCGCCGTACCGAGTGAGTCTGAACTGGCGGGGATGGAGAAGCACCGCCCGGTCAAAACAAAAGATCTGTTCAGCCCAGAATTTCTGCAACGTCATGCCAAGGACTACACGCGTCTGGCCAAGGCTTCGGCGGATGCGATTCGCACGCGCGACCCTGAACGCCTGGTCGTCACCGACGGTTATCCTGGAGCCGGCTCGCCGATTTCTGGTCTCGTGGGCACGGGCATGCTCCAGAGCTGCCATACCTACAATCCGATCCAGGTTACTCATCATCAATGCGAGTGGGTACGCGGCATCCTCACCGGCAGAGAAGCGCTGCCGACGTGGCCTCTCAAGGATGATAAGGGGCAAGTGATCTGCGACCGGCAAACCCTCGCCACGCTCTTTCATCCATGGGGTGAACTCGCCGCCCAAGGAACTCCCATCCACTTCGGCGAGATGGGATGTTACAAGCACACTCCGCCGGATGTTGTGCTGGCCTGGTTTGATGACACTCTCGACGTTCTCAGTGAACTGCATTCCGGCTGGGCCTTATGGAATTTCCGCGGACCCTTTGGCGTGCTCGACACGGAACGACCGGGAACGAAATTTGAGGACTGGCAGGGGCACAAACTCGACCGGCCGCTGCTCACACTTTTGCAGAAGCAGATGAAGGCATAACCGACTTCCTGCCGCCTCGTGATCCAGGCGGAAGAGCCGCAGTCGGAGTAGGGATCAGGATTATAGGGATCAGGATTACTCATGACCCCCTCCACGGATCCGGACGAGCGGGTTTCCCGCATCCGGCTCTTGCCTTAGGTGATAACGCCCAGGCGTCGCAAAGGATAGGGATGACAGACAAGGGATGACAGACAAGAGGCAAAGGCAGCCAGCGAGTGAGGAGGCGCCGCATGCGATCCCAGAGGACACGGCCGTTCTGGCTCCGCCGCGACAGCGAGCGATGCCAATACCAGCCGCTTCGGACTGGAACTCCGAGCGGAACTCCGAGCGGCCTTTGCCGCCCGTCGGCCTTAGGTATATACACCCTACGCACCGGTTTCGCTCGGTACGCTCCTCGCTTCAGCCTATGGGAAAGATCCTGGAGACTGTCCTCGAGGGTCTCGCCGTAGTGCCGCCAGGTTTCTCCGTCGACACCGGGCGCAGCTTCCTTCTTCAGGCTGAAGTGAGCCTTGCGCAGTGCTTCCGGGTTGTATATGTGGTGCAGGAGCGCGGTGAACCGCACCTTCTTATCCTTCTTTGCTGCTTGACGTACCCGCTCCAACGCGCTGAGCGCGTCTTCCCGGCTCGGTGTCCGGGACGCGTTTGGTTGGGGCAGGTTCCCTTTGGCCAGGCCTCTTCCCTCCATCCCCTCCGCGGCCGGTTGCCCGGCGTTGTTCGAGGACTTCTCCGGTACAGTAAGTCTGTCCGACTTCCCAGCTCCGTTCGTCATCGGCGTGCGTCCTTAGACTTCCCGATGCGTCCCAGGGCAACTGCAGCCCTGGGCAAACCTGGGATCTCCCGGTTCCCGTTCGAGGTGCTTCCGTACGTGCACGGGGTCTGCGACCGCGCGGGACTCCGTTGCACCTCGCCATATCGGTGCACCGGATGGGGCCTTCCGCATCTCCTTACAGCGTCGGCGCCCCGGAGGAAGGTTCTTACGCGGCTGAATACCCGGCCCGCACGTTCCCTTGTCAACGCTTCGACGCCGCCCTCACGAGCGGCTCCGCATGACTCAGGGCCGACGTGGGTCGCGCTACTTCACATTTGTATGACTCTTTCATTCACTACACCTCGCCGGTTTAACCGGCGCACAAGGAGTTTACTGATGAACACGGTGTCACGTTATTGTCTCTGTTCCCTGTTGCTGTGTGCTGCCGCAGTCGCCCAAGAGACCGGATTCCGTAGCTTGCAAGTGGATGCCGGCCGAGTGACCGGCACGATTCGATCGTTCCAGGGATTGAATGGCCCGCCTACCCCGCTAATGGCGGGGCTCCCAAACCTCGTCGAGCAATACAAAACTTTGCGTGTGAACCAGGTTCGAACTCACGACCTGATGGGTCCGTCAGAAATTGACTCGAAATTCGAGGAGTCGGACGCCTTGCTCACTTGGCTTATTCCCGACGCGGCGCAGCGTGCTGGAGTGGTGAAGGCCGGAAATGCCACCATCATTTTCCCCGACTGGGGCGCCGACCCCGAGAAAGCCGCAAGCTACAATTTCGCGCCCACAGACCAAGTGCTGGGCGCCATTCGCGCCACCGGCGCGGAAGTCTATTATCGGATCGGTCGCAGCTGGGGCGCGAACATCAATCCGCCGGCTGATTTCGACAAGTTTGCCAGCGTGGTGAAGCACATCGCCCTGCATTACAACCGGGGATGGGCAAACGGCTTTCACTACGACATCCGCTACTGGGAATTCTGGAACGAGCCCGACGGCCTGTTCTGGTCCGGCACGGCCGAGCAGTTTTATTCGCTCTATGCGAAAACCGCACTGGCTTTGAAGTCGGTGGATGCCACGCTCAAGATTGGCGGCGACGCAAAGGCCCTGGCTTCTGACGACAGCGGTTACCGCGAAGGCTTCATCGATTACTGCGCTTCGCACAAACTGCCGCTCGATTTCTACTCATGGCACACCTACACGGATTCGTCCGCCGATCCCTATGACGCCATCCGCCTGGCCAAGGAAATTCGCGGAATTCTGGACACCCATGGGTATCCCCATGCCGAGAGCATTCTCTCGGAGTGGAATCTGACGCCCGACTTCACCGAGGCTGAGAAGGCTAGGCTTCAAGGCGTGGAGAACGCCGCCTACATCGGCGCCGTGCTCAGCTATCTTCAGGACGCGCCCGTCGATCACGCCCATTTCTATCGCGGAGACGCCGCGTGGATGGGTCTCTTCGATCTACAAGGACAGCCTTACAAGACGGCGTACGCCTTTCAAGCCATGGGCAAGATGCAGGACACACCGCAGCGGTTGGCGGTTGAGGGCACGGACACTTTCGGGTTTGCCGCGCTCGCAGGCCGCTCAGTAGATGGCAACACCGTCCAGATCATCATCAGCAATTACGCGGTTCCCGCCGGCTTCAAACCGCGCGCGATGCAGATGCCGCCGGAAGTGGTGAAACAATCATCAACGCTACCGGACTTTTCCAAAATGAAGCCGCTGCCTCCGCGAACCGATGTCGTTCATCGCGACAACGCCAGCTATGACCTGACCATCAAGAATTTGCCGTGGGGCGCAAAGGGATTCAGCATCAAGCGCTACCGCATTAGCAAGACGCAGAATCTCGATCTGGTAGAGGAAAAGTCGGGCGCGGGAGGAAGTTTGAAGTTATCCAATCCTCTCGCGCCCGAAGCTCTGGAACTTATTGTTCTGCGGCGACAGTAGCCACCCCTGGACCGCCGACTATGGGCACAGCCGTTAGACGCGAGCTATTCGGCTCGCAGCAAGAAACCGCTGCCCGCATGGACTAAGACGTTCTTCCGCGACGCCAGAACAATGTTCCCCACTGGCTCCGTGGATCCGTCATTCACGATGACCACGCTCTTTCCAAAGCCGTAGACCCCGCAAGCATAAGGGGAAAACACCCACAGCGCTCCACTCCAGCCTTCGCTATCGACGCGCGTACCGCAACCCATCGCCGGAACTCCGCTGAAGAGCACGAGCTTTCCCCGCGACTTCTCGGGATTATCCGGCTGGAAGGATGCGTCGCCGCCCACCGGCGCGGTGAGCACCGCGCTGCGCGGAGTAGTGTCTGGCTCGAACAGCGGAACCTGCGCGTCATACACGGCCATCATGCTGGCGAGAGCGCGTACGTTCGTCTTCATGGTCATGCTGCGGCCGCGAACCAGAATCTTGTCAAACTGCACCGCGAGCACCGAAGGCGATGATCCATCCCCGGGCTGCACTTCCGCAACATGCCCCAAGACCTTTGCACCCTTCGGGATGTCTCCGCCCGAAGAAAGCGGAACTGCCTGCATAATCCTGCCGGCCACCGGTTCCCCTGCCTTGGCTTTGTTCGAATCGAGAGTGACGGTCAACATCACGGGAATAACCGTTCCGGCCGGCACATCCTGTGCGGACGCGAAAGGTGACATAACAGCAAATGCTGCTGCGAGAGTCAGTAGCCGTCGCATGTTCGTGTACTCCTTGAATACATCGGGCGCGCCCGCCCACCCGGGCGCATAAAAACTCGTTCTCTGATGCCAACCGGCACCGACTGGTTTCATTTTTCATCAAAATATAAAATCCGCCCACAGCGGATCAGTTCAACGCGGAACCATTCGGTCGAGTAAGGAGTATGACGACTTCGGAGGCATCATCTTGGGTCGGGATTCTAGCCGAAAAAACACGAGACGGCAAAGGAAAAAGGCTGCCGATTTCCTAGAATCGGCAGCCGTTCTAATGCACTTCTAATTTACTGGGGTCTACGGCAGATAGAAACGAATGCCTGTCATTCCGACGACATCGTTGCCAGTCGCAACTCCGCCCTGTCCCGGCCAGGTCGCGCGATGGAAATATTCCACCTGCGCGCCATATTGCAATGTGCCGAAAGAACCTTTAAACAGGCGATACCAGAAACCTCCGGTAGCGTCATAAAGATTCTTGTTCTGGCCAGTGCACTCTGCTCCGCCCGTGGGAACTACTTCCAGATTGCAGTTTGCGGTGCTCACCAGCGTGGAGCCGTAGCCCGCAGGCACCTCGATGCCATCCGCGTTGAGGGTCGTGTATCTCTGCTGTCCTACATATTCATCGCCGCCGTAGACATACAGATCTAACTTCGGCTGAGGATGAAATTCGAAACCGGCGAGGCTGTGAACCTCAGGTAGCGGATGAATTTGACCGGTCGGATCCACGGTGACGTCGGGCGTGTTCGCGGCACCATAGCGTCCAATGCCTTTACCCGCCAGACCTTCAAAGATAAAGTCGGCTTTCTTGGCTACGAGGGGCAAAATTGCGGCCCAGCCAACGCCGCCGCCAGCAGTGATGTTGGTTGCTCCCGGCACGGTACCCGTGGACGCGATGCGGTCACGGAATATCCGAGCCAGTCCTTTGATCTCGAAGTGTCCCCAACCGGGCTCAAAAGCCACCTTGCCGATAAAGTCGGGAGCTAGGTTGGTCGAGAAGCCGTTTGTGCTGCCCGCCAGGTAATTCAGCGTGCTGCCGTTCGGCGAAGCCGCGTTGCTACTGGTGTTGAAACCCATCAGGTTCGCCGGAGTGTAGCTGGTGCTCAAGGTAGTTTCAGAGTTGGCAACTTCGAATCCCGCCCAGGTCTTATTGCTGAAATTCTTGACGACGCGCACCGCGTTTTGCCGGACGTAGGTGTAGCCAACCACGTAACTGCCTTCCAGCGTAGTAGGAATGAATTCAGCGCGGGTCGCGATGCCTTTACGATCCGTGGTCATCAAGCTCCAGAACTGGCCAGCCGTAAAAGTCAAGCCGTTCTTGAACTCAGCCTGCATCCACAACTGGCGTTGCCGGGGGATGAAGCTGTTGGTTTCAACCTGGTTACCGGTGGGAGCCTGGCCGAGGAAGTCCATTTCCCAATAGCCAGTCATTTTGGTGCTGCCAACCATGGAGGTAGCAACCACGATCGGGCGAGTGCCACGCGCGGTGGCGCGAAACTCGGAGAGGTTTGAGTTGGCTACGCCGTCGAAGGGAGAGGAAGCGAAGTTGCTGGTGACGTCGGCGTTTTCATTGCGTCCACGAACGATGAAGGTCGATTCCAGCCAGCCGCCCGGTGTGACGGTGAGGCCTTTGTAATGGATGGCCAGGGGATTTTCCAAAGCATCCACGGCCTTCTTATTCTCGAGCAAAGCGTTGCTTGCGGCTTTGGTTTCGGTTTGGAGGCCAGTGACCGTCGTGTCTAGAGCCTTCACGCTCTGCTGTGCCGCGGCGGCTTGTTGCGTAGCATCTTGCACCGAGTGCTGCAGAGTTTGTCCCTGCTGTTGCACTTGCTGCTGCAGTTGACTGTTGGTTTGCTGCAGTTGCTGCAGCTGAGTCTGCTGCTGCTGGATCTGATCTTGCTGATTCTTGAGCTGCTCAGTTACCTGCTGCAGTTGTTCTTCGACCGTCGGACCTTTCTTTTTCGCTACAGCTTTCTTGGCCGTAGTGGTAGATCTCTTTTCGGCGCTGGGGGTGGGACTACTTTGGGCCGCGGCAGTACCGGAAAACACTGATATCAGGCAGACGAACACTGCCGCGAACAGGATGAATAATGTGTTTCTCATAAATTTGTCTCCAAGGATTCGGGCGCAATTCCGTGTCAGATGGGAGACCCTAAACTAGCTGGGGACCCGAGTGAGAAAATCCCACCCTGGAATTGCCACTCGGATGTTAGGGCAGAGTGTGGAAATGGATCAGGAACGTGGATCACGCTTCAGCGTGATAATAATCACTTTTTTAGTGTTTTTACGCGGGGCGTGGGGGTTTTTGATCGGACTAAGAAGGAACTAGCGGTAAATACATCTTCGAACACTCTCGGACGGTGTTGGAAGCGGGCGTCAGCGGGTGGCTTTTTCGAGAAGATACATGTAGGAACGATAGACTCGGCCAGTGGCTCGGCTCATACCGATTTCGCAGGTTCGACTGCTGGAATAGCACGAGTCGGGTCGTTGGCCCAGAACCTCGGCTGCTTCCCGTTTTGTGGCGGACTGGGTCAGTTCTGGAACGAGAAAGCCTCGATCGCCGGCAAAGGCGCAACAGCCTGCGCTTTCTGGAATCAATACCCGGTCGCTGCAGGCCTTTGCAATGCCTTCCAGTTTTGCTGTGATCCCCATTTTCGTCACCGAGCACACGGGATGCAGAGCGACGGAATCAGCCTTCGCGCGAATGGTCAGCTTGGGTAGGAGTTCGTCGTGGACGAACTCGATGGCATCCCGAAAGGTCAGCCGATCGAAGCGCTTCTGGTTTTCAGGAGTCAGATAAGGACGCGCTGTTTTCAGAGTGTAAGCGCATGGGCTAGTATCGATCACGATGGACAGTTTTCCCTCGTCAGACCATTTCCAGAATCGTTCGACGGCTCGATTCGCCGCGATGGCGTGCGCGCGCGTGAATCCTTTAGAAGAGAACGGCATGCCGCAACAGGTGCCGGCCACATCGCCTGGAATATAGACCGGCACTCCCGCCCGTCGGGATAACTCCAGGGTTACCTCCATTAAAGACTTGTTTCTGGGCTCGCCGGGTAACCGCCCCATGATCCGCGAGATGCACGCCGGAAAATATACCGCCTCTGCATTCCCCTTTTGCGTGCGAGGGACAGCGGGCGCTGCGAAGGGAGTATCGGCCATCCATTCGCTCACGTTGTCTCCGGAAAAATCCTTCAGCCAACCAGTCAACGAACGCATAGCGCGGATGCCGACTACTTTTTCCGTCGCATGTCCCAGGCGTAGCGCCCAGCGCAGGCCGCTTTCGGTTGCTCCGAAATGATTGGCGATACGCTCTGCCCAGTGCTGCTCAGCGAGTGAAGCGCGCGCGTTGCGCAAACGCTTCACCAGTTGTCCGGTATCGATGTTGACCGGGCAAGCCGTAGCACAAAGCCCATCCGTCGCGCAGGTGTCGAGCGCCATGTAGGAGAATTCGCGATCCAGTGCCTTCCAGAGTTCCGAGTTCCCTGCATTCTGCTGGCGGGCCATCTCGCGACGTACCACGATGCGTTGCCGTGGCGTCAGCGTCAGCTCCCGGCTGGGACATTTTGGTTCGCAGTAGCCGCACTCAATGCACTTGTCGATCTCCGGCTCGACCGACGGAATCCGCTTGAGATCGGCAAGGTGCGCCTTGGGATCGGAGTTGATGATCACACCGGGATTGAGAAGACTGTCGGGGTCCACCAAGCGCTTCAGTTGACGCATGATCTGGTAGGCGTCACCGCCCCATTCCGTTTCCACAAACGGAGCCATGTTTCGCCCAGTGCCATGCTCGGCCTTGAGAGCGCCATCGTAGCGATGTACGACTACCTCGACCAAGTCATCAATGAAACGGGAGTACTGCTCGATGGCCGCTTGATCGTTAAAGCTCTGCGTGATCACAAAATGCAGGTTGCCGTCCTTGGCATGCCCGAAGACGATCGCGTTGGAATATTCATGTTTGATGAACAGACGGTTGAGATCGTACGTGGCATCGGCCAGGGCTTCGACCGGAAAGGCGACGTCTTCAATGATCACTGTTGTGCCGCTCTGACGCACCGAGCCAACGGAAGGAAACATGCCGGCGCGAATTTTCCACAATAATGCTTGCTCGGTTGGAGCGTGGGTAAACCGCGCGGGCTCGAACAACTTCAGCCCGCAGACGGCATCCTTGGCCAGTGCTTCCAGCTCGGACCGCTGTTCTTCTTCTGCAGATTGAAACTCTACGAGTAAACCCGCCGCCCCTTCGGGAAGCGTTTTGATCGAGGCGGGTATCCCAGCTTGATTCTCGACCGAGCGCAGCGAGGCACGGTCCATGATCTCGAGAGCCTTGGCGCCAGCCGAGCGCAAAGGAACGATGGAGTCCGCGGCGGCGTACAGATCGGAGTACAGCAAAAGCCCCGTGTACTTTACCGGAAGATCTGGAACCGTATGCAATACAGCCTCTGCGATAAACGCCAGAGTTCCTTCGGATCCAATCAGCAGGTGCTGGAAAATATCGACAGCAGTATCAAAATCAAGAAATGCGTTCAGCGAGTATCCGGTCGTATTCTTTCGCTTGTATTTCTCGCGCACCCGATCCCGCAGATCGGCATTGCGTTCCAGCTTTTGCTTCAACTCCAGAACGCCACGAGCCAGTCCCGGTTCGCGCGCGTGAAATTCCGCGTCCGCGTTGGAGTGTGATGTATCGATCACCGTGCCCGAAGGCAACATGAACTTCATGGACTTGAGGGTGTGGTAGGCGTTTTGCTCGACGCCGCAGCACATACCGCTGGAATTGTTGGAAAGAATTCCGCCCATGGTGCAGGTCGCGATCGAGGCAGGATCAGGGCCGATCTTTGCTTTATAGGGGGCCAGCGCGGCATTAGCGCGCGCCCCAATCACTCCCGGCTGCAGCCTTATCTGTTTGCCCCCATCCTCCACATTGACTGCTCTCCAGTTTCGAGCGATGTCGACTAGAAGGCCATCAGAAACCGCCTGCCCTGACAAGCTGGTGCCGGCGGCGCGGAAAGTCATCGGGATGCGCTGTTGCTGGCTAAAGGCGAACAGGGCCCGTATTTCTTCCAGTCCCTCGGCCTGCACCACTGCTTTTGGGATCAAGCGATAAAAACTGGCGTCCGAAGCGTAGGCGATGAGTTCGATCGGACGGATGAGAATGCGACTTTTGCTGACAAAAGCGGCGAGCTTAGTCTGAATATCCTTAGAAGAAAGTTGTAGAGGAACTATTTCAGCCACCGCCATAATTTTCTCCACCAAAAGTCCACTCGCGCTGCCGGAAGCCGGGCTATTCCAGTTCTTCCGCTAGGCGCTGCACTGTATGTTCAACCTTGATGGTTGAGTTTTGCTTATCCAAACCGCCGCGAATTTGCATGACGCAACCGGGACAATCCATCACCGCAATCGGCGCTCCGGTCTTCTTTATGTTGACCAGCTTGCGTTCCAGGATAGGCGCGGAAATTTCCGGCAGCTTGAGCGAATAGGATCCACCCATGCCGCAGCACATATCCGCCTCATACATCTCCGAAATCTCGTACCCGGCCTGCGTGAGCAATTGCCGCGGCTCCTGGCTGGCGTGCAGACTCCGCTTCAAATGGCAGGAGTCGTGATAAGTAATCTTTCCTAGCTGCTGCCCTTCCTTGAATTTCAATCGTCCTTCATCCACCAGTTTCTTCACCAAACTGGAGAAGTCGATCACTTTATCGGCCAATTGTTGCGCACAGGGCAGTGAGTCCGTCTGTCCAAGACTTTCAAAGGTGCTGATGAACTCGTGTTTTAACGCTACCGTGCAAGTGGGACATGCGGAAACTACATAGCTGACATCGTTCGCCAACAAGGCTTTGATGTTGTCGGTCGCATTCTGTGCAGCAACTTCGTAGGCACCGCTGTACCGCGCGGGCGCGCCGCAACACGTCTGGCCCTCTGGAAACACGACCTCGATGCCGGCCTTATTCATGATCTTCACCAGCGACTCGCCCATCTCTGGGTAAGCGAAGTCGATCAGGCATCCGGCATAGAATGCAATCTTCTCTTTGCAAGCAGGTTGCTGAATCTTCTTGATCGTGTCTCGCAGCGGAGCTTCCGCGATGGCGGGAAGGCTGCGGAATTCCGTCATATCCGAGAGGAAAAACGGCAGATGGCGAATGAAGTTGCCTTTCTGCAGCGGCTTCTGCATCACGTAGGCCGCGCGCAGCATAGAATGAAAGAGCCTGCGGTTGTTGACCACAGAAAAAATCGCCTTCTGCGCCAGTGGTTGCCCTTTTTCGACGGCGATGCGACGCCGCAGTTCAAGAATCAATCCGGGAATATCAATCTTACCGGGACAGACTTCGGTGCAGTTGCCACATTGAATGCACAGACTCTGGATGTCGTCCGACGCCTTGAGCGCGTCGAACCATGCGGTGAGAATCGTTCCGATGCCGCCGGTATAGATCTTGCCAAAGACGTGGCCGCCCACCAGACGAAAGACGGGACAGACGTTCAGGCACGAAGCGCAGCGAATGCATTGCATCGCCTGCTTGAACTTCGGATCCTGCGACATCTCGGTGCGGCGGTTGTCCATCAGGATGACGTGCAGTTGCTTGGGCGTTCCGTCGGTGTTCGGCACGGGACCGCTGATCATGGAGACGTAGCTGGTCATCAACTGCGCCGTGGCGCTCTTGGGCAGAGCTGTCAGCACGGGAACAACGTCGTCGAACTTCTCCATCAGTTTCTCGAGGCCAACAATGGCTACGTGGATTTTCGGCAGCGTTGTTACCAGGCGCGCGTTGCCTTCATTGGTAACGATGACCAGGGTTCCGGTCTCCGCTACTGCGATATTCGCTCCGGTGATCCCCATCTCGGCGCAGAGGAACTTGGTGCGCAATTTCTCTCGCGCAAATTTCACGAGTTTAGGGATGTCCGGCTTCTGACCTTCCTCAACCTGCTCATTGAAGACGGTGGCGACTTCTTCCTTGGTCATGTGGATGGCGGGCATGACCATGTGCGAGGGCGTCTGTCCGGCGAGTTGAATGATCCACTCCCCTAGATCGGTTTCGCCCACGTCGATGCCGGCCACTTCGAGATGCTTGTTGAGATGAATCTCCTCCGAAGCCATCGACTTCGACTTGACGATGCTCTTGACGCCGTTCGCTCGCGCGAGATTCAAGATGTACTCGCGCACCTTCGCGGGATCGTTGGTGCGGAATACTTTTGTCCCGCGGGCCTCGGCGTTTTTCGTGAAGAGGTCCGCCAGTTCGTCAAGATGCGATGCGGCATAGGATTTTCGCTCTGCTATCTGGGTCCGCAGCGCCTCGAAGTCGTAGTCCTCATAAGCTTTCGTGCGGCTGATGCGGTAGGCTTCGGAAAATCGCCCGAGAGCCCCCGTGAGATTGGGATTATGAACCGCCTTGACGATGGACTCGCGAAACTTGGTTTCCATCAGTTCACGCTTCCCGGCCTATCAAAGAAGACGATGATGAGCTTCTCCGGGCCATGCACGCCGATGGTGAGCACGCGCTCGATGTCCGCTGTCCGGCTAGGTCCGGTGATGAAGGAAATGTAGTTCGTTTGCTCCGGCCGGATCTTGCTCAGCGCCGAGGGCAGGTCGGGAACCAGGCGATCACTCCGAACCAGTGCGATGTGAATCAGGGGAAGCGTGGAAACCAATCTCTTGTCGATGGACGAGGCGTCTTGCACGAGCGTTCCGGTGTTCGCTATCGCCCAGTCGAGTTCGCTGATTCCGACTTTCGCCTGGGCGGAGCTTTCGCGGTTCACATCAAAAGTCAAGCCCGGCAGGCTGACGGAGATTTGCCGTTGGTCGAGTCCGTCAAGAAAAGGACACGAGGCCCACACGGCATAAGCCTGCGGCACATCGCGTACCCCCGTGTCGTTTAGATAAGTGAGGATGAAAGCCAGAGCTTCGCTCTTCTGAGGAAAGTGATGGACTTCGGCGTTAACCGCCTCGGCGCGCGCCTTGAAGGTCTCGAAGACGCCATCCATAAGTCATCCTTTCCTAAGTCTCAGAAAGGCCGCTGCGGCAGCCGATCCCGAACCTCGCCACGGTCAACGGCACTCTTCAGCGTAAGACCATCTGCGTGAAGGGATACACATAGGCCATGAGGAACACGAAGACGCCCACCAACGAGGCTAGCGCGATGCTGTGCCAGAAAACGTAGCGCAGAATGTCGCCTTCGTGCCCATACCACTGAGTCGCGGTGCTGGCGACGACGATGCTTTGCGCATCAATCATCTTACCCATCACGCCACCGGTAGTGTTAGCGGCTGCCATCAGCGCCGGAGAAACATTCACCTGCTGCGCCGAAATCTTTTGCAGGCTACCGAACAGCACGTTCGATGAAGTATCCGACCCGGTTAGAGCCACACCCAGCCAGCCGAGCAGGGTTCCGAAAAATGGATACAAGTGTCCGGTGCGCGCGAACGCCAGACCCATGGTCGCGTCGAGTCCGGAATAGCGAGTTAGCATTCCGATCGCCAACATTGCGCCGATCGTGAGTAGAGAGAAGCGCACCTTCACAATGGTTCGTCCGTAAACGGAAACAATCTTTTTGAAGCTGAGTCCCATCACCAGGCCTGACAGAATGCCCGCGAGCAAGATGCTGGTGCCGGTCGCGCTGACCCAATTCAATCCGAAAACCGCCCCTTCCTTGGTCGGCTTAACAACTACTGGCGGAACTCGAAGCACAAGGTTGTTCAGCGGCGTAACCGTAAACTGCGGATTAGTGATTTTGCTTGGCGGAGTTTTCCAACTGGCCATCGAGGCAAAGGTTTTTTCTGGCGCATTCATGAAGGTCTTGCCGGTTTGCGTACCCCACAGAAAAACGATCACGCTCAGGATGACCCAGGGGACCCAAGCCCGCGTGATCTGGGATCGAGTAAAACCATGGTCAGCATGGTGGCCCGTCTTGCTTTCCTCGCCGTCAAATGTCCAAACGCGTTTGGGATGCCAGATAAACAGAAAACCAATCAGACAACTCATGGAGACAACCGAGGCCACGACATTGACTATCCACGGCCCGTGCAGATTCGACATCAACAATTGCGGAATCGCGAAGGAGACGCCGGCAACCAGAATGGCCGGCCAAACTTCCATCATTCCGCCCCATCCGGCGAACGCACACACCAGCCAGAATGGCACCAGCACGCAGAATGGGGTCAGAATGCGTCCCGCCATCGCGCCCAGCGTGATCTCGCTGAAGCCGGTGACCTTGGCGAGCGCGACGATCGGCGTGCCCAGCGCGCCGAAGGCCACCGGCGCGGTGTTGGCGATCAGCGACAGGCCGGAAGCTTGCAGCGGTTTGAATCCGAGCCCAATCAATAGAGCAGCAGTCACTGCCACCGGCGTACCGAAACCCGCAGCACCTTCAAAAAATGCGCCAAAACAAAAGGCGATGAGCAACAACTGCAGTCGACGATCCTGGGTGATGCCGGTGAGGCTGTGCTGAAGAATGTTGAATTGTCCAGACTCGACCGTGAGCTGGTACATGAAGATGACATTCAGCACGATCCAGCCAATGGGGAAAAGTCCGTAGCCTGCGCCGTAAACTGCCGTCGCTCCGGCCAGACGCGCCGGCATATGAAAGGCAAAGATGGCGGTGAGCAGTGCGGCCGCCAGGCCGGCGAGCGCGGCATAGTGCGCCTTGACGTGTCCAAGCGCCAGGCTACCCAGCAGCACAATAATCGGCAACGCCGCCAGTATTGTGGAAAGCCACCAGTGGCCGGTGGGATCATAACCCTGTAACCACGGCAATGACAGAGCTGGGATTTTAAGAATCACGACGGCGGCGATCGCCGCGATAATGATGACCGCCGAGGAAGCCAATAAGTTTGCTTGCGGAAGAGCCGGCATCTTGACCGGCGGCTGAACCGGCGTCTCGGCCGGTGCGAGCGTGGTTGCCATAAGTATCACTCCAACGGAGCCAGGGCCTGTGCCTAGCAGGATGCGGAGCAATCGTAGGGCGTTAGGGACAGGCATGCTGTGACTTGCATCACACAGGTTCGTGATCGCCTCATGGCCGTCTTTTGTACCCGAAGGCACTGCGAGATTACCCTGGACGCTCTTCGAGGCTCTCGTTTTAGTGCTGATCGAACAGTTCCGTCCGATCGATACGTTCGCCTTTGAAGACGACCAGAGAGATTCTTTCGGTGGCGGTTATGTCGTCGAGAGGGTTTCCGTCGACTACCAGGAGATCGGCGTCTTCGCCCGGACGGATCGAGCCGATGCGGTCGTCGGAGCGGAGCAGGCGGGCGGCATTCATGGTTGCGGCTTGTAAGGCTACGGCGGGCAGAACTCCAGCCTGCACCCAGAGTTGCATTTCGTGCTGCACGGTGGGTCCGTGGATTACGAGATAGTTGCCGGCGTCGCTGCCGCTGACGAGTGAAACGGCATGCTGGTGGGCGCGTTTCAGGTTGTCGATAGCGATGGCCATATCGAGGGGATACCTTCCCCGCGAAGTGCGCAGCGAATCGGTTTCGGCGGAGGCCATAGCTTCTTCGGTTCCACGCAAGAGTTCCGGAGGACCAACTTGTTGCACCAGAGATCGCTCGAGCAGATCCGTTTTGCCCGCCGCGAAATCTTTCAGAGCTTCCCCATGCTCAGAGTTGGATCGTAAAAGGTTCCCTGCCGTGCCATTTGGTCGAAAAGGGAGTCAGGAATGCGTTCGCGAAACGATCCGTGCTCAATCGAGTTGGCTTGCGCTTCGACCGCGTCGGTTACGTCGCGGACATCGCCGGTGTGCACCGCGAGGGGCAGCGAGTCTGCCCGGGCCTGCTGGGCGATGGCGTTAAACAAGCCGGTGTCGAGGCGGTTGTATACGTGGCCTCCAGCACCAGCTTCAAGTATCGCTTTGATGCAATCCGCGCCCTGCTTTTTCAGTTCATCGACTTGTTGGTGGGCTTCATCGGTCGAGGCGGGCAGCCGCAGGTTCTGCTTTTCGAGTTTCGAGCGAATCGCAGGCGGGAAATCTTTGAAGTATTCGGTGCCATGTCCGCTGGGGGCAGTGAACATCGGGCCGCAGGTTTGCAGGTCTGCGCCGAGGACCTCGCCGCTGCTCACCGTTGAACGCACTTTGAGAATGCGACCAGGATTGTCGCCGACACTTCTTACCGTGGTGACGCCGCTGTAGAGATACGCTGCCAGATTGCGCTGCATACTTTTCTCGGCGTCATATTTGCTCATGTCGGGACAGAAACCGCCCGGAGCCCCGAGATGCACGTGGACGTCGATCAGGCCGGGAAGGATTGTTTTGCCGGCAGCTTCCACGGTTTCCGCCTTCAAGGTTTTCGGATCGGGTCCGTCGCCGTCGTAGACTTCCGCGATCTTCCCGCCGCGAACCAAAACCGAACCATTCTCGATCACCTTGCCGTCACCGATGAAGATGCGCGCGTGGCGAATGAGAAAAGTGTCGCTGCGGGCCAGTTGGCGGTTCAAAGCCTTGGTTTTCGCAATGCCGGTGCGAGCATGCATCTGCCAGAAACCGAGTAACAAGAATGGCGTCAACACAGCGGCCAGCCATAGTTTGGCTGAGGCGCGAATTTTCTCTTCTTTCTCCCAGCGGAACAGTTTGTACGAGATGAGAAGTCCGACGAATGCGGTCAACAGCAGCGCCATCGCGGGCTGGATGTCCGTCAGGATCCCTTCATGCCGCAGAAGCATGCCTTGTATGCCAGTCACCATGTAGGTTGCTGGCACAAACTGGGTCACTACAAGAAGCCAAGGCGGAAACATGGCGAGCGGAAAAGTCGCGCCGCTCAAGAACAGCATGGGGAGATAAATCAACTGTACCAGCAGCTGGCTTTCCTGCATGGAGTTGACAACAGAAGCAAGGATTAAGCCGATAGAGCGAAATCCAACGATGGCCAGCGTGATGAAAATCAGAATGGAGGCCATCGATTGAGGCCAGGGCATGCCATACAAGAAATGTGCCAACGTGAAAATTAGAATGACATTCGGCATGTACAGAATCCAACCCGTGACCACGGAGGCGAAGAGCAAGGGAGCGGGCGTGATGGGCGTGACTTTGTAGCGGCGCAGAATGTTGGCTTCGCGCTCCTGCACGGCGCGAATGCCGGCGCCGAAGAGTCCGTTGCCGAGGATCCCGATGATGAGGACCATGGCGATCACAATGGTCATGGCTGCGCCGCGTTCGGCGTGCATGGCCTGACCGAAGATGAAGAAGAAAACCAGCGGGAACAGGTAGTTGAAGAAGATTACGGACCGGTTGCGCAGAGCCAGCTTCAGATCGAGCGCGATAAGTGCTTTATAGGCTTTCATTTCAGCTCATCACTCGCGAAGGGACTTTCCGGTGAGTTCGATGAAGACGTCTTCCAGGCTAGGCTGCTTGAGCCTAACGTCGGTGAGTTCCAGGCCGTGCTGATCGATCCATTTGACGAGATCGACAAGCGTAGCCGCGGGACGGCGCGAGTTGACGGTCAGGGTTCGGCCGCTCGAGTCGATCACACTGTGGATAGATTCCGCCCAGACCGGACGATCCTGGGGAAATGGAGTCGCACAAGTCACGACGATGCTGGAGGCGTTTCGGCTCTGCTGTTGCAGGCGCGCCGGAGTATCGAGTGCGATGATGCGGCCTTCGTCGACGATGGCAACGCGGTCGCACAGACGCTCGGCTTCCTCAATGTAGTGCGTGGTCATCAGGATGGTGCGATGTTCGCGCTTGAGTTCTTCGAGCAAGGAGTGAATCTCCACGCGGACTTGGGGATCGAGGCCGGTGGTGGGTTCGTCCAGGAAAATAAGTTGCGGATCGTTGATCAAAGCCAGGGCCAGAGCCAACCTCTGTTTCTGACCGCCCGAGAGCGTGCTGTAAAAGGCATCGCGCTTTTCCTCCAGTTGCAAACGTTGCAGCAGTCTCGTTAAGTCAACGTGCCGGCTGTAAAAGGACGCGAACACCTGCATGGCTTCACGGACGCGGATCTTTTCCGGAAGGTTCGTGGCCTGCAGGCAGACGCCAATGCGATCCTTGAGTTGCTGGCGTTGCCGGTCGGGATCAAAGCCGAGAACGGAGACTTCGCCTCCGCTACGCGCTCGCAGGCCTTCCAGAATCTCGACGGTCGTGGTCTTGCCGGCGCCGTTGGGTCCGAGCAGGCCGAAAACTTCTCCAGGCTGAATCTCGAAGTCGATTCCTTTCACGGCGTGGACCTCACCGTAGGATTTCTTCAGACAGTGGACCGAGATCGCTGCGGACGGGGAGTTCATCGCGGGGAAACAGGCTACTGGAGAACCGGGCGCGAGTCAAAAAGTGCTGATGATTCAGGTACCTCGGTGTGTGGCGGAGCACCGCGGGCGACCCCATTTCCTGTCTTTTTCTGCTAGTCTTAATCCCGCCCGGTTGTGCGAATGTTGTTTCGGTCATCGACCGGTGCGAATCTCCGGAGCTCGGGCTCGCGCGCCATGCATAAGGCTATCGAACAGGAAGTGTCTGTACTTTCTTCATCAAAACACGGCTTGGTTTATCTCACGCTCAACGACTGGACGCTGGTCGCCGACAAAGCGAGCCGAGTCAATTTCCGGAAGGGCGACACCGTCGTTCATAAAGGCAAGAAATCGAATGGCATCTATCTTTTAGTGAAAGGAACGGCCCGCGTGCAGATTCCGTCGCAAACCGCATCTCCCGAGATCGGACCCGGCGAGATTTGCGGTGAGATGTCGTTTCTGGAAGACACGCCCGCCAGTGCCAGCGTCATCGCACACCAAGATGTGGAAGCTCTCCATTTGGACCGGCCCACTCTCGAGCGTTTATTCGAGCTTTTCCCTCATCTGGCTTCGCGCTTCTACCGTTCTTTGGCTATGAATCTCTCCCGCCGCCTCCGGGAGATGATTGAACCCAACCTCACTCGATAATCCGAGGATTTGATTTCAAACCGTTGTCCCAGCCCCATCTCGCTCCTTCGGAAAGCAAAGAAGTGGTCTGGCCTTTTCGGCTTGTGAGCACCTGAACAGTCCGCCCGTAGTACTACTGACTACGAACATTCACTTGCACTTAGCGCGGTAATACATTAGACTTCGGTGCGGTTGAAATGGCACGCCAGCCAAGATTTTCGGTGGCGGTCATGGCTTCCAGGACGACGATCTTGCCCGAAAAGGCGGCTCTGGTGGTCGGAAGAGAAACGCAAAAGGAAGTATCTAGTATGCATCGCTTTGCAGCTTCACGGTCGGCGGACTTGGGGCGGATTTATGGCAAGCACCTTACTTTCAATGACATACAATTTCCTATGGTTTGGCACACGGGATGCACTATAAAGACCGATGCCGTGGAGCTCTGCCCCCACGGAGGCTAGACCGGCGGTTGGACACTTAGCTGGGTTTTACACAGGTTCAGGAGGAAGATAGTTATGATGAAGCGGATTGTGTTGATGTGTTTACTGGCATTGGCTCTGCCTCTGGCGGCGTTTGCAGACAGTTCAGTGGATTTCCAGAATAACGACGGAACGCTTTCGGGAGCGCTTTCGGGCACTTCTTCAGGCTTGAGCCTGAGCGGTTCTGTGTTGACTCAGGTTAGGGGCTTCGACGGAATGGGGCCGATCCAGGGAACTAACTTGGGTTCGGTAAGCTTTTCAACCTCCACGGCAGTGAGCTCTATCACTCTTGGGAACGGGGACACCGTCACCACCTTTGCGGCTGGCGGCTCCTTTCTCATTACCGGCAACGGTAGCAACGGTGTTCCGGACGGCACCATTTTTTCTGGCACGTTCAGCAAACCGCCCGTGTTGCTTGGTGTTCAGAATGCTAATGGCCAGTGGCAATACACTTTGACCGGATCAGTCTCGGGAACGTATGAGGGCCACACGGTTTTCGGTATGACTACGCAGCTAACCACAAACACCGGCCTGGGCGGATTTAGTGGAAGCGCGACTCTCGGCAGCGGCGATACGAACATTACCGCCCCGACCCCGACCGTTCCGGAACCGGGTACTCTCGGGTTGCTCGGAACTGGGCTGATCGGCATAGCAGGAGTTTTGCGCCGAAAGCTAAAAGTCTAAGACGCACCTAATCCGCCTCTCGAAAGCCTCGCACTCCGCGGGGCTTTCGCTTTTTTCGCTATTTCCATTCCGGCCAAGCCCTTTTGTGAAGCTATTTCCAATTACCCCAGTAACCGGTGGGAGGGGATTACCGTTGACGCCTGCCGTGCCGCATCCTTACATTCGCCTGAGGGGGTCATATGAAAGATATTCATGAAGTGTTGCGGCAGAAACAGACCAAGTATGCCCAACTGGGTAAGCAGATTGAGATGTTACAGCAAGCGGCGGAGAAACTCCGTGAAGTGGCTCCCTTGCTGGCTGAGAATGATGATGAAGACAATGCGGTCTTGATGGAAGTGGACGAAGCCTCACCCGGTTCTGAGGCGGTGGCTTCGAAAGCGGCTGCAGCCGGTTCTGGAGGGTCCAAAGCAGCTCGACCCACGGCGCCGCGGTGGCCGTAGTCTCTCGCTTGGTTAGGCGGGGAATCTCGTTATGACCACCCTTCTGGCACTGTTGATTTCCACTGACGACTCCGCTGCCGAGATCCTGGGCCGGGTACTTCCGGCCTCGGGCATCGCGGTGGAGCGCTTCAGTGATCTCGCCACTGCCATTGACCGTCTGCGACAGCAACGGTTCGACACTCTCGTCATCGATTTCGAAAATGCGAAGGCGGCCACTGAAATTTTCGAAGAGGGCTGCCGGTTGAACTCCGGAAGCGCGCCCATCACCGTGGCCCTGGTTGCCGAGCGCGCCCGAGCCCGCGACATTCTGAGCAGCGGCGCGCATTTCGTCCTGTATAAGCCTCTCTCCGAAGAGAAAGCTAAAGCTGGCCTGCGTGCGGTTACTGCGCTGTTGAATCGCGAACGGCGTCGTGCCTACCGCGTTCCCGTGCAAGCGCCGGTCGAACTCAGCTTGCCCGGTACTCGCAAGATGGAAGGCATTCTTCTCGACCTCAGCGAGACGGGAATGGATGTTCTGACTGCGGAACCTCAGGTTCCGGGGGCCTTGATCAATTTTCGCTTTGAATTGCCCGACGGGTCTCTTGAGATCCAGGTCCACGGGCAGGTGGCATGGGCCAAGGCGAACGGACAAACCGGCGTTCACTTCCTAGACCTGAACGAGTCCATCAGAGCCCAGTTGCGCGGGTGGTTACAGGCTGCGGCTGCCGCACACGGCGAAGGTCCGGAAGAGACGGTTCCGCACTGCAAGCTTACGGATTTGAGCCTGGGCGGCTGCTATGTGGAAACCGATTCGCCATTCCCCGAACAGGCGTTGGTCGACCTTTGCCTTCGAACCGATGAGATGGCTGTGCACACCGAAGGAATGGTTCGGGTCTCGCATCCCGGCCACGGCATGGGAGTGGAGTTCCCTTCCCGCACGCCAGAACAGCGGGCGCAGGTCGGTAATCTGATCAGTTTCCTCCGCGGCTGTCCCGAATCGATGCCGGAACTGAGCGTTTCTCCCCGCGCCTTGACTGCGGACTTGAGTCAGTTTGAAGCGGCCCCGGGCGCCGCGAACGAAACTCTGGAAGACGAAGTACTTCAAGATCCGCTGCTCGAATTGTTGCGTCGCGCGACCACCATGCAGCAGGATGATTTTCTCGGGGAACTCCACCGCCAGCGATCAGGCGAGAGCGTCACCACCTAGTTTCGTTTATTCTTTACGGCTTCTTCTTTTCCGGCTAGATTCCCTTCCTCCACATCTGCAATTAATACAGGCCTCTCGCACCGTGTTTCCGGCAGAACTTCAGGAAGGACGCGAGGCAGGATACGAGCAGGCAGCGAGAACTAAAGAAACATGCGAGAGACCTGCGATGGGCCATTCAGAGAAGTGAAGAACCCGATACCCCGTCTCTGGCAGGGTTCTTCAACTCTCCGTGGTCTGTTCCACCCCTGTTGAATCACCGTAGCGGATTCCTGTTGCACCGAGGTTTCAGGAATATTAAATCTGGGTGAATAAAAAAGTAGTGCGGAGAGGGTTAGGGTTTCGCTTCCGGATAAGGTTCTGCGACTGCGTGCGCAGCGACGGCCTTTGTGCGAACATGGACCTCGTCAACATCCACGTCAACTAACCTTCTGCGCGGAGCTTGGTGGGAACGAAACTGTCCGCAGCTATAAAGTCGAGTCAGGCTGGCAAGGCCGCCTCTGCGCCCGCCAGCAAACTGACCTGGGCGCCGCTTTTATCGATCGCCTCAGCCGCGTTCGCGATCGAGATTCCGTTCTTCTTTCTCGGGACACCCTCCGGACACGATGTGGAGTTCCACTTGTACTCATGGCTGGAAGTTCTTTCGCAATGGAAGCATGGGATCATTTATCCACGTTGGGCGGCACTGGCTCACTTCGCCTATGGTGAGCCACGGTTCATATTCTATCCACCAGCGTCCTGGACTCTGGGAGCGCTCCTGAGCTTCATCTTTCCCTGGACGCTGGTTTCAGACATCTACATTTGGCTCGTGCTGGTAGGCGCCGGGGTATCGATGTTTCTGCTGGCTCGGCAATGGCTTGACCGTCGCGATGCCACCTTTGCAGCGGTGCTGTACGCGGTCAATCCGTATCATCTGGTGATTGTCTATTGGCGCAGCGCGTTCGCGGAACTGCTGGCCAGTTCGTTGCTGCCGCTGCTGCTCTTGCTTCTATTGCAGACGGAGAAAAAAAGCCGGCGTGTAATTGTCTTTCTGGCTATCGTCCTTGCGGCCTCATGGCTGATCAACGCGCCCGCGGCGGTGATGGTTCACTATTCCCTAGTTTTGCTGATTGTGGTGATCGCCTGGCAGCGGCGCTCGCCCCGAGTCGTGCTGGCGGGGTCGGTTGCGGTTGTTCTCGGCGCGGCACTGGCCGCATTTTATTTGTTTCCTGTAGTCTGTGAACAACAGTGGGTCAACATTGCGCAGGCCATCTCCCCGGGGTCGCGGCCCCTGGATAATTTTCTGTTCGTTCATACGACCGATGCGGATCATGACGCCTTCAACCGCATAATTTCCTGGGTCGCGATCGCTGAGATTTTTCTGACGATTGTGGCCGCTTGGGCCGCGCGACGCTGGCGCGCGCACACCCGGAGTTCCGGGCTTTGGTATTCGCTGGCTTTCTGGGCCGCAGCTTCCACATTCCTCATGTTGTCGATCTCGAATCCGCTGTGGAACGTTCTGCCGAAGCTACGCTTCATGCAATTCCCCTGGCGCTGGATGCTTTGCCTCGGCGTTCCATTCACCCTGCTCACGGCGCTGGGAGTCCGCAGATGGTGGGCACGAATCGCACTCTACCTGGCTATGCTGGGCGTGCTGGCGTTTGTGTGGCAACACTTCCAACCACCTTGGTGGGACAACAAGGCCGACCTGCGCGAGATGCAGGACAACGTGGCTACGGGCGTGGGATACGAAGGCACCGACGAATACACGCCCACCGGAGCCGACCCCTCCACCGTCGACAAAGCCGCGCGCCGCGTGTCCGTGGACGGACCTGCTCATGCCGCGATCCGCGTCATCGACTGGAGCGCGGAGCGCAGGGTATTCACCGCCGAGATGTCAGGCCCGGATCATCTGGTGTTGCATCTATTCAGCTATCCGGCGTGGCGCGTGGAAGTGAATGGACGCCCGGAGCAAGCCGGCCCGCGCGAGGGTACGGGACAGATGCTGGTCCCGGTGCAAGCCGGTACGAATCAGGTGCAAATCATTTTCACGCGTACGTGGGATCGCACGGCCGGTGGGTGGATCTCGCTAAACGCGCTTGTGCTGACGATCATGCTACTGCGACGAGCTTTGCGGTCGTCTGCCGCCTGATCGTTTGCGATCGAAATCCTAATGCGAAGAATACTCATTGCAACTTCTAATCCGGGCAAGCTACGCGACTTTGCCGGCGCTGCCCTCAGGCACGGAGTCGAGATCGCCGGAATCCCTGACTTCGCTTCCCTGCCCGTCGTCGTCGAGGATGGCCTCACGTTCGAAGAGAACGCCCGCAAGAAGGCCGAGGGCTACAGCCGTTACGCTCATGGAGAGATCATCGTGGCCGACGACTCCGGCTTGGAAATCGATGCTTTGAACGGCGCACCCGGCGTGCACTCCGCCCGCTACGCCGCTCCCGATCTGCACAATAAAGAGCCGCACGACGCCGATGCTAACACCGATGACGAGGCAAATAACGCACGCGTTCTGCGCGAACTGAAGGACATTCCACATGCCAACCGAACGGGGCGGTTCGTTTGCGTGCTGGCCGCTGCCCGTGACGGTAAAACGCTGGCCACGTTTCGTGGCGTCGCTGAAGGAACCATCCTCGACGCTCCGTGGGGCAGGAATGGCTTCGGCTACGATCCGCTGTTTTATTTTCCGCAAATTCAAAAAACGTTCGCCCAACTGAGGGCAGAAGAAAAATCTGAATTCAGCCATCGCGGCGCGGCGTTCCGGCAGTTTCTGAATTGGTGTGACGAGAATTCAGACCTGAAGACTCGCAACTGATTTCTTGACTTCGCTTCTCCCGCAGCCGGATAATGAAAAGTTCTTTTGTCGTCATCGAAGCAACAAGCAGCCCTAACGAAGAACGAACAAGAATTCCTAAGGAGCGATTCGTGGCTTCAGCAGCCAGTTCGACTGCTCCCGGTATAACGAAAGACGTAGCGAAAGGTGCAGTGCATGGCGTGGCGCCTTTGCGTGCCGGGCAGGGTACGTCATTTGTTTTGCGCCGCCTGCATTCGCTTTCCGGCATCGTGCCCGTGGGCGCGTTTCTTTTCGAGCACATTCTCATTTCCAACTCCACCGCGATCAGCGGGCCTGATGCCTACGCCAAGCAAGTAGCCTTTCTCGGCGGCCTCCCGTTGGTTTTTTTTCTTGAGCTGTTCGGGATTTGGCTGCCCATCGCATTCCACGCGCTGTATGGTTTCTACATTTGGTACCGCGGCGAAGGGAATGCGGTCGAATATCCCTGGACCGGCAACTGGATGTACACGCTGCAGCGCTGGACTGGCGGCGTCGCTTTCTTCTACATCGTCTGGCATACTTGGACGATGCGTTTCACCGGAACCGATCTGCACGCCTATCCCAACGCTTCATTCGGCAAAGTGCAGGCAGAATTGATGAACCCTGCGCTGCTCGCGTTTTATGCCGTCGGCCTGCTCGCCGCGTGCTGGCATTTTGCCTACGGCATTTGGCTCTTCGCCGCCAAGTGGGGCATCATCTCGGGGGAAAAAGCGCGGCAAAGATTCTTGAAAGTTTGCCTCGGATTATTTTTCCTGATGACCGTAGTCGGGTTGGTGAGCCTCTATACCTTCCGGGGACGCTTCCCGCAACCAATTGCCGAACCGGGCACATCAGCAGTGCAATCAAATTCCGCGGCTCAATCGAATGATCGAACCGTAGCTTACCGAAGACCGGTGGAGTAAAGATGGCAGCAGCTCCCAAAATCATTGTGATCGGTGGCGGCCTCGCCGGCCTGTCTGCCGTAATCAAGATCGCCGAGATGGGCGCGAGTGTAGATTTGTTCTCCATCGTTCCCGTAAAGCGTTCGCACTCGGTGTGTGCGCAGGGCGGCATCAACGCGGCCAAGAACCTGAAGGGCGAAGGCGATTCGACGTGGATTCACTTTGACGACACAGTCTACGGCGGAGATTTCTTGGCGAACCAGCCGCCGGTTAAAGACATGTGCGAGGCCGCCCCGGGCATCATTGATTTGCTCGACCGCATGGGTGTTCCCTTCAACCGCACACCCGAAGGCTTGCTCGATTTTCGCCGCTTTGGTGGAACTTTATTTAACCGTACGGCGTTTGCCGGAGCCACTACCGGCCAACAACTTCTCTACGCGCTCGATGAGCAAGTACGCCGCTATGAATCCGAAGGCAAAGTAAGAAAATACGAGCACTGGGAGTTTCTCTCCGTCGTGCTCGACGGAAACCGCGTCTGCCGGGGCATCTGTGCGATGGATCTGCGGAGCATGGAAGTCCGTAGTTTCCCTGCCGATGCCATCATCATCGCCACCGGCGGTATCGGTGCAATTTTTGGCAAATCAACCAATTCTGTAGTCTGCACGGGATCGGCACAGTCGGCGCTTTATCAGCAAGGTTGTTATTACGCCAACGGTGAATTTATTCAAGTCCATCCCACGTCGATTCCCGGCAACGACAAGTTGCGCTTGATGTCGGAATCGGCGCGCGGCGAGGGCGGACGCGTCTGGGTGCCGAAGACTCCAGGCGACAAGCGCGATCCTAAATCCATCCCCCAGAGCGAGCGCTGGTACTTCCTGGAAGAGTGGTATCCGAAGTACGGCAATCTGGTTCCGCGCGATGTGGCTACGCGAGCCATCTTCAAGGTTGTTTACGAGCACCACCTCGGCATCGATGGCAAGCCGATGGTTTACCTCGACCTCACCCACATAGACCGCAAGATTCTCGACCGCAAGCTCGAAGGGATTCTCGAGATCTACGAGAAGTTCGTCGGCGACGATCCCCGCGACACACCCATGAAGATTTTCCCCGGCATGCATTACACCATGGGCGGGCTATGGATTGATTTCAAGCAGGCCACCAACATTCCCGGCGTTTTCGCCGCCGGTGAGTGCGAGTATCAGTATCACGGCGCGAATCGGTTGGGCGCGAATTCGCTGGTCTCATGCATCTACGGGGGAGCGATTGCCGGGCCGAATGCGGTGAAATATGCGCGCGGCCTGCAGGCGCTCTCCGATGGCAACGCATGTTTCGATGCCGAGAAGAAAAAGCAGGAAGAGAGCAATTCCCTGCTGATGAACAATACGGGCACGGAAAACCCGTTCCGGCTGTGGCAGGAACTCGGCGAGCTGATGACCAAGGATTGCACCGTCATCCGCTACAACAAGAATCTGCAGCAGACAGACGCGAAGCTGGTCGAGCTACTCGAACGCTTCCGCAAGGTGAACCTGAGCGACCGTACGCAGTGGGCGAATACCAGCGTGGTCTTCACTCGGCAGCTTTACAACATGCTGCAATTGGCACGAGTCATCGCCCAAGGCGCGCGCATGAGAGATGAATCGCGCGGCGCGCATTACAAGCCGGACTTCCCCGACCGCGACGACAAGAATTTCTTGAAGACGACGAAGGCGTATTTCGCACCGGATGCGGATGAACCGAGGTTTGAGTTCGAATCGGTGGATGTGTCCCTCATTCCGCCGAGGCCGAGGAAGTATGACGCGGCAAAGTAGTACAGATTGACTTGTAATCCTGAGCGGAGGACCGATGAAACTCGGCATTGGTGCAAGCCACAGGAATTCTTGGCTGCGCTCAGAATGACAAAGATCGGGCTAAGCGCTAAAAGCTAATGGCTGATAAATCCGTCATCATCAAAATCAAACGCCAGAACAATCCCGCTTCCAAGTCCTACTGGGAAGAGTTCGAACTGGCCTACCATCAGGGCATGAACGTGATTTCTTGCCTGATGGAAATTGCCGCGAACCCGCTCACCCGGGAAGGCAAAGCCACCACGCCCATCACCTACGACTCCAATTGCCTGGAAGAAGTCTGCGGCTCCTGCGCCATGCTCATCAACGGACGCGCCCGCATGGCCTGCTCGGCTCTGATCGACAATCTCGAACAGCCCGTAAAGCTAGAGCCGTTCTCCAAGTTCCCTATCGTCCGCGATCTGGCCACCGACCGCAGCGTGATCTTCGAGAATCTCAAAGCCGTCAAGGCCTGGGTTCCGATCGACGGCACCTACGACCTCGGTCCCGGCCCTCGCGTTATGCCGGAGGAGCAGGAGATCGCCTATCCCATTTCCCGCTGCATCTCCTGCACCTGCTGCATGGAGGCCTGTCCGCAGTTCAATGAAGAAACCGGCTTCGTAGGTGCGGCTACTATCGCGCAAGTGCGGCTGTTCAACACCCATCCCACGGGCAAAGTGCTCGAGCGCGAACGGCTGACGGCCCTGATGGGCGATGGCGGCATCCAGGAGTGCGGCTACGCGCAGAATTGCGTCGAGGTCTGCCCCAAGGATATCCCGCTGACCAAGTCGATCTCCGAGGTCGGCGGCGCGGTCATGAAGCAAGCCATCGGTGACCTTTTCCGGAGCTGATCAATCTTGAATGAAGCACTGATGAGAGAAGATTGACGACGAAGATCGGCATCTTCTATCCGAATGCCAAAGGCTCGCGATTCGATATGCGTTATTACATCGACACCCACATGCCGTTGGCGGTCGGGTTTCTCAGCCCTCATCCCGGCTATAAAGGCGTTTCCGTCGATCGCGGGATCAGCGGCGTTGAGCCGGGAGCAGATCCGGCATTCGCCGCCATGTGCCATTTTCTGCTTAATTCGGCAGCGGACTTCATGGTGGCGTTCATGCCCAACGCTGCGAAAATCCAAGGTGGACACCCCGCACTACACCGACATCAGAACGGTGATTCAGTTTAGCGAAGTCCTGATTCAGCCTTAGCTCGAGACTTCACTACCGATCTGCCTGCCCGGATGACCTTTTCCGGCGCTGATTTTTGTCACTTCTGCCACAACAGAGCACACGGGTTCGGTGTCTAATCACCGCTATCTGGTTGCCAGGGGAGCACATCACTTGGCCCTGATCCGGCGCCGGGATTGGCGTTTGGCGTGCTCCACCTTCAGTGCAGCTGTCCGGAAATTCCGGAGAGTAACCATAAGGTAATCAGCGTCGGCGGCTTTCCGGTAACCGCCAGTAACAGTTACAGGCGACAATGTTTGGCCGACTTGACATCATGGCTTAGAATGTCGGGACGGTTGCAGAGCAAGCTGTAAGGAAAACTTACGAGATAACCCTTGCAATCCAAGCTACAGCGCCACTTAATTCGTCTATCGTTGCTGGCCTGCCTTTGCGCCCCGCTGTTTGGGGCCACCGCCACAACGATGCATAAGCCGGTTCATCATAGCCGGCACCACCGGTTGCATTGGACGCGGTGGAATCCGATGTTCCGTCCGTCGCACGAATCTCTTTTATTACAGAACGCTGAAGTCGACCGGCTGGAATTGCCCCGCATTCAGGATGACGACGAACTGGAAGCGCTAAAAGCTAGCGGAGCGCTGCAGCCGATCATCGCGGGTGAGTCTCTGCGCTTCGATCCCCGGCTGGATCCTTCGCGCCGTTATTGCCGCCCCTGGACCCGCGACTTTGTTCAGGACATCGCGCAAGCCTACTACAATCGCTTCCACCAGCAGATTCAAGTGAACTCCGCGGTGCGCACGGTCAAGGTGCAGAAGAAACTTCGCCGCCACAATCGCAATGCGGCTCCGGCCGATGGCGACACTGCCTCCTCGCACCTGGCCGGCCTCACCGTTGACTTGCAACGCCGCGGCATGAGCCAGGAGCAGATTCACTGGACGGAGCACTACCTCTTCTACATGAAGGCTCTCGGCCTGGTTGAGCCGGAAGAAGAGCGCCATCAGTGGGTCTTCCACATCATGGTATCGGGCCGCTATGCGGACTGGCGCGAGACGCAGGATATCGTACCCATGGAACGCCCCGAGCCCACTCCTACGATGACCGCTGACAGCCGCGCCGAATAGTCAGTCACATCGTATATTGCGCTTCGCCGTTGCCGAACGACCAATTCTCCCACGCGACTTCCACTAGGTTGACCAGCAAATCCTGCGGCCGCAGTCCCGGATTGTCTTGCAGGATCTCCGCCATACGCTTCATTAGTTTGCGCTTCTGCGCCAGTTTGCGCCCGGTCGATAGCGTTATCTGCACCAGAACAATGTCGTCCGAGCGTTGCACCCCGAGGTAGGTTGGGTCATAAATCAGGCCGCCGGCCGGGTGCTCGGTAATAATTTGGAACCGATCCTGTAACGGCACGTCTGCGCCTTCCACCATTGCCCGATGCACACCCTCCGCCACGGCTTTCTTATATTCCTCGGATTTGCCTTCGCGTAATGAAATTCGAACCAGCGGCATTCCCGCCTCCTCTAAACTCAGTATCGCCACCCGTCTCATAGATGGATGAATCTATTACTCAGTGCGATTCATACGCGGGTAGTGTTTTAATGAAGTGATGATTGTCTTGATGGCGGGCCTTCCGGGCACCGGCAAAACTACTCTCGCCCGCGAACTGGCCTCCCGCACGGGCGGGCGGGTGCTCAGCAAGGACGAGGTTCGCTACGCGCTTTTTATGCCGGACGAAATCGAATACTCCTCCCGGCAGGATGATTTCTGCCTGCAAGTCATGCTGGAAACCGCTGGCTACCTTCTGCACCGTAATCCCTCTCTCGTCCTTTTTCTCGACGGCCGCCCGTTCTCGCGGCGCTACCAGATCGACAACGCAGTCAATGCTGCTGCTTCCTTGAATCAAAGCTGGTGTATTCTCGAGTGCGTCTGCCCGGGAGGGATCTGCAGAAAGCGTCTGGAAGATCAATCTGCCACAGGCGCGCATCCTGCTGGTAATCGCGATTTCCAGCTCTATCTGGAAGTGAAATCACGATTCGAAGCCATCCCCCTTCCCAAGACTGTGATCGACACCAGCGAACCGCTGGAGACCTGCGTGAAGCAGGCCTTGGTGATTCTCCGCTGAATCACTTCCTTCCGTTGCCCTCGCCCCTATACAATCGTGCTCGCTTCTATGGGTTCTATCCAAGCACTAAACACTATGCCTCGCTTACGGGTTCTCTTGCTTTCGATCTTGCTTGTTGCGACTGCCTCAGGCGCTGCTCAGACCTCCAATCCATCTGGCCCGACTGTCAGTGCTCGCGCCCGCGCGATTCACGCGGCCGCCATCGTCGTAGACACTCATGCCGACACGCCGCAGCGATTTCTCGACGAAGGCTTCGATATCGGCTCGACCGATCCCAACGATGTGGGTCACCTCAGCCTCGACAAGGCTCGTCGCGGCAATCTCGGGGCGGAGTTTTTCTCCATCTGGGTCGACCCCGTGACCAATCAAGGCCATTTTGCGCAGCACACTTTCGATCTGATCGACTCGGTTTACGAGCAGGCGGCGCATCATCCCGACCGCATGATGATGGCTTTCGCCGTCTCCGACATCGAGCGCGCCCACCGTGAACACAAACTGGCCGCTCTCATGGGCATCGAGGGCGGACACTCCATCGAAAACGACATGCACCTGCTGCGCGATTACTACCGCCTAGGCGTACGCTACATGACGCTGTCCTGGTCGAACACCAACGAGTGGGCCGACTCCTCTGGCGACATCAACGATCCTAAGATGCAGCACCACAATGGCCTCACTGATTTCGGCAAGCAGGTTGTTCTGGAGATGAACCGCCTGGGCATGATGGTCGATATTTCTCACGTCGCCGACAAAACTTTCTGGGATGCGATCGCAACCACGAAGGCTCCGTTGATTGCTTCGCACTCCTCTGCACGTGCGCTGGTCGATGCGCCCCGCAACATGACGGACGACATGCTGCGCGCGGTCGCCAAGAACGGCGGCGTCGTGCAGGTGAACTTTTTCTCCGGCTTCGTGGACGAAGATTATCGCAAAGCGATGCTAGCTCAGGAGAAAGACCAGACCGCCGCGATTCAGAAACATATCGACTCGCTGAAAGCGCAGGGTAAACCAGTCAGCTACATTGAAGTTGACCGCCTCGAGCGCGAGTGGATCGCGAAACTTCCGCGCCCACCATTCAAGTCGCTGATCGACCATATCGACCACATCGCCAAAGTGGCCGGCGTGGATCACGTTGGCCTGGGCTCCGATTTCGATGGAGTCAGCGGCGCCACACCTCAAGGCATGGATTCTGCCGCCGACGTGCCCAAGATCACACAAGCCTTGCTCGATCGGGGATACAGCGCCGACGACATCAAGAAAATTCTCGGCCGCAATTTGCTTCGCGTCCTCCGCCAGGTCGAAGCCGTGAGCCATGAGATGCAATCCGAGTCCCACTGACGGCTGCATTGCCTAGCTTCCGTGTCGTACAATGCAACGTTACCTCAAAGCGTTTTTCACGATGAGCCATGTAGGAGTAATCATGCGTAACGCTTTTATAATTCCCGTTTTGTTTATTGCGGCCGCGCTCACCTGGGCGCAGTCGAGTTCTCCGGGTGAGAAATCCGGCACTACGGCGAAACCGCCTGTGCACCAGGGAGCGGCCGGTCAGCCTACGGCGATTATTGAAACCAGTGTGGGAAACATGACGTGCACGCTGTTTCCCGATAAAGCGCCCATCGGTGTGCAAAATTTCATCGGCCTCGCCAGCGGTACCAAAGACTGGAAGACAGTGCGAGGAGCCACGAAGCATGGCGTGCCACTCTACGATGGCACCATTTTTCATCGCGTGATCGCCGGCTTCATGATCCAGGGCGGCGATCCCGCCGGCACAGGATCGGGCCCCGACCCCGTCGACAAGTTCAAAAACGAAGTTTCCTCCGATTTGCTCTTTGACCGGCCGGGCCGTCTGGCCTACGCCAATGCAGGCCCTAACACCAACAGCTCCCAGTTTTTTATTACCGAGGTGGCCACGCCACATCTCAACGGGAACTACACCATCTTCGGCCAGTGTGACGCTGCCACCGTGGCTTTGGTTAAAGAGATTTCGCACATGGCCACGGACCCGCAAAACGATCGTCCCTTCCGTCCGGTGAAGATCGTCCATATCAAGATTGTTCGGGGCGAAGCGGCGCCAGCCGCGGCAAAGAAGCCGGCAGCCAGCACAGCCAAGACGCCGGTTACTACGAACTAATACTCGTTCTTTGGGGACAGCTGTCGTCGGCTGTCCGGCCTGGCGAAGCCAGGCATTTGCTGATGGACTTACGAACGATTCAGAATTGAAAGGACTCCATGACTTGCCAACCCGGGCTCTACGCCACATTTGAAACCAGCGAAGGCAACATCGTGTGCCGTCTCTTCGAAAACGACGCACCCAAAACCGTAGCCAACTTCGTGGAACTCGCGGACGGCACGCGCGAGTGGACCCATCCATCGACGCGCAAGAAGTCCAAGGACCGTCTCTATGATGGGACGATCTTTCATCGCGTCATTCCCGACTTCATGATCCAGGGTGGCGATCCGCAAGGCACCGGCATGGGAGGCCCCGGCTACCAGTTTGAAGACGAAACCAAAGGCTCGCCGCACAAGCTCGACAAGCCCGGCTTGTTGGCCATGGCGAATGCCGGTCCCAACACCAACGGTTCGCAGTTCTTCATCACCGTCGCGCCCACGACGTGGCTGACCGGCAAGCACACAATTTTCGGTGAGGTCGTGGAAGGACAAGACGTGGTTACGAAGATCTCCGAGGTCCCGCGCAACCGGCAGGATCGGCCGGCAAAAGATGTGGTGCTCAAGAAGGTGACGATCGAGAAGGTATGATCGCGCCAACCCGCGCCGTTTCGTTGACTTGCCCAATTCACCCACGTACGATTCTCCTCCAGTGATCGGGCAAACTATCTCGCACTACCGAACGGTTGAGAGGCTGGGCGGTGGCGGCATGGGGGTTGTGTATAAGGCTGAGGACCTCAAGCTGCGCCGCTTCGTGGCCCTGAAATTCCTGCCGGATGAAGTGTCCAGAGACCCGCAGGCGCTGGCCCGTTTCGAGCGCGAGGCCCAGGCCGCCTCGGCCCTGAACCATCCGAATATCTGCACCATCTACGAGATCGGCGAGCACGAAGGCCAGGCTTTCATCGCCATGGAATTCCTGGACGGCCTCACGCTCAAGCACGCCATCGGCTCCCGCCCGATGGAGAACGACACGCTGGTGAATCTGGCGATCGAAATCGCCGACGCGCTCGATGCTGCGCACGCGGAGGGCATCGTCCACCGCGACATCAAGCCGGCGAATATCTTCATTACGAAGCGTGGCCACGGCAAGATTCTGGACTTCGGCCTGGCCAAAGTGGGAGCCGGCCGAGGCGCACAAAAGACGTTAGGCGACAACGCGCAAACCTTGGACAAGGCCCACCTCACTAGCCCCGGCACGATGTTGGGCACGGTGGCCTACATGTCCCCGGAACAAGTGCGCGGCCGCGACCTGGATGCTCGCAGCGACTTGTTCTCGTTCGGCACCGTCCTGTACGAAATGGCAACCGGCGACGTTCCCTTCCACGGAGAGAGCTCGGCGGTCATCTGCGAGGCCATCATGAATCGGGCGCCAGTGCCGGTGATACGTCTGAATCACTCAGTTCCGGCGCGGTTGGAGGACATCATCAACAAGGCTCTGGAGAAGGACGTCAGCCTGCGCTACCAGCATGCCTCGGAGATGCGCGGCGATCTCCAGCGCCTTAAGCGCGACACCGACTCGGGGCGGATGCCGTTACCCATATCCTCGGTTCGAGATTCAGCGGTGGGCAACTCAGCCAGCGCCGCGTCACCACCATCGAGTTCCGGCCAGCGCAGCGCACAGGGCCAGATTCCTGCGGCCGTCGCAGCGCCGAAGCGTCCCTACGGAAAGATCGCGACCGCCGTTGTCGCTGTTGCCGTCCTCGTGTTGGGCGTTCTTTTCTGGCAAACGCGCCGCCAGACCGCACCGGTGGCGAGCTCCAGCGGTCCAAGGACCCTTGCTGTCCTCCCACTGCAAAACATTGGAGCCGACAAAGACCTCGATTTTCTACGCCTTGCCCTGGCCGACGAAATTGCCACTTCGCTCAGTTACGTCCGCTCGCTCACGATCCGCCCTTTTGCGACCACCAGCAAATACGACTCCCCCGCGCTCGACCTGCAGGAGGCCGGTCGAGCCATGCACGTGACCGACGTAGTCACCGGGCACTTTCTGAAAGAAGGCTCTCAGCTCCAGATCACGCTCGAAGCGATTGATGTCGAGAACAATCGCACCCTTTGGCGCGACACCATGACCGTTGCCGCGCCGGACATGATCGCCATGCGCGGGCAGATTACGGCGAAGGTTCGCCAGGGGCTCGTACCGGCGCTTGGTGCCGGAGCCGATTCTTCCGAGGGCGCTACCCGCCCCAGGAATGAAGAAGCCTACGATCTTTATCTTCGCAGCCTTTCTCTGCCGCATGATCCGCTTCCCAACAAGGATGCCATCGCAATGTTGGAGCATGCCGTGGGACTCGACTCCACCTACGCCCCCGCCTGGGACGCTCTGGGGGTTCGCTACCATTACGATTCCGCCTATTCCGACGGTGGCGACGCGGCATTTCAGCGTGCCCTAGCAGGGTTTTCCAGAGCCTTGACCCTCGATCCCAACTACATCAACCCTGCGGGTGAACTCATACTCATGCAAGTGGAACGCGGGGAAACGGTCAAAGCCTATCAAAGCGGGAGGGCTTTGCTGGCTCGCCATCCGGAGAATGCTAACGTCCATTTCGCCCTTTCCTACGTTCTTCGCTATGGCGGAGCCATCGAGGAATCCGCGCACGAATGCGCTGCCGCCTTGTCGATGGACCCGGGAAGTTATGAGTTCCGTTCGTGCGCTTTCACCTTTGACCAACTCGGCAACTACGCGCGCGCCGTGGAATTTCTCCAGCTCGATGCCGGATCAGAGTGGTCGCTCGACAACCTCATGCGGCATCAAATTCGCGATGGGAAATTGGCGCAAGCGAAGGAGATGGCGCAGAAATTGAATAACCGCACGATGCAAGCGTGTCTGACCGACCCGTCGCCCTCGAACACAGCAGGCCTCGTCCGCGAAACGGCGGCCGCGGTATTGGCCGACCCGGACCCCGAGGTCCGCTACGTGGTTGCGGAGGATGTCCTGTTCTGCGCGCAGAAAGATCTCGCTCTGCGGATGCTCAAGAGTTCGGTCGGCGGTCACTTTTGCGCCTACACAGGTTTGCAGAACGATCCCATGTGGGCCAAGCTGCGAGGCACGCAGGAGTTTGCCGAACTGCTTTCCGCCGCGAAGAAGTGCAGAGATGATTTCATGGCGAAAAGAACACAGGGTCAATAGGTCTTCCGACTCGGGCGGGGTTCGGGTAGGGCACGACCTCAGTCGTGCCGATCAAACGGCCGTAGTCTCGCCGGCTTTAGCCTCTGGGCGTAGCTAGACCCCGATCACTCCCACCAACTCTTTCACCGCAGCCGCGCTCTTATCGAGCCCGGCTTTCTCTTCCGGCGTCAGTTTGATCTCGATTATCTGCTCAATCCCCTTCGCGCCCAGCTTCACCGGCACGCCCACATAGAGCCCATCGATCCCGTACTCGCCCTGCAAATATGCGGCGCAAGGCAGAATCTTTTTCTTGTCTTTAAGGATCGCCTCGACCATTTCCGTCGCCGCAGCTGAAGGCGCGTAGTAGGCCGAGCCGGTTTTCAGATATTTAACGATCTCGGCGCCACCGTCGCGAGTACGCTGCACCAAAGCTTCGAGCCTCGATTCCTCAATTAACTCCGTAATCGGAATCCCCGCAACCGTGGAATAGCGCGGCAACGGAACCATGGTGTCGCCGTGGCCGCCTAGAACGAACGCAGTCACGTTCTCCACACTGACTTTCAATTCGTCGGCGATGAATGCGCGAAAGCGCGCCGAATCCAGTACACCCGCCATGCCGACAACCCGCTCGCGGGGAAATCCACTGAGCTTGTAAGCCGCCTGCGCCATGGCATCTAGCGGGTTCGAAACAATAATCAGAATGCAGTTGGGCGAATACTTCACCACCTCGCCAACTACAACCTTCATGATGCCGTAATTGGTATTGAGCAAATCATCGCGACTCATGCCGGGTTTGCGTGGAATGCCGGCGGTGATGACCACGATGTCGGAATTCGCCGTGTCCTTGTAATCGTTGGTACCGGTGATGTAGGAGTCGCGCTTCTCGATGGGCATCGCCTCCAGTAAATCCAGCCCCTTGCCTTGCGGCACGCCTTCGATGATGTCGATCAGCACCACATCGGCCAGTTCCTTCGAGGCAATCCAGTGAGCCGCCGTCGCGCCCACATTTCCTGAACCTACGATCGTTACTTTCTTGCGCATGAATGAGTCCTTTCGAAATTAAGCGATTAGCAGCTAGCAGTTGGCAATTAGCTCTGCAGCAGATTCCTCGCTTTGCTCGGAATGACAAACAGTTGGGCACTTACTCCCAGTGCAAATTGCTGGCCTACACCAGCAGCGCAACGCCCATATTCTCAATGATGCAATCAGCGAACTGGCTCGTCTTCACCTTGGTCGCGCCTTCCATCAGGCGCTCAAAATCATAGGTCACTTTTTTTTGCAGGATCGTGTTCTCCATGCCGTGCTCGATCAGATCCGCGGCCTCGTTCCATCCTAGAAAGCGAAACATCATCACACCCGAGAGCATCACCGAACCGGGATTGATCACATCTTTATCGGCGTACTTCGGAGCCGTACCGTGCGTCGCCTCAAAAATCGCGTAGCCATCGCCGATATTCGCGCCCGGCGCGATGCCCAGTCCGCCTACCTGCGCCGCGCACGCATCGGAAATATAATCGCCGTTCAGGTTCGGAGTGGCCAGCACCGAATACTCGTCCGCTCGCGTGACAACTTGCTGGAAGATCGAATCAGCAATGCGATCGTTGATCATGATCTTCTTCTTCCACTGGCCTTTGCCGTGCGTCGCGTAGATGTGGTCCAAAACTTCCTTCACTTCCTGCTCCACCGCTTGGCGAAACTCGGGGGGAGCGAACTCCATCCCCGGCTCAACCAGTTCCGCATTCTGCGCCACCGTCAGATTCGGATTCTTGTCTTTATTGTCGACGATCCAGCTCTCGCGCTCAGTCACAACTTTGTCGCGAAATTCCTCGGTCGCCAGCTCGTATCCCCACTTGCGAAACGCGCCCTCGGTAAATTTTTGAATGTTTCCCTTGTGAACCAAGGTCACACTCTTGCGTCCGCTCTCCAGCGCGTGACGAATCGCCATGCGCACCAGGCGCTTGGTTCCCGTCACTGAAATCGGCTTGATGCCCACTCCGGAATCCAGCCGGATCTGTTTCTTGCCGCCCTTCAGCATGTCTTTGTTGAGGAACTCGATCAGCTTCGCGCATTCGGGAGTTCCCTCTTCCCATTCGATCCCGATATACACGTCCTCGGTGTTCTCGCGGAAAATGACTAAATCCATGCGCTCCGGATGCTTCACCGGCGAGGGGACCCCTTTGTAATACTTCACGGGCCGCACGCAACCATAGAGATCGAGAATCTGCCGCAGCGCCACGTTGAGCGAACGAATGCCGCCCCCCACCGGCGTGGTCAGAGGACCTTTAATGGATACGCGGAACTCGCGAATCGCCTGCACGGAGTCATCGGGTAGCCAGGTGTCGAACTTTGCTTTGGCCTTTTCGCCGGCGAACACTTCATACCAAGCGACGCGGCGCTTACCCTTGTACGCCCTCTCTACTGCGGCGTCGAACACACGCAGCGATGCTTTCCATATATCGCGCCCGGTTCCGTCGCCTTCGATAAAGGGAACGATCGGATGGTCCGGCACCTCATATTTCCCGTTCGCGTATCCGATCCTTTTCCCATTCGACGGAACCGCCACACCGTTATAAGAACCTGCCATTCATGCCTCCCTATAGAGTTTCGCAGCAACCGCCTGAAAAACGGTCAATCTAGGTAGGATACCCCTTGGCCCGCCCTCTCCCTAATCTTTGCATCACAGCCATGCGTGATCTTCGTCACCACCGCCTAGTCCCGAAAGATTTGCGTACGCCCACCGTCATGTAGCGTCCCCAAGGACCGTTATTACCCAAATCGGCCACACCCAGGTGGGTATCGCGCGCGCCCAGCCGGTCAAAGAGGAAGTGCTGGGTCACGCGAAACTCGAATCCTTTTGCTATATAGATTCCTGCGCCCCACGAGTGCTCAATGCCAATGGCGTCGGGCGACCAGGTGTAAAGCGTCTGCGGAATGGTCTTGCCAAATAAGAACGACGGCGCGCCAAACACCATGAAGCGCCGCAACTCTCCCCGGCCAAAGGGACGCACCTCAAGCATGCCCGACAACATGTAACGAGCGAACATGCTGCACGGCGCATTGACTCCACCGTACTGCCCCGCGTTGCCGGCGCAGATGTTCGGATCGATTTCGTTGTGCGGAGGCGCCAAATCAAATTGCGCCCATCCCCAAAACATGTCGGGCGGGAAAAACGTTCTTTCTCCGCTTCCGGAATCCTGCGGAGAATTTGCGGACGGCGAATTCTGCGCCCTGCCTAGAGTACAAATCAATAGAGGAAATACCAGAATCCAAGCCAACGTTTTC
This sequence comes from Candidatus Sulfotelmatobacter sp., assembly GCA_049519055.1. GTDB lineage: Bacteria > Acidobacteriota > Terriglobia > Terriglobales > Acidobacteriaceae > Sulfotelmatobacter. The sequence continues at coordinate 35,195 of JBEKRE010000015.1, read as the reverse complement.
ATCCCGCCTCCGAATTTTTTGTTTTATGAAGAATCGATCGCTCTTACTAACGCCCAAGAGTCCCGCCTTCCATGGTTTGCATGGGATCAAAACGGCTTCACTGGAGCGGAACATTGTAACCTGTTGTCGGAGCCGCGCTTGCCGGTTCGGTTGCGACTGAGAGTCAAGTGGCGGAAGCTGCCACTCCGAGATCAAACGGCGAAAGCTTCCAGAATCCATATTCAGCATTCGGATTTATTCCATTCATAGAATTGATTTGCGCCCGTAGCCGCGCAAGGCTTGCAGTCTCAATCATCTAGGGTTTGGATGACGGATTGCTAGTCCTTATCTACTAGAAGCCCCTGGAGCTAAGATGCCACAGGAAGTATCCGTCTCCTATCAGGCCATCAAGAGCAAGGTCTACCGGTTGATCGATACCTTGGTCATTGGGGAAAAGTCGGAAGTCGAGATTCAAGAGTCCATCCGCCGCTGGTGGGAGCTCATTCACCCGACGGATCGTCCGATCGCCCAAAAATACCTCCTCCTCGTGTTGGGACGTTCTTGCCAGGCGCTGGACGCTATCGAAGAAGGTTTTACCGACGCTACCAACCACGACGCCTTCCGGCCCGAGTCGACCAGGGCAACATTCAAGCTGGTTGAAAGAGTGGTCAAACAGTCCAGCAAGCATGCAGCTTACAGCAGCTCCGCCTAAGCCGATCCTGAACCTCCACACGATTACCTAAAATGTAGAGAATTTTGCAATTACTCAATTGCGTCTCTCTCCTTCCTCCCGCTATCCTGAGATCCGCTGATTCCGGCAGGTTCACGTCCCGCCGCCAGCAGCAGTCAGGAGTGTCAAAATGCAATCTTCGTACCTGCAGTCGCTGCTCTCGGTTCGCGCTTATCTCGTGTGCGCAGCTTTGCTGGTGATGTCTGGATCGCTTTTCGCGGCCTCGGGAATCTATACGTTCACCCTAAACTCCATCGACGGCAAACCCGCGCCACTCGCCGACTACCAGGGCAAAGTGATTCTGGTGGTCAACGTGGCCAGCCAGTGCGGCTACACCCCGCAGTACAGCGCGCTGGAGTCGATCTACGAGAAGTACAAGGGTCAGGGATTTGTCATTCTCGGCTTCCCTGCCAACAATTTTGGCGGCCAGGAACCCGGTACCAACGAAGAGATCAAGACCTTCTGCACCCGCAAATACAGCGTCAGCTTCCCCATCTACGCCAAGATTTCGGTGAAAGGTGCCGATCAGGCGGCGCTCTACGCCTACTTGACGAAAGACACTCCGTCCGGGATCCGAGGCGATATCAAGTGGAATTTCACCAAGTTTCTGGTCGACCGCAAGGGTAACGTGGTTCAACGGTTCGAACCTGCGGTTACACCTGATTCGAAAGATGTGACTTCGGCGATTGAGAAACAGTTAAAGCCTTAGCCCCGCGTCGCCTCTGGCTGACTGCCAACATCTGCCGTAACATACATGCAGCGATGCATTCGGCCCGGCAGATGAAGATGCTCTCTTCGATCGCCCTCAGGCGATTCCTGCTCGTATTGGTCGCCTTACCATTTTTCAGCCCGGGCGCGACTCGCGCCGACGCTCAAATTCAGTCCCCCAACGGCACAGCCCGCCCAATCCCGGCTGCCGACTCCAAGCTGATCGAGGTGAAAGTCACCGGAAGTAAGCGCTTCACCCAGACTGAGGTTGCGGCTGCTTGTGGCCTTCCGCTCGACACCACCGTGGAAGAGGAATCCTTCCGCAAAGCGGCCCGCCAACTGGGCGAGAGCGGAGCCTTCAACGACATCGCTTACACCTTCTCGTACTCATCGGCGGGCACCAAGCTCACTTTCCAGGTCAAGGACGCCGACAAGTTTGTTCCCGCCCACTTTTTGGATTTCGTCTGGTTCTCTGACCAGGAATTGATTCAGAAATTGCACGAACGCGTTCCTCTCTTCGATGGGGAATTGCCCATCTCAGGACGCTTGCCCGATCAGGTCTCGGACATTCTTCAAGCCCTCCTGGTCGAAGGCGCCATTCCCGGGCATGTCCAATATCAGCGCAGCCCCGGAACAAACGGTCAACTGGCGTCGTTCGAGTATGTTGTCGCCGATGTCATCATCCGAATCCACCAAGTCGATTTTACCGGCGCCGGAGCCAGCGAGTTGCCCCTGCTTCAGGCGGCCGCGGAAAAGCTCTCTGGGCGTGACTATTACCGTGCGCTCTTGACCGCGTTTGACGAACATGCGGTACTCACCCTCTATCACGAGCGCGGCTACCTGAAAGCATCCTGCGTTCCACAGCAGCCGCGACTGGTCAAGAACGCCGCCCCGGACACCGTCGACGATAAGCAGGCAATCACTCTCTTGGATATCACGATTGCCGTAACTCCCGGCGCTCAGTACAAAGTCACGGGATGGAACTGGTCGGGAAACCCGAATATTCCGGCGGAGAATCTGCAGTCGCTTGTCCACGCGAAGATCGGGGAGCCAGCCAATACGGTGCAACTGGCGGCCGATCTGCGGGGGGTTCAGCGCCTCTACGGTTCGCGCGGTTATGTCACGGCTGCGGTGAAGGCCGACGCTCAATTTGACGATGCCGCCGGAGCCGTGGCTTATGAACTTGTGGTCACCGAAGGTTCTGTCTATCACATGGGAGAACTGGAATTTCGCGGTATCGATAATGGCTTGACGGCCAAACTCCGGGCCGCATGGAAGATTCGTCCCGGCGACGTCTACGACGCCACCTACCTCAACGAATTCCTGCCGCAGGCCAGGAAACTTCTGCCTTCGACCATCGACTGGGAAGTTTCCCCACACGTGACCGCAATGGCGAAGGACAAAACCGTCGACGTGGATCTGCAATATACGGCAAAGGCGCCCCAATGAACCACGTTCGTAATGCCGGGAACCTTTTTACTTCCAACAATGTTTCCCATCGCAATCAGGGAATAAACTAGATGGAGACGCCAGGAGAATATTGAATGGATCGAAGCTCGAGGTGGTTCGCGGCAAGCATCTTCTCAGCGACTGCACTCCTCAACCTCTACGCCCTCGCTGGTGGTAAGCAGCACACCTTCAACGGGGAAGTCGGCGATGCGATGTGCGGCAGAAAACATATGGAAGGCACAACGGCGGCAGACTGCACCCGCGCATGCGTGGCGCACGGGTCCAAGTTCGCTCTCGTGGTAGGCGACAAAATCTACACCCTCGACACCGCCGACAAAGCGGTGCTGGACACTCTGGACAAGCAGGCCGGAAAGACTGCGACGGTCACCGGCACGGTGGACGGAGATACGATCGAAGTCAGTTCGGTCGCCGCGAAGTAAGGCGCTGGCCTTCACAACAAAGCCATTTTCGCATGACTCACGGTCGGCTTCGGCTGCTGAAGTGAGTGCCCCGCCTGTTCGGAAATCCGGAAGGAGAAACTCTCTTGCACGTTTCGGCCAGGCTTGTGATACATTCAATCGCGTTTTGCCCGGAGCCCTCCCCCCAAATGCGACCGGGCTTAAGAGCGGGACCGCGCTCGCGGCTTCCCGCTTTTTTTTCGCTCTCCGCTTAAATTCACACTTTCTTTACAAACCATTGTGTTAAATTGTGCATTCTCATTCTCAACATTTTGGGTTGCCGGAGGCTACAGAGTTGGGCAAAGACATGGTTCCCAAGCGGATGTTCTTCACCAAGGGAGTCGGGAAGCATCGCGAGCGGTTGACATCTTTCGAATTGGCCTTGCGTGACGCGGGAATCGCCGCTCAGAACCTGGTTCGCGTCTCCTCCATCTTTCCCCCGAATTGCAAAATGCTGGCCCGCAAAGAAGGCGTGAAGTATCTCAGCCCCGGAGAAGTCGTCTTCGCCGTCGTAGCCGAAAACTCTACGCACGAAGCCCATCGCCTGCTTGCCTCATCGATCGGCGTCGCCATTCCGTCCGACAAAAACACTTACGGGTATCTAAGTGAGCATCACTCCTTCGGCGAGACCGAAGACGCGGCCGGGGAATACGCTGAAGAACTCGCGGCCGAAATGCTCGCCACCACCTTAAACGTCGAGTTCGATCCCGACCGCTCCTGGGACGAGAAAAAGCAGATCTACCGCCTCTCCAACAAAATCGTCCGCACCGCTAACGTCACCCAATCCGCTGTCGGCGACAAGCGCGGCCTGTGGACCACAGTAATCGCCTCAGCCGTGCTGATTTTCGATTAGAAGTGCATTAGAACTGCTCGCCTTGGGCTCAGGGAGGGCACGGCTTCAGCCGCGCCTCAAATTCAGCCAAAACTATCCGACTCTGGCCGCCAGGGGGAGTCGATTGGTCTTCCGGACTCCGTGCTATAATAGCACTTTAGTAACCCTCAGCCCTCCCCGATGTAATCTTCCGTTAACATTCTTCCCGTATCATAGAGCTGTAGACAAATACCTAATTTAGGCAACAGGAGTAGTTTTGGATAACGATACCCGCAGACAAAAGCAGCAGGCGTTGATGACCGAATTAATCGAAAGGAAGATCCGTCTGCACGCGCAACATCTTTACAATCAGCGCGGTCAGGCTGACGGGCATGCCTTGCAAGACTGGGTCGAAGCTGAATCACGAGTCCTGGAAAACAGCATTCTGGCCCCACTCTACCGCAAGAGTCGCGCAGAAGCTGTCTCGTCCGATCAACTCAAGAATTCGGACACGGCGCAGTTCGTGTCCGATTCTTCCCCATCAGAGGCCGGCGCCAGCTAGCCCGGCTGGGCGCACAGCCTCGTCATTTCCTTGTCGCGGCGTTTTTTACCTTGTTCGTCTTGCTTCCCTTCTTATCCAGCCGCTCAAGGACCGCAGCCACGATCAACGGCAATCCGACGGTTGCATCCACAAAAACTTCCCCAAACCTTCCGCCTTCCGCTGGAGGCACAAACTTCCCCCACGACACCGCCTCGCTGTAAGGACTCCCCGACAGCCCTCCCCAATAAACCGGCTCCGGACAAATCCGCAGGCCATAGTGGTAGCGCTTAAGGGGAACATTCTCGCCCAGCCGGCGATGCCGCAACTCGCAGAATGGACCAAACTGCTGCGACCAGTTGCGCGGCACTCCGCCGCCGATAGTTAGAATTCCAAGCTTCTTCTGGCGCAGCAGCGTCGCCGCAAAGTGCTCCAGATCCTCGAACGGATCAAAGCGAATCTTGTACCTGCCCGTCGACTCCCGCAGACGATTGTTCAGCGCTGTATCCAGTCCCATTTCCGAATCGCTGAATGCCGGCACAAATACAGGCACGCCATTCTCGTGGGCCGATTTCAGAATTCCCCTCTGGCCCTTCACGTTCGTTGCCAGGTACGCCCCGATGGCGTGGTTCAGCTTGTAGGAGCACATCACCTCGTTGTGATCCCAACCCTCCAGCACGGCCGACATCACCTCTTCCACATCATCAAGATTCTGTTCTGGTTCCAGCGTGTCATACACGCGATTGTAGCCTTGCTCGTAAAGCTCTTCATCGGAAACCTCCGGATTGTGCCGAAAGTGCGCCCGCCCCGTCGCCTCCACCAGCCCGTGAGCCATCAACGCCCCGGTTGAAACCACCGCATTGACGATGCCGCGATCGATCAACTCGGTCACGATCAGTCCCTGCTTCGCTACGGTCATCGCGCCCGAAAGCGTCATCACGACGAAACATTCTTCGTCGCGAGCCATCGCCTCGAGCACGTCTGCAGCCTCGCCCAGTTGGCGCCCGGTAAACGCTGTCTTCGACATCGCCCGCACCAGATCGTCGATCGACTTCACCTTGCCCAGATCGAGCGGCTCCAGCGGAATCAACCGGTCCTCAATCGGATTATGCAGACGACGATCTTTCCCCGCACCCTCATGTCCCGCAGCGGCATGCGACTTCTCCGCCGAATGCCCGACCTTGTTGTGATGATTGCCGTTTTTCAAGATGACCGCCTCCAAACAAATTTCGCGACCGTCGCAACCAACTACTTTACAGGATCAATGTTAAAGGATGCCACGCATCTCTATGCAGGATCTCTATGCAGGAAATGCAATCGCTTCTTCTTGCATAATATGCACGGGTGTTGACGGTCGCTAGCCGCCCGAGGAGAATGAACCGGTGCTTCCTAATACCTCTAAGATCCTCTTGTCGCTAATCCTGCTCGCCTGCTCAACCTCTGGCGCGAATGCGCCAAAGCAAGCGATCCTCGGCCACCGTTCCGTGCCTTTGCTTAAGGTGAACGAACTCACTTTCAAGGATCTCAACCGAAACGGAAAACTGGATCCCTACGAGGACTGGCGATTGCCGGCGCAGGTCCGAACCGCCGACCTGGTCCAAAGAATGAGCCTGGAGGAATTGGCGGGACTCATGGTCCACGGCACTCTGCCCAGCGTCGGACCGATGTCACCGCTGGGTGTGGGTGCAGAATATGACCTCGTGAAGGTGCGTGAGTTCGTCAACGAAGACCACATCAACACCTTCATCACTCGACTCAAGGGAAGCGCGGCGGGCTTTGCGACACAGAATAACGAAGTGCAGGCCATTGCGGAGTCCTCGCAGTGGGGCATTCCGGTCACCATTTCCTCGGATCCCCGCAACCATTTTAATCAAGTCCTAGGAGCCGGCACGCGGGACAACACGTTCTCCATGTGGCCGGAGCCTCTGGGATTTGCAGCCTTGGACGATCCGAAGCTCACGCGCCGTTTCGGCGATGTTGTGCGCCGGGAATACGAAGCGGTTGGCATTCGCGAGTCCCTCGCGCCGCAGGCCGATCTGGCTACAGAACCGCGCTGGGCTCGTATCAATGGAACCTTTGGGGAAGATCCCGAAATTGCAAAACGTATGGTCGAAGCCTATGTCATTGGCGTACAAAATGGGCCCAATGGTCTGAACTCCAGCAGCGTAGCGGCGGTCGTGAAGCACTGGGTGGGGTATGGCGCGGCGAAGGACGGGTGGGACAGTCATAACTATTATGGCCGCTATGCCGAGTTTTCGGGACATAACTTCGCGCAACATCTGATTCCGTTCACCGGCGCTTTTGAGGCTCATGTTGGAAGCGTGATGCCAACTTATTCGATTCCGCAAAATCTCGCTGTCGATGGAAGTCTGGTCGAGCAGGTAGGTGCGGGATTCAATCGTCAACTGCTGGGCGATTTGCTGCGGACAAAATATGGATTTAACGGCGTCATTCTTAGTGACTGGGCAATCACAAATGAGTGCCCTGCGGCTTGCCGCAACGGCGCAAGCGCTGGGAATAAGCCCGCGCCTGCCGACATTGGCATGCCCTGGGGAGTGGAAGAGTTAACGGTGGCGCAGCGCTTCGCCAAGGCCATTAATGCGGGAGTGGATCAGGTCGGCGGCACCGAACAGTCGAACGCCATTGTCGAGGCCGTTCATAACGGCTCCATTTCAGAAACGCGTGTCCGTGAGGCTGCAAGCCGGATTCTTCTGCAAAAATTTCAGCTTGGTCTTTTTGAACAGCCCTATGTAGACGAGACCCGAGCTGCGGCGGTCGCCGGCAGCGAGGAGTTTGTGCGAGAGGGACAAGCCGCACAAGCGAGAGCGGTTGTTTTGCTGGAGAATAAGCAGGTTGCTTCAACCGGCAAGCCATTGCTTCCGATTGCTCTAACGAATAAGAGGATCTACTTGTATGGCGTAGCCGCCAAAGCCGCAGAGGCCGCCGGATTTACCGTGGTGGCCGACCCTGCACAGGCGGACCTCGCGATCATTCGCGCGCCCGCTCCCTATCAGAGCGAACATCCTAACTACTTCTTCGGATCGAGGCAGCACGAAGGAAGGCTCGCGTTCCTCGAAACAGATGCACCATATGCGGAGCTGCTTCGCGTGAGTGCAATAGTTCCCACGGCGTTCGTGACAACCCTTGAACGGCCCTTGATTCTGATCAATGTACGCCCGCACGCCACCGCGTTGCTTGGCGATTTCGGCATCTGCGACGAAGCCCTGTTTGCTCTGGTTACCGGCAAGCGATCCCCGCAGGGGCATCTGCCCTTCGAACTTCCGTCCTCACCCGAAGCAGTGAAACAACAGAAGAGCGATCTAGCTCACGATTCGCAATCCCCGCTTTTCCCCTATGGGTTCGGGTTGCATTACTGAGAGTTACTGACTCGCGCTCGCAGTGGAAATTGGACGGAGCTGGCCACGGACCTGCTGGGACTCCTTTTCACGAATGCTATATTGATCGGCAGAGGAATGAACCGCGTGCCCCCTGATAAATTTCGCGTGGCCCTGGTCCAGATGTCGTGCGGACCGGAGCCCGCACAAAATCTCACAAAAGCCCTCGAACGCGTCGCCGATGCTGCCGGACGTGGCGCACAAGTCGTGTGCCTGCCCGAACTTTTTCAAACCCAATATTTCTGCCAGCGCGAAGATCATGCGCTTTTCGACCTGGCCGAGCCGATTCCCGGGCCGGCCAGCGATAGGCTTGCCGCCGCCGCCCGCCAGCACGGCATCGTACTCATCGCGTCGTTGTTCGAGAAACGCGCTCCCGGCATCTATCACAACACGGCCGCCATTATTGACTCCGACGGTTCTCTTAGCGGCCTCTATCGCAAGATGCACATCCCGGACGACCCGCTCTACTACGAGAAGTTCTATTTCACTCCGGGCGATCTGGGATTTCGCGCCCTCGATACCAGCGCTGGACGCCTCGGCACCCTCGTTTGCTGGGATCAATGGTTCCCCGAAGGAGCTCGCCTTACCGCGTTGCAGGGAGCGTCTGTGCTCTTCTATCCCACCGCAATTGGCTGGCATCCCTCCGAGAAAGCCGAGTTCGGCGTGGCCCAGCACGACGCTTGGCGCACCATTCAGCGCGCCCACGCTATCGCTAACGGCGTCTATGTCGCGGTGGTCAATCGAGTCGGCTTCGAAACCGGCAATGTTCGAGGCAAGTCCACCCCAGGACAGGGATTGGAATTCTGGGGCGCGTCGTTCTTCTGCGATCCCTTCGGCCGCGTCATCGCCGAGGCCTCTCCCGACCGCGAAGAAATCCTGATGGGCGACGTCGATCTGAAAGCTCTCGAAGACATCCGCCGCAACTGGCCCTTCCTGCGCGACCGGAGAATCGACGCCTATGCTCCCATCTCCAACCGCTTATTGGATGGACGGTAAGAATCGACTGTGACAGAGCCGCGATCCAAACAGTCAAGTAATACTTTAATTACTGGCGCGACCGCGCAAACCTCGGGCGCGCTCGGTTGCCGCATGCCCGCCGAGTGGGAGCCGCACGCCGCAACCTGGCTTGCATGGCCCCACTATCACGGCGATTGGCCCGGCAAGTTCGAGCCGATCCCGTGGGTGTATGCCGAAATCGTCCGCAATCTCGCTCGTCACGAGCGGGTTGAGCTGATCGTCAGCGACGCCGCAGCCGAACGTCGAGTCCGCAAGCTGCTCGACAAAGCAAATGCGCTGGCGACGAACGTCCGATTCCACCGCTGGCCCACCAACCGCGCCTGGATGCGCGACTCCGGCTGCATCTTCGTCAAACACGACTCCGATCTGCTCGCCGCGAAATTCCACTTCAACGCGTGGGCGAAATACTCGAACTGGCGGCACGACGAAAAGATCGGCACCTTGATGGCCAAGAGCGCGAACGCCGAAGAGATTCGCCCGCTATCTCACGACGCCCGCGTAGTTCTCGAAGGCGGATCCATCGACGTCAACGGACGCGGCACGCTCCTCACTACCGAAGAATGCCTGCTCAGTAAAGTCCAGCAGCGCAATCCTGGCATGACCCGCAAAGACTACGAGAGGGTCTTCGCCGAGTACCTCGGAGCGCCGCACACCATCTGGCTCGGCTGCGGCATTTCCGGCGATGACACTCACGGCCATGTCGACGACCTCACCCGCTTCGTTTCTGCCGACAGCGTCGTCACCATGGTCGAAAATAATCCCAAAGATGTGAATCAAAAACCGCTGCGCGACAATCTTCGCCGCCTTCGCGCCGCCAGCGACCAGCGCGGCAAGCCGTTGAACATCGTCGAACTTCCTATGCCCGGTCCCGTCGTCTTCGAGGAGCGGCGCCTGCCCGCCAGCTACGCCAATTTCTACATCGCCAACGGCGTCGTGCTCGCGCCCGTCTTTGACGATCCCAACGATCGCATCGCGTTGAACACGCTCGCAACGCTCTTCCCCACGCGCGATGTGGTCCCGATTTACTCTGGCGACCTCATCTGGGGACTCGGCACAATGCACTGTATGACTCAACAACAGCCAGCTCCGTAGCGGGAAGAATGCTCCTTCCACCGCGCCAAAAAAATCGGGCCCGCAAATCGGGCCCGTACTTAGGTAGTCACAAACCGTTCTGACTTGTTACAGACCCGGACCGGAAGGCGAACTTCCGCTTGGGTTCGAGGACCCAGGATTCGAACCGGGGTTCGACCCAGGGTTCGCATTAACAGGATTCGAGCCCGGATTTGACGTTCCCGGATTCGAAGGCGATCCTGGCGTCGTCGGAGTTCCGTTGGGGCGGGTGCTCGGATTCGGGTTATTCGGGTTCGCGTTCGGATTATTCGGATTCGTCGTAGAAGGCTTCGAACCGTCGCCCGGCGCATTCGGGTTGTTCGGAGTCGCTTCCGGGTTTTCGCTTGGTGAGCCGGTCGGCGGTTGGGTTGTGCCGCCCGTAGGGGGTCGACCGGTGCTGCCGGTTGGCGGCGCGGATGGTGTCGCCTGTCCCCGAGTTCCCGACCCTGCCGGCGCGGTGCCTCCGGTTGGTGCACGTTGCGCCACGACCCAAGTGCCGCAGAACAAGAGCGCGGAAAGTAAGGTGAGTTTTTTCGCTGACATCATGAAACCTCCAGCATCGAATTTTGCTGATTGCTTACACTGTCGGCGGAACGGACTGGCCTAACGGACTGGCCTAAAGAATCCACCCGCTTAGTCTGCGCGCAGAATCCGCCCGGAATATCCGGCCAATGCGGTAGGCTCTCGCAAGTGATCTCGTAGAAGCTAAGGAAAGAGAGCGGGAGGAAATGTACTAGAAAGCCGATTCCAGTTTCAGTTTGGCCCACCGCAAACCAGAAACCAGAAACCTATTTTCTGTATTGCGTTGGCGCTGGACCTTTTTCCAGCATTTCGCGGTCCCAGATTGCGCCTTCGCGCGTGTAGGCGGCGAGTTCGAAATCCTGCGTCAGTTCGAGAGCGTCCACGGGACAGGCGTCCTCGCAGAGCCCGCAGAACATGCACCGGCTCAGGTCATAAGTGAAGTTGGTCAGTTCCTTGCGCCGGGTCTGCTCGTTGCGCGCGCTCGAGACCACGATCAGATGCTCCGGGCAGGCCAGGGCGCACAGGTCGCAGGCAATGCACATGGTCTCGTCAGTATCAGGATTGGTATTCAGCCGGGGCGCGCCACGATAGCGTTCCGCCACCTGCGGCCGCTCCATGGGATATTGCTCGGTGCAAACTTCCTTGGGATCCTGATAGCGAAACGTGACCTTCAATCCCTGCAGAAGGTCGATAAGAAAAACTTTGCGCAGCAGGCTCGGCATGCCCATAACTGGCTAAGCATAACACTTGCCAGTTGCCGGTTACCAGTTGTCAATTCACGGGAACTTCTGCTGTCTGAGTTACGTAACTCATGTCAAGAGGTTGCGATGCGAGCCTATCTCGCCAAACTAACGCCGAAGGCCCGGATGCTGCTGGCCATCCCGATCATCGTCGTTGCCTATCCGGTAGTGATGATTCTCGTTCCGGCAATCGTTCGAGCTTTGGTGCCCGATGTTGTGCGCTCTGTGCTCAGCCTGATCTAAATCAGGACTCCGCGCTCCGCAGCGAACACTTTTCACCATGCCCATTCTTTCAGTGATACTCTGTGCGGCGCAGGACTTTTTCCTTGACGACAACCAACGATGAAGTTTGGATGGAGGAGGCTCTCCGCTCGGCCCAGCGCGCTCTTGAAGCCGGAGAAGTTCCGGTTGGAGCCGTGGTGGTGTGCGACGGCCGCGTCGTGAGCCTCGGGTGGAACCGCAACATTTCCGACTTCGACCCCACCGCCCATGCCGAGATCGTCGCCCTGCGCAAGGCCGGTGCGATTGTCGGTAACCATCGTCTGGAGGACTGCGACCTGTTTGTTACAATTGAACCGTGCGCGATGTGCGCGGGTGCGATGGTGCATGCCCGGATCAAGCGCTTGGTTTATGGCGCACCGGATCCCAAGGCAGGCGCGGTTCAGTCGGTAATGCAGGTGCTGAATCATCCGCAACTGAACCATCGCATGGAGGTGCGCGGCGGCGTGCTGGCAGGACGCAGCGCAGAAATCTTGCAGGAGTTTTTCAGACACCGTCGCTAGCTCTGGCTTACCGTCGCTTGTCATTCCAAGGGAAGCGAGGAATCTAGGTTTTAGATGGCAACTGGACACTAGGCAACTGATAACTGTTTTCCGGAGAGGTGCGTGAGCGGTTGAAACGATCCGCCTCGAAAGCGGACATACCTTAACGGGTATCGTGGGTTCAAATCCCACCCTCTCCGCCATTTCTTGAGCTTTTTCCCGTTTTTAGACCCGCTTTACTGGTTCGAAGTTCCAGCGCTACTTTCGAGTGGGCTTGCCCATCCAGTTCGTCACCAAATTCCCGTAAATTTCCCGGTGGTAGAACGGAAGCTGGTGCCCACTGCGTCTAATCAACTGCCAACTGCGGTACCTGTGGAGCACGGCGGCCTTTCGGAGAATGGTCCGCTGTGAAGGTGTCCGCTGTGAAGGTTGACTCTTCTTTGCCAGCAAGTACATAATGCACACCTGCCGCCGCTTCGGTCAGAAGTCAAAGATGCTAAGGAGGAAAACACATGTGGAAAAAATTGGACGATGCAGCGGGTGAGCAACCAGAGTTCGCCTCGAAGCGGATGGGGGAGACGCCGGAGATGACCTTGGAATCGGCTAGTGAAACGCTGGTTGAGGCTTATCGCAACCGCCAAGCCGAGAAAGCTAAGTTCGGAGTCGGTGCTCAAAAGGTTCTTGCCGATCAACCAGTGCCGCCGACAACCATGGCGACGTACACAGAAGCGGTAAACGAGTTCACCAAGAATGCGAATGCGTTCATTGAACAGCTCCCGCTTCTGAAAAAGGCTCGAGACTCGTACGAGCAAGCGATGAGGGCCAGTGCGGAACTGCGCAAGATCTTAGACGTGGGCGAGCAGCACCTTCAAACTCTAATGAACCAACTGGAGCAAGTGGTTAATCCCGCTCCTGAGAAGCGAAAACCGGAACCATCAAGAATCGAAGCGATCAGGGGGCCGGACGAAAGCTCGGGTGGTGTAAAAAGGGCGCTATGAAACGCTTCTTTGCGCTTCCTCCACGATTTCCGGTGCTACGTCTACCGGGAAGTTCACGGACCTCGCAATAAAGCACATGTGATGGGCCTCGCCGTGCAGAGCGAGAGCTTTGGCCCTGTCGTCGCCCGCAGAAACCTTCACCGCCGGTTTCAGCGTCACTCTGACAAATTCTCCAGAGCCGTCATCATTTTCCTGCATCACGCCCGAAGGTGTATCGTCGGCCATCGGCAAGCCATGCTCCTCCGCCTTCAATGCTAACTCCGGCTCGGCCCAGGGCATCTCCCATTTCTGCCAACGCACCGGGCCGATTCTCCAGCGCGATCGTTAAATCAATCATGGCGAGTCCTCCCTGAAACCTTGCCGACGCCGGCCGCCGACCTGCAGCCAGACTAGCGTTGAGCGATGCGACTATGTTTAAATGTGCATTGAACTATGGATGCAACTCCGATCGCGCGCGTTGCTGGCCTGATTGGCGAAGCCGGGCGTATCCGAATGCTGACAGCCCTATTAGACGGCAATGGTCATTCCGCGTCGGAGCTGGCGATGGCGGCCGCCGTATCTCCCCAGACCGCGAGTTCGCATCTCTCGAAACTCCTTGCGGGCGGCCTTGTCGTCTCCGAGCGCGCTGGCCGACAGCGGCTTTTCCGTCTGAAGAACGCCGAGGTGGCGGTGGCCATTGAAGCGCTGGGAGCTCTCGCTGAACCGTCGAGAACCTCCGCTATGCCTGAGATTCGTTTTGCACGGACCTGCTATGACCACCTCGCGGGTGTGCTGGCGATCGCTCTGCATACCGAATTGCTGCGCATCCGCGCTCTGCATCATCAGGAACACTCATTCGCAGTGACGCCGAAGGGCGAGCACCTTCTTCGTACTATCGACATCGACGTTGACTCACTCCGCGAGTTGAGGCGATCCTTCGCGCACAAATGTCTGGATTGGACGGAGCGCCGTCACCACATCGGAGGTGCAGTAGGATCTGCCTTGCTCACTCGCTTTATCGAAATGAAGTGGCTAGCCCGAATGCGCGACACGCGTGCCGTCCAGCTGACGCATTCGGGAGAACGCGGATTTGAGCAGGCTTTCGGCATCCGATGTGCGGCGCTTAGAGCTAGCGCATCGCCGCGCAAGTAACTGGCAAAGCGACTATGCCTTAATGCTGCGAGCTATCCAGCAACTCCTTCAGATATTGCTGCCACGCCGCTGCCCAGCTGTGAGTGCCGTGCCCGTGGGTTTGATCGGAGATGGGAAGGAGCACGAAACGTCCCTTCTTCACTCTCTTGATTTCACGCTCCGCTACTCCCAGTTCAGGTGGATTGATGAAATCATCGGCGGAATTGACGAACATTACCGGTGCGATGATTTTCTCAAGCTGGGATGAAGGATCGTAACTCCACGAAGCATTTAATGCAAAAAGCAGATCGTTGGCATCGTGGCCTGCGGTGAACCGCCTCACATAGTCCTCAGTCGCCGCGTCGGTCGCTTCGCGTGCAGGAAAATCTTTCTGCATCTGCGCGGCCGAACCCGCGGCCATGTAGAACATCTCTGCCCCGATTTTCAGCGCCGTGCGAGGTTCTGCGGTGTAGTCTCCATTCTTCCAATCAGGATCGTCGCGAATCCCGTCCATCACCATTTTGCGCCACACTCGATTCCGTCCTGAAATCTGCACCGGTTGGCAGGCCAACGGCATAAGGGCATCCATGAAATCGGGGTAGCTTTCGCCCCAAACCCAGGAATGCATGCATCCCATCGAGGTGCCTAGGATCAGGCGCAGATGGTTCACGCCCAATCCTTTTTCCAGCAGCTCGTGCTGCAATCGAACCATGTCGTCATAGTCATACTGCGGAAAATGAGCGTGCATGCCGTCGCTCGGCTTGCTGGATTTACCGTGGCCGATGTTATCCTGCAGAATGATGTAATATCGGGCAACGTCCAGAAGCTGCCCAGGACCAAACAGAACACCGGCAAACTGCTGTATCAGGAATTGTCCGCCGGAACCGGTGGTGCCGTGTAAAAGTAGCACGGCATTCGTAACTTTCCCGCTCGCGCCGCGCACGGGGCTTCCAAAGGTCGTGTAGTGTAATCGTAACTCAGGCAGACTCTCGCCCGAGTTGAAATGAAAATCGTGGGAAACGTAGTCACCCTCCTTCGGCGTAGGTAACTGGCCTGCCTGCTGCGCCGCCAAAGCCAACGCGCCACAGATCAGGAAGGACAGAAAGCTAAGCTTAGCCGCTCGCTCGAACGCGGGCATATTCACACCTCTTTTCCGAGGCAGGGTATCACAGGTTATACCGCGGTCACGTGACCAATTTCTTCCAGCAATTTCTTCCAATTTCTTCCACACGGTTGTCGCTAAACATGTTGCTTCGGTTCGAGTGTGACGGTGCTCATAGGGCTATGTATCTGACGATATAGACACGGGTCGGCTTGGAGTGCCAAATGCGATCCGACGGGAGGCGGTCGCAGGGGCGACAGCTTTCGGCGGAGGGGCGTTGCCGCCCTTGCTCGATCTCCTGTTTTGAGCTTCGACCAGGATGGGTTTCTTGAATATCTACCTGGTAGCGTGCGTTCCAGACTTTCGCGGCCGGGCCGGCGTCCCATCCCTCGTACGATTGAGGCCGTCCCCCACCGCGTCGCTGCTCCGCTGCGCTCCCTTCAGGTCCCATCGGCAAAGAACGCAGCGCATCGCTACGGTATAAACAAAGTGAGCGTAAGCCGGACATCTCGTGTTCGTACAAGCCTTGGTCATCATCTCCAAACCGCCTCGTCAGCCACGCTCCCAATTTAAGAGCGCAAATCAGATCTGGCTCCGACGGTAGCACGCTTCGCAAAGCGCTCAACCCGCATTTTCAACGGCTGATGATCGGATTTATTTCTGTAGCCATTCTGCCTCTTCGCTGAGGTGTATTGGTTGCGCCGGAACGTGTTCCATTCTCCCCGCCTGTAAATCTGGCAGAGCGGCCAAAGCCCCGAGCGAAGATTTTACTTTCGGGAGAAGAGATAGGGGGTAGAGTTAGCGCCTATACGGGGTGGTTCGACGCCGCTGAATGAGCCCCAGCATCGCCTCGTGACTCACGTCACTCCCGTCCGAGGATGCGTTCAATCTGCTGTAGGTGGTTGATGTCGTGGCCGGCAAACATGCGAACGATGTGCTCGATAGATTCCTGGCCGCGCTCGGCGTGCATTCCATGATGCGTCCACTGCTCGGGCGTCAGAGACTTGAGCAGGGCAAGATTGGCTTCGCGCAGCGCGCGAAACAACTCGAGAGATTTCCGCGGATCACGTTTCTCGTAATGCCCGCTTTTCACCCATGCGTCTTGGTCGAACGCCGCAATCGGAGTGCCCGGCGCGCCTAATATCAAACGCATTCGAAAACTGCCAACCGTTTCTGCATCCGCAAGGTGCGCCAGGATCTCACTGACCGACCATCGGTCAGGCGCAGGTCGCTTGCGCAGTTTCGCGGTCGATTTGCCTTTGATCAGTCGTTCGAGTTTCTTCGCCGTGGACGCCTGCACTGTCAGAGGCTGCTTCCCTTCTGCATAGCCACTGATCCGTTGAATGTACTGCTGTACGGTTTCTTTCATTGCTCATCTCCAGTTGCAACACCGATGTGTCGACAGCCGCCTCGGCTGCCCCGGCGGAGCCAAGCCCGGCGGAACGGGCACTACTGGTTACCCTTCTGCCCGGCTTGAAACTTCGTCCACGGCCCCGCCTTCATGTCGCGCAGCAGCGGCTTCTGCCAGGAGTATTCCGGATGCCGCTCCAGAAAGTCAGCCGCATCAAAATCCGCTCCGCAGGGATGCCCCGCCCGCGCCACGAAGCTCATGTCCGCCGCCATTTTGCTGTCGGTAGCTTTCCCCTGCACAGCCCCTCCCGGATTGTAGGTGTCCCAGCCCCACTCCTTCACCCCCCGCGACGAGGCGTCCACATGCCCGCACAGCGAGCGCTCGTTCGGCTGATTTCTCTTCTCGAAGCTGTCGAAGTGATCCGCCAGAAAACCCTCAGCCATCTCAACATCGATCGTTCCCTTGGCATGCTGCACCAGTTCATCGGCGCGCGCATGCCGCGCGTTCATTGAAGAAGACATATCGCTCGGATCGAATCCACTGGTCTCTTCGCGAATCAGCTTGGGATCGCGCGGAAAATTCGCGCTGACGTAGTATCCATCCCTGGTTCGCCACATCGGCGTATTATTCAAACCCAGTTCGAGATAAGCGATCTCACCCGTCTTCCGATCGCCGATCAGCCAGTCGTTGGCGTATCCGCCATTGTTCCCTTCTTTTATAATGCGCGCGTAGTCATCGATGCTCTCGGCATACTGTAGCGCCCTGCGTGAGCGCATAAATTCCGGCTTGCCCTTCGGGTCCCACCCCTCGAATTGGGCCATGGTCGTTTCCGTAATCATGATCCCGGCCGCGTTGACGCCGAAATCGTCATCGCTGGTGATCACTCCAGGAAAACCGTCCATCAATATGCGCTGCCCATGCTGCGGCAAAATGTCGAAGACGACAACCCAGCGTTCGCCCGCTAGATAGCTGGTCCAATTATTGTGCGCGATGACAATCTGATGATCTTTGGTGTAGGCACCGGTAGCGATGAATGCGCTGCAATTTCCGGGAGCCTTCAGCTTCGGAGCTCGCGCCTGTTTCTCACGCTTGTTCAGCCACGGCACGTAGTAGTCGGGGACTTCTTCAAACGCGTTCAGAGCCACAATGTCATACACATCCAGGTCGATGCCATGCGCTTTCACGCCGTCGGCGATGCCCTGCAGTTCCTGCTGATACTCGGCGTCGATGTGCGGCCAGAGCATCTCGCGGGCCGTCTTCCGGAAGAATTCCCAATCCCGCTGCGTCTGGTGGATATCGAACAGTTTAATCGCTTGGAATCCATCGGCAATCTCCGGAGCCAGCAGATAACCGTGCTGAAAGCCAATGTCGGATGGCGAGCCTTCCAGATGAACATAAGTCCAGCCGCCTTGCTGGAAGCGATAGCTTTTCTCCAGCCGCGCATCAGAAGATCCCGTGGCCGGAGCTTTAGACGACTCCGCCCAGGCGCGCGGCGGGGCGCCAGTGGGCACGATGAATAAAACGATGGCGAAATAACTGAGTGACAAAGCGGCGCGAGGCTTGAACATTCACATCCCTCTTTTTTGCTCGGGTTCCGAGAGATCGCCATTGTATCCGAATCCAGACACAAAAAAAGCGGAGCCCATTTCGCGCCCCGCTTCCACATTTGCTTCGTCAGCGGATTAGCTTAGCGTCCACCACCGTGGCCGCCTCCGCCTCCTCCATGGAATCCACCACCGCCTCCGCCGAAGCCGCCACGCATGCCTCCCGAAGCCATCGCCGGCCCGGAATGGAAAGCTCCCCGCTCAGCTCCTGCTCCTGTGTAGACGCCGTGGGAATAAGCGCTGCTGCCCGCGTAACGTGGACCTGGTCCCCAGGCGCGAACATTGGCCGCACTAAATGTGTGGTAGAAATGTCCGCCGTAGAGCGGAGCCCGGTATACGAACCCTGGCGAATAGAATCCCCAGCCGAACGGGCTGTAGAAAATTCCATCCAGAGGCATGAACGTATAAGCCGAGAACCACGGATCCCAATACCATCCGACCGCGCCCCAGTAGCTCGGACCCCAGCCGTCAGCGACCACAATTCGCGCCGCATCTAGGTTCGCTTCGGCCTCATAGTCCGATCGCAAACTGCTCCAGCGATACAAATCGTCGCTGTTCATCGCCTTCTTGTCGAATTTCGCTTCCTTGTAAAGCGAGTTGCCGGTAACGGCCAGATCGTGTCCAGCCTTTATTTTGATCTGCCTGTCACCTTCCTGCACCATGGCTTCGCCATCGAATACGCGCAGTTCGTTTTGCTGCAAATCGAAATCGTAAAGCCCTGGCTTCAAGATTCTCGCCGTCGCCTGACCCACGGTTACGCGCAGCTCGTTCTGCGGATAGATCTGATCGACTTCGACAATGGCATGGCCTTTGTCGACTCTTAATTCTGTTTCCTCCAGACCGGCCGCAACCATGTTCACCGAGGAGTTGTCTCCCACGCGGAGAAACACACCCGGAGTCAGCAGAATCTCTGCCTTTCCTCTATCGGTACTTAGCGACTGGCCAACTTCCAGCGTAGTCTTGCCGATCGAATTGTGGTCAAGGGGCTGGTCGTCAAAATACGCCTGTCCCTCAACATAGTTTAATGTTCCCGGCACTGCTGAATTTGAGCTCGCAATATTACTAGCCCATGCGGGCGCAGATAGAAGCGCTGCCAGGAATAGGCTCGCGAATCCCTGTAACAGCCTCGTCAAAGTATTCAACCTCCTTACCAATTTTTTTCTTGGTCTCTACTGCATTAGATGTTGGCCAACGCCCTCACGATGCCCTCGCATGCCATTGAGCACGAGTGATTTAAGGATGGTTGAAATGCACCAGTGCGGCCGAAATTAACCAACTAGTTAGATATCTGTGCGCTGCTCGGCATGACGCTGTAGATACCAGCACGGCGGGTATCCCGCGCGCGGGAAAAGCGAGTTCACGCAAGTTTGCTGTTGCGGCAGGTTGAAGAGGAATTCCGTCTTGCCGTTTTTCTGCTGCACCGCATCGTAGCTGGTGACCGTGACTTCCCCGAAGCCCTTATGCGCAGCGACTCGATTGCGAAAGACGCCATAGTCTACCGCATAAGCGATCAGGAGGACGCCCGCCAGCGACAGGATCGCCGTACCCGCCAAGCGCTTCAGCAAATGCCGGATTCTCGCGCTCAGTACGGGAGTCACGGCGTACAATTATAAGCGCCCTTGCCACATGGACTCGTCGTCTGGGGCGCATTCTCATGTTCCCTGCGGGCAATTTGACGCTCTCGTTGACAATTTCTGTTTCGACAGGCAAACTACCGCATTCGCTGCATACGGCGGACGGCGAGCCTTCTATGGGCAACTCAATACGACAGGTGCGGGCCTAAGCCGTAGTCTATCACCATGGAGCAAACAGTCTCCTATACGCTCGATTCCACGTTGGAAACGGTGGACCATGCGGAAGAAAGCGCTACCCGCATTGCCACCGAGTTGGGCTTTGGAGAGGAAGAAGTCATGCAGATTTCCATGGCGGTGCGAGAGGCTGCGGTAAACGCAGTACTGCACGGCAACAAATATGCCCCCGACAAAAAAGTGATGCTTGGCTTCGAGCGAACCGGCGACGACCTGGTAATTACCATCCGCGATCAGGGCAAAGGCATCGACTTGAGTGGAATTCCCAATCCTCTGGCCCCGGAAAACCTGCTCAAGACCTCGGGGCGGGGCATCTTTCTTATGCGTTCTTTTATGGACGTGGTGGAAATCCGCCCGTCCCAAACGGGTACAGAAGTGAAATTGATCAAGCACGTCCACGGATCATCCGTGGGCAACAAGGAGGGTTCTCAGTGAGCATGAAACTTAGCACTCGGCAGGTGGACGGAGTCACCATTGTGGACTGCAGCGGGCGGATCACTCTGGGCGAGGGCAGCGTCACCTTGCGCGACACCGTACGCGAACTGCTTTCCAAGGGCAACAAGAAGATCGTCTTGAACCTCGCCGACGTAAACTACATCGACAGCTCTGGTATCGGCGAGCTAGTCAGCGCCTTCACCACCACAAAGAACCAGGGCGGCGAACTCAAGCTTCTGCACCTCACAAAAAAGGTGCACGACCTGCTCCAGATCACTAAGCTTTACACCGTCTTCGACGTGAAGGACGACGAAACCGCCGCCGTCAAAGGTTTTAAGTAGACCATTGCCGTTTAGTCTTGATGGCGAGAACGAACCCGGGGACTGGCCCGTCCGGTCCCTTAGCGTTCTTCCTCCTCTAGCCAGGTTCATTGCGGGAAACGGCCCTTTTTTTCTTTCTCAAACTCTCGCCGCGAATTCTTAGCCCCTTAGAATCATCTACGGGGTGGCCACGTGCGCGTCTTCGATCTGGCGCCCTCCTCAGTTGTCAGCAAAGCGACTACTGCTCAGGTGGGGACAGCCGCGCCGGCTGTCCGGTCGGGCGCGGCCCGGCCTTGCTCTTGGCTGTACTGGATATCTTGCGACCCACATCGGTATTCGCCACATCGGATTGCTACCCCGTTGGCGAAGCCAGCCAGCACGTCGGCGAAAGCAAATGTATTACCGGCAAAGTGTTGCACGTGAAAGACGGCCCCAAAGGAGTTCAGTTCATCGGCGTCTGCGAGGATCGGGCGGCGTGCCCGTTTTCAGTGGTCGTCTTTGCTTCCGATCTTAAGGGATGTGGGCGACGTACGCCGCCTCGAAGGCCGGCTCATCGAAATCCATGGGCCCGTCAAGCTCTACGACGGCACGCGCCGAAATCATTCTCAACCGCGTCGGCCAACTCACCGGCGGTTCAACCTTGATCCGCCGATGCCTAGAATTACGACGTGGAAAAGCAGGGCCATTACAAGCGCCGGCCGCAGGCGTCCCACCAAAAAGCCTGCAAAAGTTAAAGGTACGCCCAACACTACCGCAACCTACGGCAACGAAGCAGATGTAGAAGGCGAAACCCCCGCAGCAGCAAGACCGCCCTCCCAATCCATTGTCATCCTGAGTGCCGCGGGAGGATTCGTAAAGCGAATCGTCCTGCACAGTCGAAGGATCCCTGCAGCCTCATACCATCCCCTTCCGCAACTCCTCCAGCGGATAGCTCGTCCCCCGCCACACGATTCCATCGTTCCACAGCGTATGAAACATCGACCGCATCAAGGTATAGACAAACAGCACCGTGCTCACCGGATGCAGAAGGAAATAGTAAGCCGGAACGCCCGACCGCCAGGATATCCCCAGATAGATCAAGAACATTGACCCGAGCGCCACCGCGTACGGCACTCGCTCCCAACCGTGCGCCAGCCAAACGCCGAGAAATGGTGTGAGATTCAGAAAGGCCAGTCCAAACGCCGAGATCAGGGTGCGGGGCCATTGAAAGGACAACACCGCAAAGAAATTCTTCGTCAAATTGTTAACCACTCCCAGCGCGCCGTTCGCCCATCGAATCGAAATCAAATCGCCGCCAAAAACATTGCGTTGCGCGAACCCGGCGTTCTTCACCACCTTGCCCAGTTTCATGTCATCGAGCACTTCCATCCGCAATGCTTCGTACGTGCCTACCGACTCGTACACACTGCGCCGAATCAAGTTGAAGGCCCCTACGCCCATGTGATCCCGCGATTTCGGATCTGCCACTTTCCACGGCCGGTGTCCAAACACAAACATGGTCTGAAAAAACGCGATCATCATGTACTCGCCCGGAGTTTTCATGATCATCCGCGGAAACAGCACAACATGATCAGCCTTCTCGGCTTCCGCGTACGCCAGCGCCCTCCGCACCGAATCTGCCTTGAACAAAACGTCGGCATCGGTGAACAGCAACCACTCGCCACTCGCCTCGTTCGCCGCCGTCCACATCGCATGTGTTTTTCCCAACCACCCCGCAGGCAACTCCCGGTGATGAATCACTGTTAGAACCGGGTGCCCCATTCCTCCCGTCTTTTGCGAGAAGCCTGCCCCGAGCGGAGCCGAAGGGTGGGGACTTTCCGAAACTCTTTCCATGATCTCCCCGGTCCGATCGGTCGACCGGTCATTCACGGCGATCACTTCATAATTGTCGTAATCGAGTTCCAGCAGCCGAGTCAGAGATTGTTCGATGTGGTCTTCCTCATTCCGCGCTGGCACGATGATGGAAACTCGCGGATTACCGGAAGCCCTGACCGGATTGCGATCCCATTCAGGCTTGGAAACATCGGCGACGCTGGGCATTCCAATCGCGGCATCCACGATGCGCGAGAACCAGGCCAGCGCCAAAATGGTGCCGGCAATCCAATGAAAACAATGCATTCTGCCTAAATCATCCTGCCTGCGCGCCATCAATCTGCACTGCCGGCGCGAATCTCATCCCGTAGAACAGTATGGCAGAAGAAGCGATCATGGCCACCACGGGCAGAATGAACGCGGCCTGCAGCGTGCGTTTATCGGCCACATAACCCATCAGCGTCGGCGAAGGGACGTCCCCCAGCAGGTGGAAAACGAAAATGTTCACGGCGAGCGCAGTGGCGCGAATGTGTGCTCCCACAGAATTAATCACTGCTGCATTTAGCGGCGAAGTGTTCAGCAGCAAGAAGAATGCCGCCAGCGCGATCGCCGGCAGCATCACCGGACCGCGCATAAACAATGCTGCAATCATGAACGGCACTCCCATAGCCATGCTCGCGGCCGAAACGAAGTAATACGATCCCTTCATGCGCGGCAGCAAGTAATCGCCCAGCCATCCCCCCGCTAGAGACGCCAAGATGCCATCCACCACGATAATAATTCCGAACATAAAGTTCGCCGACTCGAGCGAGTAGCCGCGCGCCCGCGACAAAAAGGTCGGCATCCACACCTGGATTCCCCCTAAAGCAAACGTCATCATCGCCATGCCCAGAGTCGACGTCCAGAATGCAGGATTGCGCGCCAGCCCAATCAGCGTCCCGCGCTCGGGAGTTTCCTTTTCCGTATCGAACTGACCCCGCTCCGGCTCGTGCAAGAACAACACCGCCAGCGCCAGCAGAAATCCTGGAACCGCCGCAATGTAGAAAGGAAATCTCCACCCATAATGCGGGCTGAGGTTACCGCCCAGCAGATATCCCGCGGCCGTTCCTACAGGAATTGCCAGATAGAACACACCCAGGATTCGCCCACGCTTCTCTTCGGGAAACAAATCAGCCACAAACGTCGGCGCAATCGTTACGAATGTCGCCTCGCCGATGCCGACCAGCGTGTGGCGAATCAGAAGCTCCGTGTACGTTTGGGTAACCGCGGTGAGCAGCGTGAGCCCGCTCCAGAAGATCGCGCCTCCAACAATAATTCTCTTGCGCGAATAGCGGTCTGCCAGCGGCCCGACGAACGGCGCCGCAAACATGTAGAACAGCAGAAAAGCGCTGGTGAGATAACCGACCTGCGTATTGCTCAGCCGAAACTCGCTCTGCACCAGAGGTTGCACCGCAAACAGCACCGAGCGGTCCACGTAATTCAGCAAGTTCAGCGCCGTTAGCAGGGCCAGCGCCGTGCGCGGATGGAGTTTCGCGGAAGTCACGGGTCGAGCGAATATAGCATGGTACCCGCAAACGCCGGCTCCGCCTTAATAAGGCGATTGACGATGACGACATTTGTCGCTACAATACACGACAAATGGTAAACGAACTCCGGGCGGTGTTAAAGGAACTCGGGGGCCGATCTACTCTCGGACGACACTTGGCCAGCCAGCGCGATCTGTGCGAAGCCATCCGCGAGGGTTTCCCTCCCGCGGTGGTCCAGGAGCTGATGCACTCTTCCGGTCTTACACTCAAGGAGCTAGCTGAGTCCCTCGATCTCTCGCCGCGCAGCCTTCAGCGCCGGCGCCGGAGCGGCCGGTTGGCGCGCTTTGAATCCGACCGCCTCTACCGCCTGGCCCGCATCGTCGCTCTGGCACAACAGAGTCTTGGCACTCGAGAGAAGGCGGTACGTTGGCTGAAGCGCTCCAATCGCGCGCTCGGCGGAACCCCACCCATCAGCGCCATCGACACAGAATTGGGAGCGCGGCAAGTCGAAGATGTTCTCGGAAGGATCGCTTACGGCGGAATCAGTTGACACAGGTGTACCGTGTATTGCGCAAAGCATTCGCCGACTCTCCGTTCGATGGCGAAGGCGCGTACCGCTATGGTGGCCGCTGGTCGAGCCCGGGGACTCGCCTCGCTTACAGCTCCGAGCATCAGTCTCTCGCGATGCTCGAGTATTTCGTCCACCTCGACTCCGACAGCGCCCCGGCGGACCTGGTTTTGGTCACCGCTGAGATACCCGACGATCTGGCGAAGGAACGAATCCCTGCCGACAAGCTTCCGTCGCTATGGCGCCGCTCCCCCGCCCCACCTGAACTCGCGAGCATCGGAGACCAATTCATCGAAAAGGCTCGCCGATGCATCCTGATTGTGCCCTCCGCCCTCGCCCCGAACGAAAGCAATTGGCTGCTCAACCCGCTGCACCCCGATTTTCGCAGGGTGGTTGCTTCCCGACTCGAACCGCTGAACTATGACCCGAGAATGTTTGGCGCGAGCCGACAGGCACGGCGCAGGTCGTAAATTGGCTCTCGGCTTAGTTTCCGTTTTTCTCCCCCGGCCACTTCGCCACCACCGTGGTCGAAATCCCGCCCCGGGGTCGGAAATCGCCCTTCACCTCGGCCCACACCGGCTTCGCCCATCGCACCACATCTTCCAGGACCCGATTTACGACGTTCTCCTGAAAAATCCCCAGGTTGCGGAACGACTGCAAATATTCCTTGTACGACTTCAATTCAAGGCACGCTTTATCCGGCTGGTAGCGCAGCGTGATCACACCAAAATCCGGCAGCCCCGTCTTCGGGCACACCGAAGTGAATTCCGGATCGTCAATCACAATCTCGTATCCCGGAAACTGGTTGGGCCAGGTTTCAATCTCCGGAAACTTAGAGTCCAGTCCGGCCTCGGCGTGTTCTGGCGTATATCTTCTCGATTTAGGCATAAGCTTATTGTAGCGATTGGACTCTGCTTTCCGGACGCTCCATCGTCGCATGCAAGTCTGGCAGGCACGAGGTCGCGGGTTCATGCATCGGCCACAGTGCGCCCGCATCTAATCATTCAACGGCTTGGGCAGGTGTGCAATTTTTCGTAGCCGCCGCGGTGGTAAATTAATGCTTGCAGTTGTCCTCGCCGCACCTTGAAAGATAACCGGTTGGTAGCAACCAACAATTCGAATGGGCATCCCGCCACGCGCAAGGCACGCACTTTGATCACCGTCGGTGTGCTCGCGGCACTTGCGGCCATCCCCTTTTTCCACCGCCCGGCCCCGCTGAGAATCACTACAACCACGGTCCAACGCGGATCCATCCGGAGCCTCATTTCCACCAATGGCAAGGTCGAGCCCGTACAGAATTTCGAAGCTCACGCGCCCGTCGCCACCACAGTAAAGCGTCTGTTTGTAAAGGAAGGCGATCACGTCAGTAAGGGACAACTCCTCCTGCAACTCGACGATGCCGATCTGCGCAGTCAAGCGGCGCGTGCGCAAGCTCGGATAAAAGCAGCGCAAGCCGATCAGGCCGACCTCAGCACCGGTGGCACTCGCGAAGAACTCCTTACCCTCGATGCCCAGCTCATCAAAGCTCGCAGCGCGCGCGATGAAGCCCAGCGCGACCTTGAAGCCTTCCGCCGCCTGCAACAACAAGGAGCAGCCTCCGCCGGAGAAGTCCAGCAGGCCGAAGAAGTCTTGCAGCGCGCCCAGGCCGACACCACTCTTCTGGAGCAAAAGCAGAAGGCCCGCTACTCCCTGCCGGAGGTCGCGAGAGTTCAGGCCCAGGGTGCGGAGGCGCAAGCTTCCTACGATGCAGCCGAAGATGCATTGGCGAAATCCAGCGTGCACGCTCCTTTCAACGGCTTCGTGTACGCCCTTCCCGTCAAGCAAGGCGCCTACGTGCAGGCTGGCGACTTGCTGCTGCAGGAAGGCGATCTTTCCCAAATGCTCGTCCGCACTTTCGTCGACGAGCCTGACATCGGCCGCCTGGCAACCGGACAGAGAATCGAAGTGACTTGGGATGCCCTGCCCGGACGCATCTGGAAAGGCACGGTCAGCACCGTTCCTGCCACTGTCAAACTTCGCGGTTCTCGCAATGTCGGTGAGGTGACCTGTTCGGTCGACAACCACGATCTTCGCCTGCTACCCAACGTCAATGTGGGCGTGACCGTCATCACGGCCGAACACAGCGATGTGTTCACGCTGCTGCGCGAAGCCGTGCACATGGACGACACCAAGCCTTACATTTATCAAGTGGTCGACGGCACACTCAAGCGGCGCGATGTGGAAGTCTCTCTGCAAAACCTGACCGAGGTCGAAATCACGGCCGGACTTCCGGAACATTCCCTCGTCGCCCTGTCCTCAATCGAGTCCAAGCCTTTGACCGACGGTGCTCGGGTGAAGGTGGTTCCGTAACCATGAAGCGGATTAGTTTCCAGTTGGTGCTGCTGATTCTGTTCTTCGCGGTGGCCGCGGCCGCCGACGCTCCGCTACAGCTTCTTGCTGATGGACGGGTCGATCAAGCCGTCCAAAACCTGGAGCAGCAGATTCATACCACTCCCACCGCCGAAGCCTACAACCTGCTCTGCCGCGCTCAATTCGAGCTCGATGCCTGGGATGCCGGAATCCCCGCCTGCGAAAAAGCTGTCTCGCTCGCCCCCGACAACGGCCTCTATCACCTGTGGCTGGGCCGGATCTACGGCGAGAAAGCAGATCGCGCTAATTTCCTGAAAGCGGCAGGCCTCGCCAAGAAAGTTCGCACTGAGTTCGAGCGCGCCGTCGAGTTCTCCCCCAACAATTGCGAAGCCCACATCGATCTCGCCGAGTTTTATCTGGAAGCTCCCGGCATCGTTGGCGGAGGAGAAGACAAAGCTCGCGCTCAAGCCGACCTTCTCATCACCCTGGATCCTGGCATGGCACACTGGGTGCGAGCTCGTATCGCGCAAAAGAACAAAGATATGGTCACGGCAGAGCAGGAATATCGCGCCGCCATCGAGGCCACTCGCGGCGGTGCTCGCTCCTGGCTCAATCTCGCTGGATTTTATCGCCGCAGCGGCCGCCTCGATGACATGGAGCAGGCCCTGCGCACCATGGAGACTCGTCCTCTCGATCATCCCGCCGCTTTAATGGACGGCGCCAGCATGTTGTTTCGCACCGGCCGCTCTTATCCCATGGCCATCGGCCTCGTCCGTCGCTATCTCACTTCTGCCACGGACGAAGAATGGCCTGCCTTCAAAGCCCACAGCCTGCTTGGCGAATTGCTCGAGAAACAGGGCGACCGCCAAGCCGCCGCCGAGGAATATCGCACCGCCCTGTCCATGGCTCACACCTTCATGCGCGCCCAGGACGGCCTCGAGCGCGTCGCCCGCTAGCTGTAAGAAATAGATTCATGACCTCGGTTCGCATCGACAAATGGCTCTGGGCTGCGCGATTCTTTAAGACGCGATCGCTGTCGGCGCGCGCCTGCGAACTCGGCAGAATCCAGTCCAACAATCAACCCGCCAAAGCCGCACGTGAGGTCCACATCGGCGATATGTTGCGCGTGACCAACGACGGCGGCGACTTCGAAGTAGAAGTCCTGCTTCTTAGCGATGAGCGGCGGTCCGCCCCCGTCGCCCAAGCTCGCTACCGCGAAACCGACGCCAGCCGAGAACTGCGCCAGAAAGTCGCGGCGGAGCGCAAAGCCATGCGCCAGTTCGAACAGCTGCCCTCAACTCGTCCCTCCAAACGCGATCGCCGGAGAATCATCCAGTTCCGCGGCAGAGGTTGAGGATGTTTATGTGGAGCGGACACTTAAGTCGGCGTCATGCAGTCTCCGGGCTGAGTTGAGCTTCGATCATTGCCAGCAATCTGGCACCGGCTTCACCGGCCTCTTGGGTGGAAAATCCGTTGCCCAGCTCGATCACGGGAACTCCCGCACACGCGGTCTGGAACGCCTGCCGTGTGGCCGGAGACGCGTTCAGGTCAGGCCCTACTAGCAGGAGATCAAAATGCGTAACCCGCATCAGGATCAGAGCGTCGCCCAGGCGACTGCTGGTGTGGACGTCGTATCCGGTGCGGCGCAGGAGTTCGCGCAAGTAGGCCAGCACATCGGCGTTGCAATCCAGGCACAGAACGCTGCGCCCGGTCGGGACAGGCGCCTCGGTGCGAGCGGCGGGAGCGTAAAAAGCCGCCACTGCCTTCTCCTCCGATTCGTGCGTATCGAACAACTTGATCAGGTGCGACATCTCCAGAATCTTGCGCGCATGCTCTGGCACATTGCAGAGCTTCAAGTCGCCGCGCGATTGCCGAGTGCTGGTCAGGCTGCGGACGATTGTGCCCAGGCCGCTGCTGTCAATGAATCCAACCTCGCCCAGGTGCAAGACGATGGAACGGCGATCGCGCAACAACCAGGTTACATGCGCGCGCAGCAACTCGCTCTCGCTACCCGCAACAATCCGCCCGTTGCAGCGCACGATGGTGACGCGACCGACCTCGCGAGTCTCCAGGGATAGACGCAATGCGACCCCCCACGCGGCTGAAGTAGAGCCGCGGAAATCGCCACATTATATCCTCAAGAGGCGAACCAGTGGAATGAAAACCGCAAGCCAGGAAGATTGCGGAGTGACAGGTGCGCGTGTACATTATCGGTCGGGCGGAAAGTCAAAACCGAATCCCATCCAGAATATTCAGGAAGAACATGCGTAATGCCGGTCTAGTACTCGTGGTTTTGTGTGCGGCTGGATGGGTAATTGCGCAACCAGAAGAACGCCCGGCAAAAATTACTAATTCGGCTGTGTGGCATGTATCTCAACAGTTTATGGCTGCCGCCCATGCCGCCTGTGACAACTCGTCCTCTACCGGCGAGGTGGAGTGCCTGACCGATCAGATGGCAAAGGCCGGAGCTCCCGCCGACGCCGTGAGGGTTACGCGTGAACTCTACACGGAGAGCCACGGCGAGTTCGGCGTTATGACCGGTTTTCAGGACGAGGGCCCGGTGGCCTTCGCATGGATCACATATCCCCTCCGCGCTAACACGAACTATGGCCTTTTGCTGGTGAATGGACGCCCCCTGATCGTGAACATCGAAGACTTGAAGCTGCTCGACAGAAAAACGATGGAACAGAGTTCCCAGTTTCAAGATCTCAAGAACCAGTTCCCCAAAATCGATGTGTGGCCGGGGGATCGGGATGGGAAGAGCTGGCCCAACTCGCAAACCGGGCCGAATGGCGGAATACAGTTTGTCGTTGGCTATCCGTTGCTCGATGGATGCCACGCCTGCGAGCGCGCCGGATTGGCCATCTTCACCTGGAATTTCGACGCCCAAGGGAAATTTCTCGGAACGACATTTGTGGGGATGACTCCGCCGCCGTTGCAATAGGCGCGCGCTGAGTGACCAGGAATTATGTTGGGTTTCGTGCAATCATTTGTGCTCGCGTTCGGAGCGTTGTTGCCTGTAATCAATCCTCTGGGCTCCGCACTGGTATTTCTGGGAGTCGTTGGCGATTTGCCGTCCGCGGAGTTTCGTCAGCTTGCGCGACGCGTAGCTGTCAGTACTGTGCTGTTTTTGCTGATCATCGAACTTGCAGGGGCGATGCTGCTCGCGTTCTTCGGGATTTCCCTTCCGGTCGTGCAGTTCGCCGGCGGCTTGGTCCTGGCCGCGATGGGATGGCAGTTGCTGAACGAAAAAGATAAGGACGACAAGCCCGCAAAGTCGTCGCCCGACACCAGCAGAGGACCCATTGAAGATCAGATTTTTTACCCGCTCACGTTCCCTATCACTGCGGGGCCGGGCTGCATCGTGGTCACGGTCACGTTGAGCGCGCATGCGTCACGGCATGCCGTCGCGCAAAATATTATTGCGCATTTTGGTATCGCACTGGCCCTTGTCGCGTTGGGTATTCTGGTCTTGGTGAGCTATGCCTATGCTCCCAGAATGACCAGCAGGATCTCGCCACAAACTGTACATGGGATCTTACGCGTAGTCGCATTTGTTCTGCTATGCATCGGTGTACAGATTGGTTGGAACGGTCTGGAAGCAATGATCAGAGCTGTTCCGAAATAGCCGTTGGGCCTTACCTTCGGTTCCAGTTGTCCCGCCGGCTCTCGCCTGTGGCTTTGACCCATCCTTATCATTTCTCTCGCATCTGATAGTCCGTAGAATCTTCCTAGCGATCACAAAGGTGAAAACAACCATGAGAAATAGATCACGGATTGGCAAGGGCATTCATAGATTGTTATTGGCGACGCTTCTCTTTCAGCCCGCGTTGTCGCTGGCAGAACCTCTTACTCTGAAACATGCCGTGGAACTTGCCCTGAAACATGCGAATGGCATAGCCATCGCCGCGGCCGATGAGCAACACGCCGCGGCCAGCTACCGCGAGTTGCGCAATAGCTACATTCCTCAACTAACCGCGGGAGCAGGGATTGGCTGGTCCGATGGTTTTCCCCTCAGCCTGGAAGGCGCTGCTCCTTCCCTCTTCAATGTAAACGCGCAATCGGCGCTCATCAATCCGGCACTCAAGGATTTCATTCGCGCCGCCCAGTCCGACGTTAAGGTCAGCGCCCTGCGCACGAAGGATCAGCGTAATCAGATCGTTCAGGACACTGTTCTAAGTTATGCAGAACTCGAAAAATGGGAGCATCGTCTCGATCGCCTGCGCGAAATTTATCCCGATGTTCAGAAGATGGAAGCAGCCGTGGCCGACCGTGTAAAAGAAGGCGTCGACAGCGAAGTAGATGACAGCCGGGCTCGCTTATCAGTGGCACGCGTGCGCCTGCGCCTGGCCGAGGCCAGCGGAGCAGCTGATGTTCTCCGCGAGCATCTTTCTAAATTGACGGGAGTACCCACCGCATCCATCGAGATCGACGCAGACTCAGTGCCAGTCTTGACCGCGCTACAGCAAGATGACGATTCCTTCGCAAAAACTACTGACGCGAACCCGACAGTACAAGCCGCAGTTGAACATGCCCGAGCGCAGTATCTGCGGGTGGATGGAGAACGCCGGTCCTTGTGGCCTAGCGTCGACTTCGCCGCTCAGTACGCCAACCTCGCCACGTATAACAACTATGACGCTTATTACAAAAGCTTCCAGCCGAACAACGCTACCGTCGGCGTGTCCATCCACCTGCCTTTCTTAAACCTTGCCCAACACGCCCGCGTACAGGAAGCCGAGTCGGAAGCCCTCAAGGCAAAGAAGCAGGCGGAAGCTGCCCGCAATCAGGTCTCCGAGCAAACCCTCCGCCTGCAGCGCGCCGTCACCCAGATGCAAGCTGCCCGCGACGTTGCGGAATTGGAATACGAGATCGCTCAGAAGAATGTGGAAGCCGTTCAAACCCGCATGAAATCCTCTACCGCAAATCTCCACGATCTCGATAACGCCCAAACCCAAGCCAGCGAAAAACTGATAGCGTTACAAGATGTCACATTCGAAGTGGAGCGAAATCAGGTCGCACTGCTGCGTGCCAATGGAAATCTCGAAAGCTGGGCCCTGGGCACCAAATAACACGAACCAAATTCCCTGTTCACTGCATCAAACCGCATGTTCAACGCAAGAACCTGCAGAAACACTGCTTTGCGGCCACATCCACCGCATGCCAATGGTAAAATGAAGCCTCACCTACTATGCCCTTAAAAACACTGCTTCTGAATCCACCCTCCTTTGAGAACTTCGACGGCGGCGCCGGATCCCGTTGGCCCGCCACCCGCGAGATCGAGTCCTATTGGTATCCGGTGTGGTTGGCTTATCCGGCCGGGATGCTCGAGGGAGCACGGTTGCTGGATGCGCCGCCACACTACATTTCGGCGGAGCAGACCATTGAGATTGCCAAGGACTTTGAGTTCTTGGTTCTGTTTACCAGCACTCCGGGATTTCCGGGGGACATTGGGCTGGCCAAGGCTATCAAGGCGGCGAATCCTAAGATCAAGATTGCTTTTGTGGGGCCACACGTCAGCGTGCTGCCGGAAAAATCTTTGCGCGATTGCCCCGCGATCGATTTCGTGGCGCGCAAGGAATTTGATTACGCGGTGGTCGATTACGCCAAGGGCAAGCCGCTGGAGGAGATTCTCGGCATTTCGTTTTTGAAAGATGGGAAAGTTGTGCACAATCCGGACGCGCAGCAGATTCAGGATCTGGACGCGCTTCCTCACGTTACCGACGTATACAAGCGCGATCTCGACGTGACGCGTTACAACGTGCCGTTCCTGTTGAACCCGTATGTTTCGCTCTACACCACGCGCGGTTGTCCAGCGCAGTGCACATTCTGTTTGTGGCCGCAAACTCTGAGCGGACATCCGTGGCGCAAGCGCTCCACGGATGACGTGGCTGCGGAAATGGCCAAGGTGAAAGCCTACTGGCCGGAAGTGAAGGAGTTCTTTTTTGACGACGACACCTTCAACATTCAGAAGGCGCGCACGATTGAGCTGTGCGCCAAGCTGAAACCGCTCGGACTTACGTGGTCGTGCACCTCGCGCGTGACCACTGATTTCGAAACCCTGAAGGCGATGAAAGAAGCTGGATGCCGGCTGCTCATCGTGGGTTATGAATCGGGCGATCAACAGATTCTCAAGAACATCAAGAAGGGTGCAACCATTGAGCGGGCGCGGCAATTTACGAAGGACTGCCACAAGCTTGGTCTAGTGATCCATGGCGACTTCATCATGGGGCTTCCGGGCGAGACGCGGGAGACCATCAACAACACGATCGCGTTTGCCAAAGAGTTGGACGTGGAAACCATTCAGGTTTCCGTGGCGCACGCTTATCCTGGAACCGAGCTTTATGACTATGCATTGAAGAACGGCTTTATCGTGGGCGACAACAAGATGGTGGATGAAGGCGGGCACCAACTGGCTCATATTCAGTATCCGGGACTGCCGGCGGATGAGATTCTTTCCGCGGTGCATCGCTTTTACGACGAATATTATTTCCGGCCCAAGGCTGTACTCCGCATTTTGAAGAAAGCCGCGTTTGACAGTAACGACCGCAAGCGGCTTTACAAGGAAGCGAAGACGTTCCTGAAGCTGCGTTCGGCGCGCAACAAGATGGTGAAGAAGCATAGCGACGACGCGGCAGCGGAGCTCGTTAAGGCCTAACACGGAGACACAGAGAAAACCGCTGACTGCTCTTCCTTTTGTTTTCTCGGTGTCTCCATGGTGAAGGTTTAATACCTAATCGTAGTAAGCGCGGCGTCTAATTTTCCCGTGAACTTTCGCAAGTATCTTGTGCTGGCCGGAGTCACGGTGTTCGCCGCCACCGGGGACTCCATGCTCTCGCACGGGATGAAGCAAACCGGCAACATCTCACTCAATCATCTGCAAGGCGTTATCTTCGCCATCCTGAATCCCTGGGTTTCTATTGGGATCCTCCTCTTGCTCGCATTTTTCGCGACTTATATGACGGCGCTTTCTTGGGCCGATCTCACCTATGTGTTACCCGCGACTTCCCTGGGATATGTACTGCTCGCGTTGGTTGCCAAATTTCTCTTGCATGAGCACATCAGTCTGATGCGGTGGTTGGGAATTGCGTTGATTACGGGAGGCGTGGGATTTATTGCCGGTGGGCCGGCGCTGACGCAGCATCACGACGCCACCGAGCCGGTGGACGAACCGAGCGGCGCGGCGGCAACGCCATCCTTCGACTCCGCTCAGGACAAGCTTCTCGCAAGAACGGCGAGAAATGGGGCGCCCAGCGGAGTTAAGCCATGAAGGGCGTTTACACCTGGGGCGGGATTCTGGCGATCACCTTGGCTTCGGTGGTGGGCGATGTTCTTTTGGCCCATGCGATGAAGCAGGTTGGGGACGTGGGAGAATTGTGGCGGAAATCGAGTCTGCTTGCGGTCATTCGGCGAACGCTGGGCAATCCTTATTTTGTCCTCGGAGTCCTGGCGATGGCCGTGGCTTTCTTCAGCCTGCTGTTCGCGCTCTCCTGGGGGGATGTAAGCCTGGTCGGTCCCGCGGCAGCTTCCCTCACCTACATCGGCAACGCCACCGCGGCGAAGATCTTTTTGCACGAACGGGTGGATCGGCGGCGGTGGATTGCGGCCAGTCTCGTGGCGGCGGGGGTGGCGCTGCTGGCTGGGTGAGAACTTCACAGCTTGGGCATCGGAGCGAGAACTGCAGGTTCCTCACCGGGCTTCCGCCCCATTCGGAATGACGGAATACGGAGTAAGCAAGCAGCGGCGCGGGGCCTTGGGCCATGCGTCGTTTTTGTTTGGCTGCTTGGCTGTGGCGCCTTCAGGGGCTAAAGCCCTATCCATTCGGGATTCTTTATGCGGCGCTGAAGCGCCGCTCTTCCACAGTGCTACGAGATTTAGCCGAAGTTCGTCACGGTACTGCTAAATTCTTCGATTTTTGATGACACAAGCGAGGCAAGCCTTGTCTTTGCAGTCGCGGGTTCAGAAAAAGCGATGTAGTGCAGACCTACCCTCTTGAA
>JBEKRE010000014.1:0-86840 GCA_049519055.1 Candidatus Sulfotelmatobacter sp. | reverse complement strand
CCAATAACCCCTCTAAGAATGAGGTGAGGAATGAGGTCGGGCTGGATGTAAGTCACCACGCCCGCATCTCTCTCAGAGGGGCGGGGAGAATCTTTTTTACTTGACATCCTTTTTCATAGGATATAGCGGTGCTCATACCCGTCTCCTTATCAATCTCGTTTCAACGTAACGCCAGTGTGGGCCACCCACCACCGGTGCTCTTTTCTGGTATGCATTTAGGAAGCGCACTCGGACCAGCCAGAAAATCATCAGTATCAGCGGCAGAAAACTCAGCACAAAAAGGGCGCCGGTCTTGCGTAAGAAAGAGGGGAATATTTGTTGCCGTGCCAGGAAGATGGACGCCGCCGCGATGAACAGCGCGAAGCACATGCGCCAAAGATGCCGCGCGATGCGTTGCGTACCAGAAATACGGTTGCGCACGAGCATGCGAACGTCACCCGTGGCAGCAAGCAGAGCTACAGAACCAAGGAAAAAGTAAGGCCCCGGGGGATAATCATGCTTTAGCCCCGTCGGGCTAATCGCCGCTTCGAACCCCCAGGTCACATCGACAGCTGCGACCGCCGAGGCAACCAGGAGCGCTCCCCAATCGAGAATGCCCGGTTCCCCGTCCCTGCGCCAGGCGGTCATCCATGCCGTTGCCACCAGATAGAACGTTAGAGTGGCTCCCAGAATATTGCCCGGTTGGGATTTCATGACCGCCAGGTACACCCCGCTGGCCGACAGGCCCAGCATGGCAACGACAAATACGTTTCCAGCCACGCCATGCTGGCGGGAACCTTTGCGGAGAAACACTGCGACAAATCCGGACAGCATTCCCAAAGTGCCCGCGATAATGTGAAGCAGTAATATGGCCGATCGCATTCTTCCGCTCCATTAACTCGTCATTCCCCGGGGGCGCGGGCTTGCTCCCGCGGTCCTTGAGCGAACAAGGTTGAACAACGCAGCGAGCAAAGGCAGGCTCCGGTTCACGGGCTTAGACAGGTCATAGAACAGAGCCGTCACAGCGACATAGCCCGTGGTCGCGATGAGGTCGACTAGCAACGCCC
This sequence comes from Candidatus Sulfotelmatobacter sp., assembly GCA_049519055.1. Lineage (GTDB taxonomy): Bacteria > Acidobacteriota > Terriglobia > Terriglobales > Acidobacteriaceae > Sulfotelmatobacter. The sequence continues at coordinate 85,794 of JBEKRE010000014.1, read as the reverse complement.
ACTTGCCGTGGACGAAGAGGACGAGTCCTCCCATCAGAATCGTGAGCAAATAAAAGGCAGCGGTAATTCTGGCCCTGAAGCGCGGTGACGCTTCTGCATTCCGTTCCGTCATTACTGCTGTGCTCATATTGTTTCCTCCTTATCCGAGTGATTGAATCAAGTGCATGCGGATCAGAGCGGGCCGCGATAACGACGCTGCCGGGCCGCAGCCAATAAGAATGCCGCCGCGACCACCAGCCCGAACCACAGACCCGGAGTACTCAGGAATCTCCCCGGCGTGAGGTGCGCCATCATCATCGGATCGATCGGGGAGTTACCCGGCATGGTGGAGGCCTCTGGGCCGCCGGTGAAGCGGTACTGGAGGAAGGCGGCGAAATGCGAAGTGTTGAACGCAAGTTTCTCGACGACGCAGATCGCGGCCGGCGGCAAAACGGCCCATAGAAATGCCGCGCGCCGCGCCCAGCCCGAGACCAGCATCAGCCAGCCGTAGATAGGTGCATGCCAGAGGATATGCACCGTCACAAGGTGGTAGAGCAGCATCACTGCCGTCGGGAGCAATGCGGACTGTGTCCATAGCGTCGAGGCGCTTAGGCCGCCCCCATGCAATACGAGCGTGCTCAGCAGCAGCATGATGAACTGGGTAACAATGGTGAGCGCGAAGGCTAACAGTGGCAGAATGACAAGCGGAACGCTCGCCTTCGACAACACGGTGGTGAGATCGGAAACCGGCAGCGACTTCCAGAACAAGATGCTGCGATCGCGGCGCTCGCCGTGCAGCGCGTCGAGACTGTAAAAAATGGCAACGATAAAGGCGGTCCCCATGATCACACCCATCGCGAAGGTGTAAGGTTCTTCGAGTACCCTACGCCGCTGAGCCAGATCGGTCACCGACAGGGCGCGACCAATGCTGGCAATCAGGTAGCCGAACAGAGTGACGGCGGCGACGGCCAGCGGCGCGATATAGATGGAACGGTTCTCCCACAACTCGCGGCGTATCGACCAATACATGGGCCGAGTGGTCTGCATGACGGTGGGTGCGATTGCCTGCGCGTGAAGGGACTCTGCATTCGATTGAGCATTCATAGAGCTACTCCTTGTGGCGCGCCGGCCGGATTGCCCGGCTTATCTGCCCGCTTATCCTCCAACAGGGCAACAAACAAGTCGGCGATGCCGGGCGTGCGCATGTCACCGAGCGCGGCCAGTTGCTGGCGATCGGCGCGAATGGTCTTCAGATCAAAAAGCAGGATGCTGCGGCCGAGCCCCTGGCGCTCGTGAATCGGCTTGAGGGCCTGTGCGGCGGCGAGCTGCTCGGGACGCACAGTCACTTCCAGATAGCGCGACTCGAATTCTTCCATGGTGCAATCGAGCACGATGCGACCGCGGTTGATGAACATGAGATCGGTGAGGATATGCTGGATATCTTCCACCTGGTGGGTGGTGACGACGATGGTGCGGGTGCGATCGAAGTAGTCGTTCAGCAGCGAATCGTAAAACTGCTTGCGATACAGGATATCAAGGCCGAGCGTCGGCTCGTCCAGCACCAGCAATTTCGCGTCGATGGCCATGACCAGAGCAAGGTGCAGTTGGGTCACCATGCCCTTGGACAATTCCCGGATCTTGCTGGCGTGCCGGATGTCGGTCTGGGCGAGAAAGCCTTCCGCCTTGGCACGATCGAATCGCGGATGCACGCCGGCGACGTAGTCGAGCGCCTGCGAAACCCGCATCCAGCGCGGCAGGACGGCGACATCAGCGATGAAGCAGACATCGCGCATAAGTTGATCGCGCTCGGTCCAGGGATCGCGTCCTAGTACCCTCAGTTCTCCCTGATACGGCGTGAGGCCGAGAATCGCGTTGAGCGCGGTGGTCTTGCCTGCCCCGTTAGGACCGATCAGTCCGAGGATGCGGCCCTCTTCTACATGCAAATTCACGCTATCCAGCGCAACGGTTGTGCCGAAGGCCTTGCGGAGGCCGCGCGCTTCTATGACGGTCATGGCTTCTTCGTCTCCTCTGGGGTGTTCGACGACGGGCGAGTTTCGGAAGCGGCACCATCCAGCAGTTCTGCCGCTGTCAGGCCGAGCCGCTGAATGGTGGCGTAGACTCTGGGCCATTCTTCCGAGAGAAACTTCTGGCGCTCGCCCCGTAACAACAGACTGCGCGCACCCGCATTGATGAACATGCCGAGACCTCGCCTACTCTCCACCAGTTGCTCGTCGACCAATTGCTGATAGCCCTTCAGAACCGTGAGTGGATTGACCCGGTATTCGGCCGCGACCGTGCGCACCGAAGGCAGTGGGTCGCCTTCTTTGAGCACGCCGTCGAGGATCATGGCGACGACGCGGTCGCGAAGCTGGCGGTAAATCGGCTGACTATCATTCCACTCACGGTCCATGATGTTTTCCAGATACCCTCGAACGATATGCCCTCCCTGTCACTTGGTGCGCTGTAAGTCCAGGCGCGCGTGGACCGGCTTGTCTCCCGGCATCAGGTACGTCCATTCCTCGGTGTGATGGTTGGCGTCGATGATGTTGAACACTGCATGTTGCATGTGTCCGTACTGCGTGCTGCCGGAAACGTCGAGAAAATCGAATTCCACCGTTTTTCCGTCCGGCGACGTCCGGGCCGCCATGCGGGGCCGATTGCCGGCGTCGCAATAATGGGTCAGGAGCAGGCGATCGCTGTCCAGATAGAACATGGTGATCGGATGGTCGTAGCGAGTCGGATCGTCGGCCGTACCGGCTTCCTTCATTTCATGCAAAAGCGCGTTTCCTCTGGAGGTCACTCGCAGCGAGACCTGCGTGACGGCCCCGTTCCCCATTTCGGGTTGCGGCGGGGTGGTCGTCACCGGGCCCTGCCAGGAACCCGCCAGAGTTTTCATCGTGTCAAAGGATTTTTGCGAATCGGACTTTTGTGCATCGGTCTTTTGCGCTTCTGTTTGGGCAAAAGCCACGGTGGAGAGTGAGAGCAGAACAACGGGCAACATAAAACGAAGGGATTTCATGATTCATTCTCCTTGGAGAGCTCATTTCTTTTTTGCTCTCGGGCCAGCGTTCTTCGCTGGTCGTTCTAAATTCTGAGTGGTCAGAACTAAGCTATATAGTGTTATAGTTAAGTATAACTGTATATGTCAAGAATTTTCTTCTCACTTGCCAACTTTTCGCTATTCCGCAGAAAATGAAGGGTTTATTGGTACCGCTCGAAGCAGGTACAAGATGGCTCGCGCAGCTGGGGAATAGTGGGCACAACGCAAGCCGCTAAGAATTCAATGAGGCGGGTTCGATCTTGAACACGCAAAGGCCGCCGCCGCTGACTCCGTCGCGCTTGGCAGTACAGCGGAAATCCTTCAATTCCGACTCTGTGCAGGTCCGAGCGCTGGTAGCGGACCATAGATCGGTCACGACATAGTTTTTCCGCTCACCGAGGCCGATGTCGGTCAAGACAATGTTCAGCGTCAAATGTGCGTCTCGAGTCTTGTTTCGGTTGGCAACGATCACGATGGCGGCTCGATCGTCCCATCTGACATAGGAGACGGGCACTTCAATGTCAGCTTCTTGCGGAATCGCTTTCAGATTCGGCACCCGGCCTACGGGCGACATGGCGAGAACCGTTGAATGCTCTTTCCGGATCACCATCATTTTCTTGACATCGGTGAGCATATCCCTGTGTTCAGCCTGGTTCAGTTCGTTCCAGTCGAGCATGGCACCGTAGAGCCAGCGGCCTTTCCCGGCGCTCCTGCCGCCATAGAGATCCGGCGACAAGTCAGGTGGAGCGTGGAACGTCGCATTAAATTCCTCGCCTGAAAAGAAGATCGGGATCATGGGCGAAAACAAGAACGAATACCCGAAGACGGACCGGCTACCCTGAGCAACGTAAGGATTCTTATCCACAGGAAATCCTGTCCAGCCGTTGTCGTGACAACTCAGTTGAATCGACGATCCCCAGGCGAGCGTACCGATGTAGATATCCACTTTCGGTCCAACCAGGAGCGGCCCCAGAAACTCGGGAGCATCCACGAAGATCGGTCTGCTAAACCATTCTTCTGCTCGCAACTGCCACTCTTCGCCCATATCGTTGCGAACGGTGATGTTTGCGATTGGCTTGCGGGAAATGTTTTCTAGCCTTATCTGAACATCGGGAAGTCCATCTGGCTTGGCGGGCTCTTCCCCGATTCTTCGGCTTACACGATCCGCCGAGAGCCCTAGGAGATGAACGCCGAGCGGACCGTCGCCTTTGGTGCTTCCCTTCACAGAGTCGCAGTCTCGGTACTGAATCTCAACTTCGTAGTAGCCACATCGGCCGAATTTGCGGTCATAGAATCCAGGCAAATCGTTGATCAGTACCTCATTGAGGATGCCCTCGCCGGGGGAACTGATCACGTTTTCGCGCTGCGTGAAATCGGTCACTCCCGGAATCGCTGAGTTGATCTCCTCCCAAATAACGATAGAATGACCTGCCGCAGCAGCATTTCTCCGAATGCGCTCCCACAAATCCGGGCGGTAGAGGTTGACATCCAGGCGATAACCATCGACACCGTAGACGGTGACGAAGTCGGTGTATATCTTTATCCACCAGTCATCCAAATCGGTGTGCCCACCGGTCCAGTCGAAGTCAGTCATACCCCAACTGCCGCCGCGAAACCATACGGGATGATCTTTGATAACAGGGCTGTCTTTCATTAACCCATGGGTGATTACATCAAGAAATACCTTGATGCCACGGCGGTGAGCTTCCTCAATCAGTTCCTTGAATTCTTCAGCTGTACCGAGAGTGGGATCGAACTTGTCGGGTTCGATCACGGCATATTGCGTCCAGATGTTGTAGAAGTGGTGAGGGTCGCACAGCGCATAACCGGTCAGCCATAGACCGGTTATGCCCAGCTCTTGCAGATAGCTCAACTTGGAGCGCAGGCTGGGGAATGTTCCGCTCTCCGGACCGTGTGGAGAACTGAATCCCTTGGTGGCGACTTCGTAGATGATGAGATCTTTCATCCATTCCGGCGCGGCCGGTTGTGCCCCATCGGGCGGCCGTTTCGACCCTGAATCCTGGCTTGCCGGTGCAATCGCCTCAGAGTATGCCGGTAGATGGCTGGAAGGTATTAAGGCGAAGAAGGTTCCTGCCTTCAAGAATCTTCTGCGAGATAAGCGCGCAAATCGATCGTCTGTTTCGGCCACGAGCTGCTCCTCCCTTTTTCTCTTGCATTGCGAAAACTCAAAGACGCACTTTGAACGGAACGGTCAGAGCTCGTCTACAAGTATCGCTAGAAAGCTGGCTGTCCGTCATTTACTATGGGCGACCAGTCCAGAAGTTATAAAGATAAAGCGACTAAAGATGGGTGCAACCACGCAAACCAATCTGGAGAACGACGTCGGGTTCGCCGAGCGGGCGGCTGGACCTTGTGTGTTCGTGCTGTTTGGCGCGGCTGGCGATTTGACCAAGCGCAAACTGGCGCCCGCGCTCTTCAATTTGGGGAGGGCAAAGCTACTGCCCGACAACTTTGCGGTCATCGGCGTTTCCGTCGACGACTTGAGCCTGGAAGATTTTCGCACCCAGGTGACGAGTTTCCTGCCGGCCGGAGCTGACGCGGCGGAAGCCTTGGAGTGGTTCCGCAAGCGGCTGTTCTACGCGCGTGGAGATTTTGCCGATCAGACCACTTTTGCGAAACTAAAAGAGCGGCTGGCCGCAATCGACGCCGAGCAACATACAGAAGGCAATTATCTTTTCTATCTGGCGACTGCACCCAAGTTTTTTTCGCAGATTGTGGAGCAGTTGGGAGCAGCCTCGCTTTCCACTCAGGAGAATGGACGCTGGCGGCGCGTGGTCATCGAAAAGCCTTTTGGGCAGGATCTGGACTCTGCTCAGGCACTGAACCGCGCGATTAAGAAGGTGCTGCAGGAGAATCAGATTTATCGCATCGATCATTATTTGGGCAAAGAGACGGTGCAGAACATCATGGTCTTCCGCTTCGACAATGCTATTTTCGAGCCCATCTGGAACCGGCGGTATATCGACCATGTGCAAATCACAAACTCCGAAACGGTTGGAGTGGAGCGGCGGGGCGGATACTTCGATACGGCGGGAACGTTGCGTGACATGGTTCCCAACCATGTGATGCAGCTTCTCAGCCTAACCGCGATGGAATCGCCGGTATCTTTTCAGGCAGACGCCGTGCGCAACGAACAGGCCAAAGTTCTGCACTCGATTCAACCGCTGAGCTCGGACGAGGTATTGCAGCGCAGTGTGCGCGGGCAATATGGCCCCGGGCTGCTGGGTGAGGAAAAAGTGGCTGCCTATCGAGCGGAACCGGGAGTGTCTCCGGAATCGCGCACCGAGACCTTCGTGGCCCTGAGACTCAACATCGACAATTGGCGCTGGGCGGGAGTGCCATTCTATTTGCGGACTGGCAAGCGTCTGGCGTTGCGCCACACAGAGATTGTCATCCAGTTCAAACGCATGCCGTTCGTTCTGTTTCGTAATGCACCCTTTCACAAGCTGCACACCAACACGCTGATCATCCAAATCCAGCCGGCGGAAGGAATTTCGCTGAGCTTTGGAGCAAAGATTCCGGGGCCTGTGCTTCGGGTTGGGTCCGTCAACATGAGTTTTGAATACTCCAAGTACTTCGGAGCGGACGCCTATACCGGTTATGAGGTTTTGCTGTATGACTGCATGATCGGAGATGCGACCTTGTTTCAGCGCGCCGATATGGTCGAGGCTGGTTGGAGCGTGGTAGATCCGATATTGGACGTTTGGAAAGCGCTGCCGCCGCGCAAGTTTCCGAATTATGCATCTGGCAGTTGGGGGCCAGCGGAGGCCGATCAACTGATGCAGCAGGACGGCCGCCAGTGGAGGAGGATCGCACCATGATTCCTGTTGAGCAATGATTCTCGCCGGCGAGATCGGCGCGACGCGCACCCGGCTGGCCGCTTTCGAAACCGAAGGCCACCGGCTGCAATGTGTGGTGGAAAAAACCTATCCCAGCCAGCAGCACGACGGGTTGTCCGGTATTCTCGCTGACTTCATTAAGACCGAAGGCATTCCTGTCCACAGCGCATGCCTCGGGGTTGCCGGACCAGTACGAGCGGGACGAAGCAAAATTTCCAATTTGCCTTGGGTTATCGATGCGCGGGAAGTGGCCAAGCAACTCCGACTGAATTCGGCGGGGCTGCTCAACGATCTGGAAGCTTACGCCTATGGCATCGATGGCCTGGACTCGAAAGACTTCATACCATTGAGCGAAGGATCGAAAGAGGCGGAAGGTAACCGGGCTGTCATCTCGGCCAAAACCGGGCTGGGAATGGCGGGGCTTTACTGGGATGGATTCCGGCATCATCCCTTTGCGTGCGAAGGGGGACACGCCGATTTTGCGCCCAGGAATGCTCTGCAGATGGAATTAATGGCGTACTTGCAGAAGAAGTACGGCCGCATCAGCTGCGAGCGAATTCTCTCCGGGCCCGGGATCAGGAACATTTACGACTTTCTACGCGATGCGCACAAGGCCGAGGAACCAGAGTGGTTGCAAACGGAATTAAGCGCGGCGCCCGATCCTCCGGCTCTGATCTCGCGAAGGGCCTTGGAGGGTAAAGCAGCGATTTGCGATCAGACTCTGTCGATTTTCGTCAGTGTCTTCGGCGCGCAGACTGGTAACTGCGCGCTGAATTTCATGTCCACGGGGGGAATTTTTATCGGTGGCAGTATCGCCGCGAAGATCGTGCCCAAGATGAAGGATCCCGTGTTCATGGAGGCCTTTCTGGACAAAGGCCGCATGGAAACGATCCTGCAGGACATGCCGGTCAAGATCGTGGCGAATGACGACTGCGGCATGATCGGTGCCGCGCGTTGGACGCTTATCCAGAAAGCGTTTCGCACTGCGAGTTGAGCTATAGAATGACAGACGACCGAAGCTGTTGAGCCCTTCGGAAACTAAAATCCAGCCGCCGGCTTGCAGTCATGGGAGCGCTTCCCCGAAAGCCAGCCAAACCTTCCCTGCAATTCTTTTCTTGACATACAGAACCACGTGCAGTAACTTAACTATGTTAACTAAACAGCGTTAAATAACAGAACGTCGCTATGGGATTCCAGTTATGACCGTTAAGGAAAGACGCGAGCGAGAGAAGTCGGAGACCCGGGACAAGATTTTGGACGCGGCCCGAGAGCTGTTCGTGGTGGAGGGCTATGAAGGTGTTTCGATGCGCCGGGTGGCGGAGAAAATCGAGTACTCGCCCACCGCCATCTACGTCTACTTCGCCGATAAGCAGCAATTATTCCACGAGCTGTGCCAGCAGGATTATGCCCGCCTGGCGGAGGTCATGCAGAGTTCGGAGATGTCGCTCGATCCGATGGAGCGTCTTAAGCAGATCGGAAGAACCTACACCGAGTTTGGCGTGCGCTATCCGAATCATTACAAGTTCATGTTCATGACTGCGCATCCGCCGCACGAACCGGACGAGGAAGACCGGGCGGTCATGGGCAATCCGGAGGTAGACGCCTACGCATTTTTGAAGTGGGCGGTGCAGCAGGCGATCGACGCAGGCCGCTTGCGCGAAGAGCTTCAGGATGCGGAGCTGATTTCGCAGACACTCTGGGCCTCAGTGCATGGCGTGATTGCGCTGCACATTGCCAAGTGCTCCGATCCTTGGGTGGACTGGCGTCCGCTGCAGCAGCGGGCCGAGATGATGCTGGACATAACGATGCGGGGGATGGTGCGCAACCCGGACAAGGTGAAATAACCATGCCTCCTCTGGCACAAAGAAACCTGTTTCACGACAAGGTCCGGCTCGCGGTCACGCTGACGGGAATCGTGTTCGCCGTGGTTTTGATCGTAGTGGAGTTGGGATTGTTTGTTGGGTTCACGGTGACCACCTCTGGGCTGATCGATCACTCCGGCGCGGATTTGTGGATTACGTCGAAGAACGTGCCTTACGTGGAGCAGGGAGTCGCTTTCAGCGAGCGGAAACTGAATCAGGTTCGAGCGGTGCCGGGCGTAGCTGACGCGCAGAAGCTTGTCGCGCACTGGACGCAGTGGAAGCGGCACGATGGCGGAGAAGACTCGGTACAGATTGTCGGGTTCAACGTGGACGACCCGATGGAACGGCCGTGGAACCTGGTTGAAGGAAGCGTGGAGGACTTGAAGTCCCCGGACGCGATCATCCTCGACGAACTCTATAAGAAAAAACTCGGCGTGACGCGGGTGGGCGAGGTATTTGAAATCAACGGCCATCGCGCGCGGGTGGTGGGATTCACGCGCGGCATTCGTTCGTTCACGACGTCTCCTTACGTTTTCACGACCTTCAAGAATGCTCAGACCTATACCGGATTGAGGGAAGACCAAACCTATTTCATCCTGGCAAAGTTGGCACCGGGAGCGAACCTGGAACAGTTGCGGGGGGAACTTCTCGATCGCGTCAAGGATGTCGAGGTGTTTACGACACCGGAATTCAGCCACATGACGCGTTTCTATTGGATGTTTACGACCGGCGCGGGCGTGGCTGTACTGATCGCGGCGGTGCTGGGACTGGTGGTGGGATTCGTCGTCGTGGCCCAGACCATCTATGCCACGACCATGGATCATATACGGGAGTTTGGCACGTTGAAGGCGATGGGCGCGCCTAACAGTTACGTTTACAAGGTAATCATGAAGCAGGCCGCGATCAGCGCAGTGATCGGGTATGTCCTGGGAATGATCGTCAGCCTGTTCGTAGTGCGTGCCAGTCAGGAAGGCGGCGCCGCGATTCTGATGCCCATGCCGATGGCGGTGGGAATGTTCTTTCTGACGCTGGCAATGTGCATTGGAGCGGCGCTGGTTTCGATCAACAAGGTGACGCGGATCGATCCGGCGATGGTGTTTAAGGGATAGGTCTGCGAGAACGCGAGAAGCAGCGGATTCCTCGCTTCGTTCGCAATGACAAGGCCGTAGGAGAGGCGCAAGATGCAACCTGCAATCGAAGTTCGCCAGCTAACGAAGACCTATACCGAGGGCAACACGGGAACACTTGCCCTGCGCGGAATTGATCTCGATGTTCATCCCGGCGAGCTTCTCATGCTGATGGGGCCATCGGGTAGCGGCAAGACTACGCTGCTTTCGATCATGGGATGCATCCTCAGGGCAAGCTCGGGAAGTGTGCGGATTGCGGGTCAAGATATTACTCAGCTGACGGAAAAGCAGTTGCCAGGCATCCGCCTCGAGCACATCGGATTTGTGTTTCAGGGTTTCAATCTGTTCCCCACGTTGAGCGCGGGCGAAAACGTGGAACTGATGCTCGACCTGAAAGGGGTGACGGCAAAATCCGCAAAGAGGAGAGCGGCGGACTTGCTGGATCAGGTTGGCCTGGCCGACAAGTACGGAAGCTTTCCCTCGGATTTAAGCGGAGGACAAAAGCAGCGAATCGCGATTGCGCGAGCGTTGGCGGTAGAGCCCGAAATCATTCTCGCCGATGAGCCCACCGCGGCGCTGGATTCTCACATGGGAAAGACCGTGATGGAAATGATCAGCGAACTGGCGCATAAGCGTGGCCGCGCGGTGGTGATTGTCACACACGATTCGCGTGTGCTGACTTTCGCCGACCGCATCGTGAAGATCGAAGACGGAGCGATTTCCGGGGCGGAGGCGCTGCGCCGGGAGCCGGTTCCGGCGGGAATGCTGACGCACACTTTTTCGCAAGCAACCGTGAACATAGCCTGAGAAGGCGCAACCGAATTTATGGAGTAGTTGTGATGGCAAACATTTCTGCGGGAAGCTTCGCGAAGAACAGAACGGCGATCCTCATTGGCGTAGCTGCCTTCTTGCTAACGGTTTCTTTGGTGTTCGCATCGCGGCGTGCTCATGAAAACGCAACGGCCAGTGCGGCAACGGCCAAGCCCGGCCCAACCCTGATCGCCGGGCCGGGTCGAGTGGAACCCCACTCGGAAGATATCAAGATCGGCTCGGAGCTGAGCGGCCGGTTGAAATCTGTTTTCGTCGAGGAGGGAGACGCGATCCACCGCGACCAAGTCCTCGCCGAACTGGAGAACGCCGATTATCGTGCACAGGTCGAGTCGGCGAAGGCCAGGGTTGTGGCCAAAGAAGCGGCCTTGCGCAAGGTGATTAACGGCGCTCGCCGCCAGGAGCGCGATGAAGCTTGGTCTTCGGTAGATGAGGCCGAGGCGGTGATGGAGAACGCACAATCCGAGTCGCACCGCCGGCAGGAACTTTTTGCCGCGGGAGTGGTGTCACGCGAAGAATTGGATCGCTTCGCCAGCGAGGCCGATGTAGCCCAGGCGAAATATGAAGCCTCGGTTCAACAACACTCGCTGGTCGACGATCACGCCCGCGAGGAAGACCGCTCTCTGGCGGAAGCCGACTTGCAGCTGGCGAAAGCGCAGCTCGAGGAAGCGCAGGCGCGCTACGAGAAGACTTTCATCCGCTCGCCCATCGACGGCAGCATACTGCGTAAGCATCATCGCAGTGGAGAGAGCGTTTCGAATTCTTCCACTGTTCCCGATCCCGTCCTGACCATCGGCGACCGGAAGACTTTACGCGTACGCGTCGATGTTGATGAAACCGATGTCAGCAAGGTGCACACCGGACAAAAGGCCTACGTCACCGCCGACGCTTACGGAAAGCAGAAATTCTGGGGACGCGTGGTGCGCGTGGGCCAGCAGCTTGGTCCCAAGAACGTCCGCACGGATGAGCCGACGGAAAAAGTGGATACGAAGATTCTCGAGACGCTGGTCGAACTTGAACCCGATACACAGCTGCCGGATGGCCTCCGCGTGGACGCGTTCATCGTCCCAGACAGCGGCGAAGTTGCACAGGCTCGGTTCTAAATTTCTGTCATTGGTCTATGGCGCTTCGATCAGCTCCATTTTGCCGTCGCGGGTGCGGTGCAGAATCATCACTTTGCCTTTGGGATCGCGGAAGACGAAGACGTCGCGGTCGCGGAAGTGGGCCTCCTTGATGGCTTCCTCGAGGGTCATGGGGCGCATGGCGACGGCTTCGTCGGAGCGAACCAGGTGAACCTCAGTGGTTTTGGCGACAGGAGGATAGCGGTGCACGGCGACCGGCACCGCCGTCTTTTCGGTTAAGCCGACTTTGGTATGGACATCGGCTCCGTCCCCTTGCGGAGAGTGGCCATTCCACTTCTTCACTTCTTCGCTCTTGCGGGCGGAGCGCTTCTTCGATTGCCATTTGGTTTTGTACTTCACGGCCTGCTTCTCAAGGTGGTCGAGAGCTCCGCTGACGGCGATCATCATATCTTTGGCTTGCGCCAACCCGACGAGCGGGCCATTGCGCGGGTTGATTGTGATTTCGGCTTTATGACGGTGTTTTTCAACGGCTAGGATGGCTTTGGCTTCGAAGCGGTCGCCTAAGATTTTGCGGATTTTTCCAAGGCCGGTTTCAACTTCGTTGCGGATGGCGGGAGTTACTTCGTAGTGTCTTCCGGTGTATTCCACGTTCATGAGCGCCCCTCCTTAGATTCTTAATCGAGGAAAATCGGCACTACATTTAAGGAAGCGGGCCAAACGCGCAATTATCGGCCCGCAAGAAACGCGGGCCGTCGCGCGGCTCGCCCAGATCCTTCACGGCAGAAGCGGCGGCTTCAGGATGACAATCTGATTTTTGACTTTCTATTCTTGCACCGCTTCTATGCTTCATTATCTCCCCTCTCGCACCCGGCGCTGATGAGTGCTCGGGATGCGCATATCTTCGCGGTACTTCGCGACGGTGCGGCGAGTGACTTGAATGCCTTGCGACTGCAGGATGCGCGTGAGCTGCTCGTCGGTCAGCGGACGGGCAGGATCTTCTTCGTCGATCAATTTCTTGACGCGGCGTTTGAGGATGAGCAGCGAGGTGTTTCCGCCCTCGGGGCCCTGCACACTTTCGCTGAAGAAGTAGCGCAGCTCGAAGACGCCTTGCGGCGTGTGGGCATATTTGCTGGCCACGGCGCGGCTGACGGTGGAAGGATGCACGCCGATTTCTTCGGCGACTTCCTTGATCATCATGGGCTTGAGTTGATCGATGCCTTTTTCCAGGAAATCCTGCTGGCGCGCGACGATGCAGTAGCAGACTTTGGTGATGGTTTGCTTGCGCTGCTCGATGTTCTTGATGAGCTGGATGGCGCTCTTGTAGCGCTCCTTCACGTAGTCGCGGGTATTCTTGTCGTTGGTGTCGCGGGTGACCAGCTTCTTGTAAGCCGGGTTAAGGCGAAGCTGCGGTAGGTCATCGTCGTTCATTAAAACAAGCCATTCGTCACCGTGTTTGACAAAGGCGACATCGGGCTCGATCAGGCGCGCCGTAACTTTGTTGTATTGCAAGCCGGGGCGAGGATCGAGAGTACGAATGTAGTCGAGGGCATGCTGGACGGTCTCGTAGGGGCGTCCGATGGCTTTGGCGATCTCTTTATGCTGCTTGTTTTGCACGGCGCGGAGATGCTGGTCGACGATTGCCATGGCGTCCTGCAAGACCTGCGCGGTGCCATTGCCGTTTTTTTCTCCGTTCTTGTGCAGCTCGAGCTGTTGCTGGTGGTAGCGCAACTGGCGGAGCAGACATTCGCGCAGATCGCGGCAGCCTATGCCGGGAGGATCGAGTTGGCGAACCACTTCCAGGGCCTCGTGAAGATCTTCTACGGTGAAACGGGCGGTCTGTGGGCGTGGCGGCGGCGCGACCGGAGCCCGGGCAGGCGAGGAAGCGATAATCGCGGCACCGTTTCCATTGGATGAGCCGATAGAAGTGTCTGGCGGAGCGGTTGCGGAAAGACCGTACAGAGCGGTTTCAGAGTTCCGCTGGACTGCACCTGAGGGCGCGTTGGTGGAACTGGAATCCGAGAAGACGGATTCGTCCAGATCGTCGAAAGCAGCTGAGGCATCAGCATGTTCGGCGGCAGACGCCGGTTCCTGAGATGTGGCTTCGTCAAGGCCCAGAGCTTGCGCCTGGCTGACGATGTTTCTGGCGGCCTCGGCATCGGCTTCCGGAGTTGCCGGCGGCGCCACGCCTAACATTTCGTCGTCGCTGGCGATGAGATAACCGTCTTCGTTGAGATTGCCGATGATCTGCTCGGCGGCTTCCCGAACTTCGGGCCGCAGGCTCAACGCGCCGATTTGCCAGGCGAGGTGGTCGGTCAGAGTTGTCGGCTTGGAGAGAAAGTTCTCAAACGAAGGGCGCTCGATTTCTTCCATCTCGCCGCGGGTGCGATAACCGGGATCAAGATAATCCTGGAAGAAAGATCCGAAATCGATTTCCTCGAATGGATCCTTCTTTTCCACGGCGGTGATGGGATTCTCATCGGTGGAAGTCTTGGTGGTGGCGCGATCGAGGTCTTCTTCTTTGCGGCCGACCTCGTCGATCAAAGGGACGGATTCTTCAAGCTCTTCGAGGACAGGATTTTCGACCATCTCGCTGTTGATCATGTCCTTCAGCTCAAGCTTGTTGAGCGCGAGCACGGAGACCATCTGCACCAGGCCCGGGGTAAGGATCTGGCGTTGGGACAGCTTGACGCTTAATTTGTGCTGAAGTAAGACCATGTTTCAAAGTCTCAAGGTTTCAGAGTTCCAAGGTTCAGACTGTGCGACTCTGAAACCTCGAAACTTTGAAACTTCACACCAAAGAGAAGCTCTCTCCCAAATAGACTCTTCTGACTTCCGGATCGCTGGCCAACTGCTCGGGCTGGCCGTGCCGGAAGATTCTGCCATCGTCGATGATGTAGGCGCGATCGGTCACCGTAAGTGTCTCGCGCACGTTGTGATCGGTGATCAACACTCCGATGCCGCTAGCCCGCAGGCTGCTGATGATTTTTTGCAAGTCGAGAACGGCAATAGGATCGATCCCGGAAAACGGTTCGTCAAGCAGGATGAAGGTTGGATTGATACACAGGCAGCGGGCGATTTCCACCCGGCGACGCTCGCCGCCGGAAAGAGCGTATCCCCGATTCTGCCGTATGTGCTCAAGCCCCAGCTCATCGATAAATTTCTCCATCTTCTCGCGGCGCTCGTGCCAGGACATCGGCTGCGCCTCCAGCACCGCGAGGATGTTTTCCTCGACCGTGAGTTTGCGAAAAACCGAAGCTTCTTGCGGGAGATAACTGATGCCATACTGGCGCGCCCGCAGGTACATGGGAACGTCAGTGATGTCCTGACCGTCGTACAGCACGCGGCCAGTATCAGGGGGGATCAGGCCAACGATGGCGTAAAAAGTTGTTGTCTTTCCTGCGCCGTTAGGGCCTAGCAAACCAACAACTTCGCCCTGCTCGACGCGCAGGCTGACACCGTTTACCACGCGACGGCCACGATACGATTTGCCTATTTCATCCGTGGCCAAATTACGCATTTATCGTGCCACTCGCGTTTGTGTTACCACAGGAGTACTTGCTTCGCCTTCTACGAGCACCCTATCATCGGCCCTAAAGAAAGTCAACGAAACCCCGGTAATCTTGCCACGTTCGGCATCAAAAATGCTGGGCGGTCCTCCGGTCAGGACAAATTTGTCGTCGGAGGCGGTGTAAACGAGGGTCTGGCCGTGGGCGCTGCGGTCGGGTTGCTGAATGACAACATGGCCTTCAGCCACCATCCGATCCAGCCGACTTGGACTGCTAAGCGATTGATTATTAGAGTCTTGGCTTCGAGCCACGAAGTACACGTCCATGTCATCAGCCATAGCTTGAAAGCCGTTGCCCCGGGCCGTCACGCCTGCACCGTAGTGCGCCCGGCGGTCAGCGTCGGCATAGGTGAGCCGGGCTGAAGTTATGATGACGGGACTAGCCGTCCCGAGGTTTTCCTCCGACTGATTCGCTTTATGTTCTCCTTTTCCAGAGGCTTTCTTCGGCCGGGACTGTTCCGACTGGACTTCCTTCGGCTGCGCCGTCTTCGCCTGAACTAGCACGGTCGAGACCGGTTGGGCCGAAGTACCTTGGGCGACTAGGGAACGTTGTTCACGGTCAAACTGAATGGAGGGAGCCTCAACGACGTTTGCGTCCTGCCAGAGGCGGGCGTTTCCCTCGTAGAGGGCAACGGCGGGAGAGTTGTGCGCGGTCATGGTCGCCGCCGTGACGTGGATCGGAGAAGAAGACGCCAGCAGAGCACCGTTGGGTTGTTCCTTAAGATCACTGTAGGTGCTCTTCACGTTTCCGCTGGCGAAGGCGTCGTCCGTGATGCGATTGATGCGAATGGTATTGGCGGTGGTCATCATGCCGCTGTCGGAAACACGTGGGCTGCCGGTGAGCAGCAGAATCCGATCGGCGGGAGTGTAGAGAGCTTTGTCAGCCCAGGCCTGAGTGCGTTTTTCTAGCGGCTGGCCGTCGCTGTAAGTGACCGTTCCTTGCTGAATGATGGATGCAATTCCGCCCTGCGGGAGAAATGTGGCATCGAGCGTTTGACTGGTGCTGACGCGGTCGGGCTGGCCGGGGGCCGCGCTCACGATCCTGGCATCAGGCGCACCGTGCATCGAGGCTAAGCGGCTGGCGCCTTCGGGAGTCGGAGAGAATTTTGCGTCGAAGCGGCCCGCGGTGATGACGGTGCTTTGGGGCCGTGTACCGGTTGTGCCTTCGGGTTGCGCCGGCGAAATTGTGATTTGTGCGGCGCCGGAAGTTTGGGCGCGGTCGAGGCGGCGTCCATCGGCGACGAAGAAATCGATGGCGGGCGCGGTCAAATCGAAATCCTGCCGCTCAGAGGCATCTCCCGACGGGCGGCTGCTCACGGCATGCTGCGCCAGATGGACTCCGTCGGCGGCATGCACTTTCTGTACTTCATTCTGACCGTGGAACACTTGGCCTCGAAAATCCAGGATCACGCTTCCGGCATCGCCTTGCATGGGTTGCGATCCTTGACGCTCGACGTGGACGTTGCCGGTCAGCGTGGACGTGCGCAGCAGGTTTTGCTTACCCGTGAGCAGCAGCTCGGCCTGATCGGCGCGAGCACGGAGCGGATCAGGATCTTTGATTGTGGACTCCGCGTTCACGTTGCCCGTGGCCAGAACGCGCTGCACCTCGTTCTCCGTTCCCAGAAAGAACGTGGCTTGATCGGATTGCACGGTTCCGTTATCCCGCTTCATAAGGGCGTGGTCCAGTACGATTTCACGCGGCTCACGGGTGATCGTGCCATGCGTGGCAAAAATGGTGGCGGCTTGTTGTCCACTTAACGTGACGTGAATCTGAGAGGCCAGCGTGAGGGTCGCGCTCTTGGCCGAATATCGCACACCGACGGCCCAACCGGTGGCTTGGGGAGTGCGGAAATCAACGCGAGCATCGGTGGAAGCGTCTCCGCTGTCGCGGTTGAAGACCAGGTCGCTGGTTTCGAGATGGATCGGATTCTTGAGTTCTCTTGGGGTAGCCTGGTCGGGCGCCGTCACGCCGGCGGGATTGGCTTGCAGATCGATTTGGACTTGGCCTCGCGCCGTAACGTCGCCGGATTTCGGATCGAAGGTGAAGTCGTCGCCATAGATCTGATCGAAGCGGGATGTATCGCGGCCATAAAGGATGATGCTGACGTCGTGAAGATCGGCGCGGCCGTTGATCTTGAATTCTTTAACATCTTTAGCCCGGATGGTGAAGACCGTGCGGCCCGATTCGGATTTGGAAAACTGAAAGCCGCTCGCCGTCTGCTTGATGTCGTAAGCAATCTTCCCGGGAAATGCTTTGAGCACGCTATGCTGCCGCAAGCGCGCGTAAAGATACATGCCCGCCACCACGGCAGTGAACAGCACGGCGATGACAGCCAGCCAGCGTCGTAGGCGGTAGATCTTGAGCGGCATTGAGTTCAGTGTAATGCAAACCAACCCAGCGTCTTCTGGCGGGCCTGATCTTCATCCCAATCTGCCGTCTTCTTCTCAAAAGCTTTCGTCCACATTCACTTCCATGATCATGCCGTCGAGTTCGGACCTGGCCTGATTTTGCTGCGCTGTGAGGTCGCTGGACTCCTTCCGCAGAACGGCCAACCGGCTTTCCTGAGCGTCGAGTTGGCCAACGTAGCGCTGCAGCAGAGCTTTCTCCTCGGAAGTCCCCTTGAGCGCCTTCATGTTTTCGCGGATGCGATTTTGGTCTGCCGTGATCTGATCGCTCTCTTGCTTGCGCTGGAAAATCTGGCTGGTGAACCCATCAATTGTCGCCTTCTGCTTCAAGATGCGGGCGAAGGCCTGCTGCATCGGTGGAGACATGCGCTTCTGTTGCACAAGAAGCGCAACTTCGTCGTCATCGAGGTTGGTCAATGCGTATGTCGTTTCTTCCGGGTGAACCGCTTCTACCGTTAATTCCGCCGTCTTACCCGCATCTAAGGAAACTCGGAAGCGATGAAACGATTCTGAGGATTCCTCTGGCTTGGCCATGGCCGGCGTCAGTTCCCATCCCTTTTCCACGGGATATTCCACGACCGCGGTGCGCGGATCTTTTCGGCATTGTGAATCGCGTATTTCTTCACATTCCGCTGCTCTTTGGTGAACTGCATCACGCCCTTCGCAATGCGCACGCGGCTGAACGGTTTTTCCGTGGAGTCTTCGGAGTACTTGACGTGCACTGCGGCATCGCCAGCGTACGAAAGGAGACGTCGTTCGTCGGGATGTATGGTTTCGAGGACTCCTTCCCCCGCGAAGGTGTCAGCTTCCAGGATGTTGAATGAGCCCGAGTCGAGGACTTGACCGCTGGTGTTCTTGATCCACAGCGCGCGCAGAGGGGCGGAATCTTCATTCCAGAGTGTGACTTTTTCGGCTTCGATCTGCGCCTGCAAAATCGGCACGAGGGCGGACTGATTCTTGCCAATTGTGATTTTCTGATTGATCCTGTATTCGAAAAAAACCGCCGGATTTCCCTTCCGCCTCGGCGACCTGCCTGCCGCTCAGTGTCGAAAGCGAAGCCATCTGCATGTTACCGGTTGGGGCGGATGCCTGCACCTCAACTGTCTCGCTGGCGCTTCCGATGTTCAGCGAGGCATCGATTTGGTTGGTGCGTCCGACGCCGATATAAACGTTGCTCAAGGTGAAGCGCTGGAAACCAGGCGCGTTCACCAACAGCGCCGACTGGCCAGGCTGAATATCAATGAAGCTGTAGCGGCCCTCACGGTCCGTCGTGGCCACCTGCGCGACGCCGGTCTCTTCGTTGCGAACGGTCACGTGAGCGCCGGAAACGCCCGCTCCTGAGGGATCTTTTACCAGGCCAGATAAACCCGTGAGGCCGTTCGCAGAGCGGAACACACCGCCGCCAATCTCGTCGCCCGAACCTGCTCCGACCCCAGGGGGCGATTGCAGCTTCGCAAACTGCTCAAGGCGATCGGATTGATCGAAGTTCCTCATTTCGCCGGCGTCAGTAATGATGGAAAAAGAGATGACGTCTTCAAAATCGTCTTTGGTGCGTTGCTTGCGAATTTTCTCGACGCTGAGCAAACGGCCCAACGCCGATGCCGAGCCGCTCCGCACTTCTACCCGCGCTCCGCCAAAAGCCGAGAGGTATTCGGCCTGGGTCACCTGCTCTCCAAAGGGCAGGCGCAGCGACTTGAGCCGCTCGTCGAGCGGAGCGATCGAGGTGTAGCGTACGGACGAGACGCGGCCGTCGCCTAGATCGACGGCAGTGAGCGACTTCAATACGTCGTTGAGTTGTGCGGTGGTGAAGTCGATGCTGAGGTCTTGCGTACCATGCACGCGGGCGGTGTGCTCGAAATAACCCACGCCGTTCTTGTAGAGCACCACGCGTTTGACCGGCAGGCAGGTGGATGAATCCGCAGCCCCCGCTGAGGCGACAGGAACTTGCGTGGGCTGAGGGTGCGATGGCTTGGTCTGGGCGAAAGCGGAGACGATCAAGAACGCGAGGTCGAGGATAAGCTTAGACGAGTGACGCATAGCGCACCTCCGATTGGGTAGAACCGGAAGTCCAGCAGTTGGTTGTATGAGCGAAGCGGACGCCCCGCTTTTGTTGCCGAGGGATGGACCGGCTTTTCTTCGCCCGCCGCCCTCTCTCTCGTCTACACTTGGGTGAATGGATTCGGAAACGCCGCCGCTTCTGGACCTGCAGCACATTCGAGTGATCCGGGGGCAGAAAATCGCGCTCGATGACTTCAGCCTGCGCATCCGCGCCGATGAACACATCGCGATCCTCGGACCCAACGGCTGCGGCAAGTCAACGTTGATCAAGACGATTACGCGCGAGTGTTATCCGTTCGCACAGGAAAACTCGTCGATCGCGATCCTGGGGCAGGAACGCTGGGACGTATTCGAATTGCGCACCCTGCTGGGCATCGTCTCGAATGATCTGATGCTCTCCTGTACAGGAGATGCCAGCGGACGCGACGTCGTCTTGTCCGGGTTCTTCAGCAGCACCAGGATCTTCCCGCACCATACCGTCGATCCGCAGCACCGGGAACTGGCTGATGCCGCCCTGGCGCAGCTGAAGGTCTCTCATCTGGCAGACCGGTCCGTTTGTGAAATGTCTTCCGGAGAAGCGCGCCGCGTGCTGATCGCGCGGGCTCTGGCGCACAATCCGCGGGCATTGTTGTTCGACGAGCCGTGCAACTCTCTGGACCTCGCGGCCCAGCAAAGCGTACGGCAAACCATGCGCGCGCTGGCCAACTCGGGTATTGGAATTGTGCTGGTGACGCACGAACTGGGCGACATTATCCCGGAGATCGAGCGTGTGGTCCTGATGAGCCGGGGACATATCGTGGCTGATGGCCGCAAGGATGTAGTTCTGCAGAACCAGCGACTGGCGGACGTGTTCGGAGTGCCGGTGGAAATCGCGCAGCGGGATGGTTTTTACCAGATGTGGTGACGGGCTGGACTTCTTAATCCGCTGCGGGGCTGGCGTAAGTCAGATTCTTCTTGGTGTCTGCGGAGGTTTTCTTTTCGCTCTTGAAATCGCGCAGGGTGAGTTCCAGGCCACCGAAGTCGGGGTGGTCGTTGTGGCCGATGGTGAAGGCGATGTCGACGGCATCGCCGGCTAAGAGCGGGGATTGCTGCAGGCGGTCGGCCATGTTCCAGCCGAGGGCATCGAAAACAGTTCTCAGTTGCCGGTTTTCAGTTCTCAGTTCCTGGGCAGCCTCCGCCTTGTCGCTGCGGCGAATTGCGGCGCCGTCGGGATGGCAGCGCGGCGTGGTCAGGATCGCGGTCGCGGAGAGTTCCTGCCGAGCAGATTCTCTTTCTCCTACTTTCAGCTTTAGCTTGATGTGTTTATCTTTCAGGATTTTGGGCGGAGCGAGTAACTGGAGGTTGCGGGCGGTGAATGCTGGCTCGGGATTTCCCGTTCCGTAGGGTTCTAACAGGCTCAACATCTGAAAGAATGCGGGAGTGACTTCACTCAGATCTAGCTCGGCTTCGACATCGAGGACGGGATCGAAATCCGCCTCGGTCAGCCGCAAGCGGGCGAAGGCATCGAGCTCGGCTCGCAGTTGAGTAACGTTCGCCGAGGGCATGGCAAAACCGCAGGCGTGGGAGTGTCCACCGTAGCGGGTGAAAAGACGGCTGCTGGATTCGACGGCTTCGAGCAGATGAAACGGGCGAATCGATCGGCCGGAGCCGAAGGCTTCTTCGCCATTGCTGGAGATGACGATGGCGGGACGATGGTAGCGCTCGACGATGCGGGTGGCGGCGATGCCGATGACGCCGCGATGCCAACCTTCGCCATCGACCACGATGCAGTAGGCCTCGCAGAGCGCGGGATCGCCGGCGATGCGTTCTTCGATTGACAGCAAGATGCGACGCTCTTCTTCCTGCCGTTCGGCATTGAGACGATCAAGTTTCCCCGCCAACAGCCGGGCTCGGTCGGGATCTTTCACGCTGAACAGTTCGATCACGTCGCGGGCAACATCCATGCGTCCGGCGGCGTTGATGCGCGGGGCGATGCGGAAGGCAACTTCGGTGGAGTTCGGCGGACGTTTGCTGGAAATCTGCGCAACCTCGAGCAGAGCCTTCAGGCCCGGATTCACGGCGCGGCGCAGGGCGTCGAGGCCAAGGCTGGCGAAGACGCGGTTCTCGCCGGTCAGAGGGACGGCGTCGGCGATGGTTGCGATCGCGACAACTTTCATGAACGACAGCAAGAGGCGCGTCTGATCTTTTTTGGGCAAGCGGCGCTGCATCAATCCTTGTGCGATTTTGAAGGCAACGCCCGCGCCACACAGCTGCTTATAGGGATATTCGCATCCCGCCTGATTGGGATTGACCACCGCCTGCGCTTTGGGCACGCCGTGCGGGCCGGGCAGGTGGTGGTCGGTGACGATGAGCTCGACGCCGAGGCGGTGCGCGGTTTCGGCGGGAGCAAAAGCGCGGATGCCCATGTCGACGCTGATGATGAGGCGAATGCCGACGGCGGCGGCGCGCTCGATGACGTCGTCGCGCATGTCGTAGCCTTCGCGGATGCGGTGCGGGACATGGAAGTCGGCAGCGCCTCCGCAGAGTTCGATGGCAGTTTTCAAGATGATGACGGCCATCGTGCCGTCAACGTCGTAGTCGCCGTAGATCAGGATGGGATCTTTGCGTTCGATGGCTGCGTCGAGGCGGTCAACGGCGCACCGGAGGCCGGTCATCTGTTCGGGCAAGTGAAGGTGATCAAGAGAAGGGGTGAGAAAGCGCGCGGCAGAATCGGCGTCGGTCAAGCCGCGGCGAATGAGCAGGCGCGCCAGAGTTCGAGAAGCGGCGGCGCATTGTGAGGTGTGTAGACGGAACGGGAGTTGCGGGAGATCGCGGAGGGCTGCGGCCAGAGTCTGCACCTGCGCCGGATCTGCAGCAGCCAGTTCCCAGCGCACGGCTAGTTCTCGTCGTCCTGGTCCGGTTCGTCGATAGGAATGCCGCCGAAGTCTTCTGACATCTCCAGCAGATGCTGGTAGCGCTCATACCAATCGGTGCTGACTTCGCAGAGGAACATCGATCCCTGATACGCCCAGCCGAGCTGCAGGAATCCGACTTTGCCGGTGTGGGCGCGCAGCCAGCGCGCATCCTCTATGTCGTCGCCATCGGACAATTCGGAGTGAGAGAGGCGATGCACAAGTTCGTCCAATTCCTCGCGCTCCAGCTTCCAGGAATGCATGGTGAGAAATGGAGCACCGGCTTTCTTGGCGAGTTCGACGAAATCCTTCCACGCGTCGGGATTGTCCCCGGTCTCCCACATGATGCACTGCACTTCTTCGTAGTCCACATAGCCGTGAAAGCGGCTCATGCCGTGGCCTTCGATGAAGGCAATCATGTCGTCTTTAATGATGGTTAGGTCGTCTGGGGTGGGTGACATGGTAATTCTGCTTACGAATGCATTGTATTCTGTTTGAAGGGGGGGTGCTAGCGCAGCGGCCTAGCTGTGGCCTAGCTGAGAAGAGGGACCCTACGCACCGTCGCCACGGTCGCGCCACCCGTGATCCGCCAGCACCACCGAGGTTTGGATCTGGCGTTCGGGTATGGTCCAGTACTTCCTGAGCAACTGATCTTTCTCGCGCGGACCCACTATTCGAAAGCCGTGCTTTTCGTAAAAGCGGATTGCCCACGCGGCGTCCGCCCAGGTGCCAATCAGCACCGGACCGCTTGTCAGCCCCCGCAAATGAGACAGCAAGCGCCCTCCAATCCCCCGCTTCTGGCTGCTGGTGCGAACATAGGCGTGGCGGATGAGGGTCACATCCTGGACATCTTGAATGCCCATTACGCCTGCCAGGCTGCCAGACTCTTCGCAGCCCCAGAACACGACACCGTTTTCGATTTCATGCCGAAGCTTTTCGCGAGACATGTACGGTTCCGTCCAGCGATCCGCGGGGATAATCCCTTTATAAGCCTGCGCACCGTCGTTGATGATGGTCCAGATCAGCTCAAAGTCGCGATCGTTACAGCGGCGGATCATGAATAACTCGGCCTCTCCGGCGAAAACAGTCGGGGCATCTTGATCTCGGCCTCAAGGTATGGCAACACCGCATTCGATGCGCACCCAGGCCCAATTGCTACTGTGTTACACTTTTCAGTTCCCCAAAGCGCCCGCTGACATAGGACATTCTATCCGCACATGCTTCTTTCCAAGGAATATGTGGGCTATCTGGCCCGCGAAGTGACCAAGAAATTGATTGCCGGCAAGGCCATCGAAACTACCTCTGTACCCAAAGTGACGGAGCGAGTGCACGCCGCTTTGCTCGAAGAGCTCACGCTCGAAGACCGCATCAACGACGAGGTGCGGGTCATCCTCGAAGCCTACTCGGAAGAGATGAACAAGACCGGCGCCAACTACCAGGAGATGTTTCGCAAGGTGAAGACCGAACTGGTGCGTAAGTATAAGGCGGTGCTGTGAGACTGAGCCGCGATAAAGTGAACGTGCTGGCGCGGGCCGTCGCCGACGCCCTGAAGACGATGGACGAAGTCGATTTCATCGAAGACCCGAACACCATCCGGCAGGAGACCCGCAAGATTTTGGAAGACCTTCTGGCTCAGGAAGCAAGGATCGATCAAGCCGCCCGGCTGAAGATCGAGAGCCAGAAGCGCACTATTCTTGAGGGCTCCCAGGAGTGGGATATCCTCTACCGCAAGTATTACAATGAGGAAGTGAAGAAGCTAGGGATGTGATCGCACCCTTCGTCCCCTTTGGTATCTATTGCAACGTCTCGAACTCTCCCTTGGCTTGCTTCAGGAGCGGGATGTCGGGGTCGGCGTCTTTCCAGAGGGAGAGGAAATCCTGATACCCAGTTTTCGCTTTGGCAGTGTCGCCAGAAAGAACGTAAGCGCGGGCCAGGCCGAGATGGGCGAGGGCGCCCAGTGGGTAGTTGATGACGATGCCTCGGTGGTCGAGAAACTTCTGAAACTCGGCGGTAGCTGCCGTGCCATTATGCGCCATCAAATACGCCTGGCCCCGGAGGTAGGCGGGATATAGCGTCCCCAACTGCAACTGTGCAGGCTCTCCTAGTTCGTAAGGAGCGGCAGTCTCCAGCAAAATCTCAGCTTGGGTGAATTTCCCGGCATTTAACTCCACGGCGGCTTTGATGGCTGGCATCCAATAGACCTTCAGAACCGTCTGTGACGGGTGGTTCTTTTCCAACTCGTCCGCGAGCGCTTTGGCCCGCGCGATTTCGCCAACTTGTGCCAACGTAAGAGCGGCAAACATCTAAACATCGCGCCCCGGAGACACGGCCAAAGCGGCTGCAACGTCCTGTTTCGCCGGCGCTGCGTTGCCGAACTCCGCCTCGCGCAACGCCGAGTTTACCTGCGCCAAATCGCGGCGGAGAGCTGCCACAGCCGGCGTGACATCCTTTGTCCGCAAGAACGGTGCTCGCATTGATGACTGAGGTTTGAGGGGTAGAGGTCTGGACGTGGGTGGTTTGGGGCATGTAGCTTATCTCCCGGAAAACAAATTCGGAGATTAATGCTTCGTGACTCTGTGACGACAAGCTTATACGCTAAAGCTGCGCGAGCGTCTGCTTAGGTAACTTAAGAGTGCGCTGGAATCCGATTTGGAACTTGATGCTCGACCATGGTTGTGGATTAAATTTGTTTCTGGTTCAAAAATACAAGTGCCGCAATTCTCTGCAATCACGGCAACCGTAACGCAAGCCGCGCGGGAGGCTGGGTTTGATCTCGCGGGAATCGCTCCGGTGGATGATTCACCGGAGCTGGGATATTTTCCGGAGTGGATCGCCGAAGGCCACGCCGGCGAGATGAAATACCTCGAAGGATGCGACGAACTCGGCCGATTGAAGCGCGCTTCTTTAGCGCACGTCGCTCCCTGGGCACGCAGCGTTGTGGTCTGTGCCCTTAACTACAACACGGCGCAGCTATATTCCACGGAGGTTCCGAATCATTCTACGGACGGAAGAGGCCGAGGCTGGATTTCGCGCTACGCCTGGAGCGAGCAGGATTATCACGATTCCGTGATGCAGCGCCTTCAGCGAGTCGAACTCGCGGTACGGAACGCCTCGGGTAGCGATCTTGTGACTCGCTGCTATGTGGATACGGGCCCGATTGTGGAGCGCGTGATCGCGAAGTATGCAGGTATCGGATGGATTGGCAAGAACACGTGCATCATCAACCAAAAGCTGGGATCATGGCTCTTCCTCGGTGTGATTCTCGCCTCGCTGGAACTTGAAGCCGGACTGCCGGCACCGGATCGCTGCGGCACTTGCGCACGCTGCATTGAAGCTTGTCCCACAGATGCGCTGATCGCGCCATATCAACTCGATTCCAACAAGTGCATCTCTTATCTGACAATCGAAAAACGAGGCGCGATTGCGGAGGAACTTCGCGATGGGATGGGGCGGCATATTTTTGGCTGCGATATTTGCCAAGATGTTTGCCCGTGGAACCGGAAGGCCCCGGCGACCGATGCCGAGGACTTTCAGCCGTGTCCGGAATTGGTGAATCCGGCGCTGGATTGGCTGGCGGAGATGAGCGCGGAAGAATTTCGTTCTACATTTCGCAATTCGCCGTTGCGCCGGGCCAAACGGTCAGGATTGCGGCGCAATGCGGTGATCGCCATGGGCAACAGCGGGGATCAGAAATTTCTTCCCCTGCTCGAAAGACTGACCGCCGATGAGGATGACGTGGTTGCTGAAGGCGCTGTCTGGGCTATAAAAGAGCTTCGCCGCGCTGCAAAATCCGCCTGATGCAAATTTTTCATCGGGCGTTCACAATCTTACATCTCCCTATTTTTCTATAATATACGGGCCTTTCGTCCATTTCCCTATTTTCTTCTGACTTCCGTAACTCGCCTTCCCGGTTACTGGCAACTAAGGTAGGGCCACGGGGTTCATATTCGGGTGTTCTTGGCAGGGAAAGCTATGTCCCGATTGGCTCAATTTCGGCGCTCGCTAGGGGCGATATGCGTGCTCGTACTGGCGTCGACGTGTCTGGCAAATGCCTCCGCGACGCTCCTACTGGAGGAGCCTTACGGCAAGCTGGGTTTCTTTACGGCCACCGGACATGCCGCCGTATATCTGTCAGGAGTATGCGCGGAAACGCCGCTGGTTTTGCGGGCCTGCGCCCCGGGTGAGCTCGGAGCGGTCATCAGCCGTTATGACGGAGTCGGGGGGTACGACTGGGCAGCGATTCCGCTCATCCCTTATCTCTACGCGGTGGAGAAACCGGAAGACATTCCGCTGTTTGTGGATCCAACGATGGTCGCGTTTCTGCGCGACCAGTACCGGCGCAAATACTTACAAGAAGTCGCACCTGATCTGGCCACGGGAGGGACTCCGGGCGGAAACTGGTACGAGCTTGTTGGTTCGGCTTATGACCGTGCTTCCTACGCGTTTGAACTGGAAACCTCCGCGGCTCAGGACCAAGCCTTTATTCAGGCCTATAACGCAGCACCGAACCGTTCGCACTTCCGAACGGTTTCCCGCAACTGCGCCGACTTTGCCAAGGATGTGATCAACTTCTACTACCCGAAAGCCCTGCACCGCAGCGTGGTAGCCGATGTTGGAATCACCACTCCAAAGCAGATGGCGAAGACGCTGGTGAAGTACAGCTCGCACCATCCGCAACTGACGTTCTCGCGCTATGTGATCCCGCAGGTTCCGGGCAGCGCAGCGCGCAGCGCGGCAGTCCACGGGGTGGTGGAGTCGTTCTTCACGTCGAAAAAATATATTGTTCCCAGCGCCGTGGTGAGCCCGGTGTTTGCGGGTTTCGTCGGGGCGGTGTACGTGGGCACCGAGGCCAAGCACTTCGATCCTTCGCGGAACGCGCTGGTTTATAACGCCGAGCGCAGCCTGGAACCGCCGATAGGGACTGAGGACCGCCGCTCCTATGAACTCGAACTGAACCATCTCGTGGCCTCAGAGGTGTTGAAAACGAGCAGCCCGCACGTGGAGAAGACATTGGCTCGCATGATGAACAACGCCACGCCGGGCTTCGATTCCGACGGCCGGCTGGTTCTGCGAATACGAGTTGGCAGCGAAGAAGTGGATCTCGGCGTGGCTCAAGGCAACATCTTCAGCGCCGAGTCGTCAGGACGGTTCACCCAACAGCTTCTTGAAGCCAGGCTGCAGGAGGAGTTGAGGCGAGGAAACCCACCTAAGGCTTCTGAAAGCGACGTGGAAAAGGACTGGACGCTGCTGCAAAGGGCGATGGATACCTCTGACAACCAAGTGGCCACCCGGGACACAAGACCGCTGCAAGCGGCCTCTCAGCGTTGGATACACCGGGGCAACCGGCCCTAGTTTTCCGCTGTTCAGATTGTGGTCCAGTGAGAAACGCAATTTGACGTCTAGCACCGAAGGCGCTTACTACCCTATTGCTGGTCTACCGGAGGCTGCGGTTGATGCGGGGACGGCATGACTGGGGGTTGAGATGCCCCGGGTTGATTCGCCTGTTGTTGTTGTTGCATAAGCTGCCGCTGTTGCATCTCCTGCAACAACTGTTGAGGAGTTTTCACAGCGGGTTGGTCCGGTGGAGGCTGTTCGGCCTCGGCCGCACTCTGGTCCGCAGTGTCATCCGTGGGAGTATCGTCGGTTGCTTGGGCTTCAGCAGCATCTGCCGGCTGCGGTGACGGGGCTGCGTTGTTCGCGGCTGTAGCCGCTCCAGTATCCGGCGTGTCCGGCGTCTTGGCCACCAACACAACCCGCACAAGAGCGTTGGCGTCAGACGGTGATCCCAGCAATATGTAATTGAAACGGGATCCGTTCAGCAGGTCGGCCATCACTTCTCGCGCCGGCGCCGGGCCGAGGCGCGTCGCAACTCGTTCAGTGGCGCCGGCAGGGACGTCGATCTCAGCGGCAGTGTGCTTGCGCACGCTACGCAGAATGTCGCCAAGAGTGGAATTCGGCGCGACGATGGTGAGCAGGCCACTCTCGTAGGTGACTGCAGGAGCCACAGCCGGGATGGAATCCAACGGAATTTGAGGCACCGGTCCTCGGGCTCCCGAGGGCAGCGGCGGCGGCACGGCCTTTTTCTTGCTGTGGACACGATGCGTGGTCTGCGTGTCAGCCTGGCCCACGGCGGGTAGGCATAAAACACCCACCATCAGCAAGCCGGTAAGCTTCAGCGCCATAGTCATCCCAGCTCCTCCACTCAATCCCTTTGATTTTGCCGAGACGGTGGGTTTACAAGCAGCAATTCTAACACCGCTTTCAGCGCGGCATTTATCCATAGTACCAGCAGAGTGCATGTTTCTTACCCTATAGAACGTATTGACTTTAGGCTCTTGCGCGCCGAACTTTAATGGTGTGGCGGACCGTAATGTGCAAGTTCCTGCGCTTCCTGTGCATCGTCGCAGCGTACAATTTCTTCTTGGGGGCGGAATGAAGGGGTTTCACGCGAACTGGTTTCGGAAACGCTGCCCGGCGATCAATAACGTGTCCACAATGCGGCGAAGGCCTGTGCTGGCCGCATGTACCGCAGTGGCTGTCGCGACCTTCTGCGCAATGAACCTGTACGCGGAAAATTGCGTCACGGCCAGCGACATGGAGTCCGCCACGCGCACCGCATTGGTCGCCGCCGGTCAGCGCTATTTCGACTTTATCGCCAAAGGCGATGCGGCATCGCTCCGGCAGAATGCCCTTCCAAGCCTTGCGGCGGATTTTTCCACGATCGAAAACACGGTCAAGGACAATCAGTCGGCGCTGGCCGGCGCGAAAGGAACGCCTCGTCCTCCGTTCTTGCTGGAGGCTGATGGGACCGCACCGATTCCCCGCGCGGAGTTTTATTGCGGCGTTTTTGGCAAGAACGGACAGACCAGTGACAGCGCGGCTTTTTACCTCAACAACCTTCCGCCGGGAAAGTATGCTGTGGTCATTTTCGATACGCCGTCTTCCAAGGGCGGGTACACGGTCTCCTTCGTACTGCAGCAGATGGGTTCCGATTGGAAGCCGGGAGGCCTTTACATTAAAGCGGCACAGATCGGCGGCCACAACAGCGATTGGTTCCTCACCCATGCCCACGAATTCAAGGCTAAGGGACAGGTGCACAATGCGTGGCTGTACTATCTCGAAGCGCGCTCGCTGATCTCACCCTTGCCCTTCATGAGCACTGCCACCACCGACAAGCTTTATGACGAATCGCAGAAAGCCCAGCCCTCGGATTTGCCCGCGGACGGTAAGACTGTCGATCTTTCCGCTGGAGCCTCGACCTACAAGCTTGTCGAACTTTTCCCCGAGGTCGTGGGTAATGATCTGGATTTGATTGTGAAGTACCAGGTGCCAGACGTTTCCAATACGAATCTGGCCTATCAAGACAACATTGCGGTGATGAAGGGCTTGGTGGCGAAGTATCCTGAACTTCGGGATGCATTTGCGGGAGTGGTGGCCCGCGCCGTCGATCCCAGCGGCCGCGACTACGGCACACTGCTGGCGATGAAAGATATCAAATAGCAGAAGGCAGTTCTCAGTTCTCAGTTCTCAGTTCTCAGTTCTCAGAGTCCGTTCCTGGTCCAGGGTGCATTCTTTTGGAACTTTGTCGTCGCGCAGGCCGAGGAACACGGGGGCTCGCAGTTTGGGTCCGGTGCCGCTGCTGGTTCCTTCGGTCCATTCGGCGTATTCGATCTCGGCTACCAATTCCGGCTTTACCCAGTACACTTTCCGCAACGCCTCGACTTCGCCGTAAAACGGATTCTTCTTGGTCTCCCGTTTCTTGAGCAGTTTCCAAACCGCCTCCAGCGACTTCCGATTAAAGCCGCTGCCCGCCTGCCCTACGTGAATGAGGGGGCCCTGTTTGTCGTAGAGTCCGAGCACGATCGAGCCGAAATGAGCGCGGCTGCCCTCGGGCTCGGTGTATCCGCCGATCACGCATTCCAGCCGGTGCCTAATTTTGATCTTCCGCCACTCACTGCTGCGGCGCTCCTGATAGATGCTGGCGTGTTTCTTGGCCAGAATCCCTTCGAGCCCTTTCTTGCGTGCAATTTCGAACAGCGCCTTTCCCTGCTGCTCGTAGTGATCGGAATAGCGAAGCGCATCGCCTGCGATCAGCACAGACGCTAATTTCTTCTTCCGCTCTTCCAGGGGCATGCGGCGCCAATCGTAGCCGTCGAGATAGAGCAGGTCGAAGGCGTAGTAGAGCACCGGCACATCCGCATTGCTGGCCCCGCGGCGGCCACCGGGACGAAATCCGGTTCGCTGCTGCATCAAGCTGAACGAAGCCCGCCCCTGCTCGTCGAGCGCAACCACTTCCCCGTCGAGGATCGCGTTTTTTGCCTTAACGAAATGCGGCAAGTCTCTGAGTTCGGGATAGCGCTGGGTCAGTTCATTCTGATTCCGCGAAACCAGCCGGACTTTGCCACTCTCGATGAAAGCGACCGCACGGTATCCGTCCCACTTGATTTCGAACAGCCACTCCGGTCCGTCAAACGGCTCGTCGATGGAGGTGGCCAGCATGGGATGAATCAGGGTCGGCATGGGACGCTTGATCGGTGCGGAAGACGCAAGACCCAAAACCGCGGAGGACGCGGAGAGCGCTGAGGATTTTGATTTCTTCGTACTGCTCGAATCTGAGATGGAAAACGGCGGAGCGTTGTTGCCAAAAGACGATGCGCCTTTTCTCTTATCTCTCTCGGCGCTGTTTGCGTCCTCGGCGGTGTTCAGTTCTTTCTGCTTTTTTTTTTACTCGCCGCAGCTTTCTTTTGATCGAGTTTCGCCACGGCATCCGCCAGCCACGCCGCCTTCAACTTGCCGCGGCCCGACGGACGGCTTCGCCACTCGGCCGATCCTGAGTCTCCGGCGATTTCCGCCAGGCTGCGCTTGCTCAGGACGGATTCGTCGTAGGCATCGATGTCGTATCCCTCTACCGCGTAGTCGTCATGCTTCTTGATCAGCAGCCATTCGTTACCTTTCCTTCCGGGACGACGGCCTTTCATCTTCACCAGCGCGAAATCGCCCTTCAGTTTTTTCCCGTCGAGACGAAATTTCAAATCGCCCTTGGCCAGCATGGCGACAGCTTCGGCCTCGGTTCCGGGCACATATTTTCCTTCTACTGGGATCGGAGAGAGTGGCTGCCACGTGCCCACATCCCACACCATCACCGTACCCGCGCCGTAGTTGTCTTCCGGAATGATGCCTTCGAAATCGAAATATGAAACGGGATGATCCTCGACCTGCATGGCGAGGCGCTTGTCGGCGGGATCGAGCGATGGTCCCTTGGGCACGGCCCAGGATTTCAGCACGCCTTCCATCTCCAGGCGAAAATCATAGTGCAGGCGCGTGGCGTCATGCTTCTGCACCACGAAGCGGTGCCCGGCTTTGGATGCAAGTTTCGGAGGAGGTTCTGGCGTCTGCTCGAATTTGCGCTTTCGTTTGTATTCTTCCAGGGCCATACGAGAACACCATTTAACCACAGAGACACCCCTCGGCTTCGCTCGGGGCAGGCTCCGTCAGGGCGAAGACCATGCTATAGAATTCTTGCGCGATGGAACGTGCGGCATGAAACGCGAATTCCCCGAAGTTCCGCTGGTCGGCGTCGGCGCCATCATCATTGAAGACGCTCGCGTGGTTCTGGTGAAGCGCGCGCATCCGCCGCTGCAGGCCGAGTGGTCCATCCCTGGAGGAGTGCTCGAAGTCGGCGAACCGGTGCGTGAGGCCGCTATTCGCGAGGCGCGCGAGGAAACTGGACTCACGGTCGAACCCGGCGAACTGCTGGGCGTCTTCGATCGAGTGCTGCGAGATGCCGAGCAGCGCGTGCAATATCACTACGTTTTGATTGATTTTCTATGCCAGCGGGTTGCGGGCGATCTCGCCGCGGCCAGCGATGCCGCCGAAGTGCGGTGGTTTACGCGAGAAGAACTGCCGGCGTTGAAGCTCGCGAAAGACACCTTGGATGTGATCCTCAAGGGCTTCGCCAAACCGAACTCGAACCCCGACGCGGAATCCCGCGATTCGTTCCCTACGACCTAAGTCCTAGCCGCGGATAATTCAGATCTTTGGGTCCCGCTGGAACTATTTCGGCAGAACCGTGATGCTCTGCGCGCCGGGGATGGTGTCGGCGAACCTAGAGTACCTGGCGGGACAGTTGTTGGCGGGCCGATTCACCATCTGCGATACAAATGAAGTAAGGGTCTTGAAGTTGCCGTGTGGCGTTTTTTCCCAGTTCTTCTACGGAGTTTCCCATCGGCCTGAATCGGCGGAGCGAAAGATGGCTTCGATGACTGCCATGTTCTTGATGGCGTCTTCGAGCGGCACGGGCACTTCCTTGTTTTCCTGAACGGCCTTGGAGAAAGCATCCCCCTGCATGGTGTACTGATTGGCAATTGCAAAGGTTTCCGGGGTGATGTTCTTGCCGAAGAGGTCGCCCCCGTCGTCGATGAAGATGCGAGTGGGGCGATCAATCGGCGCGTTGAAGGGGATTTCGATCTCAATGCATCCGCGGATGCCGAGGAAACGAACCCGCTGGTAGGGAACCAACTGCGTACAACAAGTAAAGATGGATTGCCCGCCGGAGAAGTCGAGAATCGCTGAAGTGAGCCGGTCGGTTTTCATCTGGGGATCACGGTCGATGCAAGCCACCACGCGAGTGGGCTCCTTTGCAAACCCGTAGCGCGATGCTTGGACGAGGTAGCAACCGATGTCCATGAGAGCGCCACCGCCGCAGGCGACCTGGTTGCGGATGTTGGCGGGATCAACGTTGTGGTAGCTGAAGAATCCCACGATGGAGCGAAGTTCCCCGACGCGGCCCTGGTCGAGAAGTTCGCGCAGGCGCAGCCACTGCGGAAAACTGCGGATCATAAAAGCTTCGCCGATCTTGACCCCGGTACGGTTGCGGACGGCGAGCAGAGACTTAGCCTCCGCCACCGTGAGGCTGAGAGGCTTCTCGCAGAGCACATGCTTGCCGGCCTCAGCGGCCTTGGCAGTCCACGGGACATGAAGCTGATTGGGCAGAGAATTGTAGATCGCGTCAATATTGCGGTCGGCGAGAAGTTCTTCGTAGGAGCCGTAGGCTGTGGGAATGTTGAGGGTCCGCGCTGCCTCCTGAGCCTTCGCGAGATCGCGGGATGCAATGGCGGCGATGGTGGTGTACTCGCCCTGTTGCATGGCGGGGATGACCTTCTTGAGAGCGATGGCGGCAGTGCTGAGAACTCCCCAGCGGAGCTTGGTGGGCATGGTGGTTATCATAAAGGCAACCGGGATCTGATGCGCTTTTTTCACGAACTTGAATCGCACACTTCGAAAAATTGCGGGGCCCTGATCCAACGAGGCATGGTACCTTACACGAATCTTGAAAAACGTTTGTGGACTGCTGAAATAGCAGTTTGAATCGGATAACGATGACGATCACCCGACGCCAGTTCATCGGCAGAATCGCACAGACCGGCGGATACGGCGCTGCCTTCCTGACCATGCATTCGCTCGGACTTCTGGGCATGGTCGAGACCGAGCAGCAGAAAGACCTTCCGCTGTCTCCATCGGCCGGCCGCGGCACCAAAGTGATTATTCTCGGCGCAGGAATTGCCGGGCTGGTCTCCGCTTACGAGATGCAACGCGCGGGCTTCGACTGCACGGTGCTGGAGGCGCGTGAGCGTCCCGGTGGACGCAACTGGACGTTGCGTGGAGGATCGAAGCTGGTCTTCAACGATGGAACGTCGCAAGAGTGCACCTTCGACGAAGGAAGTTATTTCAACTGTGGTCCCGCACGGCTCCCTTCGATCCACAGAAATATTCTCGGCTATTGCAATGAACTCGGAGTGGAACTGGAGGTCGAGGTGAATTCGTCGCGCAGCGCGTTGCTGCAGAATGACAATGCTTTCGGCGGCAAACCCATCCGGCAGGGGCAAGTGATCAATGACACTCGCGGTCATGTTGCCGAACTGCTGGCGAAATGTGCGCAAAAGGGTGCTCTCGATCAGCCGTTGACGCCGGACGACCAGGCCGCAATGATGGAATTTCTCAAATCGTATGGCGCCCTGGGAAAAAACTACGAATATAAGGGCTCCTCGCGCTCCGGCGACCGGCAATTACCCGGCGCGGGCGATCAGATCGAGATCCCTCGCGATCCACTTCCCTTCTCGGATTTGCTCAAATCGAAACTTTATAGGCCAACCCTCTTTGAAGAAGCGCTCGATATGCAGGCCACCATGTTCCAGCCCGTCGGCGGCATGGACCGGATTCCCTACGCATTCGCGCGCTCCCTGGGCGAACTAGTGCGCTATAACTGCGCGATCACTGAAATCAGAAAGACAACCAACGGCGTCAGGGTGTCGTACCATGACGGAGAATCCGGCTCGGTGCGCTCAATCGAGGCTGCCTATTGCATTTGTACTCTGCCGCTGACCATTCTCAAGACGCTGCCGAATGATTTCTCCTCTGGCGTGAAATTGGCGATCGAGCAAGTCGCCTATGACTCCGCCTACAAAGTTGCATGGGAGGCGCGGCGCTTCTGGGAGCAGGATGGCGATAACATCTACGGCGGCATCTCGTTTCTCGCCACCGGACCGATCCCGCAAGTCTGGTATCCCAGTGCGAAACTGATGTCGAAACGCGGAGTGGTCATCTCCGGCTATGCCATGGAAAACTGGGATGCTTTCGGCAAACTGCCTTCCCATGAGGCAAAGCTTGCCGCCTCCCGGGCCGCGGTCGAGAAACTGCATCCCGGCAAGAGCAAGGAACTGGAGAAGCCGATGTATATGTGCTGGGGCAAGGTGCCCTACAGCCTCGGATCCTGGGTCAGCCGCGGGCCCGACTATCCTCCCGCGGACGAGTCCGCTTACTATGACGGGCCCTATCGCGAACTGATCGTTCCCGATGATCGAATCTATTTTGCCGGAGACCACTGCAGCCATATCATCGGCTGGCAGGAAGGAGCTGTGCTCGCCGCCCAGAGGGCGATCACGATGATCGTCAGCCGGGTTAACCAAGCCTGACTAAGCCAGAGCGGAGGAAAGTCTCAGGCCGGTTGGAGCAACTCCGTCTTATACTGCGGAGCGAGTGCTTGAGCCTTTGCTCTGAATTCAGCCTCAGCTTTTTCGTCGAGTTTCGGGGGTGCGGTCGTCCGGGTTGCAACCGGCACGCCCACCTTCGCGAAGAACTCTTCCTGTCCGGCGGGAGAGCAGATGCATAACAGGCGTGCCGGCCGGTCGCTCTTATTGTGAAACTGGTGAGGCGCGTTGGCAGGAATGTGAAGGGTTTGGCCCGCACCTACAATCGATTTCACGCCGCGAAAGGTAGCCTCGATCTCGCCCTCGATGACGATGAAGGACTCCTCAAAGTCATGCCGGTGAGGAGGTGGCCCGCCACCGGGCGGGACGTGCATATCGATAAGGCAAAACCGTCCCGTTGTGTCCTTGCCGGTCAAAAGAGGTGTGTACGTGTCGCCAACGAGTCCGATGTGCGGTAAGTTCCGATCATCCGATCGCGTGAGGATGAGATTTCGTCGGGGATCATCGGGTGGGATGGAAGAACTAGGACGGCTCGTGGCATCTGACCTGCTGCTCATCGTGCTTCTCCTTGGATTGAAAGTATGGAGCTTGGAAGTAGAGGGATTGGAAGTATAAGCTGCGTTCTAGGGATGTGACTCCGCCCCATCGTCTTCCCACTCTGCATCGCACTCGTGGCAATGCCAGGCGGGGCGCTGCAGGGGCATCGGCACGCGGAGGAACGCGCTCATGTAGGCGATGGGACGATCCAACTCCTGGAAGTTCACGTCAAGCGACTGGCACTGGGGACAGCGCGGCTGCTGGTAGAGTCCGACGCCGTGCACGTAGAGACCTTCGAGAATCGGTTCGTCGAGAATCTTCTGCGCGTTGATTGCGTCCGGAGCTCGCACCTTGAGTTTGATGCCGCCGATGAAGTTTGAAATGAACCAGTCCAGCCGGACCAGGTTTTCGTCCGCCAGGAAACATTCAATGCCCGAAGACTCCAGACTGCCCTTCGCCAGCAGCGCCTCCGGCAGATCGCGAAACTGCCGGATCGTCACAAGCTCGCGCACTTCCATTTCCTGCCGGGGCTCCGGCGCATCGTCGGAAACTTCCAGATGGCGCCGATCCATTTCGTCCTCGAGCGCATCCCAGGCCAACTCGGTGAGCGACTCCGCATTCCGCGCCAGTCGCTGCAACTCGCCATCGGTCATGCCGGCGTAGTTCGCGGCCAGTCGCTGGCGCTCGCGTTCAGTGTTAAGAAAGGATTCGTCCAGATGCGACACTCGCCAAGGATACTTCGACCAGCTTCATTCAGCAAACGGGCGTCCAAAAACGATCGTCGCGCCCAAAGCGGCCTCTTGCATGCTATTTCGGGCTCAGGGCTTTGATCTGCTGAACGAGTGTGTCGATTTCCTCCGACGTCAGCTTACCGGCGAACTTCGGCATCCGGCCTTTGCCGTTCATGATGATGCTCCGCAAGTCGTCGGCGGACACGGCATGGACCTTTTCGGAGACCAGCGCTGGTCCGCCAAAATGTCGGCCCTCGGCGGTTTTACCGTGACACTTCGCGCAGTTTTTCTCGAAGACTGGGTTGGTGGTCAACGTCGCATTGGAGGCCGATGTTTGGGCGAAGACCAAAGCGGGAGTCCCGAACAGAAAAGCGATAGCAACGATACATCGGGATATTTTCAAGGCTGCACCTCCGCGAGATTAATCGTGGGAACTTGGATGCATGAATCGGCGCGCAATGCTGACCCAGAATTGAAATCTTGACGCTTCTTGCCCTGGCTAGGTGTTGCACCCAGGCGGCGAACGCCTGCCAAGCCGCCGTCTTCCCGATCGGCACTCGAATTTGCAGCACAAATATAAGGAAAGAGCCGGCCCATAGCGTCGCCCGATGGATCCGGCGCGTAGACCATAGATCGTAGCCAACCAATCGTTCTGAACGATCTAGTTAGGTGCGCGACTAGCGCATGAGATTAAGAGTCAGTTGCTTTGGAGCCGAGCTTAACGCGGCAACTCAGCCTGCCCCGAACTTGCCCCGTTTGCCTTGTGGTTCGGTGCATTTTCGTGCAGCACCATTCAGCACGTGAACGCGGAACTCGCTGAAACTACCGTACGGTGCAAGGTAATGCGCTTTGCTGCAAGTCCCTAAATCGGATTCGTAATCTGCAGGTCAGCGGTTCAAGTCCGCTCGTCGGCTCCATTCTTTCAAAGCACTTGCGATCCGTTCACCACAACCTGCTGCACATCTGCTGCACGAGCTATTTTTGCTTCCAGTTGCTTCATCGCATCCGGTGACAGTCCTATGTAGTCGCCAGAGCGGGGAATAGCTCTGCCCCAGCTTCTTTCTGTTCAGCCAAAAAGTCGCACCACTGACCTTCATCGCTGAGTTCCGGACGCCAGACACGGCGGTAAGTGAGGTCGAAGACCGCTGCTAAGCGGGACCCGCATGGCGATTGTATGCACCGGACTTTGTAATACGTTGTAATACGTTTCAGGTGTCATACCGCACTGCCCTTCATTGCTTCTGGAGAAATGCGCGTCTTAATGGGCGTGCCACATCTGCGCATCACGCGGTGACATGGGTATGGGGCAGCCATGGGCAGCTATGGCGTGCTCGTTCATTACCCTAGCCGCTTGCCTGCGGCAGTTGCCGTTCTGGCTGCCGAACTCCAGTGTGGTGACGGAGTGTTTGCAAATGAGACACTTAAACATGCTAAAACCGTTCATCTGTTTGATTGTGTAATGTCTCATATCTTCAAGTCTAGTCGTTTATCCCGGTATGACTCCGAACTAAAGTTACCCTCACCACCATCAGGTCGTGATCAGACGCGGAGACACCTGACTGCCGTGGCTAGAATAAGCATTCTTGGATCAGTCTTGGCAACATAAAGGCGACCATGATTTCCTAGAAAATGCGACTCGCCAACTTGTTATTAGCGGCGAAACCCAGTACTAACTAACTAATGAATGCGTCGAGGCTCACTTCTTAAGATCGTTGCACAGGTCGAGAACATTCTTCGTCGTCGTGCACCCACGGTTGATCCGAGTGCCTATGGGATGCCAGTGGCCAAGAATGTCCTCCTGTGCAGGATACTTCTCTTCGATGAAATCCTCAATCACCTCAAGGAGCATTTTGAATTGCTCGCGGCGGAATTCAAGATAGCGTTTGATGGCTTCGGGCTTACGGTTTCGCATGTGAGGCAGGTCTAGTTGCGCGGTCTCAGTATCGAAGTTCGCAAATGCACTATCCAAGGAGTCAAAAGTCCCCTTGTGAGATAACGCTTGTGCTCCGGTAGGGCTGCAATTTGCCTCTCAGCGAGCGCCTTCGGCAACCAGTGCGGAGGAATCAATTCCAACGAACCCAATCCCACAAGATTCTCCATGCGCTAGCCAGCCAAGGTCCATCAGCGAACTCACCGCGTCTTTTAAAAAAGGAAGGGCACCCTCGGCGCAGGAGCTAGTGGGGGTATGGGTCGAGATCGGAAATTTTCAGGGTTTGGTAAAATTCGATGGTTCGTGAAAACCGAGTCTCGGGAACCCAGTGATAACAAACAACAAACGGGGCTTAAGTCATTGAAGACTCAAGCCCCGTCCGGTGGACTGTTTGGGATTGACCAAGAGGTGGTCACTCTACGTGGCCTCTCACGGCAACTCCCGGGTCGGAGCCGAAGCCCCAAGGAAGAAGCCTTCGCGCGACCAACGCGATGCGTTCCTCCATACTCACCGGCTAGTGTGCGGGCTGTAGCTCCGCGCCTCGTCTATCAAGTTAGGCGCCCAGAGCCCCGCTTAGAGCAACCAGCTCTAAGTCTCAGCCACCTCACCTGGTCTTAGACTCCCACACGTGCCACTACAATCAGAACTTGTCATTCGACCACCTCCTTTCCGGTGTAACTGCAGATTAGTATGAAATGCGGTGGAGCGTCAATCGGGACGAAAGTGGGTGTCGAGACTGTCAACTGGCGTCCCGATTGGCCGATTACTCGTGCTTGCCGAGATTTCCCCTCCCAGTTGCGATTGGAACTCGGTGCTCACGCTCTTCAGCCGAGCCAGGGCCTTCCCGGCCTGCTGGCCAAACTCGGCCAGCTTCTTCGGTCCAAAGATAACCAGTCCCAACAGGCCAAGGAACAACATTTCCGACAGGCTCATGCCTTCTCCTCGGGGGGCTTTGACATCGCGGCTTTCGGTGGCGCCTCTTCCTCCGTTCCCTGCATCGCAGATTTGAACCCGCGGATGCTTTCGCCCAGCCCTTTTCCAAGCTCGGGCAGTTTCTTAGGCCCGAGGATCAACAAAGCGAGTCCCGCGATCGCCAGCAGGTGCATGGGTTGAAATAAGCCTTCAAACATCGGTATTCCTCCAGTCAAGTGAGCGTAATGTGTGAGAAAAATGGGCGCTGCGACCGATGGATTCGTTCAACAGCGCCCGCGGCGACGAGCGTGCAAGACCCTCCCCCGAAGGCTTCCACGCGATTGCGCCAACCCCTAGACTCCGCGTTGCGCCGCGTCGGCTGCGGCGGCCAAAGCCTTCAACGCGGAGAAAAACTCTGGCGATTGGCCGATGAAGAGTCCACTAGCGGTAAGGCCTTTGACTGCAGCCATGGCGCCGGCAAATTTATCGGTCACCGGGCGAATCATCGAGACTCGCGGAAGGTCGGACCTGAATTCGAAAGGGACGGGGAAGATCAGGCTGGGCTGATCAAGCGGATTGGGTGAGCTGAAAAAATTGGGAAATTTCAGGCCCGAGATGGGATCCGTAAATGGCGCCACCGGGGCCTGGACTCCGTTGCCCGAGAAATCCACCCATTCTAAGAAGTGGGCGATCTCGTCTCCACCAATCCCGAGGGTGATCTGGAGCACCTCCGGATCCGTGACTTTTTGACTCATGGCTGCATAAAGACTGGTGCCGCCTTGCTCGATCTGTCCGAAGTGAAAGGCCGCCACGTTCGCAATCGCCTGGATGTGATCGTTCCCCGCAAAGTTGGGATTGGATTTGCCTTCGTAATCGGCATCGTTTCTCGGAATGGCGGTAACTCCATTGAGGGTGACGGCCTGAGGAAAGGTGGCGCCGAGGTCCGGATTGGTTGTGCTGCGATAGCGCACGAACCAACTGGTGTCCACGTTGAGCTGTGTGAGGTTCGTGAGGCGGGAAGCGCCCGTTGATCCCGTAGCCGTGCTTCCCGGCAAAGTTACGAACTCGTCGAAGTTGACCGGCTCGGCTCCTCTGGACTCGAGATAGGCATTGAGGAAAGTGGCGTGGCTGACTTCGTCCAGCGTGTTGCTGGCGATATATTGCGGGCCATCGGAATCGAGGTTCGACAAGGCTACCTGATAAAGGTTCAGTGGTTGGCTCGGGTCGACTTCGATGGGTGAATTATTCCCGATACCACCCAGTTCGGCATATTGGATCCAAAGATCTGATTCGATCAGTTCGGCTGCCGCAAGGAATCGCAGGATCGCAATATCTCCTTTGCTAAGCGCTGCACTGCTGGTTTGCTGGGCGAATGCGGGTAACCCGCTGCCCAGGATGCCGGCCCCTACGGTCGCCACCGTTCCGGCGACCATGCTGTTCTTGAGGAATGAGCGCCGGCTCGCGGCGCGTTCCAGAACCTCTGTGAGTTGCTTCATAGTTTCCTCTCTTTCGTCGTGTCCACTACGTGCATCGGATCACGGTGTGGAGGGAGAGTAGCGTGCGGCCGCTGGACCCCTTGTCACACGGCAGTCAAAGGTTTGTATCTTTTTGGAGAAGTTGTCTTCGGAAAATCTCGCAGCGCCCGCATTGCCTTCAGATTTGTTGAGGGGATTTGTTCTGCGGGGATGCACGGCAAATCGTATCCTTGCTTGACGCTCGCGGGCAAAAACCTGCCGATCGTTCCCACGTTATAATTAAAAACTTAAATACCTTTACCTACATTTACGTGTCCACTTGCAACCCTCTCGCATGCGTCTGCGTTCTTACTTGGTTCTGGCAACGACCCGATGTGAAGCCACCTTCAAGACTCTTTCGGATCTCTCGCGATGTGAAAGTCTGGTGCGCGATTTGTTGAAAGGAAAAATAATCGAAATGATTCGCTTGGCAGTAGCAACGATCGCTCTGATCTCCTTGTTGAGCTCGTGCGCATTGGCTCAAGGTTCCACTCCGAAGGTGCAGGTGTTTGGCGGATATTCCTTCACCTACGTGGATAATGGAGGACTCAGCGGCCTGGACGTAGACAACGCTCTGCGCGAGCTGAATAGCCCGTTCAGCATAGGGTCCAGCTTCAATGGCTGGAACGCGGAGGGCCAATATAACGCCAACCGTTGGATCGGAATCGTTGCGGACGTTAGCGGACGTTACGGCAAACCGCTCGCGAATACGAGGTTCAGCACGCTCTCCGGACTGCCCGACGCCTATGCGTATTCGTTGCTGGTTGGACCCGTGCTTACTTTCAGGGGCAAATCAAAAATCACGCCGTTCATCCATGCGATGTTAGGCTTTGACCGAGCCAGCCTAAGTGCCAGCACCATCACGGGCCTGTCGACTCCGGTGACCTCTTCGGCAACCACGTACACGGACGCTGCTGTCGCGCTGGGCGGCGGAATCGACTACAGATTGTTTCGTCGTCTTTCTCTTCGGCTGGTACAGGCGGACGACCTTCGTACTTATCACAATCTGAATAAGTTTTACGAAAGCGCCTTCCCCGGCAGCCTTTTCTTCGGCATCGCGCAGCATCAAAACAACCTTCGAGTGTCCACGGGAATCGTCGTGCGCTTCTGATATTTATTTATTTTCTACGGCAGCGCAAACGCATACACGGCGCTGCCCGCGGCGATCGCCACATACTCTTTTCCATCGACGGCGAAGGCTATCGGTGCAGCGTAAACGGCGCCGCCCATCTGAAAATGCCACAGCGGCTTACCCGTTACCGCATCGAGAGCGATGAAGTTTCCTTCGGCATCGCCGGTAAACACCAGGCCTCCAGCGGTTGACAGCACGCCCGACCAGGTTGGCGAAGTGTGCTCGAACTTCCACTTGATCTCTCCCGTGGCAGGGTCGATTGCCTTCAGAAACCCACGATATGGTTCGGCCTCTTCCGACGGAAAATACGCGCTGCCGTAATAGGCATGACCGGC
The DNA here is from genome assembly GCA_049519055.1 of Candidatus Sulfotelmatobacter sp. Lineage (GTDB taxonomy): Bacteria > Acidobacteriota > Terriglobia > Terriglobales > Acidobacteriaceae > Sulfotelmatobacter. The sequence goes on along the minus strand of JBEKRE010000014.1, from coordinate 43,019 downwards.
TTCGTAAGGCTGCGGCGCGGTGCTGAAAATGTCGCACTGATCGCGCGCGGTCACGTAGAACAAAGAGGTTTGCGGGTTGAACGCGGGCGCCATAAAGTTCGTCGTCCCCAGCGCTCCCGGACATACCGTGTGGCCCGCGAGCGTCGGCGAAGCTTCCTTCTTTGCCACGGGACGCCCATCGGCATCCTTGCTATCGCTCCATGTGGTTTTGCCGTAGGCGTTGGCGGAAATCAGTTTGCCGGTGCTGCGATCGATCACGTAGAAGAATCCGTTGCGGTTGGCCTGTGCGATCAGATGCTCGCCGCCAGCATCGAGTATCACCGGGACTTGCGTGGCATCCCAGTCATGTTCGTCGTGCTTGGTGAACTGAAAGTACCAGTTCATCTTGCCCGTGTCGGCATTGAGTGCGAGCAGAGTGTTGCTGTAAAGATTGTCTCCGGCGCGTCCCTCGCCGCGATTCGAGGGCGAAGGATTTCCCGTGGGCCAGAAAATTTGATTGGTCATCGCGTCGTAGGTTCCGGTGTTCCACGCCGGAGCGCCGCCGATTTTCCAGGAATCGCCCTCCCAGGTTTCATGTCCGGGCTCATCCGGCCCGGGGACGGTGTAGAAACGCCATTTGCGCTCGCCAGTCGCGGCGTCGTAGCCATCGATGAATCCGCGTACGCCGTACTCGCCGCCGGAAACGCCGATCACCACAAGATTCTTCACCGCGAGCGGCGCGACGGTGAAGCTGTACCCTTTCTGATAGTCGGCCGCTACGACATCCCAGATCACGTTGCCCGTTTTCGTGTCCAGAGCGATCAGGTGCGAATCGAGCGTTCCCAGAAAAACCTTGTCGCCAAGAATGGCAACGCCGCGGTTTACTCGCCCACAGCACGGACGAATATCGCCCGGCAGTTGATGCTGGAAGAGCCAGATGGGCCGGCCGGTGCGCGCATCCAGGGCGAAAGCCCGATCATCCTGCGCTGTGGCGTAGAGAATGCCGTCGACCACGAGGGGAGTAGTTTCGAGTTTGCCGGTTGCGCCAGTCTGGAATACCCACCTCGCGGCTAACGTGCGAACATTTTCGGTCTTGATCTGATCCAAAGAACTGAAGCGCCGGCCGGAATAGTCGCCAGAATACGTCAGCCAGTTTTGCGGCTCCTTCCCTGAATTTACAATCCGATCGAATGTGACCTGCGCACCTACCGGCGAAGCGAAGAAGGCGCAAGCAGAGAGAAATGAGAACCACGCGGCAAAGCTTCTCCGAGGTCTCATTTCGCCGCCACGCTGACCAGGTAGGCCACGATGTCTTCCAGATCCTTGTCGCTCAAAAGGTCTGCATTGTAGGTCGGCATCGTCGACTCCCGACTTTTGCCAAACGACCGCAGCTTGTCTTTGTCCAGCAAATAAATTTGTTCGCTCGCGTCCATCATCTGCACGCTAAAGTTGTCTTCGTTCAAGGCCACGCCCTTGATTTCCTTTCCGTCGGAAGTCACCACGGTGATGGTCTCGTACTCCTGGGGGAATTCTTTCGTGGCCTCGGTCAATCCCCAGGCCAGCCGCCGGCTAGGATTGCGCACCGAATCGATGATGGCAGCCCGGGTCCGTGACCCTCCCACGGCGGTGAGTTCCGGACCCAACCTTCCGCCCTTGCCGTCAACCATGTGGCAAAGCGAGCAGTTCGCGTCGCCATAAAAGAGTTCCTTGCCATGCGCCGCGCTACCTGCGGAGACGGCTGGCGCCTTCACCTCCACGCTCCGAATATAAGTAATGATCTGCCAGATCTCCTCGCCGGTCATCCCAACGCCTTGCCCGTTGGTTCCATTCGCTGGCATGACCGTGCCCGGAATGCCGTTGCTGATCACCTGAAACAGTTCCGCGTCGGAGTGCGCATGCTTTTTCTGTGCCCGCGTTAAGTCGGGGCCGCGCCCGCCACCATGCGCCCCCAATCCATGGCAAAGCGCGCAGTTGATGCGGAATTCATACTCGCCCGCTTTCGCGGCTTTGGGATCACCTGCATAAGGGTTGTGATCGTCAACCGCAAGCGCGGGTACAAACATCAGCAGGAAAATGCCGCAGATTGACGCCAGGAAAAATGGTCGCGGACGAAGAGACACAGCCGCGAACTTGATTCGATCACTTTGCTCGATGGTCAAAGGCATCAGCCAACCTGTCCGGGAATTTGACGAATTCTACGCTAAGGAATCAGGATCGTCGCTCTGGAAATCTGGGACGTCAATTTAGAACTATCCTGCAGAATCGCCCGTCGTACATGGCCACCGGGCATCTGTGACCTGCACCGCCGGCTCTCTACACTTAAGATTCCCGACCCTAAAGCCGATCTTCCCTTAGGAAGAAGAGTTTCTGTCTGTAGGCCGGTAAGCCGCTGATAAGTCAGCTCTTCCAACGGAAGGCGTTAGGTTGAGCAAGGCCGAGATGGGCGAGGACGCGATAGGCGAACTCGCGGCCCATGTCATCTAAGCTCGCGGGTCGGTAATAGAAAGCCGGAATGAGCGGAAAGATGGTCGCCCCGGCATCGGCGGCCCGGTACATGTTGCGGATGTGAATTTTGTTGAGCGGCGTTTCGCGAACGCAGAGCACCAGCGGACGCTTCTCTTTCAGGCAGACGTCAGCCGCGCGCTCGATCAGATGCGAGGCGATGCCGTTTGCGATGCGGGCCAATGTGCCCATGCTGCAGGGGAGGACGATCATAGCGTCGGCAGGATACGAACCGCTGGCCACGTTAGCTCCAATATCAGCATTCGATTGCTCTTTAATCTTTTGCGCTTTGATTTTGGACGAGCTGTTTTCGTTGGCAAGAACCTGGCAGACGAGATTCGCCCGGCCCTGGATGCCAAGTTCTTCCGCCAGCACGCGCAGGGCGGAGTCCGATGCGATGAAGTTAACGGTGTGAACGCGCGCATCACGCTCGACGGCGATCAGTAATTGGCTGAGAAACACGGATCCGCTGGCGCCGGTGGTTGCAATGGTCAGATTTTGTGGAAGCGAATTCGGCAAAGATTCTCCGGGCGAGGCGAGAAACATCGGAGCCCCGACTTTGGAGCATAGGGAGTAGCCGAAGTGGAAGTCAAGGCGAAGAACGAGAGCCAGAAGCTTAGGGAGCTAAAAGCCGGAAGTTGACTTATGGCATCGACGGCCAATTTACGATCTCGGCGCAGCGCAGCGGAACTTCACGCGCTGGAGGGAGTGGAGCGCGAAATCCGCGCTCAGGATTCGAACGGCCGTCGCAAGTATCTTCGCGAGTTCTCGCAAGCTTTCGCTGACTACGATTCTCTTCTAGATCGTCAGCAAATTCAGAATGCCCTGCAGGCAGCGGACGTGGTCCTGATCGGCGACTACCATGCCTTGCCCTCGGCGCAGCGCTATGCCGCCTCGCTGATCGAGCAGCGCGCACTGGCTGGAGAGCGTCCAGTGGTGCTGGGCGTCGAGACCATCTTCGCCCGCGACCAGCACATCCTCGATGAATGGTGGCGCCGTGAAATTGACGAGAACGAATTGCGGCAGCGCATACGTTTCGATCTCGACTGGGGCTACGACTGGGCCCCATTTCACGAGTTGCTGGTGGCCGCTCGCGACCATGGCGAGGGGCTCTACGGTCTGGATTGCATGCCTCGGGAAAACTTGCGGAAAATCGGCGCGCGCGATCGTCATGCCGCGGCCAAGCTTGCCGAAATTCGCCAGCGACATACCGATGCGGTCATCTTGGTGCTGTTCGGCGAATCGCATCTGGCGCCGGGACACCTGCCTCGCGCGCTGCACCAGGAAGTTCCCGACGCCAAGATCCTTACCGTGCTGCAAAACGTAGATGCCTTGTACTGGCGGGCGGCCGGCGAACCCGTCGACAAGGTCGAGGCCGTGCGCGTCAACGACGACGTCCTCTGTGTTTTCAATGCCACTCCTCTCGAAAAATATGAAAGCTATCGCCTGTTTCTGGATCAGTGGAGCCGTTGCGATGCCGGCCCTGACTTCGCGCCTACCATCTACAACCTGATCGACAGCCTGGCAAGTTTTCTAGAGATCAACCGCTACTCGCCGCACAACAGCACGCAACCGAAGTTTCTGGTCGACCTGCTGCCTGAAGTTCATGGCGGTGAATGGCACGCGATACTGCATCGTCTCATCTCGCGGAAAGCCATCCCGGAGCGGCGAATGGCGAGTATGCTCGCCAGCGTGGAAGAGCGCGGGAGCGCTTATTTCCCGGAGGCGAATGCATTTTACGTCCGCGAATTTCAGCTCATGCATGCAGCCGAGGATGCCGCACGTTTTTTGCATCATGCCTGCCGTGGCCTGCCGCAGCGCCTGAACCGACACGGCGTCAATGGTCATGCAGCGGATGGAAATGAATCGAACGAAAATTCCTGCGCACTGACGCCACTGGACGCGTTTTACACGAATGTGATTGAACATGCCGTGGCTTACTTCGGCTCACGAGTGCTTTATCCAGCAAGACCGGCGCCCGAAGAGGATAGTTCCTTCACATTGTCCTTTGCTGCCTGTGAAAAGGCCGCCTTGGCCGCCGTCCGCCTCGATAACGAGAAGTCGGAAGCGCTCGCTAAAGTTTGGGGATATCGCCTGGGAAGTATGCTCTACGATGATTATCTGGCAGGACGAGTGACGCCCGGCGGACTGCGCCGTTTGTTTCTCTCGCATCTGAACGAACCCGGCGTGGCACGCAAAGTTTGCCGCGCTTTGATTGCCAGGGTCCGTAGCGCCTCGCGTAAGTCGCGCACGTCAAGAGCTCACAACTCCGGTGCAATGCTAATCTAGAGATTGCCGGCTCGATGCCGAATGGCTGCCGTCTCCTACTGTGAACCCCGAATCCATCCGCAGATTGTTCGAACAAGTGCGCCAGGGAAAACTCGCACCCGACGATGCCGTCGACCGGCTGCGTCATTTGCCGTTCGAAGACATTGGCTTTGCCAAGGTGGATCATCATCGGCGACTGCGCGTTGGTATGCCTGAAGTGATCTTCGGAGAACGCAAGACCGCGGCACAGACAGCAGAAATTTTTGCTCGGCTGGCGAAGCACGGCGGGAACGTGGTGGCCACACGCACCGACAAGAAGCAATTTTCCGCGGTAAAGAAAAAAGTTCGCGCTGCGGAATATCGTCAACTGGCGCGAGCGATTGTGCTCAAGCAGGACCCACAGATTTATGGCAAAGGTACGATCGCGGTGGTATGCGCGGGAACCAGCGACATCTCCGTCGCCGAAGAAGCTCTAGTCACTGCGGAGTTGATGGGCAACACCGTACAGCAGTTCTACGATGTGGGAGTCGCGGGCATCCATCGTTTGCTCGCCAATCGGGAAGCGCTAACTAAAGCCCGGGTCGTGATTGTCTGCGCTGGCATGGAAGGCGCGCTGCCCAGCGTGGTCGGAGGTCTCGTGGGCGCGCCGGTGATTGCTGTGCCGACCAGCGTTGGCTATGGCGCGTCGTTCGAAGGGTTGACCGCGCTTCTCGGTATGCTGAATTCGTGCGCCTCGAATGTGAGCGTGGTGAATATCGATAACGGATTCGGCGCCGGGTACGTGGCGTCGTTGATCAACCGGCTGTGAAGTTAAAAACGGACGCGGATTGCTCCGCGCCCAGACTCACCCCTCCAACATTACATCCCAGACTGGCCCGAATCTTTTTCGACCACCAGTTTGTTCTCCACGCTAAAAGCGTCAAAGAGCTGGTTGGCTCGAATTCCGGCGACATTCTTGTCCATGGTGGTATCCACGGAACCGTAGAGCGCCACATGGCCGTTATCCACGATGATGCGAATCGGACGCGCCGGATCGATCGCGTACTTGCTCAACACGGAATCGCTGTAAATGGCGCGAGCCGCGCGCAGGCGCAAACCATCATCCATCGGCGAAACCGGCTCCAGCGAGATGTTCGCGATCACATCTTTCACGCCGGGCATATTCCGAATGTCGGCGAGAGCCTCGTCGCGGCCCACTCCAGTTCGGTCCTGCCCTTCCACCGTGACCACGCCATCTTTCACGTTCAGCGCGAAATAGTCGAACGTGATGTCATAGCCAACGCGCACGTAGCGCAGCTTCTTTGCCAGTTGCTCCTCCAGTTGGGCGTCGGGCAGGTTCGGTCCGGCCACTGTGATCAAATTATGCACGTCCCGCACACTTGCAGTTTTTCGCGCGAGCTTGGCCGCGTCCAGCTTGCGCTGGTAGAGATCGACCGTACCCGAGAGAGTCACGATCCCGTCTTGTACGCTGGATTGAACGTCATGAAATTGATTCTTGGCCGCCAGCTTCTGCGTCAACTTGGTTTGAATTTGATGGTCGTAGCGGGTCGCATCCGCGGATTGCGCAACGAGCATCGCGCTCAATAATCCCACCGCTAGCAGCGCGCCCACCGCTTTCAGCAAGCCTGCCTTCTTTTGTATCACCACTGTCATAGGTCACCTCCGACCCTTTTTGACGAAACTTTACGAACTAACCACTTGGTTAATTCCTTGGATGCCCGGAGGTGAGGAGGGGATGCATGAAGAGGAGACCAAGGTAGCGCTGATGGGCAATCGCAACTTCGTAAGGCGAGATGGGTTTAATAAAGTGACAGCGTAGTTAGCGGCGCTTTCGTGTGCTCGTGGATCGCGCGCGAGCAGTCGATGTCCTGCGGCCCGCACCTGGTTGGTCGGCGCCGGGTATGGGAAACACACGCGCAAAAATCTTGTCCACATTCTTCAGTTGCCGCCGCAGATCGAATGCGTACTCGATCTGTTTGCGTGGAACTTTATCCGTGATTTCCTTGTCGGCGAGCACCAACTGATGAAAATCCAAACCTTCTTTCCACGCCCGCATCGCGTGCCCTTGCACCAGACGATACGCGTCCTCACGGGAAACTCCATGCTCAACCAAATCGAGAAGGAGTTGGCCGCTGAAGATAAGTCCGTGTGTGCTTTCCAGGTTGGCCAGCATTCGTTTGGGATACACAAACATGGTCTCGATCAAAGTGGCCGTTTTGCTCAACAAGTAGTCGATAAGCGTAGTGGAATCGGGCAGAATGACGCGCTCGGTCGACGAGTGCGAAATGTCGCGCTCGTGCCATAGGGCGACATTTTCAAACCCCGCCTGAGCGTTGGCGCGTACCACGCGTGCCAGGCCGCTGATCTGCTCGCTGGTCACCGGATTTCGCTTGTGCGGCATCGCCGAAGATCCTTTTTGCTTTTCGCTGAAAAATTCTTCGGCCTCTCGAACTTCGGTACGCTGCAGGTGCCTGATCTCGGTGGCTATCTTGTCCAGCGTGGAGGCGATCACGGCGAGCGTGGCAAGATAATGGGCGTGACGGTCGCGCTGGATCACCTGCGAAGACACAGCCGCAGCCCTCAATCCCAGGCGCGTGCAGATCTTCTCTTCAATTTCTGGCGAGAGATGGGCGAAGATCCCGACCGCTCCTGAAAACTTCCCCACTCGCAGATCTTCGGCTGCCGCTTTGAAGCGGACGATGTTCCGTTGGGTTTCGGAATACCAGTTTGCCAGCTTGAAGCCAAATGTGATGGGCTCGGCATGAATGCCGTGCGTACGCCCCACCATGGGCGTGTCTTTGAATTCCCAGGCCCGCCGTTCAAGCACTTCGGCGAGCCGCCCAAGGTCCTGCGCAATGAGGGCTGAAGCCTGTTTGATCAGCAACGCCTGCGCGGTATCGACCACATCGTTGGAGGTAAGCCCGTAATGAAACCAGCGCGCGTCAGGCCCGACGATCTCAGCCACAGCCGTAGTAAAGGCAATCACATCATGGCGAACTTCGGCTTCAATCTCGTGGATGCGCTCCACGCTGAAATCGGCGCGCTCGCGAATGGACTGGGCCGCAGCCTTGGGCACCATTCCCGCCTCGGCCAGGGTTTCGGTGGCAGCGACTTCCACGGCCAGCCAGGTGCGGAAGCGGTTTTCATCACTCCAGATTCGACCTATTTCGGGGCGAGTGTAGCGCGGGATCAAGACGAATTCGCCTCCTGTCGATGCGGTTGCAAGTGGGACAGAGGATTCTAAATGGTGTATGGGAAAGAGGCCAGCGGGTGGGCTCGCCCGAAGCTTCCTTTTCATGTTATGTCGTGACACGATATAATATTGATAGAAGTAGATCGCGGCACGATACAATCAGCGACATGAAAAGGCTCACCTTGTCGGATTATCAGGCACTGGCCGAGTTCCGATTTCAGATCCGGCGGTTTCTCCACTTCAGTGAGGAAGCGGTAAAAAAAGCAGGTTTGGAGCGAGGCCAGTATCAACTCATGCTGGCGATCAAGGGAATACCCGCCGGATTGCGTCCTCGAATTCGCGATGTGGCCGATCGCATGAAGATCCGCCACCACAGCGCCGTGGAACTGGTAAATCGCCTGGAAACGGGAGGATTTGTTCACCGCGCCCGGGCACAGGATGATCGTCGCGAAGTGTTGCTTGCGCTTACCCCCAAGGGAGAAAAGGTGCTCGCCGAACTCGCGCTGCATCATCACCTGGAACTCCGCAGCGCCGGACCTGAGCTGGTAGCAGCTCTTCGCCGCATCATGCGCCAGGGCGATGATAGCTCTTCCCCGCACTCTGCCGTCGCGCACGAAAAGGTCCCGCACGAAAAGGGCTCGCACGACAAAGGAAAGACCGGCAAGCATCCCTGAGCACGAAAGCCAACCTTTTCCTGAAGCATCGTTTGCTTGGTAAATATCTATCGCTGATTCATAAAGATCGCGATGTACGCCCGCGACTTGCGCAAGTGGCTCATTGTTGCCCCGGTGATTGGCTTGACGACCGGACTGGCGATCACCGGAGCTTCGGCATCTGCATCTGCGTCTTCGTCTTGATGATCGCGGCGGATCATGTTGATCTGTGGCGCGGCGGCCGGCATGTCGGCCGTGTTTCGTGCCCTCTCACCGGAATTGTGTGCGCTCTGGAGATGCCCTACCGCGACGATCTGGTGGCTTCGCTAGTCGCATCCGTCGTTTCCTTCGTGACCCTGAGTTCCTTTCTGGGCGCCGCGCCGCTTTTCAACTTCACCAGCTCTTACCGGATTTGCCCGCCACGATCCCTACTGGAGCGCGCTTCTCGGCTTGATCGTTGGCCTGATTGCCATGGTGTTTGTGATTACTTTTCGACGCGCCCGCATTTGTTTTTGTGAAGTGGACGCTGGTTCATTGGCTGAAACTGGCAGTCGGCGGCTTGCTGACGGGGTTGTACGGCCTGCTTTTCTTGCACATCCACCCCGGCAATCTGGTGCCGATCGGCCCGAACTATGAGGCGGTGGGAGAAATCCTGGCAAGTATCACAGCACTCCCCAGCTCATCGTTTTCAGCATGCTCAAGCTCGCCGCAAACCTGTTTACATTAGCGACCAGTGGAGTAAGTGCCATGTTCGTCCCGCTGTTTCTGACCGGCGGGAGCATTGGAACTGCTTTTGCGCAATCGATCATCCGCAGCTCCAGCGTCGATTTTTATGCTGCGGTGGGCAGGCCTCGTGTTTGGCCGCAGGCTAGAAAATACCACTCGTTGCCGTTGTTTTTGTGGCAGAAGCGACCCCCCGGTCATGCTTTTATCGTTCCTGCTCTCATCGGAGCCGCCGTGGCGTATGCAGTTTCCGGAGACGCGTCTGCCTCGGGCGACCAGCGTCTGCATGAAGGCGAAAAAGTGCGGGAAGTATAGGCTGACGCAACGTGAAGTGAGTCTTCCAGTCCTAAATGCTTTTCCCACAGCGCTCCCCGATTCAGGAGGGCAATACGCGACAGCAGGATTTTTATTGCCAAGGGCCTGCGACTTTGAGTATCCTTCCGCAATCCCGAGAACCCAGGGCAGCCTTTGGGGGAACGTGTATTCGATGGCGATGGCGAAACTCAAGCGATCACCTCTGTACTCCCGCAGCCCACTGCTGCGTGTGAGGGCACAAGACTTGCTGCGTCTATTCTTCCTCTGCTGTCGATCTGCTTGTTCGCTCGTCAAGCCTCCGTTTCAGCAATAAACAAAATTCCATTCCGAACTCAGGGAGAGGCAATGCCGAAGCTACTAGGTAGGTTGATCTGGATCAGTTTTCTCACCATCGCTTTTATCGCTCGAGCAATCGCTCAAGGTGGGGCAACGGGAGCGATTACGGGCACGATTCAGGACCCCAGCGGCGCGGTCGTGGCCAATGCCGAAGTGCGCATCACGGACCAGGGGACCGGGGTGCTGGAACGCAGCGTCACTTCCGGCCCCGATGGTTCCTTTACCGCACCGCTTTTGCCGGTGGGTGAATACACGGTGAGCGTCCATGCACCGGGTTTCGCTGAATCGACATTCCGCGGCCTCGCGGTGCGCGTCACCGAGACCACGCGTCTGATCGCCAAGCTCAAGACCCAGGCAGTGCAACAACGGGTGGAAGTGCAAGCCGAAGTTCAGCAAGTAGACACGACCGACGCCACGACGGGGCAAGCCATTGAATCGAGCACCATCAAGAACCTGCCGCTGGCCACGCAAAACTTCCAGCAGTTGCTTACGCTATCAAGCGGCGCGCAAGGCGAATTGAACGCCGCCTCGCAGCTGGGACGCGGCAATGTGCGCATCGAAGTAAACGGCCAGCGCGAAGACAACAATAACTATCAGATCGAAGGCATCAGCGCCACGGACTACAACGTGGCCGAGCTGACTACGACCCCGCTGCCGAATCCGGCTGTGATTCAGGAATTCAAGGTGCAAACCTCGCTCTACGATGCGACGCAGGGCCGCAACGGCGGCGGCAACATCAACGCCATTCTCAAGACGGGCACCAATACGTTCCACGGAGAAGCTTACGAATTCTTCCGCAATACCGTGCTGGATGCCAATGACTACTTCCTCGCTGGGGCGGGCGAATCGCGGCCTGTGATTCAGCAGAATATTTTCGGCGGAGATTTAGGCGGCCCGATCGGTTCCGGCGGTAAACTCGGTTTCTTCTTCGTCAACTATTCGGGCTCCCGCCAGCGTAGCGGTGATTCTCCGGGAACGATCATCAGCACGCTGATCCCGTACATTCCCGCAGCGGATCGCGGACCCTCCGGGCAAGCCGCCCTTGCGTCTGCCTTCGGCCTCGCCAGTATCGATCCGGTTGCGGCATCGCTGGTGGCATTTCAAAGCAACCAGTTTGGTGCTGCTGCCAACGGATATCTTTACCCTTTGCCTAACGTTCCGAGCGGAACCACGCCTGGCACCGTTGTTCCGTTCACCACCAGCATCCCCGGCAGCTATACCGACAACCAGTTCACTGCCACCTGGGACCGGGAGTTCCGCAACTCCCAAGATAAGCTCTCCGTCAATTTCTTCTTTCAGAATTTCCAGTCCGACGTGCCCTTTGGCGCGGGTGGTCTGCAAGCCTCTCTCGGCGGCAGCATCAGCAGCGGAGATCTCAACTTTCCCTACCAGCTTCCGGTGAAAGATCGTGTCTTCTCCCTTACCGAGACTCACGTTTTCTCAACCACCCTGGTCAATGATTTTCGCCTTGGCTTTGTTCGTATCAATAACAGCGACATCAATATTCCGCCGGTCACGGCGGCCCAGGCCGGAATCACACGCCCCACCAACAATCTCACCGACAGCATTTACAAATTTACCTTCGTCAGTTCCGGCTTTCAGTTCGGTCCTACGCCGCAAGCCAACCAGTACCAGGCGCAGAATAGCTTTAATTTCGTTGACACACTGGGTTGGGTTCGGGGCAAACACAACTGGCGGTTTGGAGGCGAGTTCACGCCGGTCGCCCTCAATAAGCAGTTCCCACAGGTGTTCAATGGCCAGCTTTACTTTGGCGACTCCACGGTGACCGACTTTGCGAATTTTCTGCAAGGCGCTCCGGAATTCAGCTTCGGCGGTGGCGGCGTCTACAACCACAACTACCGCCAGAAGAACTCCGCCGTGTTCGTGCAGGACGACTGGAAGGCCACGCAGAACCTGACATTGAATCTCGGTCTGCGCACCGAGTTCTTTGGAGCCTGGAGCGACAATGCCTGCCACATCGGCAACATGGAATCGGACCTCACCAAGTCCGGGCAGTATCCTTTCATCTATCCCAAGTGCGTCAACAAGCTGGGCGTTCCCGGCCTCACCGGCAATGCCGCCGGATCGACTTTCAACAACAGCGTTTCTACCGGGATCGGCCCAAGAATAGGCTTTGCGCTGGATGTTCTCGGTCATCACAACACGACCCTGCGCGGCGGCTACGGCATCTTCTACGTGCGTGAAGACGTGGGCGCGGTCGACCAACTCAGCTTCCAGTCGCCGTTCATTCCGATTGTGTTTTTCGGTCAGACGCCGGGCTTCACCATGTCGAATTTCTTCACCGGAACTCCCGCCACCAATTCCAACGCGGTGCCAGCCGCCGGACAGTTGTCAGGCGCCTGGCTTCCCTGCCTGTCGCAGCTCACAGGATTCGTGAACAACGATCCGACGCAAGCCGGTATCTACAACGGATGCACTGGTCCCGGCGTAAATCCCACGCAGAATCTTTTCGTGCTGGAAGTCCCGCGGCATTTCGTTGTGCCCAATACACAACAATGGAACCTCACTCTGCAGCGTGATTTGGGCCGGAAGTGGGTGCTGGAAGTTGGCTATGTGGGAACAAAGGGCACGCACCTGCGCGAGACGCGGGACGCCATTCAGTCGGTAAACGCCACTCCCGCCAACCCGTTCACCGTGACGGACACCAGCGGCAACAGTTATCAGATCACCTCGAATACGTTCGACAACGCCATCGCGCGCACGCCCACGCCCGGCTTGAACGGCTATTCGGGATATCAAATCTTCGCCAACGATGCCTATTCGACTTATCACTCGTTTCAGGCCACAGCTTCGCGGCGCTGGGAGCGAGGATACATTCAGGCCGCCTATACCTTTTCCAAAAACATCGACGCAACCTCGACCGGCAACACGGCCAACAACACCGCCTTCAACGATGAGAGCACCATCAATGCCTCTCGAGGAATCTCTGACTTTAATCGCCCGAACGTATTAAAAGTCAGTTACGTCTACGAGCTACCATTCTTCGCCCATACCACCGGCTTTAAACACGCGGCACTCGGGGAGTGGGCCGTGAGTGGCGTCACCAGTTTCCAGAATTCTCTGCCGTTTTCAGTCTTGGATTCCAACGGCGGCAACGCCTTCCTGGGGGCCGGCACGTCGCCAGTAAGCGCCAGCCTAGCTTCCGGCGCAACCGTTGGCAGCGGCATGAGCTCTGGCAGCGTCTCGCAGCGCCTGAGCGGATGGCTGAACCCCGCTGCCTTTACGACGGCGCCGCTGCTCTATCCGACTCAATGTGGGTCGGATTCCAACGACTGCACGACCGGCTTCGGCGATCTGGGCCGCAACATCTATCGCGGACCGTTTCAGCAGAACTGGGATTTTTCCCTCATCAAGCACTTCAAGCTTACGGAGCGCCAGGATCTCCGTTTCGCCGCCGATTTCTTCAACCTGTGGAATCACCCAAATTTCGGTACTCCGCTGGTGACGGACTACGAGCAATACCTGGCTTGGTCAGTCGGCTCCCGGACCAGCCCGGACCCGTTCGGCGAGATTGTAAGTACCACCGGAACTCCGCGTTTGATCCAGTTTTCCCTGCGTTGGGCATTCTGATCGGTGGCCAAACCAACAGCCGGGAAGCTTGGCTTCCCGGCTCTTTTTTTGTAAGCTCATTGCTGAATCGATTGGACTGGATCTACTGACGCTTCTGCGCTTCCTCGATCAGCGGGCGCAACGCGTCCACGGAGAACCCGAGCGTGCCTCCGGAGAATCCATCGATATAGGCTGAGTTCACTCCGATGACTTCTGCGTTGGCGTTGAACACCGGACCGCCGCTGCCACCGTGAGCTGTGGGCGCATCGTAGATCAGCTTGTCGCCCACCACATCGCCCAGATGCCCGCAGGTGGTCGAAGGACGAATCAGCGACAGCGCAGCTAGTTCGCTGGCTGCCGTAATGTCGTTGTGCCGGTACGCCAGGCGTTGATAAATCCCGCTGGGAGACTTGGCTACCATTCCCGCGATCCCCATGGGATAGCCAATCACGGTTACCAATTCTCCCGGCAGAGCGTTTCCTTTTGCCAGGGGAAGAACGGCAAGACCGTGCACCGCATTCTTATCCTGAATCTTCAGCACGGCCAGATCGCCCGTGGGAGAAACCGCGCCCGGAATCAAGCTGACCGGCGTTGCCGACCCGGGAAAGAACACAACCAAACTCTCCAGCATGGCGCTGGCACCACGATGCATCAATGCTTCGGCCTCGCTATCGCCAAACCAGGGCTCGGCCACGTGCCGGTTGGTGGCGAGCAGGCCATCCCCCACTAGAAATCCCGTGCCCGAAACACGGGCGCGAATCGCGGCCGGCTGGTTCGCGAATCCCACTTGATACACGCCGTAAATGTAGCCGATGGAATTGCGATACCGGTTCAGTACCAGCGCCGGCATCGCCTGCTCCTTCTCGAGCTGCGCTACCTGTTGGCTCAGTGCATGCAGCTGCTTCTGCAAGTCATCAGGCTGGGGATTCTGGGCCGTAGTGGGCGCATAGTAATGGAACATGGCTACGGCGCCGATCAGCAACACAAGGCCGAGCACCGCCTGCACAGTCTGCTGCCAGCTCTCAGTAACTTCGTTCGACCCCTGCGGAAGTTCCGGTTCGGACATGAGTTTGCGACACGACCCCTCCTCCAGCCTTTTGTGTCAGGGGAAAGCGCACACGTGCTGAAGACGGGGAGTGTTCATCTTGCCTTGCCCGGGAGAGCTTTTCCAGGGTACGGAAGATGATGTACAGGGGATATCGAAAGTGCAGATGGCGGCCGGGCGCGGCTAGCCAAATGGAAGCAGGCTAAGGCTTTGCGATGCCCAACCGCTTCGCCATTTGGGCGTAAAGAAAGCCTTTCCCCGCCACATAGGGCTGCACCCATTCGCCATCGATCACGAATTGGGGAATAGCGCGCTTGCCAGTGCGCTTGACGATCTCTTCCAAAGCGCCCGGCGTGCTCTCGACGTCAACCTCTTTATAGGGGATGTTGTGCTGCGCCAGAAAGCGCTTGGCCTCACGGCAATCGGGACACCAGGCGGACGAGTAGACGATCAGCTCCATAGGGACTCGTGAGTTCCCACGCAAATGCTACCTCTGCTTAATCTCAATCCTACACGTGTTCCAGCTGTGGCAACGTGAGCTCGTTCACCACGTTCCCGGTGTTCAGCGTGGAAGCTGGTTCGAACAACAAAATCCAGCATTCCTGGTCCGCGACCGGACGATGCTCCACTCCCCGCGGCACGACGATAAACTCACCTTCCTCGATCCACTCCTCGCGGTTGCGGAACTCCATGCGAAACCGACCCTTCACCACCAGGAACATCTCGTCTTCGTTGTCGTGATGATGAAAGACGAATTCGCCCTTCAGTTTGTCGAGCTTCACATGTTGGCCGTTGAGCTCGGCTGCAATGTAGGGCTTCCAGTATTCCGAGATTTTTGCGAACTTGTCGGCGATGTTGACCTTATCCATGGTGCGCTCCTTGAGTGAGTAAGTAGCATTTGCAGATTCGGCCAGGTCAGAATTGGTCGCAAAACAAGGTCAGCCGCCGGCTTTACTCCCAGCGGCCTAACTCTGCACTGGCTTTGCGTAGGTTCCATCAAATCTGGCCGGCGCCTCCGTCCACTTTCAGATCAACCCCAGTAATGTAGGACGCCTCGCTGCTGGTGAGAAAAAGAACAGCATGAGCCACTTCCTCAGGGGTGCCAAAACGCTTCATTGGGTTGGATGTCTTGATATAGTTCGCGAACTCGTCGATCGCCGCTTGTGGCAATCCAGTTCTTCCGAAGATCGGAGTCTCGATCGGTCCCGGACTGACCACGTTCACCCGAATACCGCGGTCCACCAACTCTGCCGCGAACGTACGGGCCAGCGAACGCACCGCCGCCTTGCTGGCTGAATAAATGGTCGTTGTGGGGCTACCCTTTGCATTTACCACGGAAGAATTCAAAACGATTCCGGCGTTGTTATTGAGATGTGGCAGCGCCTTCTGCAGTGTGAAGTACAGCCCTTTCACGTTGATATCGAAGGTTTCATCGAACAGTTGCTCGGTGCTTTCGCTTGCCGGGGCAAACTTCGCAATGCCTGCGTTGGCAAAGAGCCCGTCAATCTTGCCAAACTTTGCAGTCACCTGGTTATACAGCCGGTCGATGTCGGCCAGCTTGGAGACGTCGGCCTTGACAGCCAGAGCATCGCCGCCAATGACTCTTACGGACTCATCCAGCGTTTTCTGGTCGCGCCCCGATATGGCGACCTTCGCTCCTTCGTCATGGAACAGCTTGGCGGTAGCCAGCCCAATGCCGCTGTTTCCGCCCGTAATCACGATCGTTTTTCCTAAGAATCTCTTCGCCATGAAATCCCTCCTATTCCAGTTTGCGGCCTGACTGGGAATCGCGCTCGGACCGATACTTGCACATTTTGATGAGCATCAAAGTATATGGATTCAATTTCCTGAAAGCGCCATGCTACATTGAGACTTACGTATGGAAAAAAGAGAATTATCCAGAATTTCCAAGGCCTTGAGCGATCCCACTCGCTTACAGATCTACGAAGGGATCTCCGGCTGCAAGGAAATGTTTTGCGGGCAGGTAGTCGAGAAATATGGGTTGACTCCGGGCACCATTTCGCATCATCTGAAAATTTTGGCGGATGCCAATCTGATCGAGACGCGCCGGGAGGGGCAATTCATCTATCTCAAATCGCGGCCGGAAACGATCCGCGAGTATAGTCGGGCGCTGAAGCAGATGACCGGCAAAAAGAAAAGCCGCCAGCGCGCTGACGGCCAAAAGCTAACGACTAAAAGCTAGCTGTTCTCGTAGAGCAGCACGCCCTCAGTCTTTTCCGCGTCCACCGGACGATAAAACAGCTTGTTGTCCTCCAAAAAGACCTCGATGAACGCCGGACGCGTCGTGATCGTCCCCTGAATCAGCGCCTCCGATAGCGGGTCCTCAATATACTTCTGCAACGCCCTGCGCAGCGGCCGAGCGCCGTAGGAGCGGTCGGTCAGCGTCTGGCTGAGGATCCACTTCTTAGCTTCGTCGGCGACGGTGACCGTGATCGCCTTCTGTGCCAGGTTCTGGTTGAGCTGCGTGACCATGAGCTCCAGGATCTGGATCAGGTCAGCCTCGCTCAGAGCCAGGAAGAGGATGATTTCGTCCAGCCGGTTCAGGAATTCCGGATTGAACGTACGCTTCACTTCACCCTTCACCAGTTCCTCGACCTTACCCGAAATCTGATCCTCCGCAGTCGACTGGAAGCCGAAGCCTTCGCGCTTCTGCAGGTGCCGAGCCCCAATGTTCGAGGTCATGATCAGGATCGTGTTCTTGAAGTCAACCGTGTTGCCCAAACCGTCGGTCAACTGACCGTCTTCAAACACCTGCAGCAGGATGTTGAACACATCCGGATGGGCCTTCTCGATTTCATCGAGCAGGACCACAGAATACGGCGCCCGCTTCACGCGCTCGGTGAGCTGACCGCCTTCTTCATAGCCCACGTAGCCCGGAGGCGAACCGATCAGTTTCGAAACCGAATGTTTCTCCATGAACTCGGACATGTCGAAACGAACCAAAGCCTTTTCCGTTCCAAACATGAATTGCGCAAGGGTCCGCGCCACTTCCGTCTTGCCGACGCCGGTCGGTCCCAGGAACAGGAAGGAGCCAATCGGCCGGTTCGGACTCTTCAACCCGGCGCGCGAACGCCGGATCGCCCGGGCCAGCGCGCTGATCGATTTATCTTGGGAAATGATGCGCTTGTGCAGCTCTTCTTCGATGCGCAGCAGCTTCTGGGTTTCTTCTTCCTTGATCGAAGTGATGGGAACGCCAGTCCAGCGCGAAACCACATCCTCGATGTCCTCCCGGCCGACCACGCCCGTTGAAGACTCATCCAGATGATATTTCTCACGCAGAGCGCGCAGGTTCTCGCGCTCCTTGCGTTCTTCATCGGAGTAGAAGCGAGCCTTTTCGAACTCATGGTTTGCGATCGCGTTCTCCATGCGGTGCACGATGAACTTGATCCGCTTCTGCACTTCGGTGATCTCTTCCGGCTGTGAAGTCTGGCGCAGCTTGACGCGCGCCCCAGCTTCATCGACCAAGTCGATGGCCTTATCCGGCAGGAATCGGTCGGGAATGTAGCGATTCGAGTGCGACACCGCGAAGTTGATGGCGTCGTCAGTGTAGGTGACGGCGTGGAACTTTTCGTAGCGGTCCTTGATGCCGAACAGCACCTTGATCGCGTCCGCTTCGTTCGGCGGCGGAACTTTCACCGCCTGGAAGCGCCGCTCGAGTGATCGGTCTTTCTCGATCGACTTGCGATATTCGCCCGGCGTAGTCGCGCCGATGCACTGAATCTCACCACGCGACAATGCCGGCTTCAGAATGTTCGCCGCATCCAGCGATCCTTCCGCCGATCCCGCGCCCACCAGCGTGTGCAGCTCATCAATAAAGATGATGGAGTTCTGCGACTCCATCAGTTCTTTCATGATGGTCTTCAGGCGCTCTTCAAACTGTCCACGATATTTCGTTCCCGCAACAATCAAAGAGAGGTCGAGAGCCAAAATTCTCTTGTCGGCGAGGAAGGAAGGAACCTCGCCATCAGCAATCCGTTGCGCCAAACCTTCGACGATCGCAGTCTTGCCGACTCCCGGCTCGCCGATCAACACTGGATTGTTCTTGGTGCGGCGGCAAAGAATCTGAACCACTCGCTCAAGCTCCCCATCGCGGCCCACCAGAGGATCAAGCTGGCTATCCATCGCCGCCTGCGTGAGGTCGCGTGAAAACTCGCTCAGCAGGGAAGATTCGCGCTGCCGCTGCGGCTGCGCTTTTTCCTGGCTGGTGCGAGCTAACTCCTCGCGAATGGTCGATAGCCGCAGCCCACGCTCGTGCAAAATCTCCGCGGCAAAGCACTTCTCTTCCCGCAGCAGTCCCAACAGCAGATGTTCGGTCCCAATGTGCCGGTGCGCCAGTCGCTCCGCCTCTTCCGCGGCATAGGCCAGCACGCGCTTGCACTCGTTGCTCAGGGGTAGGTCCACCGAAGTCGAGACTTTCTCCCGAATCGTGGTGTGACCCTCAATCTGCTTGCGGATCGACTCAACCGAGGCGTGTGAGCGCAGGAATCGATTGGTCAGGGCTTTGTCTTCGCGCAGGAGCCCCAGCAGCAGGTGCTCGGTCTCTATATAAGGAGACCCGAACTGGCTTGCTTCGTAGCGCGCAAAGAAGATTACGCGCCTGGCTTTCTCCGTATAACGTTCAAACATAATGCGCTTCCCCCTGAACCCTTCCGGCCGAGAAGGCGCTAGCTCCGGCTCGACCTACCTAAATCCCCGTCCGATGTCGTAAATCTCTTGCACTCTGATCCCCGTCACCAGCTCATTATGCAATCAAACGGCCACCGAACCCAAGTACTGAATCGTTACTATAATGTTACCGAAGGAACCTGTTGAAATCTTCTCGATCTTTCTGCCTGTCCAATTTCTTGCACTTTGTCTTACTAATCTTTCACTGAACCGGCAACGACTCCGGCCGGATTTCCTCGACGCGACCTCCCTGCAGCCGTAACACTCGATGGCAACGACGCGCAAACGAGAAGTTGTGTGTTGCAATGAGGGAGGTGAGTTGGTGCTCGCGATGCAATCGCGCTATCAATTCGAAAACCGCTTCGGCCGTGTGTCCGTCAAGGTCCCCGGTAGGCTCATCCGCCAGCAACAGCTTCGGACCGGTGATGAGCGCCCGCGCCAAAGCCACCCGCTGCTGCTCGCCGCCCGAAAGCTCCCCCGAACGGTGATGCCCGCGTTGCTCCAGTCCGACCTCACGCAGCCAGCGTGAAGCTTCCGGCGCCGCCTCGGCCCAACTACGCCCGCGCACCAGCAAGGGCATAGCCACATTCTCGGCTGCCGTGAATTCCGGCAGCAGATAATGAAACTGCCAAACAAAGCCCGTCTCGCGATTGCGAAACTCCGCTGCTTCGTCCGCCGACAACGCATTCAGCTTCAATTCCGCGCAGTATACGTCACCGGCAGAAGCGTGATCAAGAGCGCTGAGGATGTGCAACAGGGTACTCTTCCCCGCTCCTGACTCGCCGACGATCGCGAGCATCTGGCCCCGCTTCACCTCAAACGACAAATTCTCAAAGAGCACCAGGTCCGATTCGCCGGACCGGAATACCTTCTTCAATCCTTCCACTCGCAGCAGAGACTCTTGCTCTACTACTTGGTTGGTTAGATGCACTCGGCCCCCGCTTGGGTCCATCCTGTCTCACCCTTAGCCAAGCCGGGCGAAAACAGTAGAATGCGCCATCTTCTCACATCAGCCCGCGCTCCACATGGCACTTTCGAACCATAAGAATACTTAGATGCCTGCAAGTCGCCAAGCCCTCGACCGTCGAGGACCATCTACTGAAACTGTACTCAACGCTCTGTGCCCCTGATGTGATGCCCGTCACGCAGGTGCATGTCCAAGCCCGGACCGGGCGGCGTCGCTGGAATCTGCCCGACCGAGTGGTCAGTGATCAGTGGTCAGTCTAGGCTTCGACCTGGGCCTCGGCCGCCGCGAGCTTCGGCAGCGACTCCAGGTAGGGGTCGCGGGCGATGCCGCGCTCGGTGATGATGGCGGTCACGTATTTTGCCGGAGTCACATCGAAGGCGGGATTTTCGATCGACACGCCATCCGGCGTCATCTGCTTTCCGGCAATATGGCTGATTTCCCGGGCGTTGCGCTGTTCAATGGGAATGTGGTCCCCGTCCGGACATGCCAGGTCAACCGTGGCAATCGGCGCAGCGACGTAGAATGGGATGCCGTTTTCTTTGGCCAGGACCGCGACCGTATAGGTTCCGATTTTGTTGGCTACATCGCCGTTGGCCGCGATCCGGTCCGCGCCAACCACAATCGCTCCAATCTTGCCCTGCTTCATCATCGCGCCCGCCATGTTGTCGGAAATCACCGTGGTCGGGATGCCATCCTTCATCAGCTCCCAGGCGGTCAGCCGCGAGCCTTGCAGGAACGGCCGAGTTTCGTCGGCATAGACGTGGATCTTCTTTCCTTGCTCGACGGCCGCGCGAATCACGCCTAGCGCGGTTCCGTAGCCAGCCGTAGCCAGCGCACCGGCATTGCAGTGCGTCAAGACTCCGCCTTCGCTGGGCATGAGCGTAGCGCCGTAACGTCCCATGGCCTGGTTGGCAGCAATATCTTCCGCATGCATGCGCTTCGATTCTTCCACTAGTTCCCGCTTGATCTGCGCGATGGGACGAATCCGTAGGCGCTCAAACTTCTCCTGCATCCGGTGGATCGCCCAGAAAAGATTCACGGCGGTCGGACGCGTCTTCCTGATCACGTCGCAGATCTGATCCAGATCACGCTTGAGGTCACCGACCGTCTCTGCCTTGGAGTTCTGCGCGCCAAGCGCAATCCCCATGGCCGCGGCCACGCCGATCGCAGGCGCTCCGCGCACCACCATCGTCCGGATAGCGTCGGCAACCTGCTCGTAGCTCTTGCAGATAACATAGGTTTCTTCCGTAGGCAGCTTCGTCTGATCGATGAAGCGTACGCCCTGGTCAGTCCATTCGAGTGTTTGAATCATTATCTTTATAGTCAACCTGATTGTCATCCTGAGCGGAGGTTATGCTTTGCGAACGCGAAGCATAACCGCAGTCCAAGGGTCCCTGGCCGGCCACTGAGTCGCGTAAGGGACTACACCCCGGCGCTTAGACGCTGTCGAGGATCGCTAATTCCTGTGCGCCTCGCACAAACTCCGCGGGTTGTTCGTCACTGCCGGCCGTCCGCAGACTTCACAGACCGCCGCCACGGCAAAGATCACCGGTTTGGTATCGTCCGTTTGCAGAATGTGTTCGGCGCGCACATCCCCCGCAGTAAAGACGGAAACAAAGGGCGCGGGAGCCGCGGCCTTCTCCACATTCGGTCGTCCCTTCGCTTCCTCGCGCTCCACCAGGCACATGGCTCCCACTACGGTGAATCCAAATTCGCGCGCGGTCTCTATCGCCTGCACCGTTGAGGCCCCGGTGGTGCAAACATCGTCCACGATCACCACCCGCGAGCCCTTCTCGCGGAAGCCTTCAATGCGCTGCCCAGTGCCGTGCTGCTTCTCCGCTTTGCGCACCAGAAAACCTTGCAGTTCCCCGCTCACTACCGAAACCGCCACGACAATCGGATCCGCTCCCATCGTCAGGCCGCCAATGGCCTGCGGCTTCCATCCTCGCTCCCGGATTTCGTCGAAAAAAACCTGGCCCGTCAGTCGAGCGCCCTTGGCATCGAGCGTCGTTGTTCGGCAATCGACGTAGTAGTCGCTCGTCCCTCCGGAAGAGAGTTTGAACTCGCCGAGCCTGAAAGATTTGTAGGCTAGCAGCTGGAGCAATTCCTGGCGCGCAGAGTTCATCTGATTTAACGATACCACGGGAAATCCGGCTCTGTGAGCCTCAGACCTCGTCCAACCGGGCGGCTTCCGATCTCGCTGGCGTGTTAACCTTGAAGTTCCCCACAACGAATGCCCAGAGGTATGAAATTGTCGAGTGCACGAAAGCTTCTCTTCCTCTTTATTGCGGTTTTCTTTCTTGCAGAGTTCAGTGGTTCCTTCTTTATATCCACAGCATTCGCCGAGGGCACCCGTTCCTGGGAGCAGTCTAAATTTGACGAACTCACCAAAGGCACAGCCACCGGCGTAGCGATTCGCAGCGCAGGCGGATTAGAGCTGGCTCCGACGTTCAAAATCCTTTATGCGACGCCTTCCACCTACATTTGGGCCATCGCGTCCGACGACGCAGGAAATGTCTACGTAGCGGCGGGAGCGCCTGCCCGCGTCTACCGCATCAGGGGGCATGGCAAAGCCACCATTATTTTCGAGCCGAAAGAACTTCAAGTACAAGCTCTGCAGATTGCTCCCGGAGGCGCAATCTATGCCGCCACCGCGCCCGACGGCAAAGTCTACAAGATTGAACACAGCTCGGGCAGTAAAGCTCTGCCAGCGGACACCGCCTCTGAGAAAGACGCCGCGAAACCCGCCGCCGATCCCGCGTGGAGTTCATCCGTCTATTTCGAACCCGGCACGAAGTATATCTGGGATCTCGCTCTGGATAAGTCCGGCAACTTGTACGTTGCCACCGGCGACCACGGGGAGATTTTTCGGGTCACGCCAAAGGGTGAGCGCTCGGTATTCTTCAAGAGCGACGAGACTCACATTCGAGTTCTCGCCTTCGATGCACAAGGCAACCTCATTGCCGGCTCGGACGGCAGCGGACTGATCTATCGCATTTCTCCCGCTGGCGATGGCTTCGTACTCTACAGCGCACCCAAGAAAGAGATCACGGCGCTGGCACTGGATGGCACAGGCAACATCTATGCGGCAGGCGTTGGCGAGAAAAAGGCTGGCATCGGTTCGAGTTCATCAGGGCTATCCGCGGCTCTTTTGACAATGGGCTCCGGTGCCGCGCCAGGAGTAGGCGCGCCGCAGGTCCCCGGCATGACCATCTCTCCTGCCCCGAGTCCTGGAATCGCAGGGACGTTTCCCTTTCCCGGCGGCGGGGTAAGCAATGGTTCCGATGTTTATCGCATCGCCCCCGACGGGTCGCCCACCCGGCTGTGGACATCGCACGAGGATATCGTCTACGCCCTCGCCTTTGATTCGCAGGGACGACTCCTGGCCGGTACGGGAAATCGCGGCCACGTCTTTGCTATCACCGGCCTGGATGATTTTTCCGATCTGCTGAAAGCGGCGGCTACGCAGGTAACAGCCTTCGCCAAAGCGCCGGGTGGCGGCATATATGCTGCCACCAGCAATCTGGGAAAAGTCTTTGTGCTGGGACCGGGCCCCGAGGCCGAAGGCACTTACGAAAGCGATGTCTTCGACGCCAAGATTTTCTCGCGTTGGGGGCGCGTCGAATTCCGCGGTGTCGGTAACGTGGATTTTTCCGCCCGCAGCGGCAATGTAGACAATCCCGACCGCAACTGGAGTCCGTGGAAAAAAATCAACCTGGGCAAAGACGACGAGACCGGAATCCCCGCAGCTCGCTATGCGCAGTGGAAAGCCGTGCTGCACGCGGGAAGCCCCGCGCCCCGGCTGGATAGCGTGGCCTTGAATTACCTGCCCAAGAACGTCGCTCCCGAGATCGACGACGTCACCGTGCAGGTCGGCGTGAAGTATCAACCGCAGCCCAAAACTACGGGCACCGGCCTGGGGTCGGATTCGTCGGCTCTATCTTCAGCCACGCATTTTGAAGCTCCCCCATCCAGTTCGCATGATCGCGATTCCATCGGTGTGAAATGGACGGCGCACGACGAGAACGACGACCAATTGGTTTACTCCATCTACTACCGCGGCGACGGCCAGAAGCGTTGGCTTCTGCTCAAAGACGACATCACCGACAAGGCCTATTCTTTCGACTCCAGCCTGCTGCCCGACGGCGGCTACACCGTGAAAGTGGTCGCCTCCGACGCGCCCTCGCACTCGCCCGGCGAGGCCTTGACCGCATCAAAAGAGAGCCGCCGCTTCGAGGTCGACACCACTGCTCCGCGCATCGAAAATCTATCTGCCGCCCTTGAAGGCGACCGGATTCATGTTACGTTCCGCGCACTGGATGGTTTTTCTCCCATCAAGCGCGCCGAATACTCGGTCGATGCCGGGGACTGGAAGTATGTAGAGCCTATCGGCCAGCTTTCGGACGCCAAGACCGAGAATTACGACTTCAAAGCCACGCCCGAAGCGGCCAAAGATGATTCATCTTCTTCCGAGCACGTGGTGGTCGTACGGGTTTATGACCGTTACGACAATATGGGGGCGGCCAAAACCTTGCTCCCGGCGAAATAATTCTCGGGTAATCGTCCGAGATGTCGCGGTTTCAGAGGTCAGTCGCGACCTGCCGGCAAGCCAGACTGGTCCTTCCGTAATCTCCCATTCTTGTTGAAAAGCCCCCATACTTAACTTTAGTCACATGCCGTACTTTCCACCACCGGACGCCCGACGGCGCGCCCCGCGAACTTCATTCGCGGAAACCACCCCTGCTGTCCTTCGCTTCCAGAACGGTCGTCGCGTCTCAGGGAAATTACAGGTGATCTCCCTGACCGGCGGGTTGCTCTGTTTGCCAAGTCCGCTAGTTCAAGGCTCCAAGGTGAAGTTGATGTTTCTCACCGGGAGAGGATCAGTGCTTGGCGCGGCAGAAATGTTGTGTCCCATCTCCTGGGGCCTTCAGCCCTTCAAGTTCGTCGGACTCCTCAATGACGACCAGCAAAAACTGCAAGCAGCGATCCAGTCCTCCCTCGAGCAGAATCGCCAAGATCACGGGCAGATGGAAAGACACCGGGCCTGGTAATCCTCTCGCGACGGATGAATCGTCGCCCTATCGCAACCGTCTCACGATCAGATCCCAGGTAACTGCCACCCTAAGTGGACGTTCGTAATTTGAACGTTCGTTAACGTGGTAGTCAAATCAATTTGCTCGCCACTTCATTTTAGGTAAACTTTGGCCCTTTCTGGGCTGAAAGTACGCCTCTGCAATACTCAAATTCTGGCCGAACTGGAGTTTTGAACAGTCATGTCTCGGCTGAAAACAATTCTTTGCATCGATGACCACTGGAATGGGCTCATCGGTCGCAAAATGTTCCTCGAGAACAATGGATACGAAGTCCTGCAAGCAACCGGCGGCGACGAAGGCCTTAAATTGTTCCAATCGCACGCCGTGGACGCCGTTGTTCTCGACTACCAGATGCCCGGGATGAAGGGTGACGTGGTCGCCAAGAAGATGAAGAGCGCCAAGTCGCACGTCCCCATCATGCTGTTATCCGGCTACGGACCGCTACCGCAGAAAAAGCTGGAGGCGGTGGATACATTCCTCTCGAAATCGCAACCGCCTCAGATTCTCCTGTCTACGCTTCAGAATTTGCTCAACAGTCAACCCAAACCGTTCTTTAGCCGCTGGCTCGAAAGCTGGAAGAGCCGGAATGAAGGAGTAAGGCAATGAACTTGTTGAAGCTGGTTTTCGGTCGAGGCTGCCAGCACCGGTTTTCCTGGCCCCGTATCGACTCCAAGGGTGACCACTATCAGATCTGTCTGCTCTGCGGAACCGCTTATGAATATGACTGGAGAATGATGCGGCGCACCGATCGGTTACTGCCGCTAGCAGTCCTACATAGTTAACGACCGACGGCCATGGGCGCGCTGTAAATCTGTGGATTGGCATCGCCACATCGACGATTTCTGCGCCGCGTCAAAGATTGCTATAATTGCGCGTCCAACCGACCGCCCAGCGCATGAGTGCACGTGTGACCCGGGCCGAACCTTTCTGCTGGGCTGCCACAATCTCAGACAGAGAGAGGTGTCTCATGAAAAAATTACTGTTTGCTGTGGTGCTGTTGGCAGCAGCAACATTGTTCGCCCAGACCCCGTTCGACGGAACATGGATGACCAAACTGGACACTGCCAAATTTCCCACCAAGCCTGACCAATATTCCTTGAGTAACAACACGTACGAATGCTTGACATGTGTTCCGAAAGTGTCGGTGCAGGCCGATGGCAGCGATCAGAAGGTGACCGGCCATCCCTACTACGACACGATTGCGGTTCACGTCGTGAATGCCAGCTCGGTCGAGATCATCGAAAAGAAAGACGGGAAGGTCATGTATAGCGACACGGCGACCGTCTCCGCCGACGGGAACTCGTTGAACGACAAGTTCACCGATACGACGGGAACCCAGCCAGTGACTGGAGAGGTGACGTCCAAGCGTGTGAGCCCGGGCCCGGCCGGCTCGCATGCGATGTCGGGCTCGTGGCGCACGGAGAAGGTCAATAGCATTTCCAGCAACGGTCTCACCGTGACCTATCAGGGCACAGCCGATGGACTGAAGATGTCTGACCAGAACGGCAACAGCTATGACGCGAAGTTCGACGGCAAAGAGTATCCCATCCAGGGAGACCCCGGCCACACGATGGTTACGCTTAAGCGGATTGGGGACCGCACCATCGAGGAGACCGACAAGCGCGATGGGAAAATTGTTGCCGTCTACCGGATGACGGTCTCTCCCGATGGCAAGTCGATCCATGCCGAGTACCACGATAAGCAGCACGGAACCACAACCTCATTCACTATGGAAAAGCAGTCGTAAGGCGGTGGCCAGTGGCGCGGCGGCGGAAAAACCGCCGCGCTTTTTTGCAATTGGCCCGCGCCATTCACGGATTCCCGATTGACGCTGCATGTCAGCCCCGCTAAGATTGCGTGGCCAATGATCGGCCAGACGATTTCCCCACTACAAGATCACAGGTAAGCTCGGTGGCGGCGGTATGGGAGTCGTGTATAAGGCCGAGGACTCCCGTCTCCATCGCACCGTCGCATTGAAATTCCTGGCCGACGATTCCGCGAAAGATCCCGCCGCTCTCGAACGCTTCCGGCGCGAAGCACAGGCGGCATCCGGACTCAATCATCCCAATATTTGCACCATCTATGACATCGGAGAAGAAGGCGGGTCTGCCTACATTGTCATGGAGTATATCGACGGGCAGACGCTGAAGCACCGCATCGAGGGGAAGGCGATGCGGCTCAGCGAGGTCCTGGAGATCGCCGTACAAGTCGCCGACGCCCTCGATGTAGCACACGCCCAAGGCATCGTCCATCGCGATATCAAGCCGGCAAACATTTTCATCACGCGCAGCGGCCAGGCGAAAGTCCTTGATTTTGGCTTGGCGAAATACACCGCCGAGGCACAATCAAAAAACGCCGGTGTCACCAGCTCCATGCCTACCGCGGTTAACGTTGATGCCCTGACCAGTCCCGGCATGGCGGTGGGAACCATCGCGTATATGTCGCCGGAGCAGGCCATGGGCGAGGATCTCGATCGGCGCACGGACCTGTTTTCGCTGGGCATCGTTCTATACGAAATGGTCGCGGGCCGGCCGGCATTTTCCGGTCCCACCAGTGCAGCGGTATTCGATGCCATTCTTAATCGCGCCCCCGCGCCACCATTGCAATTCAATCCTCAACTTCCGCCAAAGATGAGCGAGATTCTCGAGAAAGCTCTGGAAAAGGATCTCAAACTCCGCTACCAGACCGCCTCCGACTTTCGGGTTGACCTCCAGCGTCTAAAGCGGCAAGCCGATTCGCACGCCAGCACAAAGATCGCGACACAGCCCGATGCGCCGGGAACAGTACCTGTTCAACCTTCCAGCAAGCCCCGTCCGTGGCGACTCATCGCTCCAGCATTGGGGGTCGTTGTTCTTGCCCTGATTGCAGCGGCATATCTTCTGGGAAAGCGCGAAGGTCTGGCCTCCAGCATCACGCCCCCGACCTACCACCAGTTAACCTTTCGGGGTGGCACCATCCGCATGGCGCGTTTTGCTCCGGACGGGAAAAACATCGTTTACAGTGCGGCCTGGGAGGGCAATCCAATCGAACTGCTGGTGACTCGGCCCGATAGTCCCGAATCCCGCCCGTTTGGCCTGTCAAAGGCCGAGGTGCTGTCGATCTCTCCGGAAGGCGAGATGGCGGTCCTGCTGAACAGTCACAACATTGATCCTTATATCAACGCGGGCACACTGGGCCGAGTGCCGCTGGGCGGCGGCGCCCCACGCGAGGTGCTGGAAAATGTGCAGTGGGCAGATTGGTCGCCGGATGGCACAAACTTCGCCGTCGTGCGTGAGTTCGGCGGATTGAGCCGGCTCGAATATCCCATCGGCAAAGTGCTCTATCAGACCGGCGGATGGCTCAGCCACCCACGTGTCAGCCCGAAAGGAGACGTGGTGGGTTTTATCGAGCACCCGGTCCGCCGCGACGACGCAGGATCAATCGCGGTCGTCGATCTTTCCGGGAAGAAGAAGACTTTATCCACCGGCTGGGAAACAGCCTGGGGTCTGGGCTGGTCTCCGAGCGGAAACGAAATCTGGTTTTCCAGCACCCGCCTGGGCTACGGGCGATATCTCTCTGCGGTCACCCTGTCGGGCAAGGAGCGGCTTCTGGCCCGTGAGCCCGGCACGCTCACCCTGCAGGACGTAGCGAAGGACGGGCGCGTGCTCATCACGCGGGATGTGCCCCGCGTAGGAATGGTCGGGCTGACCGCCGGCACCAGCAAGGAGCGAGACCTCTCCTGGCTCGACTGGTCGGCGCCCAAGGATTTGTCCCCGGATGGCAAGAAACTTCTATTTACGGAGTCCGGCGAAGCGGGCGGCGAGAACTATTCCAGCTATCTGCGAGGCACCGATGGGTCGCCGGCAATCCGGCTCGGCGACGGATCAAGCTTTGCCTTGTCCCCCGATCAGAAGTGGGCGTTGGCGGGTCTGCCCAAGCCACCCGTTCAGTTCAACCTGCTCCCCACAGGTGCTGGAGAATCGAGGCAGTTGACTCATGACCAAATCAATCGCCTCGACGCCCACTGGTTCCCGGACGGCAAGCGACTCTTATTTTCCGCCGACGAGCCCGGCAAGGGGGTGCGGCTTTACGTGCAGGACCTGGACGGCGGTGCGGCGAAAGCCATCACCCAGGAAGGGGTGAACGGTAGCCTGTTCACCATCTCTCCTGACGGCAAGCAAGTGGCGCTGGTCACTCCCGACCAAAAACCTGCCTTACTCACGCTAGACAACGGTGAGATTCGACCGATTCCCGGCCTGGATGCAGGAGAAGCCCCCATCTCATGGACTGGCGACGGCCGCTCTCTGTTCGTCTACCGGCTCGGCGAAGTCCCGGCCACGGTCAACCGGCTGGACCTGGCCAGCGGCCACAAACAGCTTTGGAAGCAGCTGGTTCCTCCAGACGTCTCCGGCGTGACCGACATTAGCTCCGTCCTCATCACTCCCGACGGCAACAATTACGTCTACGAATACGGTCGCACGCTTTCCGATTTGTATCTGGTGAACGACCTGAGGTAGGTTGCAACCCGGCGTCAGTGAGGGTGAGCAATAACTCTGCAGTAAATCCTCAACTAATACTTCACATCCTGATTTCATTTCCAGGACGATCGATTTGAACTTCGTCCATGAGCTGGCGGATCAAGTAAACGCCGCGTCCGTGGTCGGCGTACACATTCTCTTGCCGCTTCGGATCGGGCAGACGTTCTGGACTGAAGCCTGGACCGGGATCCGTCACAGAGATTAAGATTCGGCCCTCCAGATTCGACGGCAAGCGACCCCGAACCTCCTTTGACGGGTCATTGCCACATCCGTGAACGACGACATTCGCTAATGCCTCCTGTACGGCCAGCGCTACCTCAAGTCGCTTCTGCTCGGGGACCTCGAGACCTTCCAGGGTTTCCGAGATGGCGTCCACCCCACGAGCGATCGCCTCGGCATCGGCAGGCACGCTGAGGTCGAGCCGTTCCGATAATTCGCTGCTTTCCGGGACACTACTGAAGTCAGCCAGCATAGAGGCTCATTTGGTTTTGGAATCTACCATCGGGGACGCTCTAAACAAAAAACTCCACCGCAGCGTCGTCGTTATAAAAAATCTCGAACAGATTGAGAACGCCCACCAGGCGCAAGGTCTGCACGGCGAATTTCGAGGGTTGCGCGAGCTTGAGGTTCCCACCTTCTGCTTGATCACCGCCAGATAGCGCACCAGCAAGCCAATTCCGCTGAAATCCACCATGGGAACCTCCGAGAGGTTCATAACCATTCGCGTGTCGCCGTTGCTGAGCGCTTCGTCCATGGTCTGGCGTAAGTTGTCCACCGCAGGGCCCATGCGGAGAGCTCCACGCAGCTGGATCACCTGCACTTGCGAGCGCTTTCGGACGTTGATGTCCAAACTATCCTCCGCCGCCGATTCAGAGCGGGTTGCAAATTACGGGAAGCATCGAGGTTTTGCAAGTTCGATGGCATTCTGATCGGGCAGAGATAAATATGTCATCCCGAAGGGGCAAGAAACTTGCCATAATCGGGCGCGCCAAGAAACGCTCATGCGCTCACCTACTGCCCGGACCGAAGCCGACCGTTACGCTGTCATCATCGTCACCACCGACGAAAGGGTGCGTCCCGAAGCCGAGACTTACCTGGTGCCCGAGCATGACCTGACCATGATCCAACCTGGGATCAACGATCAGATGGATGGAAACTCTCAACAATCGTCCTGCACGGTTTACCTGGACGACTTAACCTTCACTTACCAGTAGTCCGGTTCGCATCGCTTTTCCTGCTGCTTCATCTAACTTCACATGCAGAATGGGCTAGCTGTTTCCGTATTGGATCTGGTAGGCATGCGGCTGGGCGAGGCCGCGGGCAGCGCGATTGCCCGCTCTGTCGACCTGGCGCAGCACGTAGAGACGTTGGGATACAAGCGCTACTGGCTGGCAGAACATCACTCCATTCCTGGACTCGCTTGTTCCGCCACTGCCGTTCTCATCGGTCATGTGGCGTCCGCGACAAAAACGATTCGCGTAGGCAGCGGCGGAGTCATGCTGCCCAATCATGCGCCGCTCGTAGTGGCGGAACAGTTTGGCACACTAGAGGCAATTTATCCGGGGCGAATCGATCTCGGGCTGGGACGCGCTCCGGGCGGCGACTTTCAGACCATGCGGGCACTTCGACGCGATCTGCACCAAAGCGGAGAAGATTTCCCGGCACTGCTCGACGAACTGCGCACCTACCTCGGACCCGAGAAGCCGGGACAAGTAGTGAAAGCGATTCCCGGGCAAGGCAGCAAAATGCCCATCACATTGCTGGGGTCGAGCGGCTTCAGCGCGCAGCTGGCGGGGACTCTGGGCCTACCGTTTGCATTCGCGGCGCACTTTGCTCCGGAATATCTGTACGTCGCGGCGCAACTCTACCGCGAGCGGTTCCGACCTAGCGACGTTCTCCGAAAGCCATATTTCATGGTGGGGGTGCAGGTGATTGCGGCAGAGACGAACGCCGCCGCCCGCCGCTTATTCACCACTCCGCAGCAGCGCTTTCTGCGGCTGATCCGAAACCAGCCGGTCGAGTTACTACCACCAGTTGATTCCATGGAGCCACTCTGGCAGGACTGGGAACGCACGGCCGTCGAGAACAAACTGGGCGCGGCGATCATCGGATCCGATGCCACGGTAAAGGCTGGGCTCGAGAAGTTAGTAGGCGACGCCGGGGTCGATGAATTGATCGTGGTGACGGATACGTATGAGCACTCGGATCGTCTGCAGTCCTATCAGCGCCTTGCCGCCATTGCCAAGACGATCGCGGCAAAATCAAACGTGGCTGTTGGAGCCTGAAGCACGCACCGCGCTCTCCACTTGAGGTTGATCACCGTCCACAGCGAAACAGCCGGCCGGGGCATCGATCCAGCCCCTGAGCACTCCTCCAACTTCTTTACCTCACTCCTCAACAAGTCGCCGAGATCTGCGGTTTTCGGTGCTTACAAGATTTTCATCAACTATTCACGCCATCTCAATGTCCCATTCACATACAGCCGTTCCAATGATTCGCGGAGTCTTTCCTCGCCGGAACAGCCATCCACCGGCGAACGACTTAGAAGCCGAGAGCTTTCGATCATAGAGAGGAATAAATGTATGCAAATCAAAGAATGGTTGAAGTCCGGTTGCGCATCGCTGTTAGTGGCCGCATTGGCCATGCAGCCAGTCGCCACGCTGGCCCAAACCCCGAGAAATGATGGGATGGACGACCAGAAGAAACTCGTCGAAATTGCACCGCGATCAAGCGCGGAAGTCGCCCGTTACACCAGCAGGATCGAGAGCGCGCCTAATCTTACCCATGCTCAAAAGCTCGCCCTGCTGCAGAAAAACATAAAGTACGTCTTCGTTCTGTTTCAGGAGAACCGATCCTTTGATTTCTACTTCGGTACCTACCCTGGAGCCCGCGGCCTTTTCTCTCAGCCCGCCGCCCAGACGCCCGGATTTGTCCAGCCAATCGTTCTGACCGACGGCTCTGTCGGTACAATTTCTCCATTCAAGATTCCTCAGTCGGTCACGGTCAACGGTAGCCCCGTGCTGCTCTATCCCGAAGATACGGATTCGGTGAATCACTCCCATGTCGGCATCGACGCCAAGCTGGACGTGAATAACAACAACGTCGCCCGGAATGATCGCTACGCCTTCACCGAAGAAGGGCTGATCGGAACGTTTACCGCGGGCCCCGATGGATTCACCTATACCGGGGCGCTACCGACTGAGAAACAGGTGCAAAAAGGCGAGTTAGTGGTCAGCCATGTGGATTGCGACACCGCTCCATTTCTCTGGAACTATGCGGATCGCTTCACGCTTTTCGATAACTTCTTTGACACCGTGATCGGCCCTTCGACGCCAAACGCTATTGCCATGATCGCCGGTCAATCCGGGATGACGCAGTGGGTGAAGCATCCTGAATTGGGTCTCAACGCCAACACCACAAACGCGCAACTCCCGGTTGTCGGCGATCCGCAACCATTCTGGGGATCGGCTCTGGATATCTTTACCCCTCCGAACCAAAAGCAGCCGGTCGACAACCCGGGCGGCGTAAGCTCGAATCCCGCATCCAATCTGACGTTTGCCAGTTTGCCCCTCTCCTTTATGGGAAACCATATTGAGAGCATCACGGCCAACGACCTCAATCCCTCCTTCGACCTTCTCGATGTGCAAGCCGACATCAAGAAAATTGCTGGCAGCCCGAACGGGCCGGTACATTGGGGTTGGTTCCAGGAAGGATATGATCACGAGCCCACGGACCCTGCTGGTCCACCGACCAATCTCGACTATATCGCTCATCACAACGGTCCGCAGTACTTCGGATATGAAGCGAACAATCTGGGCGAGACGGCGTCTCACTTGAAGGGTCTCGGCGATTTCTACACCGCGATCGTCAACAAGGCGCTGCCGGCGGAAGGCGGCGTGTTTTATGTCCGCGGCGGGTATGGCAACCTCGATGGCCTGGTTCCCCGTTCACCCAGCCCGGCCGTCAAAGCCGCCTACGCCGGCAATGACGATCACCCAGGCTACTCCGACGCGCAGATCAGTGAGGCCCTTCTGGCCGATTCGATCAATGCGATCGCCAGCAGTCCCTACTGGTCGCACAGCGCCATCATTATTACTTACGATGAAACCGATGGCCTCTACGATCACACACAACCGGCG
The DNA here is from genome assembly GCA_049519055.1 of Candidatus Sulfotelmatobacter sp. Classification (GTDB taxonomy): domain Bacteria; phylum Acidobacteriota; class Terriglobia; order Terriglobales; family Acidobacteriaceae; genus Sulfotelmatobacter. Next base: position 9,033 of record JBEKRE010000014.1, on the reverse strand, counting down.
ATCCGGTCGTGGGATCCGCTTGGAGCCGCTCTTGACCAGGGTCCGCGCATTCCCGCTATCGTGATCTCGCCTTACGCTGTGGCCCACGCAATCTCCCACGAAGCCACTGAGCATGGCTCGATCATCAAGTTCATCGATGAGCTGTTCAACCTAACTCCGCTCGCCGAACTTCCCGACGAAGCCTCGGCTCGCGCTCTGGGCAAGAAGACCTATGGCCAGAGCTACCTTGGCCCGTCCGACGCCGGTACTCCTGGCGTGGGCGACCTATTCACCGCCTTCGACAATGGCCGCTTGACTCATGTAACTCCGCTGTTGACGGCGCAGTACGCGAGCATTCCGGCGGCTGAAGTTTTGAGCCTTCCCCACGCCGGTGGACAAGGCTGCCGCGCCCTGCAGATCACGCCAACCGACCTGGTCAACGGAGTAGTGATCGATCCAGCTCCGGCAGACTTCAATCCTCGTCCCAGTACCAATCCCGGAGTACCGTCAGAGGGTGGCTGGCCGTCGAACTAGAGTCTTTCCCAACCATATCCCGGCGACCGGATTTTTTCCGGCCGCCGGCTTGTTGCATGCTGTTATTTGTGTCGGAGAAGGGAGAATATAATTGTGAGCAGGATCTCAGCACTTATATTTTCAATTGCATGTTTGATAATCGGATCTGTCCCAACAGTCTTTGCCGGTTCGACAGTTGATCGGGTTAAAGCCGCTGCCGCGCTCTCTTGCGGAGTCAACACGGAAGAGCCCGAATACTCCACCCAGGATGCGCACGGGAATCATTCCGTTTTCGATGTGGATATCTGTAAGGCAGTTGCCGTCGCAGTGCTCGGAGCGAACGCCAAATTCACCGTAGTATCCTTTCGCGACGAGCAGGACGCGCTGAAAGCCCTCAAGTCCGGCGAGATCGCGCTTCTCGCCACCGGATCTCCTACCTTTACCAATTCGGCGACCAAGGGCTTCGGCTTCGCGCGGCCCATTTTCTATGACTACCAGGGCTTTCTTGTGAATAAGGCCATGGGAATCACATCCCCGAGGCAGCTCGCGGGGAAGAAAACCTGCTTCATCAGCGGCACCGAGATCGAGGCTCAGGTTGAAAGTTATATGAGGCGCGAGAAGATCAAGTGGCTGCCATTCCCCTTCCAGGAGGAGGGTGAGATGGAAGCGGCGTTCATCACCGGCAACTGCGCCGCCGTCACCGCCGACGTCTCACAACTGGCTTACGAGCGACTCGCCTTTAAGAGCATGGCAAAAAACTTTGAAATCCTTCCCGATGTTATCGCTAAAGATCCCTTGGCGCCCACCTACACCCTCGACGATCCGCAATGGGCCGCCATCGTCGACTGGACGGTCGAAGCCTTGATCCAAGCCGAGGAGAGCGGAATAGCGGAGGCGAATGTCTCCGAAATGAAGAAGAGCGACGACACCGTGGTCCGGCGTCTGCTAGGAGTTCAGCGCGGCTACGGGCAATTTGTCGGGCTCGATGATGCCTGGGCCGCTCGTGTCATCGAAGCCGTGGGCAACTATGGCGAGATGTTTGAGCGCGACCTCGGCTCGGGGTCGGTGATGAAGCTGCCTCGCGGCGCCAACAATCTCTGGACGCAGGGCGGACTCATGTATGCGCTTCCCATTCGCTAGGCCGATTCGTTTCTCCGCCAAGCCTCGGCGTTCTTTTGCATCGAGTCGAAGCTGGTCAGCGCTAAACTGGAACAATGGAAACGAACGGCCAACGGCAGCCCACGGCAAGCAGCAAAATCTGCCATGTTTCTCTCTCAGGATTTAACCTGATCAATTCTCCGCGACTCAATAAAGGAACTGCCTTCACGGATCACGAACGCGACGTCTTCGATCTGCACGGTTTATTGCCGCCGCATGTAGGGACTCTCGAGGAGCAGATCGACCGCCGGCTTCAGGCCTTGCGCGACCAGCCGACCGCTTTCAATAAATACAGCTTTCTCCGCGACCTGCAGGATACGAACGAAACTCTGTTCTACGCGCTGCTGCTGCGCCATGTCGAAGAGATGCTTCCGGTCGTCTACACGCCTACTGTCGGGGAAGGCTGCCAGCGCTTCAGCGAGATTTGGAGGAAGCCCCGAGGTCTGTTCCTCAGTTATCCCAATAAAGATCGCATCGAAAAGATCCTCAGCCACTCGCGCTACAACGGCGTGAAGTGCATTGTGGTCAGCGATGGCGAGCGAATCCTGGGGCTGGGCGATCAAGGGGCGGGAGGAATGGGTATTCCGATCGGCAAGATGGCGCTCTACACGGCGCTCGGCGGAATTCATCCCGAACATTGTCTTCCGGTTCTACTTGATGTCGGCACCGACAATGAGGACCGGTTAAAGAGTCCACTTTACATGGGATGGCGGCATCATCGGGTTCGTGGCGAGGCCTACGACGCTTTCGTCGACGTTTTTGTGAACAGAGTGAAAAAGCGCTGGCCGCTGGTTCTTCTGCAATGGGAGGACTTCGCCGGTTCGAATGCCGCCCGCCTCCTGGCTCGTTACAAGGACCAGCTCTGCACCTTCAACGACGACATTCAAGGCACCGCCGCCGTGGCAACCGCCGCACTGCTCTCCGCCAGCAACCTCACCGGCGTGCCGCTCGAGCAGCAGAAGATCGTGGTCCTCGGCTTCGGAACAGCGGGCATCGGCATCGCCAACCTTTTGTCGCAGCTGATGCAGGACAAAGGTCTCACCGAGCAGGAAGCTCGCAAGCACTTTTACGCCATCGACCGATACGGGCTCGTCACCGAAAATGGCAAAGACGTGCGTCCTGAGCAAATGCCTTACGCGCGCAAAGAGCAGGAAGTGCAAACTTGGCGACCACCCAATGGAGAGATCACATTGCTCGATGTGATCCGCCATGCCAAGCCGTCAGTTCTCATCGGCGTCTCCGGTCAAGCTGGAGCCTTCACCGAACCGGCAGTGCGCGAAATGGCCAGGAACACGACTCGTCCAATCATCTTCCCGCTCTCCAATCCCACTTCACGCAGCGAAGCCACTCCTCAGGACCTTCTCAACTGGACGGAGGGACGGACCCTGATCGGTACTGGCAGTCCGTTCGAGCCTGTCAATTTTGGCGGAAAGAAGATTTACATCGATCAGAGTAATAACTCTTACATCTTTCCCGGGCTCGCGCTGGGCATCGTTGCCTCCAAGGCCAAACGGGTTACCGACACGATGATCATGGCCGCGGCTAAGGAACTGGCGCGTCTCTGCCCCACGCAAAAGGATAAGCAGGCCAACCTTCTGCCTTCATTTGCGGAGTCGCGCCATCTCAGTCGCTCCATCGCGCAGGCCGTCGGCAGACAGGCGATCAAAGATGGACAAGCTCAGGTTTCCGGCGAGGAGAGTCTGACTCGCGAAATTGAAGCCAATATCTGGGAACCGGTGTATGTGCCCTACGAACCCATCCAAAGCGCTCCCACCAACGCCGTCACCCGCTGCCCTTGACCGGACCATCCTCCCACCACTCCCAAGCCTCCCGATACTTCTCCCACGTCTAGAAGACGACCCTGTGTTTTTTCGGGCAAAGCCGCCCGGGACTACAACTCAACACGACCCCGCAGGGCGAGGCGCTGGGCCTACTCCTGCATCCCCAACTGCCAAAACAAAAACGAATACACATCCGTGAACTCCTCGATTTGCTTGGTCACCGGCTTCCCTGCCCCATGTCCCGCCTTGCTCTCGATCCGCAGCAAGATCGGACGCGTCTTGCTTGAGCCGTTCTTCGCCTCGGCTTGCATCTCCGCCGCCATCTTCTTGGCGTGCATGGGATCGACGCGGGTATCCGTGTCCGCCGTCATAAATAAGATCGCGGGATATTCCGTTCCCTGCTTTACGTGGTGATACGGGGAATAGGCATAGAGCCACTTGAATTGCTCGGGATTATCGGAGCTGCCGTACTCTGGAATCCACAGCTTGGCGATCTGGAAATTCTGATAGCGCAGCATGTCGAGCAGGGGAACTTGGCAGACCACGGCGCGAAACAAATCGGGACGCTGGGTGATCATCGCGCCCATCAGCAGGCCGCCATTGGAGCCGCCCTGAATGGCGAGATGATCCTTGTCAGTATATTTTTCTGCAATGAGATGTTCGGCGGCGGCGATCATGTCATCGAAAACATTTTGCTTCTTGTCGAGCATTCCGGCGCGATGCCAGTCTTCTCCAAACTCGGCGCCGCCGCGTAGATTCGCTACCGCGTAGACCCCACCATGCTCCATCCACAGATAGGCCTGCCGCTTGAAATCTGGCGTCAGGCTTACATTGAATCCGCCATAAGCCGTAAGCAGCGTGGGATTGAGGCCGTCCTTCTTCAATCCTTTCTTGTTCACGATGAACATGGGGACACGCGTGCCATCCTTCGAGTGGTACCACTCCTGATTGACCTCATACGCTGCCGGATCAATCGACGGCGCATCCACCTTGGCCCAAAGCGATGTCGCTTTGGTCTTCATGTCGTAGCGATAAACCGTGGGAGGAACGGTGAACGACAGAAAGCCATAGAAAATCTCGTCGCGATTCCATTTTCCGTCCGAGCCGAAGACCGTGCCCAGCGCGGGAAGCGTGAGATCGCTGATTTTGTCTCCGGCGATACCGAAAATCTTTAACTGGGAAGTTGCGTTCTGTTCGTACTGTGCAAAAATCTTCCCGCCCCACACGGCTGCGCCCTGCAGAACCGCGTCCGTCTGGGAAATGATTTCTTTCCAATTGTCGCGCTCGTAGTCGCCGGCTTCGGTTACGAAGACGCGGTAACGTGGGGCATCCTCGTTGGTGACGATGTAAACGCGTCCGTTGTAGACCGAACCGCTATAGAGAAAATTCTTGCCGGTGGTGATGCGGGTGGGCGGCGTGCCTTTTTTCAGATCCATCAAGAACAGCTCAGACTTGGTCCAGCCTTGTTCGACAGTGATCAGGAGCAGGCGGCCATCATTGTCGAGACTCACGTTGGGCCAGTCTTCAGGGTCGCGGCCCTCGCCGAAAATTTTCAGGTCGGTCTCGGGATCGGTTCCCAGTTCGTGATAGAACACGCGCCGGTTGTACATCTCCTGGCCTTCGGGAACGTCGCCTTTTTTCGGATAACGGGTGTAATAAAATCCAGAGTTGTCGGGCATCCAGGCAATGCTGCACGCGCGCGTACGCTCGATCGTGTCGGATAGGGCGCCGCCGGTTTTGGTTTCGATGATGTGTAGCGTGCTCATCTCCGAGCCGCTCGGCGAGGTGCCATACACCAGATACTTTCCGTTCTCCGAAGGCCGGTACCAATCGAGCGCGATGGTGCCGTCCGCAGCGAGCTGATTCACATCCAGCAGCACGCGATCTTTTCCGTCGACGCTCTCGCGCACATAGACGATGGGCTGGTTCTGCATGCCCTCGCGGCGCGTGTAGAAATAATATTTCCCGCCAATCTGCGGCGAGCTGATGCTGCCGATGCTCAGCAGTTCCGTCAGCCGCTTGTGAATCGCATCCCGCCCCGGCAGCGGATCAAGCAGAGAGCGGGTGTACGACATCTCTTCCGCAACCCACTTCTGGGTGTCGGGACTCGCCCCATCCTCGAGCCACCGGTAGTTATCGACGATCTTCACTCCATGCAACGTCTCTTCGAGCGGACGCTTCTCCGCCTGGGGCATCTGCGCGGGCGCGGAAGACTTCACGTCATTTCCGGCAAACGCCGCTCCCGCCAAAAGAAACACCGAAGCAATCATCAAACCCACTGCACTCATCACTCACCTCGCAACCCGATAGCCTACCAAAAAACCACACCACTGTTTTCACCCGTCCCGCGAAATGTTATGATAAAAACGTTCAGCAAGCGCGCGCTCCGCGCACGCTTCACCACACTCCTCAGTAGCTCAATGGCAGAGCATTCGGCTGTTAACCGAAGGGTTGTAGGTTCGAGTCCTACCTGAGGAGCCATTCTTTTCCCGCATAAAACCTGAGTAATCTTGACTTCGCCTCCGAACTGTCCCTACGATTGTCCTAACTCCCCCGTGGGGGGTTTCCCCAGAACCCATATTCGGAAGGGGAGGAGACCTCATGACATTCACCGTTTGGAGGCGTCACAACACGGACGTTTGCGAGAGCGCCAACCGCTACGACCCCCGGTGCGGCTGCCCGTTGCATGTTCAATTCGTCTGGAAGGGGGCGCCCGGCGTATTCGAGGGCAAGAAGCTCACCTACCAGAACAAATGGTCTTTGGAGACCCGTAGCTGGTCTGAAGCGCAGTCCAAAGTCAAGGACTTGGAGAGGCGCCTGAAGGTCTTCGCCGAGGGCAAAGTAGTGCCCAAAGGCACGACCGTCGAAGCAGCACTTCAGGAGTGGTACGAATTCCGTGAACAGAACGACTTCGACAATACCAAGGCGAAACTGATGGGCGGCAAGCTCGTGAAGTGGTGCGAGAAAAACAACATTCTGCTCCTAACCGCTCTCTCCACCGACAAGGTCATCAAATGGCGTTTGACGCTGCCGTTCCGTAGCGGGGACAGCAGCAGCTTGAGTGTCCACTGGTCTGTGATTAGTGGTTTCTTTTCGTGGGCGGCGGGGATGGGCTACATCGAGAAGTCTCCAATCCCGAACCCCAAGACGAATCCACAGTTTCGCATCCGCTACGATAAGGCGGAGGTTAAGCCGCCAACCAAGAAGCAGGTCGAGAAGATTCTGGCGACCGCCACGGGACAAGTCCGGCTCCTGTGCCAGTTGATGCGTGAGACAGCGATGGCGCTGGTCGATGCTATAAAGTTCGGGATGTCACAGGAGGACGCCGAGAAATACAGGCTGTCGAAGCCGGAGCGTGGTCCGGTGATTCAGGGCAGGGTCATTCGTGGCAATCGCACCAAGACCAACGAACGCTACCGGGTGCGCATCAGCGAGTCATTAGCGAAGCAGCTTGAGGCTCTGGGCGAACCTGCATTCGCCGGCACATATCCGCAATGGCGTGAGCGGGTCAACAAAGTCATAAAAGATGCGGCAGTCAAGACCACTCCGCATGGCTTTAGGCATTTCAGAATCACTGAGTGGCTTTCGGCTGGTGTGCATGTTGACGATGTGGCGGACATGGTGGGCACGTCGTCCAAGGAAATCCGCAAGACGTACCGTCACTGGATTAAGGAAGCTGAAGACCGCTTAGACGAAGTACAGCGTGAGGCGTGGTTGAAGATGGGGCTGGACGAAAACGGAAACGAGGTTGTCCAGTAGAGGATTATTAAAGTATTGGCGCTCAAAGGCCGAAAAAAGACTAAATAATCGCGCTTTTCCGGTTGTTCTACACGCTCCCATCCCGATTTAGAGCCGGCCGCTCTTCGCAAACTTCCGAACGAAACTATCCAATGCCCAACACGTAGAGTCCATATTTCCCAAGCAAAAACAGCAGAGCTTCCGAAGAAAACGGATCGGCTAATCCTTTTGAACTTCGATGCCCCACAGTCGCAGGCGAGATTCGAAATAAGCTCGAAACAAGTCATATCGCGCAATCAGTTTCGCATCCCCGGTCGTTTTGATGCGCTTTTGCTCGGCCAGAACAAAATCGTAGGCTGGCTTCACCATATAGTCGCGGTGCCTCCCTCCGGGGCCCGCATTATCTAGTATCGTCTGGCCGAGGTAGTCCAGGATTCGCTTTCCGTCCCCATCCGTCGCCACAAGCTCCAGCATTTTCTTGGTAATGACGGTGATCGAACGCGCGACTGGCGTATCCTGCTTTTCAAAATGCGCAATTGCTGCATTAAAATAGCGCCACAGCTCATCGCCAATCAGAATGCGGGGATATTGCGCCTCTTTGGATTCCAGCTCGTAGGCGCGCGCCAGCGCGGTACCATAGACCTCCTGTGGCCCCATTTCCACCGCGAATCCCACATCAATACCACCTCGAAGCGGGTGTTTGCTGGCCAGAGATGTGAGCATGACGACCGCAGCGGCGGACAGTGCGGAATAAACGGTCACAATTCCGACTAGATCACCACCATCATTCCTAAGGGGAACGGACGTGATTAGCGAATCGGAAATCCCGATAAAGTGCGGACGAAGCGGTTCTTTAGTGTGCCGCTTTATGTTCGGTGAACCAGCTTCAAAGGCCGTGAATTGCTCGTCAAACACTCGTCTGAGATCAAGAACGAAACCAGCCGTTTGTCGAACTACCTCGCCGACTTCCGCATCTTCCTCTGGCGTTTTCGCCAAACGCAGTTTCTTAAATCTTTCACTCTGCCCCATCACATCGAGAATGCGACGAGATGATGGCCAAGTCTGAAGTTTCTAATTTCCATATGAGGCTTCCTACCGAACATTCGGTGAATCCGGAGGGCTGTGATGAAAATTGGGGCAAGTGCGTTTCTTCGCAAACTTTCCAGACCACTCTAGCGTTCTCCTCCATCCACTCTGACAGACGTTGACGCCAGGCGCTTTCGGGACCGGAGATCTTCGTGAAAACATCCTGCCTCGACCAAAGCCGTCCGGGACGGAGCAGGTCGTCGCAGATGGTAGAACCCTGGCGGCGAGTCGCCATCTAAAACCTCCGCTGCTTGTGCTTCTAAGCTCCCGCCCGGTCAAGGTATTCTTCTAAGGCCTGCCGGAGAATGTCTTGGTTCGTCCGCCTCTGGGTCGCCCGGAGCGTGCTCAGGCGAACGTATGTGACGCTGTCAACCTTAAGGGTCAGTGCGATGGGCTTCTCTCCCGCGCCGCCTCCTGCGCGATGCGTGCCAGCCGCGTGCTTACTTAAACTACGACCTCTCTTCTTGGTCGCCATTAGCTCTCTTCCTCGTTGACTCCGCAGTATACCCGCACCGTGCGTAAGTACGTAAGTGATTCGGCTGTCCGGCCGCTGACAGAGGCCTGGCGCCCCCGTTCCAAAACGGTCTCCAGTTTTCCGATCCCTCAGCCACGCAAAATCAATAACTTAGGGGGTCGTCTTTCCTCACCCAAAATCGACAGTATGTGGTACCTGATGGTTGGAAGGTTGAAACGGGCGACGCCGGCGAATCGATTGAACCTGAGGAAAGCCACTAAAGACGCGGGTTTCCGATAAAGGTAAGAAAACAAAGTGGGGACG